>NZ_VFML01000001.1:1332500-1973333 GCF_006715045.1 Amycolatopsis cihanbeyliensis | reverse complement strand
TGATCGAGAGCGAGCCGTCCGCGGGCGAGCTGGAGCTCGAGGAGCGCGCCTCGTTGCGCCGTGTCGCCGGGCTCTCCACCGAACTCGACGACGTCACCGAAGTCGAGTACCGCAAACTCCAACTGGAGCGCGTCGTGCTCGTCGGGGTATGGATGGAGGGCACCGCCGTACAGTCGGAGGCTTCGCTGGCCGAACTGGCAAGGCTGGCCGAGACCGCGGGCTCCGAGGTGCTCGAAGGCCTGGTGCAGCGCCGTAACCGGCCGGACCCGGCCACCTACATCGGCTCGGGCAAGGTGCGCGAGCTGGCCGACGTGGTGCTGTCGACCGGCGCGGACACGGTGATCTGCGATGGTGAGCTCTCCCCTGGCCAACTGCGACAGCTCGAGGCGAAACTCAAGGTGAAGGTGATCGACCGGACCGCCCTGATCCTGGACATCTTCGCCCAGCACGCGCGTTCCCGCGAGGGCAAGGCGCAGGTCGAGCTGGCCCAGTTGCAGTACCTGATCCCCCGCCTGCGGGGGTGGGGTACGTCGCTGTCCCGGCAGGCAGGCGGTCGCGCCGGTGGCGGGAACGGCGGCGTGGGCCTGCGCGGTCCCGGTGAGACGAAGCTGGAGACCGATCGCAGGCGGATCAACAAGCGGGTGGCCAAGCTGCGCCGAGAGATCGCCTCGATGGACACCATCCGGGAGACCAAGCGCGGCAGGCGGCTGGCCAACGAGGTGCCCAGCGTGGCCATCGTCGGCTACACCAACGCGGGCAAGTCCAGCCTGCTGAACGCGATCACCGGGGCGGGCGTGCTGGTGGAGGACGCGCTGTTCGCCACCCTGGATCCGACCACCCGCAAGGCGGCGACCCCGGACCGGCGCACCTACACGCTGACCGACACCGTCGGTTTCGTCCGGCACCTTCCGCACCAGCTCGTCGACGCCTTCCGATCCACGCTGGAGGAGGCGGCCGACGCGGACCTGCTGCTGCACGTGGTGGACGGCTCGGACCCGGCTCCGGAGGAGCAGGTGAACGCCGTGCGTGAGGTGCTCGGCGAGATCACCGCCAGCCGGGTCGAGCCATTGCCCCCGGAACTGTTGGTGATCAACAAGGCGGACGCGGCCGACCAGCTCACCCTGGCCAAGCTGCGGCATCAGCTCCCCGGCGCGCTGGTGGCCTCCGCGCGATCCGGGTTGGGGATCGAAGCCCTGGTCGAGGCCATCGCCGACCGGCTGCCCAGGCCGGAGTCGATGGTGGACGTCGTGGTGCCGTACGCGCGCGGCGAGTTGGTGGCCCGCGCGCACGCCGACGGCGAGGTGCTCGCCGAGGAGCACACGCCCGAGGGCACCCGGTTGCGGGCCAGGGTGCACCCGGACCTGGCGGCGGCACTGCGGGAGTACGAGGAGGGCGGCGTGCCGAAGTAGCACCCGCCCCGCGGGTCCGCACCGCTACGCGCGTCCCCGGTGAGTACCGTAATGCCCGTGACACGGCACGGGCGGCTCGGCGCGATGGTGGGTGCGATAGCGGTGGGCGTCAGCACGATGGTGTTCACGCCGGCCGCGACGGCGGCGGTACCGCGGGCCGAGGCACTGTGCACGGTTCGGGACGAGCGGCTGGCCGAGCTGTCCGGGCTGGCCGCCGACGAGGACCACTGGTACGCCGTCAACGACGGCGGCACCCGGATCGAGGTGTTCGTACTCGGCCACGACTGCCGGGTCGAGCGGGTGCTCACCGATCCGACCGACCCGTTCGACGTCGAGGACATGGCGCGCGCGGCCGACGGCACCCTGTGGCTGTCCGACACCGGCGACAACGACAAGCGCAGGGAGACGATCGCGCTGCACGCGGTCTCCCCGGAGGGCGGCGCCACCCTGTACCGGTTGACCTACCCGGACGGGCAGCACGATGCCGAGGCGTTGCTGCTGGACCGGGCCGGTACCCCGCATGTGATCACCAAGCACGTGCTGGGCAAGGCCGAGGTCTACCGGCCGTCGGGGAAGCTCGACAGCCCCGGCCCGACCAAGCTGGAGCACGTCGGCTCGTTGCGCATCGACGCCACCGACACCCCGGGTGGTCCGGTGGGGACGGTCGGGTCGATGCTGGTCACCGGTGCGGCGGCGAGCGTGGACGGGACCGTGTTCGCTCTGCGCACCTACACCGACGCCTACCTCTACCCGGCGCCGGAGGGCGACGTGCTCGCCGCCCTGCAGCGCGAACCGCTGCGGATACCGTTGCCGGAGGAGCGGCAGGGCGAGGCGATCGCCTTCGACCCGGAAGGCACCTTGCTGTCCGCGAGCGAGGGCGTCGGTCAGCCGGTGCGGGCCGTCCGCGACGCGAGCGCACTGGCCACGGCGCGCGGCGCGGAGCCTGGTGCCGCCGGAACGGCCGGTACCGCGGCCGCCTCACCCGCGGCGGGAGCCGAGGCCGCGGAGCAGGACCCGGAAGCCGAGGAAGGGTTGCCCACGTTGCCCGCCGTCGCCGTGGCGCTCGGGGTGGCCCTCGCGCTCGTCTTCGGCATCGACAAGCTCCGTCGGCGCTGAGCTGGCTGAGTGGGCGGAGCCGACTGGTCGGCTGGGTCGGCTGGTCGGCTGGGTCGGCCGAGTCACAGCCGGCGCAACACCGCCACCACCTTGCCCAGGATGGTCGCGTCGTCGGCCGGGATCGGCTCGTAGGCCTCGTTCTGCGGGATCAGCCAAGCGTGCTCGTCGGTGCGCTTGAACGTCTTGACCGTGGCCTCGCCCTCGATCATCGCGGCCACGATCTCGCCGTTGTTCGCGGTCGGCTGCTGCCGGACGACCACCCAGTCGCCATCGGTGATCGCGGCGTCGACCATCGAGTCACCGGTGACGCTGAGCAGGAACACCTCGCCTTCGCCGACGATGTCCTTCGGCAGCGGGAACACATCCTCGATGGCCTGCTCGGCCAGCACGGGACCACCGGCCGCGATCCGCCCGACCAGCGGCACGAACGCCGGCTGCGGCAGCTGTTCGACCTCCGCGGACGCCGCTGCCACCGGCACCACGGCCGGGGGCTCGGCCTGCGCGGTGAGCACGCCGACCGCGCGCGGGCGGTTGGCGTCGCGGCGCAGGTAACCCTTGCGCTGCAGCGCACGAAGTTGGTGCGACACCGAGGATGTGGAGTTGAGCCCGACAGCCTCGCCGATCTCCCGTACGCTCGGGGGGTAGCCGAAGCGGTCGACCCAGGCCCTGATCACTTCCAGCACCTGCTGCTGGCGTACGGTCAGGCTGTCGTCGGGATCCTCGAGCATGTCGGGAATGGGAGGGTCTACCTCGGGAAGCGGGCGTATCTTGACACCCTTCCCGTACTTCTTCTCGGCCATGCGGCACCGCCTTCCGGTTCGTTCGGTGTGGGCCCACCGTTCTGATCTCCGACGTTAGCCCCCCGAGCGGGGGATTTCAAACATCTGTTCGACCGACACGCCGTGCCCTTCAGGTAGTTGTCACCCATCGAGTGCCCTGGTCGGGGCGGTTTCACGCGGTCGGCCGGACACGACGGCCGATTCCGGCTACTCGATTTTGTCGGTGCCAGGTGGTACACATTCGCACGGGCGTTCGATAGAACGAGTGTTCGATCTGGTCGAGCCCTCGACCGAGAGCCGGAGGAGGCCGTGATGTCGCTGGTCGTGGACCGTGCAGGACGTGCCGTCGGTGGCGTCGCGCAGGACGACGCGCCCCATGGCGAGGTGATACCCCATAACGACACCGCGCCCGGCGGTGGCGGGAGCATCCGGGTCGACCCCGGACGTCGCATCGGCATGCGCCCCGTGCGTACCGGCGTGCCCGCCCGGCGGCGGGGTGAGCCGCGACGACCACCGACCCGCGCCAGGGTGGTGGCGGGCCGCCGGGTGCCGCCGGTGGTCGGCTGCGCGCCCCGGCGGGTGCCGCGGCGCTGGCCGTGGCTGGTCGCGCTCGCGGTCGCGACGGGCATCGGCGTGGCAGGGCTCGGCCTGCTTGCCGAGGGAGTGGGTGGCGCGGCCCCGGTTCCCACGGAGACCACGCTGGTGGCCGTGGCGCCGGGGGAGACCTTGCGGGACGTCGCGGACCGGTTCGCCCCGGACAGCGAACCCGATGCGGTCATCCGGCGGATCCAGGAGTTGAACGAGCTCACCGGCGGTACGGTGCCCGCGGGTACCCCGCTCGCCGTGCCGCACCAGTCGGGCGTCGTGCCGGTGGGGGGCTGAGCCGGGCGGCCGTTGTCACCCGGTTGTAGGATCTGCCGTCCCGCCGTTGCGCGGGCGCGAGGGTCGGCTTAAGGTCAACCCCTACATGTAGTAGTTACACATCGGTAGTTGGTCCACAGGTTGGGGTAGACTTGCGGTAGTTGTCCCAGTTGCACGCGTTGCCCACCGGGTGTCCGCGGAGACCCGCCGTGAGTCCGGCGCGGAGAGGAAGGTGATGGGCGGATGCGATGCCCGTTCTGCCGCCATGCCGACTCCCGGGTCGTCGACTCCCGGGAGGTCGATGAAGGGCAAGCCATCCGGCGTCGCCGTTCCTGTTCCGAGTGCGGACGTCGGTTCACGACCTCGGAGACGATGGTGCTCGCCGTGGTCAAGCGGTCCGGGGTCACCGAGCAGTTCAGCAGGGACAAGGTGGTTCGGGGAGTGCGTCGTGCCTGCCAGGGCCGTCCGGTCGATGACGACGCGTTGCAGCAACTCGCGCAACGGGTGGAGGAGTCGATCCGTTCGGCCGGGGTCGCGGAGATTCCGAGCCACGAGGTCGGGCTGGCCATCCTCGGTCCGCTCCGCGAGCTCGACGGGGTGGCGTACCTGCGCTTCGCGAGCGTCTACCGTTCCTTCTCCTCGATCGAGGACTTCGAGAAAGAAATCGCGGATCTACGCGAGGCCATCGCCGGTTCGACCGAGCCGGACGGTGCTCCGGAGGGGCGTGAACCGGAGGACCCAAAGGACACCGAGTAGCGCGAGTCGCGCGCACGGAGCGGGGAGAAGATATGACGGAAACCGTCGGGACCGATGCGGAAGCCGCTGGCAAGGGCGGAAAGCGGCGCAAGCGCGGGTTGAGCCTGCGGCGGGTGTTCACCACCGAGGGTGTGCACCCTTACGACGAGGTGACCTGGGCGCACCGGGACGTCGTGATGACCAACTGGCGCGACGGCACGGTGAATTTCGAGCAGCGCGGCGTGGAGTTTCCCGAGTCCTGGTCGGTCAACGCCACCAACATCGTGGCGAGCAAGTACTTCCGTGGCGCGCTCGGCACACCACAGCGCGAGCACAGCCTGCGCCAGCTGATCGACCGCGTGGTACTGACCTATGTGGACGCCGGTACGAAGCACGGCTACTTCGCCACCAAGGCCGATGCCGAGATCTTCGAGCACGAGCTGACCTGGATGCTGCTGCATCAGGTGTTCAGCTTCAACTCCCCGGTGTGGTTCAACGTCGGCACGCCGTCGAAGCAACAGGTATCGGCGTGCTTCATCCTCGCCGTGGACGACAACATGGAGTCGATCCTCAACTGGTACCGGGAGGAGGGCCTGATCTTCAAGGGCGGGTCCGGCGCCGGCCTCAACCTCTCCCGGATCCGTTCCTCGCGGGAGTTGCTCTCCTCCGGGGGTACCGCCTCCGGCCCGGTCTCCTTCATGCGTGGCGCCGACGCGTCCGCGGGCACCATCAAGTCCGGCGGTGCGACCCGGCGCGCCGCCAAGATGGTCGTGCTCGACGTGGACCATCCCGACATCGACGAGTTCATCCAGACCAAGGCCGGTGAGGAGAAGAAGATCCGGGTGCTCCGCGACGCCGGGTTCGACATGGACCTCAGCGGCGCGGACATCAACTCGGTGCAGTACCAGAACGCGAACAACTCGGTGCGGGTGTCCGACGAGTTCATGCGAGCCGTGGAGGCGGAGGGCAAGTTCGGCCTGCGGACCCGGCTGACCGGTGAGGTCGTCGAGGAGGTGGACGCCGAACCGCTGTTCCGCTCGATGGCTCAGGCGGCATGGGAGTGCGCCGACCCCGGCCTGCAGTACGACGACACGATCAACGACTGGCACACCTGCCCCGAGTCCGGCCGGATCACCGCGTCCAATCCATGCTCGGAGTACATGCATCTGGACAACTCCAGTTGCAATCTCGCCTCGTTGAACCTGATGAAGTTCCTCGGCGAGGACGGCATGTTCAACGCGGAGTTGTTCGCCAAGGCCGTGGAGTTCGTGATCACCGCGATGGACATCTCCATTTCCTTCGCGGACTTCCCGACCGAGGCGATCGGCGACACCACCCGGAAGTTCCGGCAGCTCGGCATCGGCTACGCGAACCTGGGTGCGTTGCTGATGGCCACCGGCCACGCCTACGACTCCCCGGACGGGCGCGCGCTGGCCGGGGCCATCACCTCCCTGATGACCGGTGTGTCCTACCGGCGGTCCGCCGAGCTGGCCGCCGCCGTCGGGCCGTACGAGGGCTATTCCCGCAATGCCAAGGCACACCAGCGGGTGATGCGCAAGCACGCCGCGGCCAACGACGAGATCCGGACCATGCACGTCAACGATGTCGCGGTGCGCGATCTGGCCACGAAGGAGTGGCAGCGCGGAATCGAGATCGGCGGCCAGCACGGCTGGCGCAACGCCCAGGCCAGCGTGCTCGCTCCGACCGGTTGCCTGACCGGCGATACGGTGGTGACGACCGAGCGCGGCCTGACCCGGCTTTCGGAGCTGGGCGACCCCTACGGTGACCGGTGGCAGCACCTGGACCTGGCCGTCTCGACCGATGACGGGCCTCGCTCGGCGACGAAGTTCTTCATCAACGGTGAGGAACCGACGCGCCGCATCGTGACCGACGGCGGTTACCGGATTCAGGGCACTCTCACTCATCGGGTCAAGATCGTCGACCCGGCTACCGGTACCTGGGTGTGGAAGCGGCTCGCCGACATCGAGGCATCGGATGTCGTACCGATCCAGCTGAACGGTCTGGTCGGTGAACCACGGCGGATCCCGCTGCCCGTCTTGGGCCAGGCCTACTACGCCGTCGACCGGGACGTCCAGGTCCCCGACGCAGTCGACCAGGACCTCGCCGAGCTGGTCGGCTACTTCATGGGTGACGGTAGTCTGCATGCCGAGGGCATCCGGCTCTGCGTTGCCGACACCGACCTGGATGTGGTCGCCCGGCTGAGCGTGCTGTCGAAGGAGCTGTTCGGACTCGAACCAGCGGTCGCCTCGCGTGCCGGCTGTCACGAGGTCAGTATTCAGTCCGTCCGGCTCGCCAGGTGGTGGAAGGCGGCAGGGTTCGCCAAGGACCTCCCCGGCGTGGACCACACCGGCAAGGGACGGACGCCGCGTGTGCCAGCCGCCGTCCGCGAGACCAATGACGGGGCGGTGTACACCGCCTTCCTGCGTGGGTTGTTCGAGGCCGGTGGCTCGGTGCGCGAGGGTGTGCCGAGCCTGTCGACCGCTTCGGAGTCGTTCGCCGACGATGTTCGCAGCATGTTGTTGCCGCTCGGGCTGGCCACGACCACTCGCGTGACCGAGAGCGGTCGGGGTGGAGCGTCGCACCAGGTGTGCCTGCGCAACATCGATCATGCGCTCGACTTCGACGAGCTCATCGGTTTCATCGGTGAGCGCAAGTCGCGGTTGATGGGGGCACTCGAGCCGAAGGGTTCGGCCGAACGCGACCGGGTGTATCTCCCCCGCGAGGTGTGGGAGGAGATCGTGCCGGCTGGTCACCCGCAGCGTGCTGCTGTGCTGGCGTCATTGCGCACGACCGGCGGCGTGGCCAGGATGGCCGCTCGGCAGTTGCTCGGGGACACCGGGGACGAGCGGTTGGCGCGTGCGCTGAACTACCTTTTCGAGGCGGTGGCCGCCAACGAGGACGGCGGTGTCCAGCCCACCTACGACCTGTCAGTTCCGGACAACGTCACGTATGTCGCCAACGGCTTCGTCAGTCACAACACCATCGGATTCATGATGGACTGCGACACCACCGGGGTCGAGCCGGACTTCTCGCTGGTGAAGTTCAAGAAGCTGGTCGGCGGTGGGTCCATGCAGATCGTGAACCAGACCGTGCCCGGGGCGCTGACCTCGATGGGCTACCAGCCTGAGCAGGTCGAGGCGGTCGTCGAGTACGTGGCCGAGCACGGGCACGTGGTGGACGCGCCGGGCCTGCGCCCCGAGCACTACGACGTGTTCGACTGCGCGGTCGGTGAACGCTCCATCGCCCCGATGGGACACGTGCGGATGATGGCCGCGGTACAGCCGTTCCTCTCCGGGGCCATCTCCAAGACGGTGAACATGCCGGAGCAGGCGACCGTGGCGGATGTCGAGGAGATCTACTTCCAGGGTTGGAAGCTGGGGCTGAAGGCGCTCGCGATCTACCGTGACAACTGCAAGGTCGGCCAGCCACTGTCCACCGCGAAGCGGGACAAGGAGACCGAGGAGCCGGAGACGGTGGTGGAGTACCGCCCGGTCCGCAAGCGGTTGCCGAAGAAGCGCCCCAGCCAGACGGTGTCCTTCACCGTCGGTGGCGCCGAGGGGTACCTGACCGCGGGCTCCTATCCGGACGATGGGCTCGGCGAGATCTTCGTCAAGCTCGGCAAGCAGGGCTCCACCCTGTCCGGGGTGATGGATGCCTTCTCCATGTCCATTTCGGTCGGCCTGCAGTACGGCATCCCGCTGGAGTTCTACGTCGCCAAGTTCGCCAACCTCCGGTTCGAGCCCGCGGGTATGACCGACGATCCGGACCTGCGGATCGCCACCAGCGTGCTGGACTACCTGTTCCGCAGGTTGGCGCTGGACTACCTGCCCTACGAGAAGCGGGTCCAGCTGGGCATCTTCACCGCGGACGAACGGTCCGCGCAGGTGGAGTCCGATTACGGCAACGGCACCGGTGAACAGGAGAACGTGGACCTGGACGCCTTGCGCGGCAGCGTGTACGCGGATGATCCGCGCGGCGCCCCCGCCGATGAGGACCGGGAGACGATGCGGGAGGCACACACCACAGCCGAGTTGGCCGAGTTGCACATGGGCAAGGCCGCCGACGCGCCGCTGTGCATGACCTGCGGGACGAAGATGCGCCCCGCGGGTTCCTGCTACGCCTGTGAAGGCTGCGGCGCCACCTCCGGCTGTAGCTGATCCGAACGTGCACCAGGCCTGATGCCGGGCGTGACTCCGGCATCAGGCCTCACGGCGCGGTCATCGCCGCGACGGCCATCGTGCTGGTGACCGACCACGCCTACCGGGTGCGGGTGAGTGCTGATCGCGTACACCGCTCACAGCCGGCCGCATTGCCGTCCGAGCGCGCCGCGCCGCCTCACTCGCGGTGCCGCCGGTAATAGCGGCTGACCCTGGCCCGGTTCCCGCAGGAGGGCTTGCACCAGGTCTGCCGGGGATGTTCCCGCACGAAGTAGCGCACGCAGCGCGGGGCGGGGCAGGCTCGCAGTCGGGACGCCTCCTCGCTGCCGAGGAAGTCGATCGCCGCGCTGGCCAGCGCCGCGACCAACCGGGTCCGTGGGTCCGCCGCCGCGGTCCGGTGCCACACCCGCGGGGCGCCGCCCTCCGGCCAGGCGAGCTGCGGCGCCCTAGCCACGGCGGACGCGGCGTTCACCTGCCGCAGCGCGATGTCCGGGTCCAGCAACCGGTCGGCGTCCGCCCCGCTCGGCGGCCCGGGCCGCGCCGCCCTGGCGAACAGCGAACGAAGCGCACGCCGCAGGTCCAGGACCTGGTGCCAGGTCTGCTCATCGTCCACGTGCGATACGTCCTCCCCGAGGCGATCGCTTCGCTGCCGGATCCACCCGGCGAACCCGGTCAGGGTGGCCAGGTCGTCGGCGACCCCGCTCTGGCCGCCGTGCCGGATCGTCGCGGCCAGTGCCAGTGCCAGTGCCAGATGTTCCACGGCCCGATCCTCATGGTTTCTCGTCTTGATTCCATGTGACAAGGCTGGCCACGGTCGCCTGATGTCACCGGAGTCGCCATCCATTGGTGAGGGCGTGAACGGCCTGCGTGGCCTGTTGCGGGTTGCCTTCACTCGCCGGGGACCTGCCCGCGTTCGACCCGGATCACGCGCCCGCCGAGCCCGCGACGCTGTTCGCGCGTTGGCTGACCGACGCGATCGAGGCGGGGGTCGTGGAGCCACACGCGATGACGCTGTCCACCGTTGATCCCGGTGGTCTGCCTTCGGCCCGCGTACTCATCCTCAGGGACGTCGACGGCACGGGCTGGTGGTTCGCCTCCAGCTCGGCCGGCCGCAAGGGCAAGGAGCTGGCGAACACCCCGTGGGCCGCGCTCCCCTGCTACTGGGCGGCGCTGGGCCGGCAGGTACGCGTGCGTGGCCCGGTTCACCTCGCCGGCGGCACGGCGAGTGCGCGGGACTACCGGAACCGTTCGCCGGGAGCCCGGGCGGTGGGGCTGCTCGGCAGGCAGAGCGAGCCGCTGTCCGGCAGCGCGGAGCTGGCCGCCGAACTCGAGCGTGCCGAGGACCGGATCGCGCGGGACCCGGAGCTGGTGGCCCCGGACTGGACGCTCTACGTGGTGGAAGCCGAGGAGGTGGAGTTCTGGCAGGGCGACCCTGGGCGCAGGCACACTCGGCTGAGCTACACCCGGGCGGGCTCGGCATGGACGAGGGGGCTGCTGTGACCATGACCCCCGCCGGGCTGGTCGAGCGGGCGTGTGCTCACCCACATCGCCGACCTCGCCTGGCGTTCACCCGCCGGGCCGAGCGGGAACTGGCCTAGGCGAGCTGCTCGGACAGGCGGTCCAGGAACACCCGCTGCCCCTTGGCCAGCTTCGTCTCCGCCTGCGCGAGGTCGAACCAGGCGACCCGGTCGAGCTCGGGGAACTCCTGCACGTTTCCGGAACCTCGTGGCCACTCCAGCTCGAAGGTCCCCGGCGTCACCAGGTCCGGATTCAGGTCGCTGTGCACCGCCCAGATGGTCACCGTCTTGCTGCCGGACTGCCGTGCGGTACCGAGGGCGACCCACTCGCCGTCCGGAACCGGGACCCCCAGCTCCTCGCGGAACTCACGCTCCGCCGCTGCCTGCGGATCCTCCTCCGGATCGCACTCACCCTTGGGTATGGACCATCCGCCCTCGTCCCGTTTCGCCCAGAACGGGCCGCCCATGTGCCCGAGGAGTACCTCGGCCTCCGGACCCGTCCCGCGGAACAGGAGAATTCCCGCGCTCTGCTTACCTCCCACGGGGGACAGTGTGCCTTGCCCCGCCGAGCGCCCGAACAGGTGTCCCTCCGGAGGTCACGTCCAGCGGGCCGCGCGGTCTCGCCCGTAGCCCCTGACCTGCCATGAGTGATCCGTTCCAGGTCGAGTCCGGCCTGCTCGCGCTGGTGCCGGGCCGGCGGGGCGAGCAGCGGCCCGAGCCCCTGGGCACCCGGGCATCGACGGTTGACCCTCCCGTGGGGAGAGCCTTTAGTGTGATCGTCGAGACACAGGATCGGCGACACAGGGGGAAGTCTTGTCCACAGTAGACAGATCGGCGGGTACGGGTCCGAGTCGGAGGGAGTTCCTCGGCCGGCTGGCCAGGGGCGGCGCCGGTCTCGCCGTCGCGGGCGGCGCGCTGCCCCTGCTTTCCGGCCAGGCCACGGGCGCGGTTCCGCGGATCACCGTGCTGACCGGCGCCACCCTGATCGACGGCACCGGCCGCCCGCCGCGTCGCAACGCCACCGTGGTACTGGCCGACGACCGGATCGTGGCCGTCGGGTCGCTGGACCGCACCGCCATCCCGGCCGGGGCCACGGTGGTGCACCTGCACGGCAAGTACGTCATCCCGGGACTGTGGGACATGCACGTGCACACCTCGCCGATCCCGGAGATCTACCCGCCGCTGTACGTGGTCAACGGCGTCACCGGGATCCGTGAGATGTACGGCTTCTCGCCCGCGCTGCACGACCTGCGCGACCGGATCGAGAGCGGCTCCCTGCTCGGACCGCGGATGGTCATCGCCAGCACCATCATCGACGGGCCGCATTCCATCCACGAGTCCAGCGGTGCGGCCGTCGTGGAAACCGCGGCCGAGGCCAGGGCCGCCGTGCGCACCGCCGTGGACAAGGGCGCTGACTTCGTCAAGGGGTACTCCTTCCTGCACCCGGAACCCTTCGCCGCGCTCGCCGAGGAGGCACGGCGGGTCGGGCTGCCGTTCGCCGGCCACGTGCCCGACCGGGTCTCCGCCTGGACGGCGAGCAGCACCGGCCTCGACTGTTTCGAGCACCTGTTCGGCACGTTCTTCGCTACCTCCACGAAGGAGGGCGAGCTGCGTCGCCGGCTCACCTCGGTTCCGGTGGATCCGGAACAGCCGTGGGCATGGATGGCGCTGGCCCGCGAACTGGAGCGGCAGTCGCTGGCCAGCCACAGCCCGCGCCGCGCCGCCGCGTTCTTCCACCACCTGCGGCGCAACGGCACCTGGCAGTCACCGACGTTGAACGTGCTGCACGCCCAGTCCCTGCCGATCGAGGAATTCGACTTGGCGGACCCGCGGCTGGAGTACCTGCCCCCGGGCACCGCCGAGTTCTGGCTGGAGCAGTTGCGCTACACCGCGCCCTCCACCCCGGAGGAGATCGAGAACCTCCGCCGGTTGTTCGCCGCGCAGCAGCGGATGGTGCGGGACCTGGACGAGGCCGGTGTGCAGCTGATCGCCGGCACCGACTCGAACAACCCGTTCTGCTATCCCGGTTTCGGGCTGCACGACGAGCTGGCGCTGCTGGTGGACGCCGGGCTGTCCCCGATGCGCGCGTTGCAGCTCGCGACCAGGGACGCCGCCCGCTACCTCGGCCGGGAGCGCACGGCCGGAACCGTCGCCCCCGGCAAGGTCGCCGACCTCGTGGTGCTGGAGGACGACCCGCTCGCCGACATCCGCAACACCCAGCGCATCCACTCGGTGGTCAGCCGTGGCCGTTACCTCTCGCCGGAGAAGCGCACCGAGATGCTCGCCGACATCAAGAAGGCGGCATCCGAGGCCGCGGGCACCGCGGCGCCCGCGGCCTGCTGCGGAACCCGCTCATGACCCCGTGCCGAGCGTCCGCCACAGGAACTCGAACACCAGGGCCCATTTGAAGGCAAGCTGCGCGTTGTCGGCGGCCGCACCGTGGCCGCCCTCGATGTTCTCGTAGTACCGCACGGTCCGGTAGTCGTAGTCCCGCATGCGTGCCACCATCTTGCGGGCGTGCGCCGGGTGCACCCGATCGTCCCTTGTGGACGTCACGAACAGCACCGGCGGGTAGTGCAGACCCGGTTCCACGTTCTGGTAGGGCGAGTACTCGCTGAGGTAGGCCCATTCGGCCTCGGAGTCCGGGTCGCCGTACTCGGCCATCCAGGAGGCTCCGGCGAGCAGCTTGTGGTAGCGGCGCATGTCCAGCAGCGGGACCTGGCTGACCACCGCCCCGAACAGCTCCGGGTAGTGGGTGAGCATGACGCCCATCAGCAGCCCGCCGTTGCTGCCGCCCTGGATGCCCAGCGACTCGGGGGTGGTGATGCCCCGCGTGGTGAGGTCGGCGGCGACGGCCGCGAAGTCCTCGTACACCCGGTGCCTGTTCGCCTTGACCGCCTGGGTGTGCCACTCCGGCCCGTACTCCCCACCGCCGCGCAGGTTGGCCACCACGTAGGTGCCCCCGCGGGACAGCCAGCCGCGGCCGACGACCCCGCTGTAGGAGGGCGTCAGTGAGAGCTCGAAGCCGCCGTACGCGGTGAGCAGCGTCGGCGCGGGCCGATCGCCCCGGTCGCCGACGACGAAGTAGGGGATGCGCGTGCCGTCGGCCGAGGTGGCGAAATGCTGCTCCACGGTGTGCGCGGAGCCGTCGAAGAACGCGGGCGCCCGCTTCAGCGTCTCCAGTTCGCCGCCGACCCGCCCGAGTGCCAGCGTGGAGGGCTCGGTGAACCCGCTGGCGTTGACCAGGTACTCGTCACTCTGCTCGGGATCGGTGTCGCTGACGGTGATGGTGGCCGCGCCGGAGGCAGGCACCGGCAGCGGTTCGTCCCGCCAGCCGTCCGGGTCCGGGGTGAGCACCCGGAGCCGCGTCTGCACATCGGACAGGGTGTCCAGGATCAGGTGGTTGCGGGTCCAGCTGTAGGAGTCCAGCGAGGTGTGCGCGTCCGGCGCGAACAGCAGGGTCAGTTCACGCCCGCCGGCGAGGTACGCCGCCAGGTCGGCGGCGAGCAGCGCCCCCGCGGGGTACTCGGTACCGCCGACCGTCCATGGCGAGCGGGTGCGCACCAGCAGCCACTCGCGGTGCATCGAGGCCTTCGCGTCGTCCGGCACGTCCAGCCTCACCAGGCCGTCCGCGGTGCGCAGGTGCAACTCCGAGTGGTGGAAGTCGATGCTGCGCACGACCACGTCCCGCTCGAAGCCCTCGGTGGGGTCGTGCAGGCCGTACACCGCGACATCGTCCGGCTTGCCCTCGTAGACCAGACCGGCCTGCTCCAGCGGGGTGCCCCGCCGCCATTCCTTGACCAGCCGGGGATAACCGGAGCTGGTCAGTGAGCCAGGGCCGAAGTCGGTACCGACATAGATGCGGTCCTCGTCGATCCAGGACACCGCGCTCTTCGCCTCGGGCAGTTCGAAACCGTCCGTGACGAACGACCGGCTCTCCAGGTCGAACTCGCGCACGACGGTGGCGTCGGCGCCGCCCCTGGACAGCTCGACCAGGCACCGGTTCAGGCCAGGCCGCAGCACGGTGGCGCCCTGCCACACCCAGTTCTCGCCCTCCTGCTCGGCGAGCGCGTCCACGTCCAGCAGCACATCCCAGTCCGGTACGGGCTTGCGGTACTCCTCCAGGGTGGTTCGGCGCCACAGCCCGCGCGGATGCGTGGCGTCCTGCCAGAAGTTGTAGAGGTACGCGCCGCGCCGCCGCACGTAGGGGATGCGGTCGTCGGCGTCCAGCACCTCGCGGATCTCGCGTTCCAGCGTGCCGAAGGACTCGGTGCCGGTCAGTTCCTCGATCGTCTCGGCGTTGCGCTCCCGTACCCAGCCCAGCGCCCGCTCGCCGGTGACCTCTTCCAGCCAGAGGTGCGGGTCGTCGGGTTCTGCTGCGGCGGGGACCGGGGAGGTGGGATCACTCATGGCCACAGTCTGTACCCCTGCCGGTGCGACCGTGCATGGTCCCCGACCGTTCCCGGATTGTGACTGCATGTCGTTGAACGGACATATATCCTTACTTGACGCGGGCTTTGAGGGGTTTTGTGCTGCGATCCTGGGGGGACCACGGCAGGTCCGCGCGCCGTGCAGGAGCGACCGAGGGTGATCAGTGGACCGTGCCGATGATCCGTACCGAGCCGACCGGCCGGAGGAGCCGGCCGTACCCGGGGCAACGCCGTCCTCATGGCAGGACCCGCGGCAAGGGGCCATCATGCCGCCCCCGCCGCGTTACCCCGCCCCGGCGCCCCCGCAGGCCCCGCCGCGCAACTCACCGGTCGCCCTGCTCGGAACCCTGGTGATCGTGCTCGGCCTGGTGCTGGTGGTGGCGGTGGCAGGCAGGTCAGCGGATCCGGTCGAGGGCACGGCGGTGGCGATACCGGGGCTCAGCGAGAAGACCCCCGGCGAGCCGAGCCAGGACCAGGGGCCGGAACCGGTATGGGAGCTGGGCACGAACCCGTTGCTGGACGACGGCGTCGTACTGCCCGCGGTGACCTGCGACCTGCCACGGATCGGCCGGTCCACCGACCAGCTTGTCGCCTTCTACGAGGCCGGGATGCGCTGCCTGGACGAGGCGTGGGAGCCGGTGCTGCGGCAGGTGAACGAGCCGTTCTTCGCGGCGGGGCTCGAGGTGACCGCGGACGCGGCCACCCGGTGTGGCGAAGCCCCGCCGGAATCGGAGGCCACGGCCTACTACTGCCCGCTGGACGAGGTCATCTACATGCCGGAGAACCGGTTGCTCGACACCGTCGGCGTGGACCGGGCCTCCCATCTCGCGGTGCTGGCGCACGAGTACGGGCACCATGTGCAGTCGCTGAGCGGGATCATGTACGCGGTCGCCGACGTGTCCTTCGCGATGCCCGAGGGCAGTCCCGAGGAACTGGAGATGAGCAGGCGGGTCGAGTTGCAGGCGAACTGCTTCGCCGGGCTGTTCATCGCCAGCGCCGCCGGGCGTGGTTCGGTCACCATCTCGCTGAGCGAGGCCGCCATGGTGGACTTCCGCAACACCGATGGTGACGACACGCACGGCTCGCTCGATAACCAGGTCACCTGGGCCCGGGCCGGCTTCGAGGGCGAGGGCACCGCAGCCTGCAACACCTGGACGGCCACCCCCGAAGAAGTCAGCTAACCCCACCCCCGAGGACCCTGAACGTGGCTTTCGCGACGTCAGACGTCCCAATAGTGCCGTTCGCGACGGTGGGCGTCCTGATCGCCACGTTCAGGGCATGTCCGGTGGGGTGGGGGTGTCGGCGTCGAAGACCGTGCGACCGCCCACGATGGTCAGGTTCGGTCGGAGTTCGGCGAGCCGCTCGGCGGGAGCGGTCATCGGATCGCCGTCCAGCACGACGAGATCGGCCAGCTTGCCGGGCTCGATCGTGCCCTTGCGCCGCTCGGCGTGCTCGAAGTAGGCGCCGGCGCTGGTCCACAGCCGGATGCCCTGCTCGCGGGTGAGTCGCAGTTCCGGCGGGATCTCGGCGAGCGGATGCGGTGCGGCGCCGAGGAAAGTGGCCAGGCCACGTCGCCAGTCCGGGAAGCAGACCGGCGCGTCGGAGCTGTCCGCCACGGGCACCCCGTGCCCGAGCAGGGCGCCGGCGGGAAACGCGCGCGCCCACCGGTCCGTCCCGATCGCCGCGCTGATCGTGGCCCCGCTGTGTGACTTCATCAGCGAGCTGGTGATCACCCCGATACCGTGCTCCGCCAGCCGTGGCAACGATTCCTCCGCCAGCAGCGTCCCGTGGATCAGGGCGTGCCGTGCCGAAGGCCAGGGGTCGCCCCGCTGGGCGCGGACGATCCCGTCGATGGCGGCGTCGGCGGCGCGGTCCCCGGTCACGTGGATCTGCGCCTGCAACCGGTGCCGGTGCACCGTCTCGATGGAGTCCAGCAACTCGGCATAGCGGGCGTCGTCGTCCGCGCCGGGGGTGACCAGGCCCCCGTGTCCGCCGTCCGGGTAAGGCTGGTGCAGCCAGGCCGTACCGTGGCTCGGCACGCCGTCGGCGAACAGCTTCGCCCCGCCGACCCGCAACCAGTCGTCGCCGAGCCCGGTGGACAGCCCGGCCTCCGCCAGCGCGGACTCGAGCCTACGCACCGAGGTCGACGGCGAGGGCCACTCCCAGTGCAGCAGGGCGTTGACCCGGACGGTCATGCGGCTTGCCTGGTGCAGCGCGGTGTAGTCGCGCAGCAGTTCCGGCCAGACGATCGGATCGGTCACGCTGGTGATGCCCAGCGAGTTCAGCGTGCGCATCGCGGTGGCGATCGCGTCCAGCCGTTGCCGCCGCGGTTGCGCGGGCAGGTGCCGCGTGACAAGGATCCCCGCCGACTCCAGCAACATCCCGGTCGGCTCGCCGTCCGGGTCACGCACGATGGCGCCGCCTGCCGGGTCCGGGGTGTCCCGGTCGATCCCGGCCACGCGCAGCGCCGCGCTGTTGACCAGAACCGAGTGCCGCGACGCGTGGTGCAGCACGGTGGGCCGGCTACCGGTGACCTCGTCGAGCACCGCGCGGTGCGGCCCCGGCCCCGATGCGCCGAACTCGGCGATGTTGGCTTCCCGCCAGCCCTCGCCGACCAGCCACCGCCCGTCCGGCAGGGTCGTGGACGCGTCCCGCAGCGCGCCGCGCAAGGCCGCGGCCGACTCGATCCCGGTGAGGTCGACCGAGGACATCGACTGGCCGAACATCGCCAGGTGCAGGTGCGCGTCGTTGATTCCGGGCAGTACCGCGCGCCCGTCCAGTTCGACCACTGTGGACTCCGGGCCGATCAGCGCGCTGGTCGACTCGTCGTCGCCGACCGCGATGATCCGCTGCCCCGCGACGGCCACCGCCGAGGCGACCGTGAAGTTCTCGTCGACGGTCAGTACGCGACCGCCACGCAACACCAGATCGGCCTTCATCACCAACCCGCTTCCAGTATGTTGTCCAAAGTAGAGGTGAACTCGTCCGCGTGCGCCCTGGTGAAGGTCAGCGGTGGTTTGAGTTTGAGGACGTTGCCGTGCGGGCCGGTCGGATAGACGAGAATGCCCTCGTCCTTGAGCCGCTCGCAGACCAGCAACGTCTCCGCGGGGGCGGGCTCCCTGGTGCCGCGGTCACGGACCAGCTCGACACCGCTGTAGAAGCCCTGCCCGCGCACGTCACCGACCAACTCGTGCGTGCTCGCCAGCTCGGCCAGCCGGTCCCGGAAGTACCGGCCGACGTGCAGGGCATTGTCCTGCAGGCGCTCGTCCTCCAGCACCCGCAGCAGCTCGAGGCCCACCGCGCAGGCGACCGGGTTGCCGCCGTAGGTGGAGAAGAACCGGCCGCTTGCGTCGAAGGCCTCGGAGATCGCCCTTGTGGTCACCAGCGCCGCCACCGGGAACCCGTTGCCCATCGACTTGCCCATGGTCACGAAGTCGGGCACCAGTTCGGGGCCCTGGGTCTGGAACCCCCAGAACGCCTCGCCCAGCCTGCCGAACCCGACCTGCACCTCGTCGGCGATGGTGAACGCGCCGTGCCGCTTCGCCGCGGCGAAGACGGTTTCCAGGTACCCGGGCGGGAGCACGATCTGGCCCGCGCCCGCGAGCAGGGACTCGAACAGGAACGCCGTGGGAGCGCGGCGCTGGCCTGCGAGCCGCTCGAAGGTGTCGATCACGTGCCCGGCGTACCTCGCGCCGGCCCGCGGGTCGGCGTAACCGTACGGTCCGCGATACCGGTCGGGTACCGGCGTGGGGTGGGTGGTACCCGGCTTGCCGTAGTGGCGGTACCGCGAGGGGCTCACGTCGGAGACCGCGGCCGTGTAGCCGTGGTAGGCGTCGTCGATGATCACCACGTCCTGGCGTCCCGACACGTAGCGCGCCATCCGCAGCGCGAGGTCGTTCGCCTCGCTGCCGGAGTTGACGAAGTACACCACGTCCAGGCCTTCCGGCAGGGTCGCGGTGAGCGCGTCCGCGTACTCGGTCAGCGACTGGTAGACGAACCGGCTGTTGGTGTTGAGCCTGCGCAGCTGCCGGGTCGCCGCGTCGACCAGCCGCGGGTGCCCGTGGCCGAGCAGTGTCACGTTGTTCAGCGAGTCCAGGTAGGACCGGCCGTGCTCGTCGTAGAACCAGCAGTCCCGTGCCCGCACCATGGTGATCGGCTCGTCGTAGTAGGTCGGGTGGGTGGCGGGCAGCCGCTCGGCCCTGGTGCCCAGTACGCGGTCGAGCACGGGAGACCACGCGGCCGGTTCCGGCTGACCGGTGAGCGCCGTCGGGTCGGGCAGCAGTTCCTGCCACACCGGTGCCTCGGAAGGCGGCACCAGCGCGGGGATGTCGGACCACGAGGTGACCGGCACGGTCGACAGCCGGATCCCCAGGCGCGGCGGGGACGGGACGCCCGCGTCCGCGCGGACGGTCCCGATCCGCCGGCCCGCGGCAACCTCGGCGCCGGTCTCGAGCCCGGTTGCCAGCCCGGAGTAGCCGGTCCAGAACCGGACGCCGCGCACCGGTTCGTGCCGGAGCACGAGGTCCGGGTCCGTCGCCTCGACCGTACCGGCGACCGGGGCGAAGACCGGTTCGTCCCCGGCGGGGAACAGCTCGACGCCGGTCGGTACGTTCGCGGGCTCCCCGGTCGCCGTGCCACGTCGTGCCGGTGCCAGGAAACGTGGCTCCCCGTAGCGGGTGACCGGCACCGCGGGCCGGGCCGCCACGATCGCGGCCTGGGCCGCGGCCCGCAGCGTGGCGGGATCGCGCGGGTCGGCCTCGTCGAAGACCGGGCTGCCGGCGGAAAGGTCCACCGGCCGGGTCCGCGCGCACACCACCCCGCGGAAGGTGCCCGCGTTGTCCGCGAGCCATCCGGTGACCGCGGCCGTGTCCGGGCCTGCCGGGAGCCCGCACGCCCGCCGGATCACGCCGGTGCCGACGGCGGCCGGGGTTTGCGCGAGGGTGCGGACCAGCGCGGCGGCCGCGGGGGAGCGATGCCGGGGGTCGCCGTGCTCCCCGGAGGAGTCCAGCCGCGCCGTGGTGGCCGCCACCGCCGCCGCCCGGATGGCGGCCAGCGGGAACACCAGGTCGAGTTCGGCCTCGGTGAGCGGGCATGCCGCGTGGTAGGCGGCGGTGAGCAGGGAGGCGACCCGCAGCGGGCGGGCACTGCCGCGCATCGCGCTGGACAGCAGCACCGCGAGGTCCGCCACCCGCGCGGTCCGCAGCGCGTCCCCGAAGTCGATCAGCCCGGAGACCC
Organism: Amycolatopsis cihanbeyliensis; assembly: GCF_006715045.1. GTDB lineage: Bacteria > Actinomycetota > Actinomycetes > Mycobacteriales > Pseudonocardiaceae > Amycolatopsis > Amycolatopsis cihanbeyliensis. The sequence continues at coordinate 1,953,073 of NZ_VFML01000001.1, read as the reverse complement.
TGCGCCGCTGACCGCGCCGCTCGACCAGCACGTTGAAGGCGTTGAGGTCGTGATGCACCACAGCCTGCGGCAGGTCCGGTAGCCGGTCCAGCAACGGCACGAACTCGGCGTGGATGCCGGTGACCGCGGCCCGCAGGTCCGCATCGGCGAGGCGGGGCAGCGAGTCGGCCAGCACGGTAACGGCGTGCGGGAACTCCCAGTAGTGCGGCTGGGGTGCGTGCGCGGGCTGCCAGGCGCCGGTCGCCGCCGCCAGCCGGCCCGCGGCCGTGCCGACGTCGGTGAGCAGCTCGTGCGAGTACCTGGAGACCTCGGCCAGCGGGGTGCCCGGCAGCCAGGTCAGCAGCCGGGCCAGGCTCCCGTCCTGGCAGGCCACCACATCGGCGCCCGCGGTGCCGGGCACCACCCGCGGTACCGCCAGTTCCGGGTCCCGCTCGGCCAGGTGCCGCAGCAACTCGGCCTGGAACCGCACCGCCCGCTCCTCGGCGGCAGCGCAGACCTTGAGTACATACTCGGCACCGGAGCCGTCCGCCACCCAGAGGTTGCGGTCGGTCTCTCCGGCCAGCGGCCGGACGGCCGCCGGCGTCACGCCGAACTCCGTGCGCAGGATCTCCCGCTGCCGGTTCTCGCCCATCCGGGGCGGCTCCGCGGTGATCCGCCGGTACCGCTGGTCGGCGGTCATCAGAAGATCACCACCGAACGAAGCGCGGAACCGGAGCGCAGCGCCCGCAGCGCGTCCGGCAGGTCGGTGAGGCCGATCCGATCGCTGATCAATGCTTCCAACTCCAGTTCACCCTTGCGCCACAACTCGATGTTGCGGGGAAAGTCCCGGTGGATGTCGCACGAACCGAATACCGAGCCGACCAGGCGCCTGCCGCTCGCGTACAGCTCGCGTGCGGAGAACGGCACCGTGGCCTCCGCGGCTCCGACGCCGACGATCACGGTGGTTCCGCCGCGCCTGGTCGCGTCGTAGGCGGACCGGATGGTCTCCGGGAGACCGACCGCCTCGAAGGCCACGTCGAACCCGGCCTCGCCGCCCGCGGTGGGCAGGTGCTCGGCGAGCTCGGCAGGGGCGGCGGCGATCGAGGCACCCAGCGTGCGGGCCAGCTCGCGCTTGGCCGGTACCGGATCCACCGCGACCACGGTGGCCGCGCCCGCGGCACGGGCGGCCTGCACGATCGACATGCCGACACCGCCACAGCCGATCACCACCGCCGTGGCGCCCTCCGCCAGTTCCGCGGTGTTCAGCACCGCACCCACCCCGGTGCTGACCCCGCAGCTGACCAGCGCACCGATCTCGTACGGCACACCGTCCGGCAGCCGCACGAGGTTGTGCTGGGTGACCACGACCTCCTCGGCGAACGCGCCACAACCGGCCTGCGCGGCCACCGGCTTGCTCCCGACCAGGAACCGCGGCCTGCGGTAGCCCGGTTCGAGGGCGTAGCCACACAGTTCCGGTTGCCCGCGCAGGCAGCACGGGCAGGAGCCGCACTGCGGCACCCAGGAGACCATCACCCGGTCGCCGGGTTCGAAGTCCCGCACCTGGTCACCGACCTCGACCACCTCACCGGCAGCCTCGTGGCCGAGCACCACCGGGGGAGCGAGGCCGAGCCGCCCGGTGGCCGCGGACAGGTCGGAGTGGCAGACGCCGGCGGCCCGTACCCGCACCCGGACGAGCACATCGGACACCGCGACGGTCTCGACATCGTCGCGGATGCCGATCCCGTCCAGCCCGGCATGCCGCAGCACGGCAGCGCGCATCACGCCCTCCCTCGCCCGTCCGGCCCGCTCGCCCGGCTCATCCGGTCTGCCATGCCGACCACGCCTGCACGACCGAGGTGTAGTTCGGGGTCCACCAGTCGGCATCGATGAACACCTGGCGGTCGACGTGCTCGGCGCCGAGCACGTCGACCCGTTGCTGCAGCTCGTTTACCCGCGGCTCGGCGGCGACGTTGGCCGGGCCCGCACCCGAGATCTCGGCGAACCTCGCGGCCTGCTCCGGCCGCGAGGCGAACCGGATGAGGTCCACGGCGGTGTCCTTGTGCGGGCTGCCCTTCGGGATCACCAGCACGTCCCAGGTGACCGGAACCTTGGTCCGCATGGCCTTCCACTGCGTGCCACCGGCCTGCAACGCGGAGTATGCCCGCGCGCTGACCACCAGCGCCATATCCGCCTGGTCGTCCACCATCACCTGCTGCTGCTGGCCGTAGGTCTGCGCGAAGATGAGGTCGGACCGGATCCGGTCGTACACGCCGAGGGCGCGCTGCACGTCCAGCGGGTAGAGCTGGTCCTCGGGCACACCGCCGGCGAGCAGGGCCGCCTCCAGCGTGCCGATGGCCGGATCCTTGCCGTAGATCACCCGCTTACCGGGGAACTTGCTGGTGTCGAAGAAGTCCGCGAGCGTGGACGGCGGGTTCTCGCCGTAGGTGTTCTCGTTGTACATCGGCATCAGGCCGAACAGCGCCGCCGGAACCCCGCAGTCGGAAAGGGTTCCCTCCGGAAACGAATCCCGTAGGTCGCCGACGTCGATCTTCTCCAGCAGGGTGCCGCAGTGTTCCCTGGCCATGAACGCGTCGGTGTCCATGATGTCCCAGGTGACCCTGCCCGCCTCGACCATGGCACGCAGCTTCGCGTTGTCCGAAGGCCCGTCCAGTGTGATGTCCACATCGGACTTATCCTCGTACGGTTCCAGCCATGCCTGCTGCTGACCGTCCTGGTAGGCGCCCTCACCGTAGGACACGAAGGTCAGCGACTGGTCGTCGGTGCCCGCGGTGCAGCCCGCGAGCAGTGCGACCGCGAACCCGGCCGCTCCCGCCATTCTTGTTCTTGTTCGACGCACTGGCATTCTCCTTGTTCGTCGCCGCGGTCAGCCGATGACCGTCGCGGCGGTCTGGTCCATACCTGCCGGGTCGAGCCGGGAGCCCGCGGTCTCGGGGTCCGGGATGACGGCCTGGTGCCGGGAGCTCCAGCTCACCACCACGGGCTCGCCGGGCGCGGCCGGGAGAGCGGCGCCGGCGAGGCGCATCGCCGAGCCGCTGGTGCCGTCGGCGAACCGCAGCCCGATCCGGTGATGGTTGCCCACGTACACGACGTCGGTGACGGTCGCGTCCCGCCGCGGGCAACCTGCCGGTGCCTCAGCGGGGTCGGCGTGCAGTTCCAGCCGTTCCGGCCGGACCACCGCGAGCTCGCCCGCACCGGCGGCACCGTGGAACACGTTGGACTCGCCGAGAAAGCGCGCCACGAACAGCGTCCGCGGGCGTTCGTAGAGCTCGTCGGGAGTGCCGACCTGCTCGACCTTCCCCTCGTGGAACACCGCGATCCGGTTGGAAAGGGTGAGTGCCTCCTCCTGGTCGTGGGTGACGAAGATGAACGTCATGCCCAGTTCCCGGTGCATCCGGGCGATCTCCCGGCGCAGCTGGTCGCGCAGCCGCTTGTCCAGTGCGCCGAGTGGCTCGTCCAGCAGCAGCGCCCGTGGCTCGTAGACCACCGCGCGGGCCAGCGCGACCCGCTGCTGCTGCCCGCCGGAGAGCTGTTTCGGGAGCCGGTCGGCGACCTCCTCGAGGTCGACCAGCCGCAACGCCTCGCGCACCCTGGTCGCGATCTCCGCTTTCGGCATGCTCCGCTGCTGCAACGGGAACGCGATGTTGCGTGCCGCCGTCATGTGCGGGAACAGCGCGTACTGCTGGAACACCACGCCGAGATCGCGCTTGTGTGCCTTGAGCCTGCTGACGTCCTCACCGTCGATGGAGATCGAGCCCTCGCTCAACGGCACGAATCCGGCGATCATCGACAGCATGGTCGTCTTGCCGGACCCGGACGGGCCGAGAAAGGTCATGAACTCGCCCGGCGCGATGTCCAGCGACACGTCATCGACGGCGGGCCGGGGCAGCGCGGGGAACTCCTTGGTCACGTTCGCGATCCGGATCCCGTGACTGGTGGGTGTGGACGGCTGTGCGCTCATGATTCGCTCCGGCGTCTGCGGACCAGCTGCGGCAGCAGCAGGGCGATGGTCGTGATCGCCACGATCAGGCTGGAGGCCGCGGCGATCGTCGGGTCGATTTCCAGAGTGATCGAGTTGTACATCTGCACCGGCAGCGTGCGGATGTCCGGAGTCTGCAGGAACAGGGCGATCATCACCTCGTCAAGGGAGACGACGAAGGCGAACACGAAACCGGAAGCCACCCCTGGCGCCAGCAGCGGCAGGGTCACCTTCCGGAACGTCGTCCACCAGGACGCGCCGAGGCTGGCGGCTGCGGTCTCGACCACCCGGTCGTAGCCGGCCAGGCTGGTGGCGACCGAGGTCACCACGAACGGCAGCGCGAGCACGGTGTGCGCCAGCACGAACCCGAGCAACGTCCCGTTCAGCTGCCAGCGCAGGAACGTCCCGTAGATCGCCACCGCGACCACGATCCCGGGCACGATCATCGGGGCCATCGCGGCCGAACGCAGCATCTCCCTGCCCCGGAACCCGGTGCGGTCCAGGCCGATCGCCGCCGCGACCCCGACCGCGGTGGCCAGCACCGCGGTCAGCAGGCCGATCTGCAGCGAGTTGAGCACAGAGGACATCCAGGCGTGCGAGGAGAAGAACTCCTCGTACCAGCGCAGCGACCATTCCCGCGGCGGGAACTCGAAGGTCTCGCTCGCGCTGAAGCTCATCGGGATGACCACCAGCGTCGGGGCCAGCAGCAGCGCGGCCACCAGCACCACCCAGATACGCAGACCCCAGCCGATTCCCTGCCGCCCGGCGCGGGGCCGGTCCGCGCTAGCCACGGTCCACCGCCTGGTTCAGTGCCGCGGTCGGGCGCGCGATCCGGCTCACGGCGAACAGCACCAGCAGCGTGACCACCAGCAGCACCGCACCGAACGCGCCCGCTCCCGGGAAGTCCAGCAGGTCACTGACCCTGGTCTCGATCACCTGCGCCACCAGCGACTGCTGCGGTGTGCCGAGCAGCGCGGGCGTGATGAAGAACCCCAGTGTCACGATGAAGACCAGGGAGAATCCGGAGACCACACCGGGAAGCGACAGCGGGAAGTACACCTTGGCGAAGGCGGTGCGCCACGACGCGCCGAGGCTGGTCGCCGCGTCGAGCAGCCGCCGGTCGATGGCACTCATCCCGCTGTACAGCGGAAGCACCATGAACGGCAGCATCACCTGCACCATGGCCACGGTCACCCCGGTCACGCTGCCGAGCAGCACCACGCCGTCGATGCCGAGCGCGGCGAGGAACCGCTCGATCAGGCCGCCCCGCTGCTCGAGCAGGTACCAGGCGAAGTTCCTCGCCATCACCGAGGTCCAGAACGGCAGCAGCACCAGCACGGTCAGCAGTGCCCGGCCGCGTTTCGACACCCTCGTCATGGCGTACGCGTACGGGTAGGCGATCACCAGCGCCACCAGCGCGACGATCAGGGCGGTCCGCAGCGTGCGCAGCAGCACGGTGACCGAGACCCCGTCGGTGAACAGCACGGTGTAGTTGTCCAGGCCGAACGCGGGCTCGGTGATGCTGCGCCACACGATCGTGGCCAGCGGGTAGAAGAAGAACACCAGGAGTACCGCGGCGGCGGGCAGCAGGGTCCAGTTGACCATGCGGGGCCGCCTCCCGCGCCCGGTGGAAGCCGTGCCGGCCGTGCCGGTGGCCACCGTGGATGAGCTCATCGCACCCGCACCACCTAACCGGCCAGCCAGGCGGTGAACTTCTCGGTCACCGCGTCGAAGTTGCGTGCCCACCACCGGGCGTTGCCGAGCACCACGCTGTGCCGGTGCTCAGGGGAGAACGCGTCGATCCGGCGCTGTACCTCGTCGAAGTTCGGCTTGACCTGCTCGTTCACCGGCTGTACCGAGGCCAGTTCGGAGAACCTCGCCGACGGCTCGTCCCCCGCGATGAACGCGATGAACTTCATGGCCTCTTCCCTGTTCGGCGAGCCCTTCGGCACGACGAGGTCATTCCAGTTGACGATCGTCTTGTCCCACACCGGCTCGAACGGCGCACCCGCGCTGAGCGCCTGGTGGGCCCGTGCCGTGGACACCAGCGCCATGTCCACCTGGCCGTCCACCATCGCCTGCTGCATCTGGCCGTAGGTCTCCGCGAACGTGGTCACGTCCTTGATCACGTCGACCTTGCGCAGCGCCCGGTCGACATCCAGCGGGTAGAGCTGATCCGGGTGCGCCCCGTCGGCCAGCAGCGCGTCCTCGAGCAGCCCGACGGCGATCTCCGGGGGAACCATCCGCCTGCCGGGATAGCGCTCGGGATCGAAGAAGTCCGCAATGGTCCGCGGTGGCCGGTCGCCGTACTTGGTGGTGTCGTACATGAAGATGATGCTGTAGAAGTAGGCTGGCACCCCGCACTCGCTCACCGTCTCCGGCGGGTAGGCGTCGCGGTCGACGATGGAGAAGTCCAGTGGCTCCAGGTAGGTGCCGCAGTACTGCTCGGCCGCCGCCGCACTGGTGTCCACCACGTCCCAGCTGACCTTGCCCGCGTCGACCATCGCCCGCAGCTTGGCCTCGTCCACCGGGCCGTCATTGCGGACCTCGATGCCGGACTCGGCGGTGAACGGCTCCTGCCACGCCGTCTTCTGGTTGTCCTGGAAGGAACTTCCGGTGGAGACGAAGGTCAGCGCCCGGTTGTCCGATCCGCACGCGGCGGTGCCGGCGAGTACCGACGCCATCGCCACGGCGGTCACTGTTCTGCTGCCTCGCATGGCGGCCTCCGAAGGGGTCACGGGGCGGGCCGGCTACCGGCCGCCGTCACGTGCTCGCGCACCACCCGCACGAGGGTGCGGGCCTGCTCGTCGCTGATCACCAGCGGTGGCGAGATGATGATGTTGGTCCCGGCGGCGCGCACGATGAGCCCGTCCCGCCGTGCGCCCGCCTGCACGCTCGCGGCGTCGCGGTCGAGCTCGACGCCGAGCATCAACCCGACGCCACGTACCTCGCGGACGTGCTCGAGCTCCGCGAGCGGCTCGAGACCGGCCCGGATCGCGGCGCCGACCTCCTTCGCCCGGTCGAGCAGCCCCTCACGCTCCAGGATGTCGATATTGGCAAGGGCGACCGCCGCGCCGACCGGATGGCCGTTGTAGGTGAAGCCGTGCCGGAAGGCCGCGCCGTCGGCCAGCCGGAGGACCCGCTCGCCGACCAGCACCGCCCCCATCGGGATGTACCCGCTGGAGATCCCCTTGGCGGTGACGATCATGTCCGGCTCGATCCCGTAGTGCTCGGAAGCGAACCAGTGCCCGATCCGGCCGAACGCGGTCACGATCTCGTCGACGATCAGCAGGATGCCGTGCCGCCGCAGGACCTCCTGCACCCGGGGCCAGTAGCCGGGCGGGGGCGGCACCATGCCGCCGACGCCGAGCACCGGTTCGGCGACGAAGGCGGCGATCCGCTCGGGGCCGATCTCGGCGATCCGCTGTTCCAGCTCGGCGACCAGGATGCAGGTCGCGTCATCGCCGTGTTCGAGCCCGTGTGGCTTGCCGACGAACTCGACGCCGGAAAGCAGTGGCCCGAACCCTTCGTGGAGTGCGTCGATGCCGGTCGCGGCGAGCGAGCCGCCGCCCATGCCGTGGTAGCCGCCGGTGCGGGCGAGGATGACGTTGCGGTCGGGCTTGCCCGCGTTGTACCAGGCGAGCCGGGCGAGCTTGATCGCGGTCTCGTTGCCCTCGGAGCCGCCGTTGGTGAAGAACACCTTCCGCAACCCCGGCGGCGCCAACCGCAGCAGCCGGTCGGCGAGCAAAATGGACGGTTCGTTGGCGTAGTCCCCGAAGGACGAGTAGAACTCCAGCCTGCCGATCTGCTCGGCGGCCGCCGCGGCCAGCTCAGCCCGCCCGTGTCCCACCGGGCACTGCCACAGCCCGCATGTACCGTCTACATAGGATTTACCGGTGTCGTCCCACAGCACAGCGCCCTCGGCGCGCTCGATGATCAGCGGCTCGGCCGGCGCGCCGATCGTGGTGTGCGGGTGGATGATGTTGCGAACATCCAGTTCGGCGAGCAGCCGAGCCCGCTCGCTCGCTTCCTGTACGGTCATGTTTCCCGTCCTCACCGCGACTCCCGCAGCTTGATCGAGACGGCCTTGGTATCCAGGAACGCCTCGATACCCTCGCTGCCGCCCTCCCGTTCCTGACCGCTGTTCTTCATCCCGCCGAACGGCAGTTCGGGACGCACCGGAGCGCCCTCGTTCACCCCGATCACCCCGAAGTTCAGCCGGTCCAGCGCGGTCCAGATCCGGTCCAGATCCGGTCCAAAGAGGTAGGCGGCCAGGCCGTAGTCGGTGGCGTTGGCCCGCTCGATCGCCTCCTCGTCGGTGTCGAAGGAGTACACCGGCAGCACCGGGCCGAACGTCTCCGCGCGGCTGATCACCATGTCGTCGCCTGCCCCGGTGAGCACGGTCGGCTCGAAGAACGCGCCGGTGAGCTCCGGATCGTCCGGCCGCCACCGGGTGCCGCCGGTGAGCACCCGCGCACCGTGCGCCACCGCGTCCTCGACGTGGTGTTCCACCTTGTCCAGGCCGTCTCGGTCGATCAGCGGGCCGATCGTGGTGCCGGTCGCGGCACCGTGACCGATCCGCAGTGCGGCCACCTTCTTCTCGAGCAGGCCGAGGAACTCGTCGTGCACTTCCCGGTGCACGTACAGCCGGTTGATCGCGATGCAGCTCTGGCCCGCGTTGAAGAACTTCGCGGCCGCCACCCCGGCCGCCGCGGCGGGCAGGTCCGCGTCGGCGAACACGATGGCCGGTGAGTGCCCGCCCATCTCCAGCGAGGTGCGGCGAAGGTGGGTCCCGGTGCCGCGCAGCAGCCCGAGGCCGACCTCGGTGGAACCGGTGAAGCTGACCTTGCGCAGCCGCTTGTCGGCCAGGAGGGTGCCGGCGACCTCGGCCGGCCGGGAGGTGGTGACGGACTGGAGCACCCCGGCCGGGATGCCGGTCTCCTCGATGATGCGGACCAGCTCGGTCGCGATCAGCGGGGTCTGCTCGGCGGGCTTGACGATCAGCGGGACCCCGGCGGCCAGCGCGAGGCCGATCTTGCGGATCAGCATGCTGGCGGGGAAGTTCCACGGGGTGATCGCGAGCGCGGGCCCGACCGGGGCGGTCAGCACCAGTCCCGGGCCGCTCGGCGAGGAGGGGGTCACCCTGCCGTAGGCGCGCCGCCCCTCCTCCGCGCTCCACTCCAGCATCCGGGCGCTGCCGAGCAGCTCGCCAGCGGACTCCCGGAGTGGCTTGCCGTTCTCGCTGGTCAGGAGTTCCGCCAGCGGATCGACCCGGTCGCGGATCTCGGCGGCGGCTACGCGCAGGAACTCGCCTCGCTGCTCCGCGCTCGTCGACCGCCACGCCTCGAAGGCACGGCAGGCCGCGTCCAGAGCATCGGCCGCGTCCGCCTCGCCGCCATCGGTCGCCGTGCCGATGACTGCCTGCGTGGCCGGGTCGACCACGTCGAAGTTCGTCTCGCCGGACCGCCACCTGCCGTCGATCAGCAGGGTCGCGGGGGAGTCAGTGGACATTCGGGGCCCTTCGTCGATCGTGCCGATCATCGGCCTTGGCGGCACAGTGTCAACCTATCTGTTGTTGTTGTCAACAGATGGCCTGTTTTCCGATTCCATCCCGAGCCGGTACCCCACGACGCCGCCCGGTTGCCTACAGTGCATGGAATGAACGCTCCCAAGCGCACCTCACCGGAACCCGGAACCCCGGACTCCGAGCAGGCTCCGGCGTCCACGGAGGCGTCGGCCCCGGCGCCGGTGCCCATCCACGGCCTGCTGTCCTACCGGCTCAGCAGGGTCGCCAACGCCATGTCCCGCAGCGCAGCACTGCGCTACCGGCGTGACTTCGATGTCAGCCTCGCCGAGTGGCGGACCATCGCGTTGCTCGGCGCCGACGCCCCGCTGACGCTGAACAAGCTGGCCAGGCTCGCCGCGCTGGACAAGGCGCAGATGAGCAGGGTGGTCACCAAGCTGAGCGAGCGCGGGCTGGTGCTGCGTGAGTTCGGCGCGGGACGGACGACCCAGCTGACGTTGACCCGCCGCGGACATTCTGTCTACAATGGACTGATTGTCGCCGCGAACGAGCGCAACGAGGCGTTCCAGGTCTGCCTCACCGACCAGGAACGCGAGGTGCTCGACACCGCGCTGGAGAAGCTGGCGACCTTGGCCCGCGCGCTGGAGCGTGCCGAGGAGCGCTGAGCGCAGTCTGTTGACATTATCAACAGACATCTGACACGCTCCTCGCATCAACGGTGGGAGGAGACGTGCCGTGCGGGACCGGGTCACGATCTGCGAGTGCTTTGCCCGTGACGGGCTACAGCACGAGCCGGACTTCGTCGCCACCGCGACCAAGCTGGCCGTACTGAACGCCTTCGTCGACGCGGGTTTCACCCGGGTCGAGGCCACCAGCTACAGCCATCCGGAACGGGTGCCCGCCTTCCGGGACGCGAGCGACGTGCTGGCCGCCGTGCCCCGTCGCGAGGGGGTCGCCTTCAAGGCCACCTGCCCGAACGCGCGCGCCGTGCGGCGTGCCGTCGCCGATCTCGATGCCGGTCACGGCGCCGACGAGCTCAGCCTGCTGGTCTCGGCGACCGAGTCGCATACCGAGCGCAACCTGCGCACGACCCGCACCCGTCAGTGGGACAACGTCGCCGAGATGGTGCGGCTCGCCGGTGGCCGGTTCACCCTGGTCGGCGTCGTCTCGGTGGCCTTCGGCTGCCCGTTCGAGGGCCCGGTCGACCCCGGCAGGGTGGTCGAGGACGTCGGACGCTTCGCCGCGCTCGGCGTCGATCTGGTCACCCTCGGCGACACCACCGGCCTCGGCTCACCGACCACGGTCGCGCCGGTGTTCGCCCGGCTGGCGGCGGAGTATCCCGACCTGCCGGTGGTGGCTCACTTCCACAACACGAGGGGCGCGGCGCTGGCCAACTGTGTGGCCGCACTCGACGCGGGCTGCAGGCATTTCGACAGCGCGTTCGGCGGGGTGGGCGGGCACCCCGCCGGGATCAGCTACGGCGGCGGGCTGACCGGCAACGCCTGCACCGAGGACCTGGTGAACCTGTTCGAGTCGATGGGGGTGGACACCGGGCTCGACCTGGACCGGGTCCTGACCGCCTCCGGGCTCTGCGAGCGGGCGCTGGGCCGGACACTGCACAGCATGGTGGCGCGGGCCGGTTTCGGCCTGCCGACGAAGGGGGTCCTGCGGAATGTCTGACGAGGACGTGCTGCTGACCGAGGAGCATGGGGCGGTCCGCGTGCTGCGGATGAACCGGCCTGCCAAGCACAACGCGCTGAACACCCCGCTGACCGCGGCCCTGCTGGAGGCGCTGCTGGCCGCCGACGCCGACGCGGGCGTACGGGCGGTGGTGCTCACCGGGCAGGGACCCAGCTTCTGCGCCGGGGCGGATGTCCGGGAGTTCGCCGAGCTGACCCCGGACGACCAGGACGCCGTGCTGCACCGCGCCGAGCTGACCGCGCGGACCCAGGCGCTGCCGCAGCAGCTGCGCAAGCCGATCGTCTCGGTCGTGCACGGCGCCGCGCTCGGCGGCGGGGCCGGCCTCGCGCTCGGCTGCGACATGATGGTCGCCGCCACCGGTACCCGGTTCGGTTACCCGGAGCTGACCCACTCCATCGTGCCCGCCATCGTGCTGACCGGCCTGCAACGCCACCTCGGCCGCAAGCTCGCCTTCGAGCTGATCAGCAGGGGCCGGACGCTCGGCGCCGAGGAGCTGGCCGGGGCGGGCCTCGCCAACCGGGTCACCGACCCCGGCGAGGCACTGGCGGCCGGGCTGGAGATCGCCAGGGAATGGGCCGAGGCCGAGCCGCGGGCGATCGCGGCCACCAAGGACCTGTTCTACCGGGTAGCCGACCTGCCCTTCGCCGAGGCCATGCGCGCGGGCAGGGACGTCAACACGATCATGCGAAGCTTCCGGGACTGATCGCCATGCGACCACTCTCCGGCATCACCGTCCTCGACTTCTCCAGGGTCCTCGCCGGCCCGATGGCCACCCAGATCCTCGCCGAGCTCGGCGCCGAGGTGATCAAGGTCGAACGCCCCGGCGCGGGTGACGAGTCCCGCCTGATGCAGCCGATGCTGCCCAGCGGGGACAGCGCGTACTACTTCGCGTTCAACCGCGGCAAGCGCTCGATCACCCTCGACCTGGGAACCGAGCGCGGCCGCGAGCTGGCCCGGGAGCTGGCGGGCACGGCCGATGTGCTGGTGGAGAACTTCCTGCCGGGCAGGATGGACCGGCTCGGGCTCGGCTACCGCACGCTGGCCGCGGACAACCCCGGGCTGGTCTACGTCTCGACCACCGGCTTCGGGCAGCGCGGGCCGTACGCGGACCGCAGGGGCTACGACACGGTGTTCCAGGCACTGTCCGGGCTGATGTCGATGACCGGCTATCCCGAGTCACCACCGGCCAAGGCGGGCATCCCGGTGGCCGATATGACCTCCGGGCTCTGGATCGTCATCGCCGCGCTGACCGGGCTGGCCGGCAGGGCGAGCACCGGAAAGGGCGACCATGTCGACCTGTCCATGATGGATGTGCAGGTCAGCCTGCTGGCGCTGGCCGCGGCCAGGCTGTTCGTACTGGACGAGGACCCCGGGCGCACCGGGAGCGCGCATCCCGGCAGGGTGCCCTCGGAGGCGCTGGCCTGCGCGGACGGCCGCTGGTTGCAGATCAGCTGCAGCGACCAGCACTGGCCGTCGCTGTGTGCCGTGCTCGGCCTGGACGAGCTGGCCGCGGAACCCGGCTTGCGCACCAACGCGGGCAGGCTGGCCGAGCGGGACCGGGTGATGGCGGCGCTGCGTTCCGCGTTCGCCGGGCGGGAGCGGGACGAACTGGCCGGGGCGCTACGCGACGCCGGTATCCCCGCGGGCGAGGTGAACAGCGTGCGGGAGATCCTCACCGACGAGAACACCGTGGCCCGCGACCTGGTCGGCAGCTTCGACCATCCCGTTGCCGGGGCCTTCCCCGCGCTGCGCACGCCGTTACGCATGGACAACGGCGCCGACGACGTCCAGGTCCCAGACATCGGCACGCCGCCCGTGCTCGGTGCGGACACCGAGGCGGTGCTGCGCGACCGGCTGAAACTGAGCGCCACGGACATCGACGCGCTGCGTCGGGAAGGGACGATCACGTGACCGGCGCCGAAGTGCTGGTGGAGACCACCGGCCCCGTTGCCAGGGTGGTGCTCAACCGCCCGCACGCACGCAACGCGCTGAACCTCCCGACGTGCCTCGCCCTGCGCGAGGCGTTCGAGCGGCTGGACGCCGAGCCCGGCACCAGGGTGGTGCTGGTCGAGGGCAACGGCCCCACCTTCTGCGCGGGCGCTGACCTCAAGGAACGGTCGGGGAAGGACGCCGCGTGGGTGCGCGGCCGCAGGCAGGCCTCGTTCGCCGCGTACGAGGCGATCGAGCGGTGCAGCAAGCCGGTGGTCGCGCTGCTGCACGGCGCCGTGGTCGGCTCCGGTGGCGAGATCGCGATGAGCTGCGACTTCGCCGTGGCCACCAGCTCGGCCAGCTTCCGGTTCCCTGAGCCGCACTGGGGCACGGTCGGTGCCACCCAGCGGTTGCAGCGGGTGATCGGTCCGCGGCGGGCCAAGGAACTGCTCTTCACCAACCGGGTGATGACCGCCGCGGAGGCCCTCCGGGTGGGCCTGGTGACCCGCCTGGTCGAACCGGAGGAGCTGGCCACGACCGGTGCCGAGCTCGCGGCCCGGATCGCGGAGGCGCCCGAGCTGGCCATCACGCTCACCAAGCAGGCCGTGGACCTGGGCACCGAGACCGACCTTGACCGGGGGATCCGGATCGAGATGGCCGCGATCGAGCGCAACCTCGCCGAGGGTGGCTCGCGTGCCGAGGTGGACACGATCGCCGGGAAGGCGGCGGACCAGGATCAGGAGGCCTGACGCGGATGGAGAACCCCGTCGAGCTGGCCGCGGTGTGCCCGCTCACCACCGAGGACGTGCTGCGCCGCGCCGTGGGCATCGCGCCCGAGCTGGAGGCCGTGGTCACCCCGCAGGAGCGGGTCGGCTACGCGGAGCTGGCCTCGGAGGTCGCCACGATCCGTTCCGCGCTGGCCGCCGCGGGCGTCGGACGCGGTGATCACGTCGGTGTCTGCCTCGGCAACGGTCCCCGCTGGGTCGCGCTGTTCCTGGCGATCGGCTCGCTCGGCGCGGTGACCGTCGGGGTCAACACCCGGCTGCGCGCCGAGGAGATCGGCTACGTGCTCCGGCAGTCGCGGGTGAAGCTGCTGTTCCTCGCCGACCGCCTTCTGAAGATCGACTTCGTCGGGATGCTGCGCGAGATCTGCCCGCGGGTGGACCGGGAGCTGCCCGATCCGGCGGTACCCGAGCTGACCTCGGTCGTCGTGCTCGGCGATGACGTGCCGGACGGTGCGCTGCCGTGGGCGGAGTTCCTCGCGGCGGGTGGGGAACCGGTGCAGCCGCGGTGTACCCCCGAGGACGTGTTGCTGCTGCAGTACACCTCCGGCACGACCTCGCGCCCGAAAGGCGCCCTGCTCACCCACCGCGGGATGTGCGCGGACGCGTTCTTCTCCGGTGGCAGGCTGGGGTTGCGCACCGGCGACCGGTTCTACAGCGCGCGCCCGTTCTTCCATGTCGCGGGCAGCACCCTGTCCGTGCTGGGCTGCCTGCAGCAGGTGGCGACCCTGGTCGCGGCCGAGCGTTTCGAGCCGGGGGATGCGCTGGGGCTGATGGAGACCGAGCGGTGCACGCACTTCTCCGGCAACGACACGATCGCGCTGATGCTGCTCAACCACCCGGACCGGCCGGAGCGGAGGCTGGTGCTGCGGGGCGCCTGGCTGGCCGCCTCACCCACCATCGCCCGGCGGGTGATCGACGAGCTCGGCGCAGCCGAATGCGTGGTCGGCTACGGTCTTTCCGAGGCATCGCCGAACGTGGCGCAGTCGGCGTGGTGGGAACCGGAGGAGGTCCGGGTGGCCGGACGCATGCGACCCGAGCCCGGCGTCGCCGTCCGCATCCGCGATGTCGAGACCGGAATGGACTGTCCTACCGGGACCAGGGGCGAGATCCTGGTGCGCGGCTGGAACGTGATGCGCGGCTACTACGACATGCCGGCGGAGACCGCCGAGGCCCTGGATCGGGACGGGTGGCTGCACACCGGCGACATCGGCCTGCTCGACGAGTCCGGGCGGCTGGAGTTCCTCGGCAGGGAGAAGGACATCATCAGGGTCGGCGGGGAGAACGTGGCTCCGGCCGAGGTGGAGAACGTGCTGCACGGCCACCCGAAGATCCGGCAGGCGGTGGTCGTCGGCGTGCCGGACGAGCGGCTGATCGAGGTGCCGTTCGCGTTCGTCGTGCTCAACGAGGACCGGGCTGCCGACTCCGGGGAGCTGCTGGACTGGGCGAAGGCCCGGATGGCCGGGTTCAAGGTCCCCCGGCACCTGCTCGTGGTCGAGGGGTTCGAGCGGTTCGGCATGACCGCGAGCGCGAAGGTACAGAAGCGGCAACTCGTCGCGCATGCCGAGCGGCTGCTCAGGGAAGGTGCACTCGGATGAGACTCGAGACCTCGGTGACCCGGTTGCTCGGCGTGGACCTTCCGGTGGTGCAGGCCGGGATGTCCTGGGTGTCCTCGGCCGCGGCGCTGCCACTGGCCGTGTCGCGGGCCGGTGGCCTCGGCGTCATCGCCGCGGGCCCGATGCGGCTGCCGGACCTGGCGAACACGATCGACGAGGTCCGGCGCGGCACCGACCGGCCTTACGCGGTGAACCTTCCGCTGCACCGCAAGGACCTCGGCGAGGTGCTCGACCTGCTGATCGCCAAGCGGCCGCCGGTGCTGATCGCGGGCCAGGGCGGGCCGCGGCACTACCTGCGGCGCTTTCAGGACATCGGCACGGTCTGCCTGCACGTGGTCGCGGGGGAGGAGCACGCCGTCAAGGCCGCCGCGTCCGGTGTGGACGGTCTGGTGGTCGTCGGAGGGGAGGCGGGCGGGCACCCGCCCGCGAGCCAGGTGTCCACGTTGATCATCGTGCGGGCGATCACCGCGGCGCTACCCGAGTTGCCGGTCGTCGCCTCCGGCGGGTTCGCCGACGGCCACGGGCTGGCCGCGGCACTGGCGCTCGGCGCGGGAGCCGCCCAGTTCGGCACCCGTTTCCTGCTCAGCACCGAGGCCAACGTGCACCCCGCCTACCAGGACGCGGTGCTGCGCGCCGGGGTGGCGGACACCAGGATGGTCGGCAACGGCCTGCGCCCGATCCGCGCCGTGGCCAACGAGTTCACCGACCGCATGGCCGAGCTGGAAGGCGCGGGCCGGGACCTCGAGCTGCGGCGCGCGGAGTTCGAGAAGTCCACACTCCGGATGGCCGCGGTACACGGCGACGTCACCGACGGCAAGGTGGAGGCCGGGCAGTCCGCCGGCTTGGTGGACACGATCATCTCCGCCGAGCGCATCGTGCACCAGATCACCGACGAATACCTGACCACCGTCCACCACCTCCCCCGCTAACCCCACCCGGGAGCCCTGAACGTGGCTTTCGCGACGTCAGATGTCCCAATAGTGCCGTTCGCGACGGTGGGCGTCCTGATCGCCACGTTCAGGGCACTTCCGGCGGGTTGGTGAGCAGGGCGCGCAGGGCGGCCGTGCTGAGGTGCAGCGCGGGGCCGGTCATGTTCTTGCTGTCGGCGATGGCGCCGCCGTTGGGCAACCAGGTGAGCATGACGCACTGCGCGCCACCACCACCGTTGCTTTTGCTGCTTTTGCGCCACTGTGCTCCGGGCAGGTTGGCGGCCGAGATCGTCATGATCGCTATCTCCCTTGGCTCAGGTCCACGATCCTCCCCTCCAGTATGGCCCTTGACTCGTCCTCGGCAGCGGCGATCCGGTAGGCATGATCGAAGGCGACCAGGTGCGGTCCGGTGGCCTTGATGTAGTCCGGCCTGGTCAGCGACTCGACGTAGGCGAGGGTGCGGTCGGGCTTGACGTAGAGCAGGGTGAACGGGCAGCTCAGCGCGGGGCTGGCTCCGGCCGACCAGGGCAGGACGCGGAAGTGGACGTTCGGCATGTCGGCGATCTCGCGAAGCCGTTCCAGCTGCCGCCGCAGCACTTCTGACCCGCCGACCTCGCGATACAGCGCCTCCATACCGAGCACGATCCACAGGTCCGGGCCGCCGGGATGCACGATGCGCTCGCTGCGTTGCGCTCGTGCCTCGGCATGGCCGAATGCCTCACCTGCCGGGAGCATCGGCGACACAGACAACGCCGCGTGCGCGAACTCCTGGGTTTGCAGCAAGCCGGGAATCTCGTTGTAGACCATGCGGATCTCGGAGGCGGCGCGTTCCAGCGCCACATACTGCCTGGAGGAACTGCCGACCCGTTGCGGGGCGGAGCGGCGGCGGGCGTCCTTGGCCAGGGCGCGGAAGTCGTCGGCCTGCCGGGTGCGCAGCTTGTAGAGCTGGATCATCATCTCCACATCGGCCGGCTTGGCCGCGATGATCCCGTTCTCGATCTTCGACAGCTTCCCGGAGTAGCCGCCGAGCTGCCGGTCGGCCTCGCCGAACTCGATCCCGGCCGCCTCGCGGTGCTGCCGTGCGCGCTCGCCGAAGGTCAGCCGCTGGATGACCGGCGTGGAGTCTTCCTCAACCATGGCGCGCAGTCTGCCGGAACGACCTGCCATCCCCGCATCACCCAATCGTAGTAAGTCTGGTTGCAACGCAACTTTCACTCTATAGAACCACACTGCTGTTTGCATTGCTGTTTTAGAGTCTCAGGTGTCGGTCGGCGCCCACTTGGCTCGGGTCCCGCCGACCGGCAGCGGGCGGGGATGCGCCAGGCGCGGCCTCCCCGCCCGCCCCAGCTCCGGAGAAGGGGGTGACGTCATGCAGACGATCGGAGTGATCGTCGGGTTGTGCCTGATCGTGATCGCGACCTGCGGCGCGCTGCACCTGGTGTGGCCGCAGCGCCCGGCGGAGCGTAGACACCCCCGCTGGACCGTGGCCGCCATCCAGCGGCGCGTCGAAGCCGAACGCACCGGCCGGGTGGTGACCGACCGTGGAATGGTTCGACGCCACCGCTGACCCCGCCCACGCGCTGAGCGGTGACCAGCGGCGCCTTGCCGCCATCAGCATGGACGCCCTGCTGGACGAGCTCGCGCACCGCCGCTGGGAGAAATGGGCCTTCGGCGACGCGGCCGACCCGCTGGGCATCGCCTTCGTCCTATGGTGGCCCGCCCACGCCGATGTGGTCGTCCTGCACGGCCCCGACCGCGCCGTCACCTACCGCGCCCACCGCGACCCCCGATGGCATCCGTTCACCCCTGAAGCGGTGGCCTGGGTCTACGCCGGACCACCCACCCACGCCATCCGCACCCTGCTCCTGCTACCCCCACCGGACGCACTGAACGCCCCTGCCGACGTCCTCCGCCTCGGCGACACTGTCCGCGTCCCACCCACCTGGCTCGCCCGCCGACCCCAACTCATCCGCCCGAGCCAGTAACGGCCGCGCGTGCCTCCTCCAGGTTCCGGCGCACCAGTTCCGTCGTCGGATGGTCGGGTGGCAGCCTCCGTGCACAGTCGGCAAGAGCGCGTTCCAGCAACCGCACGGCCTCGCTGGGCTCACCCGCGTCCCGGCAGGCGGTGGCGAGATTGTTCCGCGAGCCGACGGTGTCCGGATGGTCCGGCCCGAGTACCCGTTCCCGGCCCGCCAGCGTGGTTCGGTGCAATGTCACGGCCTCCTCGATGCGCCCTGCCAGATGGTAGGCGTTGGCGAGGGTGTCGTAAGCGACGAAGGTCTGCCAGGCCTTCACCCCAAAGGTGCGTTCGAAGTCGGCGACGGTCCACTCCAGCAAGGTGATCGCTTCCTCGGACCGGCCCACATTGAAGTAGGTGGTAGCCAGGTTGCGCCGGAGCTGGATGGTGTCGTGGTGGTCGTCTCCGAGCAGCCGCTCGGCGTCCGCTATGGCCTCCCGGTAGAGCTCGATGGCCTGCTCGGTAGATCCCGCGACCTCGTAGGCGATAGCGAGGTTGTTCCGTGTGCGCAGGGTGGCGGGATCATCGGACCCGAGGATCCGTTGCTGGTCCGCGAGACATTCCTGATGCGCGGTGATGGCCTCCTCGGCGCGGCCCGCCATTCGGTAGGCCAGTCCGAGACAGTTCCGGGCGATGGCGGTGTGTGGGTCATCCTTGCCGAGCATCCGCTCGGTATCCCTCAGGTTCGCCTCGTGCAAGACGACCGCCTCCTCGATCCGCTCGGCGGAGACGAGTGCCAAGCCGAGGTTGTGGCGGACCGAGAGGAGGCTCGGGTGGTCCGGACTCAACACGCGGTCCGCCACGGCGGCGGCATGGTCGAGGAACTGGATCGCACGATCTGCGTCCCCCTGCCCGTTCTGGAATACCCCGAACTGGTTGAGCAACCAGAAGAGCAGGTCGTCGTCGGGGCAATGGCCGGCGACTGCCTCGGCGTGCGGCCGCAGCGCCCGGTAGAGCGGCCAGTTGGCTGGATCTTCGTGGCCGGCGTCGCCCAATGCTTCGGCCAGGGCGGCTAGGGCGAGCTTGGCCGAGTCCATATCGGACGCATCGTCGAGTACGCGGGTGACCGCCTGCACCAGGCGGTGCACGGCCAGCAGTTCGCCGTCGACGGTGATCATGCTGTAGGCGCGGAGCTTCCCGATGGCCCGCAGCAACTCCGGCTCGCTGGCGAGGTCGTCCAGCAGCCATCGGGGGATGTCCTCGGGGGCGAACCAGGACAGGACCCGCAGTACCTTTCCGGACAGCGGGTCGAGCTTGTCCATGGTGACCCGCCAGATGCGGGCCACCGTCCGCCGCGCGTCGGCGCCCTCGGCCGCCTCGTCGAACATCACCGCCGGGTGCCGGTCCAGCAGCCGGTGGTAGTCGGCCGGGCTGATCCCGGTCTGCGCGAGGTAGGCACCGGCCTGCTCGATCGCCAGCGGCAGCCCGCCCAGCTCCCGGCACAGTTCCTCCGCCCCGGTCAGGTCGTCCGTGCCATGGGCGGCGATCCGGGTCAGCAGTTCCACCGACTCGTCCCCGGTCAGTACGTCGAGGTCGAGCGGCCGGGCCAGGCCGTGCCAGCCGGTGGCCCTGCGGCTGGTGATCAAGACCCGGCCCGGTCCGGCGCGGGCGAGCAGGGGCCGGATGTCGGCCGGGTCGTCCACATTGTCCAGTACCAGCAGCCAGCCCTCGTTCGCTGCCAGCCAGCGCAGCGCCTGCTCCGGCAGCAGCTCCGCGGGCAGCTCGGCCAGCTCCGGCCGCAGTATCGTGGCCAGCCGGGCGAGGGCCTGCTCGACGGATCCGGCCTGCTCGGCGGTGATCCAGTAGATCAGGGTGCGCTCGTCCCGGTGCAGCGCCACGTAGCGGGCGGCCAGGGTGCTCTTGCCGACGCCACCGAGCCCGTGCACGGCGGCCACGACCACCGGATCGCTGGCGGCCATCGCCGCCTCCAGTTGAGCCAGGTCCGCCTCGCGGCCGACGAACAAGTCGGGCCGGACGGGCACACCGATCGGGCCGGGTGGTGCGGGCACCCGCTCGATCGGCGGGGTGTCCGGCGGCAGCACGACCGAGCCGATCTGCATGTTCCAGGCGTTGTCCCCGGTGGAGTTGATCCCGCCGCTGTCCCCGCCCACCGAGATCGACTTCGCCCCGCCCGAGGGCAGCAGCGCGGCGATCTCCGCGGCGAGTTCGGCGTCCTCGCGCAGTGCCTTCTTCAGCTGGGCACGCAACGCGGCCTGGAAGTCCGGGTCGTCCAGTTCCCCGGCCAGGTCGGTGACCGCCTGCTCGACGTTCTCCTTCGAGTCCTTCCGGCTGAACAGCTTCGCCAGCAGGTGCTGCCCGAGCCCGACCGTGCCGTCGGCCGCGGCCTCCTGTGCCTTGGTCAGCACCTCCGACCCGTAGGCGGCGACCGCCGACTCCACCGCCGGGTAGACCTGCTCGACCAGCGCCGCGACATCCTCCATGCGAGCCTCCTCCACCTTCCGCCCACCGAACCTACCCGCGGGGCCCTGAACGTGGCTTTCGAGACGTCAGATGTCCCAATAGTGCCGTTCGCGACGGTGGGCGTCCTGATCGCCACGTTCAGGGCACGTCAGCGGGGGAGGCGGCGCCAGAGGGGGCGGGGGAGCAGGCGCATCAAGGCGAACACCGGGCGGAGGATGGCGGGGACCCAGACGTCGGCCCGGCCACGGCGCAGGGCGCGGACGGTGGCGTCGGCGACCTGGTCGGCGGTGCTGGAGAACGGCGCGGGGCTCATGCCCTCGGTCATCCGCCCGACCACAAAGCCGGGGCGTACCAGCAGCAGCCGCACCCCGCTGCCGGTCAGGGCGTCGGCGAGCCCGCTGGCGAAGCCGTCCAGCCCGGCCTTGGCCGAGCCGTACACGTAGTTCGCGCGGCGCACCCGCACTCCGGCCACCGAGGAGAACACCACCAGGCTGCCGCTGCCCTGCTCGCGCAGCAGGTTGGCCAGCTCGGTGAGCACGGCGACATGCGCGACATAATCGGTGTGCACAATGGACAATGCGTGAGTGGTGTCCCGCTCGGCGCGCTGCTGGTCGCCGAGGATGCCGAACGCGGTGACCACCACACCGAGGGGCCCGTGTCGCCTGGCGATCTCGTCCAGCACCTCGCGATGGCGCGACACGTCGTCGGCGTCGAACTCGACCCGGTCGACCGTGTCCGCGCCCGCCGCACGCAGCGCCGCCTCCTGCTCGTCCAGGTCCTGGCTGCGCCGCGCCGCGAGGACCACGGTGCGGGCGCCACCGGCCACCAGCCGGATGCCGACCGCGAGGCCGATCTCGCTGCGCCCGCCGAGGATCACTACCGTTCCACTCACGGTGCAGCAGTGTGCCAGTACCCGGTGCCGAGACACGGGAAAGGTAGGGACGCGGGCGGAGCCACCGTGGCGCGGTCAGGGTGCGCCACGGAGTCCGTATTCGAGCAGGTCGAACACGGTGTCGAGGGCGGCTCGGGGGTCGGGTTCGTCGCTGAGGAACTGCGGGATCTCGAGGATGTAGCGGGCGAGGGCGCGGGCGGTGAGATCGTCCGGGTCGCGGCCGAGCTCGGTGGCGATGGCCTCGGCCAGGGGTGCTTCGCAGCGGATCCACAGTTTGCGTGAGTAGTCGCGCAGGGCCGGGGTGTTGACGATCAGTTCGGTGAGCCTGCGGACCTCCGGGGTGGGGTCGGCCACGAACGGCCCACGCCCGGCCATGAACTCCCGCAGCGCGGCCGTCGCCGACACTCCGGCGGGGCGTTCACGCACCGCGGCCAGCAGGCTTTCCCTGCGTTCGACGCCGTCGTCGAAGATCAACGCCTCCTTGCCGTCGGGGACGTGTTTGAACACCGTGGGGACAGAGATGTCCACCGCGTCGGCGATCTGTTTGACGCTGACCTCGTCGTAGCCCTTCTCCAGGAACAGTCGCTGCGCGGCCTCGGCCAGCGCCCGGCGCGTCTGGGCGTTCTTGCGTTCCCGGCGTCCGGGTGGCTCAACAGACATGTCACCACCCTAGCAGATGATTTAACTCACTAAATATATTAACTCGATTGCTAGTTTAATTCAGTCGTGTTTTTCTGGGTGGGTCAGAGTGTGACCCAACGCTGCGCAGGGGTGATCGAGATGAACGTCGACGACAACGAGACGACACCGGTGCTGATCGTCGGCGGCAGCCTGGTCGGGTTGTCCGCCGCGGTGTTCCTGGCCTGGCAGGGCGTTCCGGTCATGCTGGTGGACAAGCACCGCGGCAGCTCCCCGCATCCGCGGGCGATCGGTTTCACCACCCGTACGGTGGAACACTTCCGGCAGGTCGGGGTCGAGGTGCCGCCGTCGCTGCAGGGCATGAAGCCGCCGCGGCGGGCCCGGGTGGAGAGCCTGACCGGGACCTGGCTCGAGGAGTACCCGTGGACGCCCGGCGGCAAGGGCGCCTATGGCGCGGAAGACTCCCCGGTGCACGCGATCGCGATCACCCAGGACCGGCTCGAGCCTCTGCTGCGTGCGCGAGCGGTCGGGCTGGGCGCAGACCTGCGGCCGGGCACCGAACTGCTCGGCTTCGTCCAGGACACCGACGGCGTGACCGCCACCCTGCGCCGTCGCGACGACGGTCACGAGTACCGCCTGCGCGCGCAGTACATGGTGGCCGCGGACGGCGCGGCCAGCTCCGTGCGTGCGGCGTTGGGCATCGGCCGCCACGGGGCAGGTCCGCTGTCGGTGCAGCGCAGCATCCTGTTCCGCGCCCGCTTGGATGAGTACCTGGAGCACGGTGTGGTCCAGTTCGAGATCGAGCAGCCCGACCTGACGGCATTCCTGACCACCTACTCCGACGGACGGTGGGTGCTGATGCTCAGCGACGACATCGAGCGTGCCGCCGACGAGCAGATCCAGGTGGTGCGGCAGGCGATCGGCCGCACCGACATCCCCATCGAACTGGTGACCACCGGCCGCTGGGAACTGGCCGGGCTGATCGCCGACCGCTTCTCCGCCGGCCGGGTGTTCCTCGCCGGGGACGCAGCCCACCAGTTACCGCCCAACCGTGGCGGTTTCGGCGCCAACACCGGTATCGACGACGTGCACAACCTTGCCTGGAAACTGGCCGCCGTGCTGTCCGGGAAATCCGAGCCGCGACTGCTGGACACCTACGACGCCGAACGCCGACCTGTCGCGGACCTACGACACGACCAGCTCTTCGCGCGCGCCGACTACAAGACCCACCTGACGGCCCCCACAACCGACGTGCCGGTGCTGGACGACGCATCCATCGAACTCGGCCAGCTCTACCGCTCGGCCGCGGTCCTTGGCGCGGACGCCAACCTGCCGCCCGCGCAGCGACCCGACCAGTGGGCCGGCCAGCCCGGCACCAGGGCCCCGCACCTGTGGGTCACCATCGACGGCAAGGAAAGCTCGACGCTGGACCTGTTCGAACGCGACTGGGTGCTGCTGTCCGAAGACGACCGCTGGGCAGTCACCGCGGCCCGGCTCGCCGCGCAGTTGGACATCCCGGTCACGTTCGTACACATCGGCGCCGACGCGAAACCGGTGGAGCCCAACGCCTTCCGCACCGCCTACGGTCTCGAATCCGACGGGGCCACCCTGGTCCGACCCGACGGCTACATCGCCTGGCGCACCAGCACCGCCCCGCCCGATCCCATCCACGCACTCGACGCCGCATTGAACGCCACCGCTATGCCCACACGCTGGTGAGGCCCGCTACCGGTCGAGGTAGGCGTCCAGTTCCTCCGCGGTGAGCTCCCTGCTGGCCATCCCCGCCGCGAGCGCGCGCACTTCCCCAGCTGGGGCGCAGGCCGTGCAGGTCCAGGTCCGCACGGTGCCGTCCTCGTGCGCGCTGACCACTCGGCGAGGGTCGCTGCCGTAGGCCACCGTCTCCACGGTGGTGCCGAAGCCGTCGAACACGATCGGGGTGCCGTCCCCGGTGACCGGCCAGAAGCGGACCGACTGGTCCCCGCTGGCGCTGGCGATCCACCGCCCGTCCGGGCTGAAGGCGAGGTCCCACACCGCGCCCCGGTGCCCGACCAGCCTGCGCGGCCTGGCGTCGCTGCGCATGCTGTTCTGGTCCCACACCAGGACGCTGCCCGCGTCCCCGCCGCCGGCCAGCCGGGTGCCGTCCGGGCTGAACGCCACATCCCACAGGGCACCCACCTTGCCGTGCAGCAGGTGCAGTTGCTTGCCGGTGCCGGTGTCCCAGATCCGGATGGTGCCGTCCTCCGATGCGCTGGCGAGGCGCCGCCCGTCCGGGCTGAACGCGACCCTGCGCACGCTGCCCTGATGGCCTTCCAGCACGCGGGGAGGCCGACCGTCCAGCGGGGTGATCCGGACGGTGTCGTCGGGGCCGCCCGCCGCCAGCAGGTTCCCGTCCGGACTGAAGGCGACACCGACGGATCGCGGGCCCGCTGGGAACCTGCCGATCTCCCGCCCGGTGGCCGGGTCCCACAGCCGGATGCCGTCCGCGCCGATGCTCGCCACCCGCCTGCCGTCCGGGGCCACCGCGACGCCGTGCACGTCTCCCTCGTGGCCATCCAGCACAACCGGCTCCGCGGAATGTTCCGGACGCCACAGCCGCACCGTACTGTCGTGCCCGCCGCTGGCGATCGGCGTGCCGGCGGGCGCGGTCGCCGCGCCCCAGGCCGGGCCCCGGTGTTTCTTCGGCAGGACGCTCATGCCCGAACCGACGTCCCACAGTCGCGCGCCCTCGCCCAGCCCGAGACTCGCCAGCGTGGTTCCTTCCGGGCCGAAGGACACCTTGACGACCACGCCACCGTGGCCCCGCAGTACGCGCGCCTCGAGCAGCGTCTTCGCGTTCCACAGCCGCAGCGTGTTGTCGTTGCCCCCGGTAGCCAGGTACTGGCCGTCCGGGCTGAATGCGACCGCTTCGACGGAGCCGCTGTGCCCGTGCAGCACGGCGGGCGGTGAGTCGTCGGCGAGGTACCACACCCGGACCGTGCCGTCCTTGCCCGCACTGGCCAGCCGCCGACCGTCCGGGCTGAACGCTACGGAGGGCACGTGAAAGTCGTGACCGCGCAGGATCGAGCGGGGCTCGGCCGGATCGGCGAGATCCCACAGCCGGATCGCTCCGTCGGCGCCGCCGGCCGCGAGCCTGCGCCCCGCCGAGTCGAAAGCCACGCTGAGTGCCCGCTCCGGCGCGCGCAGCAGAACAGGGCCGGAACCTGGCTGATCCCGCCGCCAGATCCGGATCACGCCATCTTCGCCCGCTGCCGCCACCCTCCGGCTGTCCGGACCGAACCGGACCTCGGACACGGGGCCGTCCGCGGCCCGCCACGCCTGCTCCCGGGAGCCGGTGCCGGTGTTCCACACGCTTACCGTGCCGTCCATGCCCGCCACGGCCAGCGACGTTCCATCGGGGGCGAGATCCAGGCCGGTGACGGCACCCACGCCGGACAGCACCCTCGGATCGCCCGCCACCTGGCTGCCCTCCCTGCGCCAGATTCGCAGGCCGCCGTCAGTCCCGCCGGTGGCGACCAGCCGGCGGCCGATCGCCACGGCCCCGGCCGCGCCCGGCAGCGTCGCCCTGACCCGCGAGTCCACCACGGCCTGGCGCAGCACCGCCGTCGCCTCCGCCGACGGTGACTGGTCGAACGCCCGCGTGGCCAGCAGCAGGCCGGTCTCGGGGTCGCGATCCAGCTCGGCCCGTGCCGCGGTCACCAGCTGGCGGTGTGCCGCGAGGTCCCGCTGCCGCACCGCGCGGTCGGCCTGCACCACGGCCAAGACCGCGAGCACGCTGACCACGACCAGCGCCACGGACAGCCCGGCCAGCGCCAGGCCGCGGCGCCTGCGCCCCGCGGCCTGCTCGCGCCGCCGCTGTTCCCCGCTCGCGGAGAGGAACGCCCGCTCCAGCTCGTTCAGCCCGGTCCGCGGATGCCCTTCCCACGCCGCCAGCAGGCTGCCCCGGTACAGGAACCCCGGGTCCCGGCCGTGCCGGTCCCATTCCGAGGCCGACTCGGTCAACCGCCGGTGCCGCCGCACGGCCTCCCTGCCCTCGTCCAGCCATGCCCGCAGCCGGGGCCAGGAGCGGACCAGCACCTCGTGCGAGACCTCCACGCTGCCTTCGCCAAGGGTGAGTAACCTGGCTCTGGTGAAGGCCTCCACGACGGCCGCGGTGTCCTCGTCCTGGCCCAGCTCGGCGAGCGGGACGCGGCGCTTGGTGTCCTCGGTTCCCTCGCCCAGCGCCACCAACCGCAGGAAGAGCTGCCTGGCGAGGTGCTGCCGGTCCGCGGAAAGCGCGTCGTAGACCTGCTCCGCGGTGCGGGTCGCCGCGGCGCGGATCCCGCCTGCGGCCTGGTAACCGGCCAGGGTGAGGGTTGTGCCCTTACGGCGTCGCCAGGTCTCCAGCAGAGCGTGCGACAGCAGTGGCAGCACCGCCGGCTCGCCCGCCGCCTCGGCGACCACCTCGGCGATCAGCGCGGTCTCCACGACCAGCCCGGCCGCGGCGGCCGGTTTGCTGATCACCGCGCGGACCTGGGCGGTGGTCAGCGGCCCCACGGTGACCTGTCCGTCCTGCCATGCCTCGATCAGGTCGGCGTGGCCGGTGCAGTGCGGGTAGAAGTCGGCACGCACCCCAAGCACGACCCGGCACCGGCCGCCCGCCGCCCGCGCGGCCGTGACCAGCGAAGCGATGAAGGCACGCCGCTCGTCCAGGGCGTGGCAATGCGTGAACAGCTCCTCGAGCTGGTCCACCACGAGCAGCAGTTTCTCGTCATCGGGCCGGCCGGCCAGGACCTGCCGCACCACCCCGCCGAACATCACACCCCGGGTGATCGGCTTGGCCAGGAAGTCGTGCGGGAAGCCGAGCTCGAGGGCGCTGGCCCGCTCCAGCGTCGCCAGCTGGTCCCCGGTGAACCGCAGGTCGAGCGCGCCCAACCCCAGCTCCCTGCCCATCGGGATCAGTGTCCGGATGACGATGAGCTGGCCGAGCTGGGCGGCGAGCTGACCGGGGCAGCGAGGAGTTCACCCGGCTGTGGGAGCTGCGCGAGGTCAAGGTGAACGGGCGCGGGCGGAAACCGTTGCGCCACCCGGAGACAGGGCCACTGACCGTCGAGTTCGAGGTGCTGAACCCCGCGCGGGATCCGGACCGGCGGCTGGTCATCTACCGCGCCGCGGACGCGGCCTCGCAGGCGGCGCTGGACACCATCACCGCCCGCTGCGCCCGCCCCGGGTGGTCACCGCGTAGCAGGCCGGCACCCCTGCCCCGAACGCCACCGCTGTCCGTGGCCGCCGGACCGAAAAGCCCTGAACGTGGCGTTCGAGACGCTCAGGGTTGCGAACGGACCATTTGGGACGCTCAACGTCCGGAAGGCCACGTTCAGGGCACTTGGGTGGCTGCTAGCGGGGGCCGGCGGCCCAGTCCGGTGACCGGCCGGTCAGGCCGAGCAGCCGGTGCAGCGGCGGGGCGTCCTGCGGCATCGGGACCACCTTGTCGAACGGGCCGTCCGGCCCCCGGCCATCGGGGTCGTCCGGGACGCCCTCCATGAACCGCAGGGCCGCGTCCACGGCACCGGCGTCCGGCTCGTAGGGCTGTCCGAGCGCCCTGGCCAGGTCCCAGCCGTGCACGACCGAGTCGACCAGGTGCATCCCCACGACGACGGTGCCGGGGAAGGTGCCGAAGTCGCGCACCGCGATCTCCCGGTCGAGCATCCCGTCGCCGTCGAACGCCGAGGTGACGGCGGCGATGGAGTCGGCGAGCGCCCGATGCGGGTCGTCCCCGAGCCTGCCGCCCTCCCAGTCGGTGGCCTTTCCGTGTGTTGCCGCCTCGGCGAAAGCGTGGTTCTCGCTGACCAGGTGCCGGAGCAGGGCGCCGAGGTCCCATTCGGCACAGGGGGTCGGGCGTTCCAAGTCGGCGGTGGAGACGGTGCTGACCAGCTTCTCGTGCAGCCGCAGCACCGCCCGGTTCGGTTCGCGAAGATCCATACATCGAACGTTAGGAGCGGCAAAGGCACTACTGAAGGACCAAAATCAGCCAGGTCACATTGGGCCAATCTAGGATCGGTGCGGTGGACATCCAGATCGACACCGAGCGCGGCCGGGGCCGAAGGGACGAGATCTACCTGCAGATACGTGCCGCCATCCTGGACGGCAGGCTGCGCGAGGGGGAGACGTTGCCGCCCACCCGGGAGCTGGCGCAGCGGCTCGCGGTCGCCCGCAACACCGTCGCCGCCGCCTACGACCGGCTCGGCGCCGAGGGCTTCCTGGCGGGCAAGGTGGGTGCGGGAACCTTCGTCCGCGCCGGGGCGAGCGGTGGTCCATCCGATCCGGACCAGGGCGCGCGGGTGTCGCTGCGGCCGAACGAGGTCTGGGAACGGGTGCCGGACCCACCACGGATGGCGGGCCCCGCACCGCGGTACGACTTCCGGGCCGGCCTGCCGGACGCGCGGATGTTCCCCTTCGACACGCTGCGCCGCCTGCTCGGGGACGAGGTGCGCGCGGCGCGGGCGGACACGCTGAACTACGGCGAACCGGCCGGGCAGCCCGAGTTGCGCGCGGCCGTCGCACGGCATCTCGGGGTGTCCCGTGGCCTGCCGGTCGAGCCCGCGGACCTGCTGATCACCGGTGGTACCCAGCAGGCGCTGGACCTGATCGCGAAGGTGCTGCTGCGGCCGGGGCAGGGCGTGGCGGTGGAGGATCCGGGCTATCCACCGGCGCGGCTGCTGTTCGAGACCTTCGGCGTCACGGTCATCCCGGTTCCGGTGGATGAGCAGGGGATCGTCGTGGCGGAGATCCCGGAGGGAACCCGGCTGGTCTACGTCACCCCCTCGCACCAGTTCCCGCTCGGTATGCCGATGTCGTTGGAGCGCAGGCAGGAACTGATCCGATGGGCCCGGCGCAGCGACGCGGTGCTCATCGAGGACGACTACGACACCGAGTTCCGCTACGTCGGCAGGCCGCTCGAACCGCTGTACCGGCTCGACGAGGACGGCAGGGTGCTCTACACCGGCTCGTTCTCCAAGTCGCTCTCGCCCGCGTTGCGCCTGGGTTTCCTGGTCCCGCCGAGATCGATCCGGGCGGCACTGGTGAAGGCCAAGTACCTGGCCGACTGGCACTCCTCCGGCCCGATCCAGTCGGCGCTGGCCCGGTTCATCGACGAGGGCGGGTTCGCCCGGCATCTGCGCCGGATGCGGCGGGAGTACCGGGCGCGGCACGAGTTGGTCGCCGAGGTCCTGCGGCGGGACTTCGCCGGGGTATGCGCGCCCATCCCGTCCCCGGCCGGGCTGCATCTCAGCGCCTGGTCCGAGTACGGCACGCGCGAGCTGGTGCGGCGTGCCCGGCGTGCCGGTGTCGGCCTATACACCCTGGGTGACTTCTCGGTCCAACCCGGCCGCGCCGGCCTGGTGTTCGGCTACGGTTCGATCCCGGCGAGTGAGATCGAACCAGGGCTGACATTGCTCCGTCCGCTGTTCGACCAGGGGAAATGACTGCTCTGCCCGGTTCATGGCTTTCTCCCCGCCGGAGTCGCCACTAGCCTGGTGTGAACCAGCTCACCGCGCCGGGAGGAGCCTCATGCGGATTGCCGATGTGTTGCGGAGCAAAGGGTCGGACGTGGCGACGGTGGAGCCGGACACGATGGTGACCGAGCTGCTCCGTCACCTCGCCGAACGTAACGTCGGGGCGATGGTGGTCGTCGGCTCGGAGGGTGTCGTGGGCATCGTCTCCGAACGTGACGTGGTGCGCAGGCTGCACGAGTACGGTGCCGGCCTGCTCGACCGCCCGGTCTCCTCGATCATGACCAAGGTCGTCGCCACCTGCACGCCGGAGGAGTCCGTGGACAGCCTCAGCGTGGTCATGACCGAACGCCGGATCCGGCACGTACCGGTACTGGTGGACGGCAGGCTGCACGGCATCGTCAGCATCGGCGACGTGGTGAAGATCCGGATGAACGAGCTCGAGCACAGCCAGGAGCAGCTCGAGGCCTACATCGCCGGCAACCGCTGACGCCTCGGCTACTCGCGCCAGCCGGTGAGCTCGACGCCCTTGCCGACGTCGACGCGGAAGGAGAGGCTGAGTTCGGCGCTCCCGCCGGGCGGCAGGTCCAGCCGCCAGCTCAGCTCACCGAGATCGGTCCGCTCGGCCGGCTCCGGGCTGGTGCGGACGTCCCGGACGGTGATCGCCTCGTCCCTGGACACCGGAACCTGATCCAGGACCGTCACCGTGGCCTGCCGCGGCCCGTGGTTGTGCACGGTGGTCCGGTACTCGGCGTCCCGGCGCCGGGCGCCGGGCAGCCCGGGCAGTCCCGCCTTGCCCGCCGAGCGGCGCACCAGCTCTCGCTCCACCCGGATGCGTTCGTCGATCCCCAGCGCCAGCTCGACCTCCTCGCCCGGTGCCCACGGTTCCAGTCGGGTGGTGCCGATGAACTCGGTTCCGTGGAAGACCGAGGCGTTGCCCGGCCGCAGCGTGTGTTCGGAGGTGTTCGTGGCCACCGCGCGCAGGTAGGCGTGCTCGTCCCGAGAAGGTGCGGTGACGTGGTCGAGCCGGGTGGCCAGCTCCAGCTCGGTGATCGTGGTGCGGTGCGCGCCGCCGTCGGTGGGCACCGCCACCGGCCGGCGCGGCCGGTAGGTCGCCGCCGCGATCCCGTGCCGCACCTCGGCCGTGCTCGCGGCGAGCTCGTAGCCCTGCGCCGCCGCCGCGCCGGGCGGCGGCGCGTAGGCCTCGAGCCCGCCCGCCGCCATCTCCCGCACGGCGCCGGCCTTGCGCTCACGGTCCAGGAACCACGGCGCCAGCTCGGGGATGCTGAGCGTGGCCGACGGCCGGGCGGTGGACAGCGCCAGCTCGCACTCCGGCCAGTCCTCGCCGGTGTGTTGCGTGATCAGGCCGTACCAGGTGAGTGTCAGCGTGTCGTCCCGCAACCGGACGTCGTAGCCGGAGTCCCACCCCGCTTCGGACACCACATAGGACAGTTCCAGCTCGACCTCGGCCTCGCCCGCTCCCTCGTCGGCCGCCAGCTCGATCGTCACGGCGTTGCGATCCGGCCCCTGCTCGGCGCCGCGTTGCTCCACCGCACGGCTCGCGGCGGCCAGCTCCTCGGCCAGCCGGGTGTGCTGCTCGGTCAGCTCCCGCCGCCTGGCGAGCACCTGGGCGAGCTGCTCGGCGAGCGCGTCACCGACCTCGGCCACCCGATCGGGTGCGGTCTCACCGGTCGACAGCGCCTTGGCGAACGCGGAACCGGAGCGTCGGGCCAACGAGTCCAGCAGGGTGCTGCGGGTGTTCTGCACGGTTTCGGCGTCCACCACCTCGTCGAGCCGTTGCCGGGCCGCGCGTTCGCGCTCGAGCAACTCCTCGAGCACCGGGTCGGCGGACTGGGCGTGCACCTCCGGCGTGAGGTCCACCCCGACCACGGTCGCGGGCCCGGATCCGCTGACCCGTACCGATTCGGGTGCCAGCCCCAGCGGTAGGCGGCTGACCACGAAACGATCTCCGGAGCCGAGGTCGGCTCGGCCCTTGCGGGTGACCCGCGCGTGCCGCGGGTACACGGTGACGGCGGCGATCGGCGCGTCGATGATGGTCGGCATGGTCCGACCGTACCCACCTTCGTCTGGCAGCACCCCGAACTTCTTGACACCCCCGGGCGGGCGAGGAAAGGTACGTTGCCGTCCGTTCGCGATCCGAACTGGGGAGTCCCGTGAGAGCCGCACGCCTCGTCCCGCTCCTTGCCGCCGTGGTGGCCCTGCCACTGATCTCCGTGAACAGCCCCGCCGCACACGCCGATCCCCCGCGGGAGCCGGTGTTCGAGAACGGCGAAGCGCAGCCGGTCTTCGATCCGGGCGAGGTCGTGCGGGACAAGCTCTGGGTCACCGCGCCGGTGGACAGCGACCACGACGGTGCCGAGGACAAGGTCTACGTCGAGGTGGTACGGCCCAAGGCGACCGAGGACGGGCTGCGCGTCCCGGTGGTGTACCAGGCGAGCCCGTACTACTCGGGCGGTAACCCGATCGAGAACCACGACGTGGACGTCGAGCTCTACGTGCCGGGCAAGCGCGGGCACGGGCCGGGCAGGGGCTCCTCGGCCGCATCCGTGGGGTTGGCCGGGCCGAGCACGGCCGATATCGGCTGGTACTACGAGGAGTACTTCACCTCCCGCGGTTTCGCGGTGGTGTACGCCGAGTCCCTCGGCACCGGGCAGTCCACCGGCTGCCCGACCACCGGCGGCGAGAACGAGACCATTGGGGCACGCTCCGTCGTCGACTGGCTGAACGGGCGCGCGCGGGCCGCCGACGCCACCGGCGCACCGGTCGACGCGGACTGGACCACCGGCCGGACCGCGATGATGGGCGTCTCCTACAACGGGACCCTGCCGAACGCGGTGGCCAGCACCGGGGTGGAGGGCCTGGAGACGATCGTGCCGATCGCCGCCATCTCCAACTGGTACGACTACTACCGGGAGAACGGCGCCGTGGTGGCACCGGGCGGATACCAGGGCGAGGATGCCGACGTGCTCGCCGAGTACGTGCACACCCGGCAGGACAGGGACGTCTGCCGCCCGGTCATCGACCGACTCACCGAGCGGCAGGACCGGATCACCGGTGACTACAGCCGGTTCTGGCACGAGCGCAACTACCTGGACGACGCGCGCAAGGTCCGGGCCTCGGTGCTGGCCGTGCACGGGCTCAGCGACTGGAACGTCACGGTGAGCCAGGTCGCCAAGTGGTACAAGGCCTTGCGCAGGCACGGCGTCGAGCACAAGATCTGGCTGCACCAGTCCGGGCACGCCGACCCGATCTCGCTGCGCAGGCAGGAATGGTTGTCCACACTGAACAGGTGGTACTCGCACTACCTTTACGACGTGGACAACGGCATCGAGCGCGAGCCGAAGTCCACCGTCCAGCGGGAGGACGGTTCCTGGACCGACGAGGCCGACTGGCCGGCACCGGGAACCCGGGACGCCAGGGTGTACCCGTGGCCGGGCGGCACCGGGAAGGGCCGGCTCGACCTGCGGCACCGGGTGCCCGGGTGGGCCAATGTGGAACGGCTGACCGACGACGCGACCAAGACGGTCGAGCAGCTGGTCGATCTGCCCCGCTCGGGCAACCGGCTGGCGTACTCCACCGGTCCGGCGAAGAAACCGCTACGGCTCAGCGGAACCCCTGAGGTGAGCCTCGGCCTCGCCTTCGACCGGCCCGCGGCGAACGTCACGGCGGTGCTCGTCGACCGCGCACCGGACGGCAGCTCGCAGGTGATCACCCGGGGCTGGACGGACCCGCAGAACCGCTGGAGCATCGGCCGGACCGCCCCGATCCGCCCTGGCAAGACCTACCGGGTGTCCTTCGAGCTGCAACCGAACGACTACCTGCTACAGCCGGGGCACAAGCTGGAGTTCGTGCTGGCCTCCAGTGACCACGACTTCACGCTGCGGCCCGATCCCGGTACCGGGCTGGCGCTCAACCTCACCCGCACCTCGATCGAACTGCCGGTGCGGGGCGGAACCTGGGCACTGCGCCGCAGCTTCTGAACCCTGCGCACCTCCGCCGCACGGGACCGGAGTCGTCGGCGAGCACGACCGCCCGTCCGGTCCCGCCGCGGGGTCCGGCAACGCCGAGCCGTGCGAGGGCTGGAGCCTCGGCCGCAACGGTGTCGTCCGGTACGTCATCCTGGGGGCCGGCCTGGACATCTTCGTCCAGCGAAGGCCGGAGTTCGCCGGTCACCTCCGGGTGTTCGAGCTCGACCAGCCCGGTGCCCAGGAGTGGAAGCACCAGCGCCTGATCGAGCTCGGCTACGGTATCCCCGATTGGCTGCGGCTGGTGCCGGCCGACTTCGACGGAGGCGGGTCCTGGTGGGAGCAACTGTGCGACGCCGGTTTCCCAACCGCACGGAACTCGACCTGCACTCCATCCGGGCTCGGCCGTGGTTGCCGGCCACCAACGGCAAAAACGGTAGTGGCCAAAGAGCCTTTTGTTTCACAAGGAATTCTTCGGCCGGCCGGTCAGCGAACCTGGTCGATTCTCATCAATCTACTTCCAGCAGACCAGTCGTCGTTAGTACGATCCTCCCAGTGGCATATGCTCGACGGTCGGCCTCGGCGCTCACGGCCGGTGGTGTCATTGATGAGTGATCTTTCTCAGTCGTGCCTTGGTCCTGTTGGGCGTGAGCAATGCTCCCGGTGGTGTAACAAGGAATCAGATTTTCGTGTGAATACGACCGGAACTCCGGTGCCGCGATATTGACAGGCGTGCGCACCGCCGATGAACCTGGTTGAACCGCGGCGGCCACCCGCGATCGGGCTCGCCGGCTCGCCCCGACCGGGAGGGTTCCATGGTTTCTCGTGCACGATCACGAATCATGCTCGCCGGCGGCCTGGCGCTGGTACTTCTCGCCTGCGGAACGAACGGCGACGGCGGGACGGCGGGCCAGGCGACACGGGTGACACTCGGCTACGTGTCGGCGGTAGACCAGATGGGTGCGGCCGTCGCGCTGGACCTCGGTTTCTACGAGGAGGCCGGCCTGGACGTCACGCTGGCGCAACCGTTTCCCACCGGGGTGGACGCGCTCAACGCGTTGAGCGCCGGTGATGTCGACTTCGTCCAGGTGGGGGTACCCAGCTTCGGTGCCGTGCTGGAGGGCATGGACCTGGTGTACCTCGGCAACTACAGCGGGAGCGCCACCCGGCTCGGGATCGACGAGACGATGGCGGTGGTGGCCGAGCCCGACTCCGGGATCAACCCCGATGACCTCTCCACCCTGGCGGGTAAGCGGATCGGCGTGTCCGAGGGAACCATCAACCACCTGTACCTGCTCAACCTGCTGAAAGCCGAAGGAATCCCGGTTTCCGAGGTCCGGATCGTCAACACCCCGCCACCCGATATGGCCGTCGCCCTGCAGACCGGGGGCGTGGACGCGATCGCGGCCTGGGACCCCTGGCCGATCACGGCGCGGGAGTCGGTGGACGGTGCCTTCGAGGTGGTCCGCGGCGGCGGTTATCTCGCCTACATCGGCTACCTCGTCTCCACCCGGGAGTACCTGGAAGGCAACCGCGACGCGGTATCGGCGCTGCTGACCGCGCGTGCCGCGGCGGACCGGTGGATCCGGCAGCACCCGGACGAGGCGGCCGGGGTGACGGTGCGCTGGATCCCGGGTACCGAACTCGAAGTGGCCAAGGAGGCGATGCGGTACAACATCGTGCAACTCGACCCGCGTTTCTCGGCGTGCAATTACCTGGCGCTGGACACCATGGTGCGGGCCTTCGCCGAGCAGGGCGTCATCGAGGGCACCTACGACCCCAACGACCACATGGTTCCCGATCCCGTTCTCGAGGTCATGGCGCAGCGCCCCGAACTGTTCGAAGACCTGCCGGATATCCCGGAGGCGGCGCGGATCAGCCCCGGCTACGTCTTCCGCCGCGCGGAGGCGGAGCAGGCATGCCCCGCAGGCTGAGGGCCGCGGGCTGGTTCCTGGCTCCCTTCGCGCTGCTGGCGGTGATCTGGGCGGTGACGGTCGAGGTCACCGGAGTGTCGGCACGGGTGTTCCCGCAGATCACCGAGGTGGCCGGGGCGCTCGTGGAACAGGTCCGCACGGGTGAGCTACTCGCGTACACCGGTGCCAGCCTGCGGCGAGTCGGCATCGGTGCCGTGGCGGCGCTGCTGACCGCCGTGCCGTTCGGCATCCTGCTCGGCGCCAGCCGCGTGGCCTCCGCACTGTTCGCTCCGCTGCTACGGTTCTCCGTCGCGTTGGCAGGCATCGCCTGGATCCCGCTGGCCACCCTGTGGATCGGCTTCGGGGAATGGGCGGTTGTCTTCATCGTCTGGAACGCGATGTTCTTCGCCGTCACCTACAACGCGATGCTCGGTGTCCAGCGGATCCCGACCGACCTGCTACGGGCCGCACGGAGCATGGGCGGCCGAGGACCCCGGCTGCTGCTGGGCGTGCTGCTGCCCGGCGCACTGCCGAACATTCTCGCCGGGCTCCGTGTCGGGCTCGGGTACGGCTGGCGCGGGCTGGTCGCCGCGGAGATCATCGCCGCCGGCAGCGGTCTGGGTTACGCGATCTTCCGAGCCCAGCAGTTCTACCGCACGGACGTGATCATCGCCGGCATGGTCGTCATCGGTGCGCTGTGGTTGGCGACGGATCGGCTGCTGCTCGCGCCGCTGGAACGGCGCACGGTCGAGCGGTGGGGTATGAAGGCGGTGACCTCGTAGGTGCGGGACGGATCCCGGTGGAGCCGACTGGTCACGCACCGGGCGGTTCGCACGTTCGGCCCGTTCCTGCCGCTGCTGCTCGCCTGGTGGGTCGTGGCGGAAACGGAACTGTTCCCGCCCGCGTTCTTCGTCGGCCCGGTGACCGTACTCGCCGAGTTCGGCGATCTGATCAAGAAGGGCATCCTGCCCGCGTACCTGTCCGACTCGTTGACCAGGTTGGCCAGCGGAGTGCTGTTCGGCCTGCTCATCGGCGTTCCAGCCGGGTTCCTGGTGGCCCTGTCCCGGCGGGTCCGCAAGCTGGTGTGGCCGCTGCTGCTGTTCTTCCAGGCCGTCGCCGACATCGCCTGGCTACCGATCGTGATCGTCTGGTTCGGGTTCAGCCTGACCGCCGTCACCGTCGTCATCGTCTACACGGTCGTGTTCCCGCTCGTGATCAGCATCGTCGCCGGGGTCGAGCAACTGCCCAGGGACCTGCCCCGCGCGGCGCGCAGCCTGGGTGCCGGGCGGTTCGGCGTGTTCCTCGACGTCGTCCTGCCCGGCGCGTTACCCGCACTGGCCACCGGCGTCCGGACCGGCCTCGGCTACGGTTGGCGCGCCCTGATCGCCGCCGAGATCATCGTCGGCACCAGCGGGATCGGGTTCATGATGTTCGACGCGCGTCGCGGTGCCGAGGTGACCGGCGTGTTCGTCGGGATGATCACGCTCGGCGTGCTGTGGTTCGCCCTGGACGCCCTGATCCTGGCGCCGTTCGAGCGCGGCACGGTGCAGCGCTGGGGGATGGTCCGCACCGCGGAGGTGGGGAGATGAGCGCGCTCGAGATCCACCGGTTGCGCAAGGAGTTCGTCGACGCGCGCACCGGCGAGGTGGTGCCGGCACTCGAGGAGGTCTCGTTCGGTATCGGGCGTGGCGAGTTCGTCGCCGTGCTCGGACCGAGCGGCTGCGGCAAGACCACGCTGCTGAACATCGTGGCCGGGTTCGAGCGGCAGACCGCGGGGACGGTCGAGGTCAACGGTGAGCCCGTCGAAGGACCCTCGCCGGAACGCGGGGTGGTGTTTCAGCACTTCGCGCTGTTCCCGTGGAAGACGGTGCTGGGAAACGTCCTGTTCGGGCTGCGCATGCGTGGGGTTCCCCGGCGGGAACGCGAACCGGTGGCCAGGCGGTTCCTGGAACTGGTCGGGCTGGCCGGGTTCGAACGGAAGTTCCCACATGAGTTGTCCGGCGGGATGCAGCAACGGCTCGGGGTGGCGCGGGTCCTGGCCAACGAACCCGCGATCATGCTGATGGACGAGCCGTTCGGAAGCCTGGACGCGCAGACCCGCCGCACCTTGCAGGTAGAGCTCATGACCATTGTCGAAGCCAGCCGCCCCACCGTGTTCTTCGTGACGCACGACGTCGAGGAGGCCGTGTTCCTTGCTGACCGGATCGTGGTCCTCAGCAGCCGCCCCGGCCGGGTGCGCGAGATCGTCCCTGTGCCGCTGGGCCGGCCGCGGTATTGGCGTGCGGTGCTGGAGAGCCCGGATTTCCGGCGCACGGCAGGTCATCTGATGGATCTGCTGGCGGGAGGTGAGCCGAGTGTCCAGGACGATCCGGATTCTGCGTGAGGTTCCGCGCACCGACGGCGGGCGCGTGCTGGTTCTGCTGCTGGCACTCCTTCTCGCCTACCACCTCTGGATCGAGGTCACCGCGCCGGGCAGGATCGCGGAAGGGGTAGGGCAGGACGCCGACCGGTATGGGCGGTTCGCCGTCGACGTGGAGCTCGACTTCCCACCGGAGCGTTTCCACATCCTCCGGCTCCAGGCGTACGGCCGGGTGCGGGGCACGACCGGCACGGTGCTGCACCTGCGTGCCGTGACCAGGGCGGGTGTCGACGCGCTTGCCCGCACGTACTGGATCGAGGAAATTCGCCCGGCGGTGGCTCCCGCTACGGCGTGGAGACGAAGCTGCGTACCAGGCGCGTACCCAGGTCGGTGTCGCCGGTGATCCGGATGTCGGCGAGGTGGTCGTCCGGCTCGACACGGCCGCCCACCAGTCGGGTACACAGGGTGGATGACAGCCGGAGGGTGGCGGTGGCCGGGCAGGGCAGTTCGTGGACCAGGTTGGCCGTGCCCTCGACGAGCACATGCGCCTGGCGCCGCACCGGTCCGGTCAGGGTCAGGGTGACGCTGCTGCCCTGCGGCGCGTCGAGGGTCTTGCCGATCAGCACGCCCAGCCGGTCCACGATGACGTCGACCACCAGCTCCGCGCAGGTGCCGTGGTCGTGGCCTGGTTTGCCGACCGTGAACCGGATGTCCTGCTCGTGCATCCAGGAGTCGAACACGCGCAGCCGCATGAAGTCCGCGTACGTGCCGGGCCCGAGCGGGGTCCAACTCGGCGCGTCGAAGTCCTCCTGTGACATCGCGGCCAGCGCGGCTCGCCTGGCCGCGGTGACCTCGGCGAACCGGGTACGCAACTGTTCCGGCGTGTGGTCGCGCATGGAGCTCACCCACAGCTCGTTGAACTCGCCGAGCTCGTTACGCACATGCGGCCGCGCCGAGTAGTCCGTGGGGTCGGTCGGTGGCTGTTGCCCGTTCAGCGTGGCTTCGGTGCCGATGAGGTGCGCGACGATGTCGTGCACCGTCCAGCCCGGCAGGGGACTGGGGGCGGACCAGTCGCTGGCGGTGAGCTCGCCGAGCACCTGGGCCAGACTGGACCACTGCTCGGCGAGAGCGTCGACGAGCAACTGCTTCGCCTGGTGCGGCATGGTGATCATCGCCTCGCCTCCGTCCTCGGCTGCCGGGTCCGGGCGCGGCATCGTACCGCCGGTGTCCCGCCTGGACTCATATCGTAAAGGCGAGATGACGAATGATCCGTTCGCCCAGCTCCCGATCACCGGCCAGTTCGACCTCGGCCAGGTGATCGGCCGGTTCGGCCCGACCACCGGCCAGCCGGGCGGCCAGGCTCGAGGAGAGTCTCAGTACGCTGGTGGCGGGCCGGGGCAACGCCTCGACCACCGCGGCACGTTCGTCCACGCGAACGTGCACGTCCCGGTGGACGGGCCCGGTCAGTGACAGGGTGACCGTGGACCCCCTCGGGGCGCCCGCCTTCTTCCCGATGACGAACCCCAGTGCCCGCTCGATCTGATCCACGGCGAGCTCCGCGCAGACCCCGCCCTCGTGCCCCGGCCTGCCCACGGCGCACCGGACGTCCTGCTCGTGCATCCAGCTGTCGAACACCCGGATGCGCATGAAATCGGCATAGCTGCCCGGCCCGAGTGGGGTCCAACTCGGCGCGTCGAAGTCCTCCTGTGACATCGCGGCCAGCGCGGCTCGCCTGGCCGCGGTGACCTCGGCGAACCGGGTACGCAACTGTTCCGGCGTGTGGTCGCGCAGTGCCCGTACCCACCGCTCGTTGGCCGCCCCGATGTCGTTGTGCACATGCGGCAGTTCCGCGAGGTCGATGTCGGCTTCCGGCGCCTGCTCACCGGTCAACACCGACTCCGTGCCGATCAGGTGCGCGACCACGTCGCGTACCGTCCAGCCCGGCAGGCCGCTGGACGTGTCCCACTCGGCGGGGGACAGCTCCGCCAGCAGCTCGGCGAGGCTCGACCACTGCCGGTCGAGCGCGTCGGTCAGCGGTTGCTTCGGGATGCTCGCTGTGGTCAACGGTGGTCTCCGTCCTGGTGGGGGCCGGGCATCGGAATGACCCGGCCACGGTCGACGCTCACCCAGTCCCGTCCTCGCAGGTAGGGTTCGAGTGCCTGAGCGATGGCCCGGTGGTCGCGGCCGCTCTTGGGACGTTGCAGTTCGTACAGGTGAGGAAACTCCAGTGCGCCGGTGACGATGTCCCACAGGCGCAGGGCGGCCGGGCCGGTGGGCGGGTCGACCAGCACCGGTCCGAACAGGCACTGGCCGTCGGCGAAGAACAGCGTGGGCACGCCGAACCCGCCGGACGCCACCACGTGTTCATGGTCCGCGTACACGTCCTCGTGCGTGCTCGGGTCGGCGAGGGCGCGGTCGAGGATCTCGGCGTCCAGCCCCAGTTCGCCGAGCAGGCGCCGGGCGGTCGCCTGCTCGTGCGGCTTCTCACCGCGCTCGTGCAGTGCTCGACCGATCGCGTCGTACCAGGCGTCCAGCAGGGCCATGTCCCTGCGGCGCAGCAGCGCACCGATCCGCATCAACGACCAGCCGTAGGACCAATCGCGTTGCCACGGGTGTTTCTCACCCTCCGCCCGATTGACCTCCTCGAGACTGAAGAACCGCCAGCTCACCGTGATGGGCGCCTGCTCCCGCACCGCCCGGATCCAACGTGCGGCCTGGTGGGCGAACGGGCACATCGGGTCGAAGTGGAAGTCGACCGCGGTCGGCGTGATCACGCCGCCACCTCCTCGGTCAGGTGCGCGTTGATCAGGCCGCGCAGCGCCTCAGGGATGCCTGCGGCCGGGGACCGGTCGACCTTGGCGAGCATGATCGTCCCCTGGGCGCAGGCGAGCAGCAGGTGCGCCAACCGGTCCGGGTCGGTGTCCGCGCGCAACAGCCCGGCCTCCGCGGCCCGGCGGCAGGTCGCCGTGAGTTTGCCCGTCCAGCTCGCGAACAGCGTGGACAGGTGCGCGCGGACGGCGTCCTCGCAGGTGGCCAGCTCGGTGGCGAGGTTGCCGAAGGGGCAGCCGACCACCTGGCCGAACCGACTCTCGAAGCCGAGCTGGATCTCGCCGATGGTGTCCGGGATGGCGAACAGTGCCTCCGCGGGGTCCGCGTGTGCGCCGCGGTCGAGCCGGTCGTGCAGCCCGGCGGCGTGCAGGTCTATCACGGCGATCGCCAGGTCGGCCTTGGAAGGGAAGAAGTGGTAGAAGCTGCCTTTCCGCACCTCCGCGGCGGCGCACACCTCACCCACCCCGACCGACACGTAGCTGCGGGCCAGGAACAACCGTGCCGCCGCCCGCACGATCCGTTCCCTGGCATCCGAGGTTCGTCCCACGAGGAATGAGCCTACAAATACTTGACGAGTCGGTCAACTATTCATGCCGCGCCTAGCACAGGACACCGACAGAACCGGGCGCCGAGCCCTCGCTCGGACCCGAGTTGTTCAACCCGGTCCGAAACTGTCCACAGGTTTCGTTCCTGCTCGCGTCGCCGCCATACCCCGCCGCATGCTGAGTACATGACCACGACCACGGCAGTTTCCGAGATCAAGATCAAGCTTCGGGAT
The DNA here is from genome assembly GCF_006715045.1 of Amycolatopsis cihanbeyliensis. GTDB lineage: Bacteria > Actinomycetota > Actinomycetes > Mycobacteriales > Pseudonocardiaceae > Amycolatopsis > Amycolatopsis cihanbeyliensis. Next base: position 1,911,295 of record NZ_VFML01000001.1, on the reverse strand, counting down.
CCGGCGCAGTTGCTGGCGGCCACGCCAGCCTTGCTCGGATTCCGCCCCGAGGACTCGCTCGTGCTCATCGCACATGCCATGCCCCGGGGCGACCGGATCGGGCTGGTGCTCCGCGGTGACCTACCGCCACCAGGCCACGAACACGAGCTCGCCCGGCACCTCGCCGCGCCACTGGTCGCCGACGGCGCGGTCGGCGTCACCGTCGTGGTGGTCGGCAGGCACCCGGGTGAGTCGGAGGACGGGTCCGCGCGCGTCGTGCACAGCACGTTGGTCGACGCGGTGTCCGCCGTGCTCGGCGAGTGGGGCATGCGCACGATGCATGCCCTGTGGGTACCGCGGATCGAGAAGGGGGCACGTTATCACTGCTATGTCGACTCCACCTGTACCGGAGTGTTGCCCGAGCCGACCACGACCGCCGCGGCCGCCGCCGTGGCGAGCGCCGGCCAGGTCACCTTCGGCAGCAGGGAAGCCATGGAACGGCTGCTGGCTCCGGTCGAGGACGACGTCCTTGCCCGCCGCTCGGAACGGCTGACCGCCGCCTGCGAGGAGTCCGCGGACCCGGACACGCGTACCGAGCGGCACTGCCGCGAGGTGTGCGGCGCGCTGGGTGAGCTGGCTCGTGGTGAGCTGGGCCTGGACGACGATCGGGTGGTGGCGCTGGCCCGTGCCCTGTCCGACACCCGCGTGCGGGACGCCTGCCTCACCACCGTGCTGCCCCGGGGGAGTCACCGGTCACTGGTCGCCGAGCAACTGTGGCTACGGCTGATCCGTGAGGTACCCGCCCCCGAGCGCGCCGAGGCGGCCTGCCTGCTCGGCTACTCCGCGTACATGCGCGGGGAAGGTGCCTTGGCGGGCATGGCCTTCGACAGTGCGCTACGAGCGGACCCCGCGCATGTCCTTTCCGGACTGATGGTGCGCGCGCTCCGGGCGGGGATGCCGCCGGCGAGGCTGCTGACGCTCGCCGAGGCGGAGGACGTCCTCGATCTGGAACGCCCGTTCGGCCGAGCTACCGCGCCGCGCGGCCCTGGGTGAAGGTCCAGGCATCGGCGACGATCTCGGACAGCTCGGCCCGCTCGGGCTTCCAGCCGAGCTCCTCCCTGGCCCGGTCGCTGGCGGCCACCAGCACCGCCGGGTCGCCGGCCCGGCGCGGGGCGAGCACCGCCGGGATGGCGTGGCCGGTTACCGCGCGGCAGGTGTCGATCACCTGCTGCACGGAGAAGCCGGTGCCGTTGCCCAGGTTGTAGATCCGGTGCTCCCCGGGCCGGGCGTGCGCCACGGCGAGGAGGTGGGCCTCGGCAAGGTCGTTCACGTGGATGTAGTCGCGGACCGCCGTCCCGTCCTCGGTCGGGTAGTCGTCGCCATAGATCTGCACCTGCGTCCGGTCGCCGGTGGCGACCTGGAGCACCAGCGGGATCAGATGGGTTTCGGTGGTGTGCCGCTCGCCGTAGTTCCCGTAGGCGCCCGCGACGTTGAAGTACCGCAGGCTCACCGCGGCGAGCCCGTGCGCGCGGGCGTAGCTGGTGATCGCGTGGTCGATGGCCAGTTTGGTGGCGCCATAGGTGTTGCTCGGCCTCGTCGGCGCGGACTCCGGGATCGGGGCCTGCTCGGGCTCGCCGTACGTCGCCGCGGTGGAGGAGAACACCAGCCGCGGTGTGCCGTGCGTGCGCATGGCTTCCAGCAGCCGCAAGGAAGTGAGGACGTTCCCATGCCAGTACAGGCCGGGAGCCTGCATGGACTCGCCGACGAGCGACTTCGCGGCGAAGTGCAGCACCCCGTCGAACCCCTCGGCCAGCAGCGTCTCCGCCGTCTCGGCGGCGTCGCCCTCGATGAATCGTGCGCCATGGGGGACCGCGTCCGCGTGCCCGGTGGACAGGTCATCGACCACCACCACCTCATGGCCCGCCTCCACCAGGCGTGCGGCGCAGACGCTGCCGATGTAGCCCGCGCCGCCGGTGACGACCAGCTTGCGGGGCTTGTCCTGCTTCTCCGTCGCGGTGGGCATGCTCGTCCGGGCCTTTCTCGCTGGTGGGGGAGAGCACGAACCGGGTCCGGGATCTCCGCATACGAATCTCAGTGTGCATGGACAGTGACGTCCGAGAAGGACCGGGGTTGCCCGGCGCGGGCGCCGGGTGCCGAACCGCGGTCACCGGTCAGGCGCGGCCCGCTCCGGCGGAGGGGACCGCCACGAACATGCGGGGCGCGCGCAGCCCGGCGTGCTCGAACCGGGCTCGCACCGCCGCTTCGATCTCCTCCCGGTCGGCCTCCCTGACCAGCGCGATAGCCGATCCGCCGAACCCGCCCCCGGTCATCCGGGCGCCCAGCGCACCCGCCTGGCGTGCCGCGTCGACCGCGAGGTCCAGCTCAGGGGAGGACACCTGGTAGTCGTCGCGCAGGCTGTCGTGTGACGTATCGAGCAGCGGCCCGACCTCGGCGAGCTGTCCCGCCCTCAGCAGTTCCACGACCTCGAGCACACGCTGGTTCTCGGTGACCACGTGCCGCACCAGGGGGCGGAGCGGCTCGGGCAAGGTGTGCTCCGCCGCGGCGAGCCCCCGCGGGCCGATGTCCCGCAGAGCCTTCACCCCGAGCAGGTCCGCGGCCCGCTCGGTGCCGCGCCTGCGGTCGCCGTAGCCGGACTCGCTGTGCGCGTGCTTGGCGCGGGTGTCGATCACGAGGACACGCAGCCCCGCGGCGGCCGCGTCGAAGGGAACCTGTTCGGCATCGCCGGAGCGCACGTCGAGGAACAGCGCGTGGCCGCTGACGCAGCACATCGACGCGGTCTGGTCGAGCACGCCGGTTGGCACGCCGACGAACTCGTTCTCCGCGCGCTGGGCCCATTTCGCGATCTCGGCACGCCGGGAGCTGTCCGGGTCCGCGTGACCGGCGAGGCCCAGCAGGGCGAGCGCGACGGCACATTCGAGCGCGGCGGAGGAGGACAGGCCGGCGCCGGTCGGCACGTCACCGGCGAGTACCAGGTCGGCGCCGCGATCCACGCCCTGCTGGTGCAGTACCCAGGCCACCCCGATCGGGTAGGCGGACCACCCGGTGCCCTCGCCGGGGCGTAGGCCGGGGATGGTCACCGGGTCCGCCTGCTGGAGCCGCCCGTCGGAGCCGAGAGTGGACACCGTGAGCACCTGGTCATCCCTGGCCGCGCCAGCGGCGGCGATGCGGTGCGGGAGGGCGAAGGGCAGGACGAAGCCGTCGTTGTAGTCCGTGTGCTCACCGATCAGATTCACCCTTCCGGGTGCTGACCACACTCCATCGGGTGTTCGCCCGTGCGTGGCGTGGAAAGCCTCGGCGGCGAGCACGGCGGGATCGGCCGCCGTCACCGCGCCTGCGCCAGCACGGCGTGCAGCACCGAGGACGGGACCTGCACCGTGGTGTTCTCGCCGATGACCTCGATCGTGGAGCCCGCACCGTTGGCCTTGCCCACCCGCACGGTGTTGCCCGGGGCCAGCCCGACCAGCTTCAGCTCGGTCATCAGGGCCTCGTCCAATTGCACGTGCTCGGCGATCCGCCGGATCTCCACCTTGCCGCCGCCGGCCCTGGCGAACTCGTCCAGCCGGACCAGATCCGACTCCGCGGGCGGGGCCGGCTCGCCGCCCTCACCGAGCTTGTCCAGCCCGGGGATCGGGTTGCCGTACGGCGAGGTGGTCGGGTGGTCGAGCAGCTTGACGAGCTTGCGTTCCACCGCCTCGCTCATCACGTGCTCCCACCGACATGCCTCGTTGTGCACGTGTTCCCACTCGAGTCCGATCACGTCGACCAGCAGGCGCTCGGCCAGCCGGTGCTTACGCATCACGGCGATGGCGAGTTCCCGCCCGTGGTCGGTCAGTTGCAGATGCCGGTCGTCGGCTACCACCACCAAACCGTCGCGTTCCATTCTGGCGACCGTCTGGCTCACCGTGGGCCCGCTCTGTTGGAGGCGCTCGGCAATCCGCGCGCGCAGTGGTACGACGCCCTCTTCTTCGAGCTCGAAGATGGTTCGTAAGTACATCTCTGTGGTGTCGATGAGCTCGTTCACGCTGTCCCCTTCGTCCGCGTTACCTATGGTAGTCGCTACCCCTGACAGGAAGTGCGGGCGTTACGGGTAACCGGTGAATGCCCCAGCGTGACCGGCGGCCTCCGGTGCCTCGGCTCACCGCCGGTCCTTGTCCTGCCGGGAAAGCCATTAGGCTCACCTCATGTGTCCGTCCGCTGTCGTATGGGACTCCGCGCTGCTGGGTTACGACCTCGGTGGCGACCATCCGTTCAACCCGATCCGGCTCGACCTGACCATCCGGCTCGCCAACAGCCTCGGTGTGCTCGACGGGATACCGTTGCTGGTTCCCGAACCGGCCACTGCGGCCGAGCTGCACCGCGCGCACGTGCCGGAGTACCTCGAAGCGGTGAAGCAGGCACCCATGGTGGGCCATGACGTCGGGCATGGCCTCGGCACCCCCGACAATCCCGTCTTCAGTGACATGCACGAGTCCTCCGCGCTGGTCGTCGGCTCGACCATGCTCGCCGCGCGCACCATCGCGGAGGGCGGGGCGCGTCGTGCCGTCAACATCGCGGGTGGCCTGCACCACGCGATGCGCGACCGCGCCTCCGGTTTCTGCGTCTACAATGATTGTTCGGTCGCGATTTCCTGGCTGCTGGACAACGGTTTCAGCCGGGTGGCCTATGTGGACACGGACGTGCACCACGGCGACGGGGTGCAGGCCGCCTTCTACGGCGACCCCAGGGTGCTGACCATTTCCCTGCACCAGCATCCCTTCACCCTCTTCCCCGGTACCGGGTACTCCAGTGAGATCGGCACGGAGGGTGCGGAGGGTTCGGCGGTGAACATCCCGTTGCCGCCGAACACCGCGGACCCGGGCTGGTTACGCGCCTTCCACGCGGTGGTTCCTTCCCTGCTGGGTCAGTTCAAGCCGCAGATCCTGGTGACCCAGTGCGGGGTCGACTCGCATGCGGAGGACCCGCTCGCCGACCTCTCCCTCTCGGTGGACGGGCACCGCACGATCTACCGGACCCTGCGTGGTCTCGCCGAGAGCTGTGCCGACGGCAGGTGGCTCGCCGTCGGCGGCGGCGGGTACCAACTGTTCCGTGTGGTGCCGCGGTCCTGGACGCATCTGATCGCCACGGTGCTCGATCGGGACCTCGCGCCGCGGACACCCGTACCATCCAACTGGGTACGCACGGTCAGGGACACCGCACCACGGGTCGAACTGCCGACCACGATGACCGATGACCGGGACACCGGATTCAGCCACTGGGGTGATGGCGCCGATGACGCGGTGGATATCGCGATCCGGGAGACTCGACGCGCGGTCTTCCCGCTGCACGGTCTCGACCCCGACGATCCGAGGGACTGATCCGTGATGCACACCGACGACTCCCGCGACCCCTACGACTACCCCCGCAGATGGGAAGCCGACGTCCTGCTGTCCGACGGCGGAACGGTGCACCTGCGGCCGATCGTGCCCGCCGACGCCGAGGCGATCGTAGCGCTGCACGGCAGGCTCTCCGAACGGACGAGGTACCTGCGCTACTTCGGTGCCTACCCGCGTATCCCGCAGCGGGACCTGGACCGGTTCACCACCGTCGACCACCACGACCGGACCGCCTTCGTGGCGCTGCTCGGGGACGAGATCGTCGCCGTCGGCCGGTACGAGCGGCTGGAGGAGGGGGACTCGGCCGAGGTCGCGTTCCTGGTGGATGACGCGCACCAGGGCAGGGGGCTCGGTTCGATCCTGCTCGAGCATCTCGCCGCCGCCGCGTCCGAGCGCGGGCTGCGCCGGTTCGTCGCCGAGGTCCTCGCCGAGAACTCCCAGATGGTGCGGGTGTTCCGGGACGCCGGGTACCAGGTCAGCAGGGAGTTCGACGAGGGACTCGTACACCTGGAGTTCGACCTCGACCCCACCGAGGAGTCGCTGGAGGTGGCGCGGTCCCGGGAACAGGCCGCCGAGGCGCGCAGCGTGCACAACCTGCTGCATCCGACCTCGGTCGCCGTCATCGGAGCCTCCACCGATCCGACCAAGATCGGCTACGTCGCGTTGACCAACCTGCTGTCCGCCGACTTCGCGGGCACCGTGTATCCGGTCAACCCCGAGCACCGCTCGGTACGCGGGGTCCGCGCCTACCCTTCGGTGCTGGACATCCCCGACCCTGTCGATCTCGCGGTCGTGGCCGTCCCGGCGAGTCAGGTCGAGTCGGTACTCGACGGCGCGCTGGAGAAAGGTGTGAAGACCCTGCTCATCGTCTCCGGCGGGTTCGCCGAGGCGGGCCCGCACGGGTTGCACGCCGAGCTGCGGCTGGTCGGTGAGGCAAGGGCGCACGGCATGCGCGTGGTCGGACCGAACGCGCTCGGCGTGCTGAACACCGACACCGGTGTCCGGCTGAACGCGACACTGGCGCCACGGCTGCCGGCCAGGGGACGTACCGGATTCTTCTGCCAGTCCGGCGCGCTCGGCATCGCGATCCTTGCCGACGCCGAGGCCCGCGGGCTCGGTCTCTCCACCTTCGTCTCCGCGGGCAACCGTGCCGATGTGTCCGGTAACGACCTGCTGCAGTACTGGGAGAGCGACCCGGACACCGACCTGGTCCTGCTGTACCTGGAGTCCTTCGGCAACCCGCGCAAGTTCGCCCGGCTCGCGCGCAGGCTGGCCAGGAACAAGCCGATCGTCGCGGTCAAATCGGGGCGGCACGCGGTGCGGCCGCAGCTCGCGGCCACCTCGGCCGAAGTGGACGAGTCCAGTGTGCAGGCACTGTTCGAACAGGCGGGCGTCGTGCGCGTGGACACCCTGGCCCAGTTGTTCGACACCGCACTGGTGTTCGCGCACCAACCGCTGCCCGCGGGTTCGCGGATCGGCATCGTCGGAAACTCCAGCGCGATCGGCCTGCTCGCCGCCGATACCGCGCGGGCGCAGGGGTTGCGGCTGGGTATCGACCCGGTGGACGTGGGCGCGCAGGCCGACCCGGAGGATTTCGCCGCCGCCGTGGCCGAGGCCCTCACCTCGGCCGAGGTCGACGCGCTGGTGGTGGTGTTCGTGCCGCCGCTGGCGATCCCCGGCACGAGCTACGCGCGCGCCCTGCGGGAGGCCGTGGTGGAGACCGAGCGGCAGGGCGAGAAGCCGATCGTGTCCACCTTCCTCGCCGCCGAAGGTGTGCCCGACGAACTGGCGGTGCTGAGCGAGGACGGCTCGCCGACCCGCGGTTCGATCCCTTCCTACCCGAGCCCCGAGCGGGCGGTGAACGCGCTGGCCAGGGTGGTGCGGTACGCGGCATGGCGGCAGCGCCCGCAGGGAAACCCGGCCCGCCCGGGTGGCACGCATCCCCAGCAGGGCCAGGCCGTGGTCCGCGAGGTGCTCGCGGAGGCCGAGGGGAAGACGATCTCGCTCGGGGACGACGACGCCTTGCGGGTGTTGGGTTGCTACGGGATCGAGGTGGTGCCGTTCCGGGTGGTGGCAGGGGCGGATGAGGCCGTGGCCGCGGCCGCCGAGCTCGGTTACCCGGTGACCCTGAAGGCGGTGGACGAGCGCCTGCGCGGCAGGCCGGACCTGATCGGGGTCCGGCTGGACCTGACCTCGGAGGACTCGGTGCGCACCAGCTACCGTGACCTGCGCGAGGTGTCCGGGATGGACGAGGTGTACGTACAGCGGATGGCGCCGAAGGGGACGTCCTGCGTGATCGGGCTGCAGGACGACCCTTCCTTCGGCACGCTGGTGTCCTTCGGGCTGTCCGGCGTGGTCAGCAGCCTGCTCGGGGACACCGCCTACCGCGCGGTGCCACTGACCGATGTGGACGCGACCACCCTGGTGCGCGAGCCGCGGACGGCGCCGCTGCTCACCGGGTACCGGGGTGACGACCCGGTGGACCTCGCCGCGCTGGAGGACCTGGTGCTGCGCGTGGCCGCGCTGGCTGAGGACAACCCCGAGGTCCGCTCGCTGGCGCTGGAACCGATCCTGACCTCGCCCGATGGCGCCTTCGTGGCCAACGCCCGGCTCGTGCTCGGACCGCCCCCTTCCCGGCCGGACACCGGCCCCCGCCGGCTGCGTCCGATCACCGCCCCCGCGGACTGAGTCGGACTGAGCCGGCCGGTCGAGGTCACCGGTCCCGCGGTGCGGCCGCCGTAGGAGGCGCCGGTGCGCTCGCCGCGAAGATCACCGCGCGGGCGTTGTCCTGGCAGCGCCGCTCGTGCTCGGCCGCCCAGCCGAACTGCCTGCCGAGCTCGGTGAACTCCCGCTCGACAGTGGTCGCCGAGGTGGTGCGCGCGTCCGTGCTGATGGTGACCGCCAGCCCCGCCGCCAGCAGCCGATCCGCGGGGTGCTCGGCGAGGCTCGGCACGGCGCCGGTCTGCACGCTGCTCACCGGGCACAACTCCAGCGGGATCCGCTCCGCACGCAGCCGGGCCACCAGCGCGGGATCGGCCGCCGCCCGCACGCCGTGCCCGATCCGCGCCGCGCCGAGCACGTCCAGTGCCTCCCAGACGCTCTCCGGTCCGGCCGCCTCGCCCGCGTGGATGGTGACCGGCAGCCCGGCCGCGTGTGCGGTGTCGAAGGCCGGGCGGTGGGGAGCACCCGCGCGGCTCTCGTCCCCCGCCAGGTCCACGCCCGCCACCAGGGTTCGGTTCCGCAGCGCGGTGTCCACCACCTGCTCGCTGACCTCCGGCGACTGCTGGCGCAGGCAGCACAGCAGCAGCCCGGTCCGCACCCCGGTGGCGGCGCGGCCCTCGGCGAGTCCCTCGGCGACCGCGCGCACCGCCTCGTCCATGGTCGCCCCCGCTCGCCCGTGCAGCTGCGGCGCGAACCGCACTTCGCCGTAGCCGACCCGGTCGAGGGCCCAGTCCTCGACCAGCTCCCGGGCGACCCGGCGCAGGGAGTCCGGGGTCTGCAGCACCTCGAGCACGGCGTCGATGCGGGTCAGGTAGTCCATCAGGTTCGCGCACACCGGCGGGGCCACGACCAGGTTCTCGACCGGTCCTTCGAGCCGGACACCCTGGTCCGCGGCCAGTTCGGCGACCGTGCCCTGCCGGACAGAGCCGTCCAGATGACAGTGCAGTTCGTAGCGCGTGTGCATGACCATCCTCGTGTCTAAACGTTTAGACTCAGCATGATCGGGTGTCCCGAGACGGTCAAGGAGATAACGCGGGTGGCAGTGACGATCGCGGACGTGGCCAGGCGGGCAGGCACCTCGGCGGCGGTGGTCAGCTACGTGCTCAACGACGGGCCGCGCCCGGTGGCCGAGCACACCCGCGCCCGGGTGCTGGCGGCCGTGCGCGAGCTCGGCTACCGCCGCAACCGGGCCGCCGCCGCGCTGCGCTCCGGCAGGTCCGGCCTGGTCGGCCTGGTACTGCCGGACACCACCAATCCGTACTTCGCCGCGCTCGGCCGGTACCTGGAGACCGCACTGATCGGGGCGGGCAAGCTGACCGTCACGGCCAACTCGGACTACGACGCCCCGCGCCAGTCCCTGGCGGTGGACATGCTGCTCACCGCCCAGGTCGAGGGCGTGGTGGTGGTGTCCGCCGGTGGCCCGGCCGACCCGGTCGCCCGCGCACTGGCCGCGGGCACCCCGGCCGTCTACGTCCACCATCGTCCACCCGGATCGGACGCGCCGCTGATCGCCGGGGACAACGGCGCGGCGATCGCGGCGGCCGTGGCACACCTGCGCGAGCACGGCCACACCGAGATCGCCTTCCTCGCCGGTCCCACCGATCACGGCCCGGTGGGTGAGCGCGTCGCCGCCTGGTGCGCGGCCACCGGCGCCACCGAGCCGCTGCGCTGCGCCTACACGCGTGCGGCCGCGGCCGAGCTGTTCGCCTCGCTGGCGCGGGATGGCCGGGTGCCCCGCGCGCTGGTGGCGGCCACCGACGAGCAGGCGATCGGGCTACTGGCCGCCGCGTACGCCGACGGCATCCGGATACCGGACCGGCTCGCCGTGATCAGCTGCGACGGGAGCCCGGACGCGAGTTTCACCGCCCCGCCGCTGACCGTCACACGCCAGCCGTTGCGCGCGATGGCCGAGCGGGCGGTCGCGATCCTCGGCGGCGCCGGCTCACCGGCCGACCCGGCCGACCCGCTGCCCGCCGACCTCGCGGTCGGGCGCAGCTGTGGCTGCTCATCGCCATCCCCCGACGATCACGGTGATCGCGAGCAGCTTCAGCAGCCAGTCGCCGGCATGGATCGCGGCGAGCTTCGCGGGAACCCTCTCGTGGAACACGGAGCCGGTGAGCAACACGAAGGGGAAGCCGACCCACAGGACGAGCCCGAGTAGCGCCGCGGCGCCGAAGCCGCTGATCCCGAGCGGCCCGGCCAGCCCGGCCACCACTGCGGAGACGAGCACGTTACGCACCAGCTCGACGGGTACCGTGACCGCGGCGGGCCGGGGGTCGCCCGCGTACGCCTCGTGCAGCCGTCCCAGGTGGCCGCCGAGCACCGCGTACCATGCTCCGCTGGCGATCAGCGCGGCCACCGTCGCCACCCCGATCGCCAGGTAGTTGAGCTCAGGCATGGATCTCGCCCCGCTCGAGCCGTCCCTTGAGCGTGGCCAGCCGCTCCCGCCAGTAGGTCTTCATCCGCTCGGCCTCATCGGCGTCGGCGAGTCGCGCGTGCTCGACGGCCACCGTGGTTGCGCGCTCTCCCTTCCGGTCGAAGACGACGTGCACCCGGGTCTCCCCGTCGAGCCAGTCGAACCGGGCCGACCGCGGTTTCGTCGCGGTGCGTTCGCGCAGCTCGCCGTCGGGCAGCCAGCGCCGCCGCAGCGACTCGTCGACGAACAGGTCGAACAGCCGGTCCGGGGACACCATCATGGTCTTCTGTGCCGTCACCGCGAACCCGTCGGCACGCTCGCCGACCTCCCGGATACCGCGGGCACGCTCGTAACCGCCTGCCACGGCCTGTGCGTTCCATGCCAGTGGTTCGATCCCCAACTGGCCGGCGACCCAGCGCGCGATATCCCGATGGGATCGCTCCGCGGCGCCCCACTCGTCGAGCAGATCGAACCACTGTTCCCAGCCGCGGCCGGTCCGCCGCCGGATCGACTCGTCCGAGGTCGCCAGCCGGGGAGCGGTCCCCGAGGCCGAACGGCCGGAAGGCTCCTGGTCATGCGCCGCCAGCAATCGCGTCCGTGCCGCCGTGTAGCTCTCGCCCGTCTTCGCCATCCGCGCGCGTACGAGCCGTTTGAACGAACTCCGCCTGGTCATCCTGCACCTCTCGTCGGCGGCGCACCACGACTCACGCTCGCGAAGCCCGCCGGAAAGGGCATCGGTAACCGGCGTCCCGAGGGCTGGAGCCCCCTTTGCTCCCGCTCTGGCCGGCGGCGTGAGCGCCGGGACTGGGAGTTGGGCGCGGGACCGCGCCTGGCGATCGGAGTATCGCACACGGACCGTCAGGCGCGGAAGACCGCGGGCTCAATGCCGGTTCCTCGCCACCGCGCGTTCTCCACTCATCTCGGGCAGCTGACCCCAGTTCGGGAACAGGCTCAGAACCGGCGTGGGTCCACCGCGTAGACGAACCGCTTGCCCGGGTACTCGGTCAGGCCCCACAGCTGGTTGTTCGGGCCACGGTAGGAGAGGTCCTCGGGCCCGATCGGCTGCGCGCCGCTGTGCTTGCTCGGCCCGCTGCCCGAGGTGAAGGTGTAGAGCGAGCCGCGGCTGCCCGAGCCCGCACTGGCCGAGACGAAGAACTCGCCGTCGATCGCCGTGGCGCCCTGCATGCTCCGGATGTCCACCCGGTACCCCTCGGTGCCGTGCGTGTAGCCGTCCGCGGACTCCTTGAACATCCGGTCGGTGTAGTCGATCGGGAAGCGGACCACCCTGGTTCCGCTGCCGCCGGAGCTGTACTCCGGCACCACCACGCTGTCCGGGGTGCTGGTCCGGTCGAGCGAGGCCGCGGAGTGGCGCAGCCGGGCGGTGCCGTCGGTGGTGGACGCGGTGAACGTCCGCGCCTGCGGCAGCACGAACAGGTAGTTGTGCGCGTGGTAGGAACCGTCGGCCTGCCTGCCGATCCTGCCCTTGTCCCCGGTGGAGACCTGCCAGAGGTGTCGCAGGTCGAAGGCGCGGAACCCGCCCCAGGTGTCCGCGACGTACAGGTAGTGGCCGTAGGCGAAGATGCCGCCCGCGTGCACGCCTACCGCGCGGAAGTCGGGCTGTCCCGCCGAGTTGGTGTAGGGCTCGACCAGGAGCACGTGCCGGTACCGTGGCGCACCCGGGTTCGCGTAGTCCACGAAGGACACCCGGACGCCCTTGTTGTTGCCGGAACCCTTGTAGTACCAGCTGGCGAACAGCGCGGTCCGGCCCTCGTACGTGCCGCTGCCGTAGGCGTCCGCGGTGGAGCTGATGCCCTGCGGGTACCAGGCACCGGTGCCGTTGTCGCCGGAGTTCCAGCAGAACGAAGCCACCTGGTTGGCCGCGCCGGGACGGCACCCGCTTCCGGTCACCCCGGCGCGGTTCGCACTGTCCAGCACAGCCGAGAAGGAGACGTTCCGCAGTGCCCCGTCCAGCCTGCTGATCACCGGGTTGTAGCCGCTCGCCCGGAGCCGGAAGTCGTTCGCGTCGATCCGGGTGGGCGCCGCGTGCGCGGCCGGTGCGGTCAGCGCGAACGTCACCAGCAGCGCGGCGAGGACGGACAGTGCCTTCCGCATGGATACCTCCCCAGCAGGAACTCCGTGGTGGCAAGCTACCAGCGATCAGAAGCCGGGGGAGTACCTGATCGCCGGTTTGGTTTTTGTTTGGGTGTCGTTCCCGCGAAGCCGCCACACCGGGTCGGCGCAGCGCGTGCCCTGGGTGGACAGCTCGCGCTTGAGTACCTTGTAGGTGGCGGTACGGGGCAGTTCCCCGCTGATCCGCACGTACCGGGGGACTTGCCGGGGCCCGAGGTCCGCCTGCCGGGTGAGGAACTCGCCGAACTCCGCAGGCCCGAGTGTCGCGCCCTCGGCGAGCACCAGCGCCGCCATCACGGCGTCGCCGACCCGCTCGTCCGGCACCGCGTACACGGTGGCCTCCGCGATGTCGGGATGGCGCAGCAGCACCCGTTCGATCGGCGCGGTGCCGAGGTTCTCCCCGCCGACACGCAGCCAGTCGCCGCGGCGGCCGGCGAAGTAGCAGAAGCCGTCGGTGTCCAGATAGGCGAGGTCACCGGTGAAGTACCTGCCGTCGTGCACCCGCTCGGCGTCGGCGGCCGGGTCCCGGTAGTAGCCCGCGAACCACCCGGTCCCGGCCGCGTTCACCAGCTCCCCCACCGCTTCCTCGGCATTGCGCAGCCTGCCCGCACCGTCGAACTCGGCTGGTGGGCACGGTTCGCCGGTGTCCGGGTGCAGCACCAGCACGCCCTCGGCCGGCCTGCCGAGCGAGCCACTCGGCGTGTCCGGGGTGCGCGCGAACCCGACCCCACCCTCGGTGGAGCCGAAGGCGTCCACGACATCGCAGCCGAACCGCTCGGCGAAGGTGGCGAGGTCGGCCTCGGCACCCTCGTTGCCGTAGACCAGCCGTAGCGGGTTGTCCGCGTCATCCGGTTTCCGTGGCGTGGCGAGCACATAGGACAGCGGCGTACCCACGTAGTTGGCGTAGGTGGCCCCGAACCGGCGGACGTCGGGGAGGAATCCGGATGCGGAGAACCTGCGGCGCAGCGCGATCGTCGCGCCCGCGGCCAGCCCGACCGACCAACCAGCCAGCACCGCGTTCGAGTGGAACAGCGGCATCGCGACATAGGCGGTGTCGCTGGTGGACAGTCCGAACCGGTCGGCGAGCATCCGCCCCGGAAAGGCGATCTTGCCGTGCGTGCAGCGGACCGCCTTCGGGTCGCCGCTCGTGCCCGAAGTGTAGATGAGCATCAGCAGGTCGTCGGGTGCCGCGGCGACCGGGTCGGGCGCGGCACCCCGGTGGGCGGCGAGCAGGTCCGCCCATTCGCCGCCGTCGAGGTCGATCACCCTGGCTCCGGCGAGATCCAGTCCTGCCAGCAGCGGGAGGTACTCGCGCTGGGCCAGCACCACCCGGCAGTCGGCCAACCGCACGTCCCTGGCCAGCGCTTCGCCCCTGCGGACCGGATTCAGCCCGGCGAGGACCGCGCCCGCGAAGGCGGCCCCGCCGAGCAGGAAGGACCAGGAGGGCACGTTGTCCGCCAGCACCCCGGCATGCGGCGGTGCCCCCGGCGACCCCGCCGCCAGCAGGGAGCGCAGCGCGGCCCCGTGCTCGGCGCACGCCTGGACGTGTCGCGACCAGGACCAGGTCCGCTCCTCGAAACGCAGGCCGGGATGGTCGTCACCGGCCCTGGCCAGCAGCAGGTCGGTGACCGTGGGTACCTCGGTCGCCGGGCTGCTCACGTCTCCTCCGCCAGCAGGTCGCCGAGGGCACGCAACTGCGCGGTGGCGCCGCCGAGCGCGAACTCGTTGCGCTTGGCCGCGACGAAGTACTGGTGCAGCGGGTAGTCCACGTCGATACCGACCCCGCCGTGGATGTGCACCGCGGTGTGCGCCACCCGGTGTCCCGCCTCGGCGGCCCAGAACTTCGCCGTGGCGACCGTCGAGTCGGCCGATTCCCCCTCGGCGAGGCACCAGGCGGCCTGCCACAGGGTCAGCCGCACGGCCTGCACGTCGAGGTAGGCGTCCGCGAGCCGCTGCCTTACCGCCTGGAAGCCGCCGATGACCTGGTCGAACTGGGTGCGTTCGCGCGCGTACTGCGCGGTCAGCTCCAGCGCGCGTTCCAGCACCCCGAACTGCGCGGCCACCAGCCCGACGGTTCCGCGCAGCCGCAACCACTCCACCAGGCCGGCGCCGGGTTCGCCCAGCGCGGCACCCGCGGGCAGGTCCAGGTCGCTCGCCTCCACCAGCCCGGCGTCGCCCCGGTCGACCACCCGCTGCTCGAGCACGGACAGGCCGGGCCGGTCGCGCTCCACGAGCAGCAGCACCTCGCCGTCCGCGGTGCCTGCCGGCAGCAGGAACCCGTCGGCGAAGGCGGCGAAGGGCACCGCGGTCTGGCCGCCGGAGACGCGCCAGCCGCTGCCGGCGCGCTCGGCGGTGAACCCGCACGGCGTGCCGAGATCCGGCAGTGCCGCGGTGAGCAGCCGGTCACCGCGCAGGGTCGGGACCAGCCAGCGTTCCAGCAACTCGCCGTCGCCGAACTCGGCCAGTGCCGACCCGGCCATGGTGACGGCGGGCAGGTAGGGGACCGGGGCGGCGGCCCGGCCCAGTTCGACCAGGATCGAGCACTGCTCCAGCAGCCCGAACCCGCCGCCGCCCGCGGCGGATGGCAGCGCGGCGTCGATAACGCCCGCCTTGCCCAGTTCGGTCCACAGCGCCCGATCGAACCCGCCGGTTCCATGACCGGGCAACGATTCCGGCGGTACCTGGTCGGTCAGGATGCGGCGGGTAAGCGCGGCGAGCTCCCGCTGCGCTTCGCTGAACGAGAAATCCACGGCAACTCCTTTGGATCGGACACGGGCGTCAGCGGGTGACCGGAAGGCCGAGCGCGGTCGCGGCCACCAGGTCGCGTTGCACCTCGTTGGTTCCCCCACCGAAGGTGAGGATCAGCGCGGAACGGTGCAGCCGCTCGACGCGCCCGCGCAGGACGGCACCGGGGGACCCCTCGCGCACCACGGCGCCGGTGCCGAGGACCTCCATCAGCAGCCGGCACGCCTCGATGGTCAGCTCGGTGCCGAACACCTTGGTCGCCGAGGGCTCCGCCGGCCCGAGCTGATCCGCCGACTCGCCCGCCGTCCAGGCGATCTCCCAGTTGCGCAGCTTCAGGTACTCGACGTGCGCGTGCACCCGCGCCAGGTGCATACGCACCCACTCGGCGTCGATGACCCGACCGCCGTCGGGCCGCGTGGTCCGCTGGGCCCACTCCCGCACGGCCCGCAGCGCCGCGGTCACCGGTGCGGCCGAGGTGAGCGCGACCCGCTCGTGGTTGAGCTGGTTCGTGATCAGCGGCCAGCCCTCGTTCTCCTCGGCGATCCTGGCCTCGACCGGCACCCGCACGTCCGTGTAGTAGGTGGCGCTGGTGCCGGGGCCGGCCATGGTGCGCACCTTGGTCCAGGAGAAGCCCTCGGCCGAGGTGGGCACGATGAGGATGCTCAGCCCCTTGTGCTTGCGTGCCTCCGGGTCGGTGCGTACGGCCAGCCACACGTAGTCGGCGTACTCGATCAGGCTGGTCCACATCTTCTGGCCGTTGACCACGTACTCGTCACCCTCGCGTACCGCGCGGGTGCGCAGCGAGGCCAGGTCGGTGCCGGCCTCGGGTTCGGAGTAGCCGATGGCGAAGTGCACCTCGCCCGCGGCGATCCGCGGCAGGTAGAACGCCTTCTGGTCCTCGGTGCCGTAGCGCATGATCGTGGGGCCGATGGTGTTGATCGTCAGGAACGGCACCGGCACCCCGGCCGTGGCCGCCTCGTCCGTGAAGATGAGCTGGTCGAGCATGGATCTCTGCTGCCCGCCGTAGGCCTTCGGCCAGCCGAGCGCGAGCAGGCCCTCCCGGCCCAGTTCCCGCACGACCTCCTGGTAAGCGGTTCCGTCGCCGTACTCCCCGCCCTCTCCGCGCAGGGCCTCGGACCGCTGCGGGGTCATCAACTCCGCGAAGTAGGACCGCAGCTCGTCGCGCAGCCGGGCCTGCTCGGGTGTGTAGCTGATGCGCATCCAAACCTCCACCTCGGGCGTTGAACTGGTACCGGGTCCACCCGCCGCGCTAATGTAGAACAAGTTCTAGTTGTACCGCAGGATGCGGACGGGAGGAAGTCATGGAGGTCAGTGTCGACCGGTCGCTGTGTGAGGCCAACGAGGTGTGCGTCGCCGTCGCCCCCGAGGTCTTCGAGTTGGACGAGGACGAGGAGCTTCGGATCATCCAGCCGAACCCTGCCGCCGAAGATGTAGAACGTGTTTCGCAAGCTGTCGCGTCCTGCCCGAAAAACGCCCTGCTCATGGCGGAGTAGTGCCGGCGAGAAGGGGCTTGCTCAAGACGAGAACAGATTCTAGTCTGTGGCCTGAGACACGAACCAACGGCGGTTCGGTGGACCCTGGGAGGGCAGTCGGAGTGAGAGCGGCCGTGCTGAACGCGATCGGCGATGACAAGCTCGAGCTGCGGGACGACGTCACGACGGTCGATCCCGGCCCGCACGAGGTGCGGATCCGGGTCCGGGCATCGGGCGTCTGCCACAGCGATCTTTCCGCGATGGACGGCACCCTGCCAGCGCTGGCGCCCGGCGTGGTCGGCCACGAGGGGGCCGGCGAGGTCCTGCAGGTGGGTTCGGCGGTCGAGCACCTCGCGCCGGGTGACCACGTCACGGTCTCGTTCGTCCCGCCGTGCGGTGCCTGCCCGAGCTGCCTGCGCGGCGAGCCCAACCTCTGCGCGGTGCACGCGATCGCCGCGTTCAGCTCGCCGCGTTTCCGGCTCGGCGAGGATCCGCTGTTCGGCTACGCGGGCCTCGGCACCTTCGCCGAGGAGGTGGTGGTCCCCGCGGCCGGCGCGATCAAGGTGGACCCGGATGTGCCCTTCGAGACCGCCGCGCTGATCGCCTGCGGAGTGCTCACCGGCGTCGGGGCCGTGCTGAACACCGCACAGGTCCGACCAGGCTCCACCGTGGTGATCATCGGTTGCGGCGGCGTCGGGGTCTCGGTCATCCAGGGCGCGCGGATCGCGGGTGCCACCACGATCGTGGCCGTGGACCCGGTCGAGGCCAAACACGACACCGCGAGGAGGTTCGGCGCCACCCACGCGACCACTCCGGAGGGCCTCGAGGAGCTCAAGCAGGCCGTGACCGCGGCGGAGGGTTTCGACTACGCCTTCGACATCGTCGGCCTGCCCGGCACGATCCGCTCGGCATGGGACAACGCCCGCCGCGGCGGCTCGGTGGTGATCGTCGGGGCCGGCAAGGCGGACGCGATGGTGGAGTTCAGCGCGCAGGAGCTGTTCCTGCACGACAAGAAGATCCTCGGTTCGTTCTACGGCTCCGCGCACGTGCACCGGGACACCGGCCGGATGCTGGGATTCTGGCGGGCGGGCCTGCTCGACCTGGACGGGATGATCTCGAGGCGAATCGGCTTCGCCGACCTCAACGACGGCCTGGACCTGCTGCGCAGGGGCAGCACCGAGGTGATCCGTCAGGTGGTGACGCTCGATTGAGTCCGACGGGCCTCGAGGGCAAGGTCGCCGTTGTCACCGGGGCGGGTGCCGGCCTGGGCAGGGCCGAGGCGCTGGCGCTGGCCGACGCGGGAGCCGCGGTGGTGGTCAACGACCTCGGTGGCGCCGCCAAGGCCGTGGCCGAGGAGATCGAGGCCCGTGGCGGCACGGCCTTGCCGGTCGCTGGGGATGTCGCGGAGCGGTCCTGCGCGGATGAGCTCATCGGCGCCGCCACCGAGCGACTCGGCGGCCTGCACGTCCTGGTGAACAACGCGGGCGTGGTGCGCGACCGGATGTTGTTCAACATGTCCGACGAGGAGTGGGACGCCGTGCTGCGGGTGCACCTGCGCGGGCATTTCCTGCTGTCCCGCAACGCGGGTGCCTACTGGCGGCAACGATCCAAGGCGGAGGCCCGCCCGGTGTACGGCCGGGTGGTGAACACCGCATCCGAGGCCTTCCTGGTGGGCGCGGAAGGCCAGCCCAACTACGCCGCGGCCAAGGGCGGGATCGCCGCGCTCACCGTCGCGACCGCCCGCGGGCTCGGCCGCTACGGGGTGCGCGCCAACGCGATCTGCCCGCGCGCCCGCACCGCGATGACCGCCGAGGTCTTCGGGGACGCGCCGGAGACCGGCACCGACCCGCTGTCGGTCGACCATGTCGCACCGTTCGTCGCCTTCCTCGCCGGGGAGGCGGCCGGGCGGATCAGCGGGCAGGTGTTCGTGGTGCACGGCGGCATGGTCGCCCTGCTCCGGCCACCCTCGGTGGAGCAGCGGTTCGACACCACCGGCGACACCTGGACCCTCGCCGAGCTCGCGGACACCGTCGGCGGTTACTTCACCGAACGCGACCCGGCACGGATGTTCGCCGCGCCGGAGATCCTCGCCTTGCCCTGAACCCACCCACACCGAGGAGCCAGCTCATGCCGCTCACCGTGCAACCGCACCGCGAATCGCTCGGCCTGAAGACCGGTCTGCTCTACGTCGACGGCCAGTGGGGGCCGGCCCGCGAGGGCGCCACCTGGACCCACCGCCATCCCGCGAGCGGGGAGGATGTCGGCGAGTTCGCCGCGGCGGGCCGCGCCGATGTGGACGACGCCGTGGCCGCCGCCCGCAGGGCCTTCGACTCCGGCGAGTGGCCCAACTCCAGGGCGGGCGTGCGCATCGGGGTGCTGCACCGCTACGCGAACCTGCTGCGCGAGCACGCCGACGAGTTGCGCGCCCTGCAGGCGCTGGACAACTCCGTCCCGTTGTCCTTCGGCGGCATCTACGCCACCTCGGTCGGCGCGGCCGCCGACGTGTTCGACCATCACGCGGGCTGGGTGGACAAGGTGGGCGGGCAGACCCTGCCGCCGTACCAGGGCGGCGACCACCTCGCGGCCACCTTCCGCGAACCGATCGGCGTGGTCGCCGCGATCCTGCCGTGGAACGCACCCTTCCTGCTGTTCGCGCAGAAGGTCGCGCCCGCGCTGGCGGCAGGCTGCACGGTGGTGCTGAAGCCTTCGGAGTACGCCACCTTCGCGGTGCTGCGGATGGTGGAGTTGCTGGCCGAGGCCGGGCTGCCTGCCGGTGCGCTGAACGTCGTCACCGGCACCGGCGAGGCCGTCGGCGAACCGCTGATCACCCACGCCGACGTGGACAAGGTCAGCTTCACCGGCAGCAGGGCGGTGGGCAAGCGCATCGTGGAGGCCTCGGCGGGCACGTTGAAACGGGTGTCGCTGGAGCTCGGCGGGAAGAGCCCGGCGATCGTGTTCGGCGACGCGCCGAACGTGGGGCTGGCCGCCGCGACCGTGACCGGCGCGGTCACCATGGGCCTGTCCGGGCAGGCCTGCGTCGCCAACACCAGGGCACTGGTGCAGCGGGATGTCTACGAGGAGTTCATCGCGGCCGCGCAGGGCATGACCGCGGGGATCACCTACGGCGACCCCTTCGACCCCGGGGTGATCTCCAGCCCGCTGATCAACGAGCGCCAGCTGGAGCGGGTGCTCGGCTACATCGAAACCGGCAAGCGAGAGGCCAGGCTGGTCTGTGGCGGGGAACGGCTGGAAGGCGACCTCGCCGCGGGCAACTTCGTCGCACCGACCATCTTCGCCGATGTGGACAACGCGGCCACCATCGCGCAGGAGGAGATCTTCGGCCCGGTGCTCGCGGTGGTCCCCTTCGACGACGAGGAGGAGGCGGTCCGGCTGGCCAACGACACCGAGTACGGGCTCGGCGCCGGGCTGTTCACCGCCGACGTGCAGCGCGCCTTCCGCGTGTCCCGCAGGCTGCGGGTCGGAACGATCGGGATCAACGGCTTCCAGGTGGAACCGCACCTGCCGTTCGGGGGCTTCAAGCAGTCCGGGCTCGGCAGGGAGGGCGGCCGGTCCGCCTTCGAGGCCTACACCGAGCTGAAGACCGTGATGCTGCCGCTGACCGAGGAGATGATGTAAGTGACCGCCGTGGAGCCGGGTTGGATTGCGAGTGGTGAGTGGAAGAACGCGCGCGGCGACAGCCCACGAGCGGGGAGGCGGGGCGCATGACTCGCGGTGGTGACGATCGGGGCCAGAGTCCGAGCCCCGCCGAGCCGATCGTGTCGCGCGTTTCAAAACAAACACTGAGTAGCGAACCCAGCGGCAGGCTGGCGGGCAAGGTCGCCCTGATCACCGGCGCCGCCCGCGGCCAGGGTGCCGCCGCGGCCCGCCGCTTCGTCGCCGAGGGTGCCCGCGTCGTCCTGGCCGACGTGACCGACGACGAGGGAAAGCAACTCGCCGACGAGCTCGGTCCGGCGGCCGCGTACCAGCATCTCGACGTCGGCGCCGAGGACGACTGGGCGCTGGCCGTGGAACGGGCCGTCGCCGAGTTCGGCGCGCTGAACGTGCTGGTGAACAACGCGGGCATCCTGCACTTCTCCGAACTCGCGAAGACCAGCCTCGCCGACTACGAGCGAGTGCTGCGGGTGAACCAGGTCGGTACGTTTCTCGGAATGCGTTCGGTCGTTGATCCGATGACCGCCGCGGGCGGTGGTTCCATCGTCAACGTGTCCTCTGTGGAGGGACTGGCCGGTATGCCGTTCCTGGTCGCCTACACCGCGAGCAAGTTCGCCATCCGCGGGATGACCAAGGTGGCCGCCCTGGAGCTCGGGGACAAGGGCATCCGGGTGAACTCGCTGCATCCCGGTGTGATCGACACCAGGATGGTGCAGGATGCCGCCGGTGGGGTGGAGCCGGACATGGCCTTGATCGGCAAGAAGGTGGCGCTGCGGCGCGTCGGTCGGCCCGAGGAGATCGCCGGGCTGGCACTCTTCCTGGCCAGCGACGAAAGCTCGTACTGCACCGGCGGCGAGTTCGTCGCGGACGGGGGCGCCACGGCGACACACGCGCTCAAGATCTGATCCCTGTTCACCGGCGAATGCGGAGGCGTGATGGGTGCTCGACCCGCGGGGAGCACGATCCCCGGCGCCGCCGCGCTCGCCCAGGTCGGGCGGCTGGCCACCCTGTCGGCCGAGGTGCTGCGGGCGATTCCCCGCAGGCCGTTCCAGTTCCGCGAGTGGATCCAGCAGTGCTGGTTCTTCGCCAGTGTCACGATCCTGCCGACAGCGCTGGTGGCCATCCCGTTCGGCGCGGTGATCGCGTTGCAACTGGGTTCGCTGACCCAGCAGATCGGGGCGCAGTCCTTCACCGGTGCGGCCAGCGCGCTGGCCATCGTGCAGCAGGCCAGTCCGCTGATCACCGCCCTGCTGGTGGCGGGCGCGGGCGGCAGTGCGGTCTGCGCGGACATCGGGGCGCGCAAGATCCGCGAGGAGATCGACGCCATGGAGGTGCTCGGGGTCAACCCGATCCAGCGCCTCGTCGTGCCGAGGGTGCTCGCCGCGATCGTGGTGTCGGTGCTGCTCAACGGCCTGGTCAGCGTGGTCGGCGTGCTCGGTGGCTACTTCTTCAACGTGGTCATGCAGGGCGGCACCCCCGGCGCCTACCTGGCCAGCTTCAACGCACTGGCGCAGCTACCGGACCTGTGGATCAGTGAGATCAAGGCGTTCCTCTACGGGTTCGTCGCCGGGGTGGTCGCCGCCTTCCGCGGGCTGAACCCCGCCGGCGGGCCGAAGGGGGTCGGGGACGCGGTGAACCAGGCCGTGGTGATCACCTTCCTGCTGCTGTTCCTGATCAACGTGGTGCTCACCGCGATCTACCTGCAGATCGTTCCCCCGAAGGCGCTGTAGATGACGACGCAAGCGAACGACTCGGAACGGACCGACCGAACCCTGGAGATCATCGCGCGCCCCGGTGCGATGCTGGAGGGTTTCGGCAGCCAGCTTTCCTTCTATGCCAGGGCGCTGGCCTGGGCGCCGCGCACGCTGCGGCGCTACGGCAAGGAAACGGCGCGGCTGCTCACCGAGGTCAGTTTCGGCACCGGTGCGCTGGCGGTGATCGGCGGAACCCTCGGCGTGATGATCGGGATGACCCTGTTCACCGGCCTGATCGTCGGGTTGCAGGGGTACTCGGCGCTGAACCAGCTCGGCACCGCCGCGCTCACCGGGTTCATCTCCGCCTATTTCAACACCCGGGAGGTGGCGCCGCTGTCGGCGGGGCTGGCGCTGTCGGCCACGGTGGGTTGCGGGTTCACCGCGCAGCTCGGCGCGATGCGGATCTCCGAGGAGATCGACGCGCTGGAGGTGATGGGAGTGCCCAGCCTGCCGTACCTGGTCACCACCCGGGTGCTGGCCGGGGTGGCCGCCGTGATCCCGCTGTACGCGGTGGGCCTGCTGTCCTCGTACCTGGCATCACGGCAGATCACCATCTGGGTCTACGGGCAGTCGGCAGGCACCTACGACCACTACTTCAACCTGTTCCTGCCACCGGAGGACGTGCTGTGGTCCTTCGTCAAGGTGATCATCTTCAGCGTGCTGGTGGTGCTCTCGCACTGCTACTACGGCTATACCGCACGCGGCGGTCCCGCGGGGGTCGGCATCGCGGTGGGGCGGGCCGTGCGGACCTCGATCGTGCTGATCGCGGTGCTGGACTTCTTCCTCAGCCTGGCGATCTGGGGCGCCACGACGACGGTGAGGATTTCCGGATGAGTAGCACCATACCGAGCCGCGGCACTCCAGGTGACCAGAGAGCGCGCACCTGCCGTCCGGCCGCTCGCGCGGGGTCGCGGGGGAGGAACTGATGAGTAGCGTTCGCCGGTCGGTTGTGCTGCGCCGCCTGCGGCACCAGGTGCTGGGGCTGGTGTTCCTGGTCGTGGTCGCGCTGTTCTTCGTGACCACGATCGCGATCTACAACAAGGCGTTCGTCGACTACATCGGGGTCCGGCTGGAGACCAGCCATGTCGGCAACCAGATGCGCGAGGGCGCGGACGTGAAGGTTCGCGGCATGCTCGTCGGCGAGGTACGCACCATCGAGGCACGCGGGGACCACGCCTCCCTGGAACTCGCCCTGCAGCCGGAGAAGGTCGACCTGATCCCGGCCAACGTCAGCGCGCGGCTGCTGCCGAAGACCCTGTTCGGCGAGCGCTACGTGGCACTGCAGATCCCGGAGAAACCCGCGCCGGAGTCGCTGGCAGGGGGCGCGGTGATCGGGCAGGACCGCAGCAGCACGGCGATCGAGCTGGAACGGGTGCTCGGCAACGTCCTACCCTTGCTGCAATCCGTGCAGCCGCAGAAGCTCGCCAGCACGTTGAACGCGGTGTCCACCGCGCTGGAGGGGCGGGGCGAGCAACTCGGCGACACCCTCGTCGCGCTCGGCGACTACCTGGAGCGGATGAACCCGTCGCTGCCGGACCTCAAGGCCGACCTGACCGGCCTTGCCGACACCGCGAACACCTACGCCGAGGCCGCGCCGGACTTCCTCACGGCACTGTCCGATCTCACCACGACCAGCCGGACCCTGCTGGAGAAGCGGGAACAACTCACCGGCCTGTACGCCACGATCAGCACCGCCTCGGCGGATCTGGGCAGCTTCCTCGAGGTGAACAAGGAGAACCTGATCGACCTCACCGGCACCGTGCAGCCCACCCTGGACGTGCTGGCGAAGTACGCGCCGGAGTACCCGTGCATGCTCAAGCAGCTCGCCGACTCGATTCCCGCCGCCGAGGCGGCCTTCGGCAAGGGCACCGACGAGATGAACCACGTGACCATCCGGTTCACCGCCAGCCGCGGCAAGTACCTGCCCGGGGTGGACGAGCCGGAGTACAACGACAAGCGCGGCCCCCGCTGCTACCCGCAGGCCCCGGCGCCGGGCCGGTGGCCGCAGTACCCGCCGGAGGGCCCGGTCAAGGACGGCGCGAGCAAACCCGCCCCGCCGAACTCTCCGCGCGGGTTCGAGGAGACCACCGGTGGCGGTGGTGGCACGCCGGCCGCGCCGCCCCTGGCCAACTCGCCCGCCGAGCGTCGGTTGATCGCCGGGCTGCGGGCCGGGCAGCTCGGGGTGCCGCCGGCTGAGATACCCGGCTGGACCAGCCTGCTGGTCGGCCCGCTGTACCGCGGGGCGGAGGTGACGGTCGAGTAATGCGCAGCTTCGTCCCCTCACTGATCAAGATCCTGATCTTCGCCGCGGTGACCGTGCTGCTCACCGCCGTGCTCGGGGCGACCATCGCGAACACCAACTTCGGTGAGACCTCCGGCTATGCCGCCCGGTTCACCGAGGCCTCCGGGCTGAAGGCGGGCGACGACGTGCGGATCGCCGGGGTGAAGGTCGGCCAGGTGGAGCGCATCGCGGTGAGCCGGGACAACCGGGCCGAGGTGGACTTCACCGTGGAGTCGGTGCGCGACCTGCCCGCCTCGGTGACCGCGACCATCAAGTACCGCAACCTGATCGGCCAGCGCTACCTGTCGCTGAACACCGATGTGGCCGGCGAGGGGGTGCTGACCGCGGGGGAGACGATCCCGCTGGAACGCACCGAACCGGCGCTGAACCTGACCGTGCTGTTCAACGGGTTCAAACCGCTGTTCACCGCGCTGGATCCGCGAGAGGTCAACGCGCTGTCCCACGAGATCATCCAGGTCTTCCAGGGCGAGGGCGGCACGATCCGCAGCCTGCTGTCCCATATCGCCTCGCTGACCTCCACGATCGCCAAGAAGGACGAGCTGATCGGCGAGGTGATCGGGAACCTGAACACCGTGCTGGACACGGTCAACCAGCGCACCCCGCAGTTCGAGAACCTGGTCCAGGTCACGCAGAACCTGGTCACCGGGCTCGCCCAGCAGCGCGAACCGATCGGGCAGGCGGTGTCCGCGCTGGGTGAGCTGACCGATGCGACCGCAGGGCTGGTCACCGATGCCCGGCCACATCTGAAGCAGGACATCGCCGCGCTGGGGGAGCTGTCCGGGAACCTGGCCGACTCCGAGGAACTGCTCGACCACCTGCTGCAGATCATGCCCGGCAACCTGGAGAAGTTCACCAGGACGCTGAGCTACGGGAGCTGGTACAACTACTACCTCTGCGGGCTCTCCGGCACCATCGGCCTCTCCTCGTTGAATCTCAACGTGCCCATCCTGCCGCTCCCGGCAACCGAGCAGCCGGAAAGGTGCAAGCCGTCATGAAACGTCTGCGAGAACGCAACCAGTCCGCGGTGGGCGGGGTGACACTGGTGTTGCTGGTGCTCATCGTGATCACCGTGTACTCCGCCGATGATCTGCCACTGTTCGACAACGGGACCACCTACTCGGCGTACTTCGCCGAGTCCGCGGGGCTGGCCGTGGACAACGAGGTCCAGGTCGCCGGGGTGCAGGTCGGCGAGGTGGACGAGGTCGCGCTGGACGGCAAGCGAGTGCGGGTGGAGTTCACCGTGACCGGCACCCGGATCGGCGCCGCCTCCACCGCCTCGATCGAGATCAAGACCCTGCTCGGGGAGAAGTACCTCGCGGTGCGGCCGAAAGGTGAGCAGTCGCAGGACCCGGCGGAGCCCATCCCGGTGCAGCGCACCCGCACCCCGTTCGAGCTCCAGGACGCGTTCAAGGAGCTGTCCAACACGGTCGGGGACATCGACACCGACCGGTTGGCGGAAAGCTTCACCGTGCTCTCGGAAACCCTGCGGGACACCCCGAAGCACATGCGGGACGCGTTGCACGGCCTGTCCGCGCTGTCCGAAACGGTGTCCTCCCGGGACGAGGAACTGCGCACGCTGCTGGCCAACACCAGCCGCTTCTCGCAGACCCTCGCGCAGCGCAACGAGCAGCTGGAAAAGGTGATCAAGGACGGCAACCTGCTGCTCACCGAGCTACAGAATCGCCGGGACGCGATCCACCGGCTGCTCACCGGGACCCGGCAACTCGCCGAGCAGCTGTCCGGCCTGGTCGCCGACAACCGGCAGCAGCTGCGACCGGCACTGGAGAAGCTCGGCACGGTCACCGATGTGTTGCAACGCAACCAGGACAACCTGAACCGCAGCCTCGAACTGCTGGCGCCGTTCACCAGGCTCGGCGCCAACGCGACCGGCAACGGGCGCTGGTTCGAGGGCTACATCTGCGGCCTGCTGCCCCCGGTGATCAACGCGGGGGCGGCGCAGATCAACCGCGAGGGCTGCACCCCGCCGCTGGCCGCGCCGGACCAGGGTGTCACCGGACAGGGGGGACGCTGATGGCCATCGAGACCCGCACCGGGCGCAGCCTGTACTCCTGGCTGGCGATCGGCTGTGTCGTCGCACTGGTGCTCGCCACCGGCATGTGGTGGCTGGTACGCGACGCCGGTGGCACCCGGCTGTCCGCGTACTTCGAGAAGGCCGTCGGGCTGTACGAGGGTTCCTCGGTGCGGGTGCTCGGCGTGCAGGTCGGTGAGATCACCGAGGTCACCCCGGAGGGCGGCCGGGTCCGGGTGGACCTGCTGGTGGACGACGGGGTCCAGGTCCCGGCGAACGCCGGGGCCGTGGTGGTGTCCCCGAGTCTGGTCAGCGACCGCTACGTGCAGCTCACCCCGGCCTACGACGGCGGGCCCGCCATCCGCGGCGGCACCGTGATCCCGCGGGAGCGCACCGCGACCCCGGCCGAGCTGGACGAGCTCTACGCCAACCTGAACGAACTGTCCACCAGCCTCGGCCCGGACGGGGCCAACTCCGAGGGCGCGCTCTCCGGGGCGCTGGACACCCTGGCCGCCAACCTGGACGGCAACGGCAAGAGCCTCGGCGACACCGCGCACCGGCTCGCCGAGCTGTCCAGGACCCTGGAGAACTCCGAGGGCGACCTGTTCGCCACCGTGCGGAACCTGCAGTCCTTCACCACCATGCTCGCCGGCAGCGACAAGCAGCTGAACGAGTTCTACGAGCGGCTGGCCGACGTCGGCGGCTTCCTCGCCGAGGACTCCGACGAGGTGGGCGCCGCGCTGTCCGCGCTGGCCACCTCGCTGAACGAGGTACACGGGTTCGTCGAGGAGAACCGGGAGCTCTTGTCCTCCAATGTGGACAAGCTGGCTGGGATCACCGGGGTGCTGGTGGACCAGCGGGCCGCGCTGGCCGAGGTGCTCGACGTCGGCCCCACCGGGATGACGAACTTCATCAACTCCTACGACGCGGCCTCCGGCAGCATCCAGATCCGGTACAACCCGAACGAGATCACGCACCCGTTGCTCACCACGCTGTGCCGGCTGGTCAGCGCGGGTACCCCGGAGCAGCTACCGGACGCGCTCGGCTCCCTGTGCGACACCATCGCCAAGGTGGTGGAGGGCGCGCTGGACGTGCCCTCGCTCTCGGACATGCTCGCGGCGATCCAGCGCGGTGAGCTGCCCCCGCTGCCCCTGCCGCTGGCCGACGCGTTCGGCAGGGACTTCGGGGGTGGCCGATGAAGGTGCTCCGGCTGGGAGTCGTCGTGGTCCTGCTGCTCGCGCTCGGCGGCTGCGGCGCGGCCGGTTTCTCCGGGTTGTACAACACGCCGCTGCCCGGCGGGGCCGATCTCGGTGACCGCCCGTACCGGATCACCGCCCAGTTCGCCGATGTGCTCGACCTGGTGCCGCAGGCCGGGGTGAAGGTGAACGACGTGCCGGTGGGCCGGGTGGAGAAGATCGAGCTGGCGCGGGACACGAAGTCGGCGGTCGTCACCATGGCGGTGAACGGGGATGTCGAGCTGCCCGCGAACGCCGACGCCGAGCTGCGCCAGTCCAGCCTGCTCGGGGAGAAGTTCGTCGAGTTGCGCGCACCCGGTGCGGAGCAGGCGCACGGGCGGCTCGGCGAGGGCGCACACATCCCGCTGGCGCGGACCAACCGCAACCCCGAGGTGGAGGAGGTGCTCGGGGCGCTGTCCCTGTTGCTGAACGGCGGTGGGATCGAGCAGTTCCAGAACATCGCGAAGGAGCTGAACAAGGCGCTCTCCGGCAACGAGGCCGAGATCCGTGCCTTGCTGTCCCATGTGGATACGTTGGCCACGGAGCTGGACGGGCACAAGGGCGAGATCATCCGGGCGATCGAAGGACTGAACCGGTTGTCCAGCACCATGGTCCAGCAGACCGGGCACCTCACCGACGCGCTGGACAACCTCGCGCCCGGCCTGCAGGTCGTCGCCGAGCAGCGGGACCAGCTGGTCGGTATGCTGCAGTCCCTTGACGAGCTGTCCGGGGTCGCGGTGGACACGGTGCACAAGAGCAAGCGGCAACTGGTCGCGAACCTGCGTGCCCTGCGGCCGACGTTGACCAAACTCGCCGAGGCCGGGCAGGATCTCCCGACCGCGTTGAAGATCCTGCCGACCTACCCGCTGCCCTCCGCGGCCGGGGCGGTGGTCAAGGGGGACTACGCCAACGTGCGTGCCAGGCTGGACCTGAACCTGGACTCGATCTTCCAGAACTTCACCGACTCCTCGCAGCCGCCGCTGCAACTTCCCGGCACCGGTCCGGGTACCGACCGGGCTCCACCCGCCGAGGACCCGCAGGCCCCGGCCCTGCCGCTGCCCAGGACGGAACCCCCGGCCACCGGTGGGCAGGACTCCACCCCCTCGCGTGCGGATCCCGGCCTGCTCGGTGGGTTGCTGGGTACGTTGCTGGGAGGTGCGTGATGCTGGCAAGGAAGAACCGGATCCAACTGGTGGCCTTCGTGGTCATCGCCGCGGTGGCGGTGACCTACGCGGGCGTGAACTACGCCGGCCTGGACCGGATGTTCGGCTCGCGCGGCTACCTGGTCACCGCGCAGCTGGAGGACTCGGGCGGGATCTTCGTGAACGCCGAGGTCACCTATCGCGGGGTCGCGGTGGGCAAGGTGGTGGCGATGCACCTGACCGAGGACGGGGTCGCGGTGTCGCTGGACATCGAGTCCGACGCCCCGCCCATCCCCGCGGACACCAGGGCCGCGGTGGCCAACCGGTCCGCGGTCGGGGAGCAGTACGTCGACTTGCGGCCGGAGCACGACGACGGCCCGTACCTGCGGGAAGGGTCGGTGATCCCGGCCGCGCGCACCTCGATCCCGCTGTCGCCGGACACCGTGCTGGGCAACCTGGACCGGCTGGTCTCCAGCGTGGACCCCGGCTCGTTGCGCACCGTGGTGGACGAGACCTACGACGCCTTCGCCGGTGCGGGCCCGGATCTGCAGCAACTGCTGGACAGCGCGGGCTCGTTCACCGCGGCCGCCACCGAGCACCTCCCGCAGACCAGGGCGTTGCTCTCCGACGGCCGGATCGTGCTGGACACCCAGCAGCGGCAGGCGGCCAACATCACCGAGCTGGCCGGCGGGCTGCGGGAGATCGCCGCGCAGTTGAAGACCTCCGATCCGGACCTGCGCGCGGTGATCGACGAGGCGCCGAAGGTCGGTAGGCAGGTGAGCGAGGTGCTCGCCACCTCGGGCACCGATCTCGGCGTGGTGCTGGCGAACCTGCTCACCACGGCGCGGATCACCACCGTGCGGACCGACGCCATCGAGCAGCTCCTGGTGGCCTACCCGGTGATCTCGGCGTTCAGCAAGTCGGTGACCTCCGGCGGGGAGGGGCATCTCGGGCTGGTGTTCAACCTGTTCGATCCGTTCTCGTGCACGAAGGGTTACGAGGGAACGGAGCAGCGCCCGGCCAGCGACACCTCGGAGACCCCGGTGAACACCGAGGCCTACTGCGCCGAGCCACCGGGCAGCGCGACGAGCGTGCGGGGTGCGCAGAACGCGCCGTACGCGGGCAAGCCGGTGGAGGTGCCGGACCAGCCCAAGCGTCCCTCACCGCACGGCGGTCCGCGGGAGGACGCCCTGCCCGGTCTGCTCGGGCTGGTCGGTGACGGCCCGTTGCCGGGCCTCGGAAAGCTGCTCGGGCTGCCCGAATGAGCCCCGAAGGCGACGACGGGCGAGCATCGCAGGTCCGGCCCGCGGGCCGGGGAGCGGAGCGCGGAGGAGTCGAGGGGGTTGGTACTGAAGGCGACGACGGGCGAGCATCGCAGGTCCGGCCCGCGGGCCGGGGAGCGGAGCGCGGAGGAGTCGAGGGGGTTGGTACTGAAGGCGACGACGGGCGAGCATCGCAGGTCCGGCCCGCGGGCCGGGGAGCGGAGCGCGGAGGAGTCGAGGCAGTGAGTTCCGGCCGCCTGCCGAAGGTGCTGGCCGGGCTGGTCGCCGTGGCCGTGCTGGCGGCGGGTTGGTTCGGCTGGGCGTGGTGGAGCGCCGCGCACGACGAGGGCCTTGCCGTGGCGCGCGCCAGGGACACGGTGCGGGCCGCGGTCGTGCACGGCCTGGTCACCCTGAACACGATCGACCACCGGCACGCCGAGCGCGATGTCGAGGAGTGGATCCGGGTCACCACCGGCCGGTTGCACGAGGACCTCTCCGGCGACCGGCAGTTGCAACTGGATCGGGCCGCAGGGACGCGGGCCGTGTCCTCGGCCCGTGTCCTGCGGTCCGCGGTGACCGAGCTCGACCGGGCGGAGGGCACCGCCCGGCTGATCGCCGTGCTGGAGGTGACGGTTCGCACCGAGAAGCAGCCCGACCAACGCCGGCGCAGCAGGCTCATCGCCGAGGCGAAACGGACCGAGGGCGGCTGGAAGGTGAGCACCGTGCAGGCGGCGGGCGCATGAACCCGGCGAAACTCGCGAAACCGGAGTCCCGCGCGAGCCTGCTCGCCGTGCTCGCCGCCGTCCTGGTGCTCGCCACGGGCTGCGCGGTGTGGTTCGCGTTCGAGGCGGCCACGTTGCGCTCCGGTGACCCGGAGACCGGTGATCCGGAGGCCAACGCCGCGCTGGTGGACGTTCCGGCGACCGAGGAGGTCACCGAGCAGGTCGGCGCAGCGGTCAAGGCGATCTTCTCCTACGACTACAACAA
Organism: Amycolatopsis cihanbeyliensis; assembly: GCF_006715045.1. Lineage (GTDB taxonomy): Bacteria > Actinomycetota > Actinomycetes > Mycobacteriales > Pseudonocardiaceae > Amycolatopsis > Amycolatopsis cihanbeyliensis. Next base: position 1,880,035 of record NZ_VFML01000001.1, on the reverse strand, counting down.
TTTCGCCCGTACCGAGCGGGCGGCGTCGCGGGTGCTGGTGGGCGAGGCGGTCGAGCAGTACCAGGCCTCGTTCGCCGCCGCCCGGAAGCAGGCCACGGAGCAGCGACTGGTGCGCAGCACCACGATCCGCGCCATCGGCGTCCGCGAGCTGCGTGGTGACCAGGCCCGCGTGCTGGTGTTCCTGGACCAGCAGACCCTGCGTGCGGGCGACAACCGGGAGGATCCCACCACCGCGCACCTGGACATCCTCGCCAAGCACGTGGCGGGCCAGTGGAAGATCGCCACCCTCGCCGCCCTGTGAGCTCCGGCCTGGGCGCGGCTCGGTGGTGGGCGGGAACCGTACAGCATGGGGGATGGCGGGCGGGCGAATACGTTGCACCGGTTGCCATCGGCGGAAGGGCTCGCCGGTAACCTTCCGCCTTGTGTCTGTCAACAGCGATGGGCCCGCCGCGTCCGGGGGACAGGTCCCGGACACCCCGGTGAAGGCCGTGTTCGCGCCGCCACGACCGGACCGGATCGAACCGGTCCCGCTGACCACGCTGGTCGCCCGTGCGGACGCCCGGCTCATTCCGGACGCCCAGGCCACCGCGCCGGTGGAGACGACGGTCACCGGCGCGACCCTGCGTGCCCAGCATGTGCTTCCGGGTGATCTCTTCGCCGCGTTGCCAGGGGCGCGGGCGCACGGCGCGGACTTCGCGGCCGAGGCGATCGCGGCGGGCGCCGCCGCGGTGCTGACCGACGAGGCGGGCGCCGACCGGCCCGCGTTGCGGGACGCCCCGGTTCCGGTGCTCGTGCATCCCGCTCCCCGGGACGTACTCGGCGCGGTCGCGGCATGGATCTACGGGGAACCCTCGTTGCAGCTCAACGTGCTCGGCGTGACGGGGACCTCGGGCAAGACCACCACGGCCTACCTGATCGAGTCCGGGCTGCGGGCCGCCGGACATCGCACCGGGCTGATCGGCACCGTCGAGACCCGGATCGGCGGTGAGCGGCTGAGCAGCGCGTTCACCACCCCGGAGGCGCCGGACCTGCAGGCGCTGTTCGCGGTCATGGTCGAGCAGGGCGTCACCCACGTGCCGATGGAGGTCTCCAGCCACGCGCTCTCCCTCGGCAGGGTGAACGGAACCCGGTTCGCGGTCGGGGCGTTCACCAACCTCTCCCAGGACCACCTGGACTTCCACCGCGACATGGAGGACTACTTCGCCGCCAAGTCCCTGCTGTTCGACGGTCGCTCCACCGCGGAGGTGGTGGTCGTGGACGGTGCGTGGGGCCAGGCGCTGGTCACCCCGCACACCATCACCGTCGCCACCGAGCCGGACGCGCACGCCAACTGGTACGCCACCGAGATGCGGTTCGCGACCGCGGGTAAGCAGGCCTTCGTGCTGCACGGCCCGGAAGGGCCGCGGGTGCCCGCCACCATCCCGCTGCCCGGTGCCTTCAACGTCGCCAACGCGGTGCTCGCCGCGGCCGTGCTGGACGCCGCCGGAGTGCCGATCGAGCACATTGTCGACGGCCTCGCCGCCGTCGAGGTCCCCGGCCGGATGGAGCGGGTCTACCTCGGCCAGCCGTACACCGCCGTGGTCGACTACGCGCACAAGCCGGCCGCGGTCACGCAGGCCCTGCAGGCGTTGCGCGCGGGCACCGAGGGCAGGTTGATCACCGTGCTCGGCTGCGGCGGGGACCGGGACACCGCGAAGCGGCCGATGATGGGCGAGGCCGCCGTGCGCGGCAGTGACCTGGTGATCGTGACCGACGACAACCCGCGCAGCGAGGACCCGGCCGCGATCAGGGCCGCCATGCTCGCCGGGGCCCGCGCGGTCGGCCCCGCCGCCGGTGGCGAGATCATCGAGATCGGCGACCGCAGGGTGGCCATCGTCGAGGCGGTGGACCGGGCCCGTCCGGGGGATGTGGTGCTCATCGCGGGCAAGGGACACGAGACCGGGCAGGAGGTCGGCGGGGTCGTGCACCCGTTTTCCGACCGGGACGAACTGGAGGCCGCCATCCGCGACAGATTGGGAGCCAACGCGTGATCGCGCTGAGTTTGGCCGAGATCGCCGAGATCGTCGGGGGCAGGCTGCACCGTGCCCAGGGCACCGAAACGGTGCGTGCCGGCGTGGAGTTCGACTCCAGGAAGCTCGCCGAGGGCGGGTTGTTCGTCGCGCTGCCGGGGGAAAGGGTGGACGGACATTCCTTCGCGGCGCGGGCGGTCCGTTCGGGTGCGGCCGGGGTGCTGGCCGCCCGCGAGGTGGACGCCCCCTCGGTGCTGGTGCCGCCGCTGGCCGAGGGCGAGGCGCATGCCCGTTCGGTCGCCCTTGCCGGGGACACCGACGGTTCCGGGGCCGCCGTACTCGCCGCGCTCGGCAAGCTGGCCAGGCACGTGGTCACCGAGCTGTCCGCGGGCGAGCTGACGGTGGTCGGCGTGACCGGTTCCTCCGGCAAGACCTCCACCAAGGACCTGATCGCGCAGCTGCTGGAACCGCTCGGCCCGACGGTCGCCCCGCCGGGGTCGTTCAACAACGAGCTCGGGCACCCGTGGACGGCGCTGCGGGCCGATGCGGGCACCCGCCACCTCGTGCTGGAGCTCTCCGCCCGCGGACCGGGACATATCGCCGAGCTGGCCGCCGTCGCCCCGCCCCGGATCGGCGTGGTGCTCAACGTCGGCAGCGCGCATGTCGGCGAGTTCGGCTCGCGCGAGGGCATCGCCAGGACCAAGGGCGAACTGGTGGAAGCCCTTCCTCCCGAGGGACTGGCCGTGCTGAACCTGGACGACCCGCTGGTCGCCGCCATGGCCGACCGGACGAGCGCGCGGGTGGTCGGGGTCGGCGAGCATCCCGCCGCGAGCGTGCGCGCCGCCGAGGTCACCGTGGACGAGCAGGCACGCCCCTCCTTCCGGCTGGTCACCCCGCGGGGTGAGGCCGCGGTGCGCCTGCCCCTGCACGGTGAGCACCAGGTCGGCAACGCGCTCGCCGCGGCCGCGGTCGCGCTGGAGCTGGGCGCGAGCGTGGACGAGGTGGCCGCCCGGTTGGGCGCCGTCCAGCACCGTTCGGAGCGCCGGATGGAGGTCGGCACCAGCCCGGACGGCATCACCGTGCTGAACGACTCCTACAACGCCAACCCCGAGTCCGTGCGCGCCGGGCTGAAAGCGCTCGCCTCGATGAGCCGAGGGAGGCGGGAAGAACAAGCGGACCGGGAGGAACACGGCAGGCGATCTTGGGCGGTCCTCGGTGTGATGGGCGAACTGGGGGCCGATAGCGTGCACGCGCACGACGAGATCGGCCGCCTCGCCGTGCGGCTGAACATCAACAGGCTCGTGGTCGTCGGAGAGGACGCAGCCGCCATGCATCAGGGCGCAAGCCATGAGGGTTCTTGGGGAGAGGAGTCGGTGCTGGTACCGGATGCCGACGCCGCGATCGCGTTGCTGCGCGAGGAACTGCGCGCGGGTGACGTGGTACTGGTGAAGGCGTCCAAGGTCGCGCGCCTGTGGCGGGTGGCGGACGCGGTCCTCGCCGGTGGCGCGGCGGTATCGGGCGGTGCCGCGTGATCAGCATCCTGATCGCCGCCTCGGTCGGCCTCGTCGTCTCGATCCTGTTCACCCCGTACCTGATCCGGCTGTTCTCCCGGCAGGGTTTCGGGCAGGAGATCCGCGAGGAGGGACCGCAGGGCCATCGGTCCAAGCGCGGCACACCGACGATGGGCGGGGTCGCGATCATCATCGCGATGGTCGTCGGCTACTTCGTCGCGCACATCGTGGACTGGCTGCGCGGTTCGACCAACGACGGCCCCACCGCCTCCGGCCTGCTCGTCCTGTTCCTCGCGGTCGCGCTGGGCATCGTCGGTTTCCTCGACGACTTCATCAAGATCCGCAAGCAGCGCAACCTCGGGCTGAACAAGACCGCGAAGACCGTGGGCCAGCTGGTCGTCGGGATCACCTTCGCGGTACTGGTGGTGCAGTTCGCCGACGCGAACGGGCTCACCCCGGCCTCGCAGAACCTGTCCTACGTCCGGGACCTCGCGCTGATCTACTTCCCGCTGCCGGTGTTCGTCATCTTCTGCGTGGTGGTGATCTCGGCCTGGTCCAACGTCGTGAACTTCACCGACGGCCTGGACGGGCTCGCCGGGGGTGCCGCCGCCATGGTGCTGGCCACCTACGTGGTGATCTCCTTCTGGCAGGCGAGGCTGAGCTGCGCGGAGACCCCGCAGGCCGCCTGCTACCAGGTGCGGGACCCGCTGGATCTCGCCGTGGTGGCCGCGGCCGCGGCCGCGGGCTGTGTCGGCTTCCTGTGGTGGAACGCCGCGCCGGCGAAGATATTCATGGGGGACACCGGGTCCCTCGCGCTGGGCGGGCTGGTCGCCGGGCTGGCCATGACCACCCGTACCGAGCTGCTGGCCATCGTGATCGGTGGGCTGTTCGTGGTCGAGGGCATGTCGGTGGTCGCCCAGATCGCGGTCTTCCGCACCACCCGGCGCAGGCTGTTCCGGATGGCGCCGTTCCATCACCACTTCGAGCTGGCCGGCTGGGCGGAGACCACGGTCATCATCCGGTTCTGGCTGCTGGCCGCGATCTGCTGCCTGTTCGGCCTCGGGCTGTTCTACAGCGAGCAGCTCAGCGTCGCGGGAGGCTAGCGGCATGGACCTGTCCGGACGCCGCGTACTGGTCGCCGGTGCCGGGGTGACCGGCAGGTCGGTCGCCGGCGCCCTGTCCTCGATGGGTGCCGAGGTCACGGTGACCGACGGAAACGAGCGGCGGCTCGCCGAGCTGGAACCGCTCGGCGTGCCGCTGGCCGCCGGGCTGGATACCCCGCCGGAGGGCACCTCGCTGGTGGTCACCAGCCCCGGCTGGAAACCCACCGCCCCGCTGCTGGCCGCCGCCGCGGAGGCGGGCATCGAGGTGATCGGCGATGTGGAGCTGGCCTGGCGGATCGGCAACACCCTGCCCCGGCCCCCGGCCTGGCTCGCGGTGACCGGCACCAACGGCAAGACCACCACCGTCGGCATGCTGGCCGACATGCTGCGTGCGGCCGGTGAGGACGCTGTGGCCTGCGGAAACGTCGGGTTCGCCGTGCTGGACGCGGTGCTCGCGGGGCACCGGGTGCTGGCCGTCGAACTGTCCAGCTACCAGCTCTACTGGTCGAACACGCTCGCGCCGCACGCCTCCGTCGTGCTCAACCTCGCCGAGGACCACCTGGACTGGCACGGCTCGCTGGCCGCCTACGCCGAGGCGAAGGGCGCCATCCACCACCGGTCGGGCACCGTGGTGCACAACGTGGCCGAGGCCGCCTCCACCCGGCTGGCCGAGCGGCATGCCTCGCCCGGCGCCACCAGGGTCGGGTTCGGCACGGACGCCCCCCGACCGGGTGAGCTCGGCGTGGTGGAGGACCTGCTGGTCGACCGTGCCTTCGTGACCGATCCCGCGACCACCGCCGTGTCCGCTCCCTCCCACCACCCCACGGAACTGGGCTCGCTCGCCGACATCCGCCCACCCGGCCGGCACAACGTGGCCAACGCGCTGGCCGCCGCGGCGCTGGCCAGGGCCTACGGCGTGCCGCCCTACGCGGTCGGCGGCGGGCTGCGGGCCTACCGACCGGCCGCGCACCGCGCGGTGGAGGTGGCCGAGGTCGGCGGCGTCCGCTACGTGAACGACTCCAAGGCGACCAACCCGCACGCCGCGGCCGGTTCGCTGCGCGCCTATCCCGGCGTGGTGTGGATCGCCGGTGGCCAGCTCAAGGGCGCCTCGGTGGACGAGCTGGTCGCCGAGGTGGCCGACCGGCTCCGCGGGGTGGTGCTACTGGGGGTGGACGCGGACGTGATCGGCGCCGCTCTTGCGCGACACGCGCCGGATGTGCCGGTCCAGCGCCTCCGTCCGGGTGACGATGATCCCATGACGGCGGCGGTGAGCGCGGCGAGCGCGATGGCACATCCCGGTGATGTCGTGCTGCTCGCGCCCGCCGCCGCTTCGCTGGATATGTTCCGCGACTACGCGCAGCGCGGCGAGGCCTTCGCCGCCGCGGTACACGCGCTCGCCGGGCCCGCCGCTGGACGTCGACATGACGGTGGTTGACCGGGACCGCACGGGCCAGGACGGTGCCCGCCCGCGCCGGAGCCGCGAGCGTCCGGCCCGCGGCGTTCCCGCCGCGATCGGCGCGCTCACCGCATGGCTTTCCCGGCCGCTGGCCTCCTTCCACCTGGTACTGGCCGTCTGCGGGCTGCTCGCCACGATCGGCGTGGTGATGGTGCTGTCCGCCTCCTCGGTCGCCTCGTACGACCCGGAGTCCGGGGAGTCGGTGTACGCCCAGTTCCAGAAACATCTGATGTTCCTCGCCCTGGGCCTGCTCGCGTTCTGGATCGCGCTGCGGGTGCCGCTGCGCCGGATCAGGGCACTGTCCTCCACCGCGATGGTGCTCTCGCTCGGCCTGCTCGCGCTGGTCCTCACCCCGCTCGGCACGGACGTCAACGGCTCGCAGGGCTGGTTCATCCTCGGCCCGCTGTCCCTGCAACCGGTGGAGCTGGCCAAGGTCGCGCTCGCCCTGTGGGGGGCGCACATCCTGGTCACCAAGTACAACCTGCTCGGCCAGTGGCGGCACCTGCTGGTCCCGGTGGTGCCAGGGGCGCTGCTGATGTGCGCGCTGGTGATGGCCCAGCCCGACCTCGGCGGCACGCTGCCGCTCGGGGTGATCCTGCTGGCGCTGCTGTGGTTCGCCGGCGCGCCGAAACGCCTGTTCGCCGTGATCCTGTCGGGGGCACTCGGCGGGTTCGTGCTGCTCGCGCTGATCGCCGACTACCGGCTCGACCGGGTGATGACCTTCCTGAACCCCGGCTCCGACCCGCTGGGCAAGGGGTTGCAGGCCAACCAGGCGCTGTATGCCCTCGCCGAGGGCTCGCTGTTCGGCAAGGGCCTCGGCCAGGGCCAGTCGAAGTGGCGCTACCTGCCCAACATCGAGCACGACTTCATCTTCGCGCTGATCGGCGAGGAACTCGGCCTCGTCGGCTGCGCCGCCGTGATCGGCCTGTTCGGCCTGCTCGCCGTGGTGGGGGTGCGGATCGCGGTACGCAACCTGGATCCGTGGATCCGGATCGTGTCGGCGACCCTCACCGCGTCGATCGTCATGCAGGCGGCCATCAACATCGGCTACGTGGTGAGCCTGCTGCCGGTCACCGGCGTCACCCTGCCGCTGATCTCCTACGGCGGCACCTCACTGGTGGTGACGATGGGCCTGTTCGGGCTGCTGGCCAACTGCGCGCGGCACGAACCGGAGGCGGTGGCCGCACTGCGCACCCAGGGGCCGGGTAAATTCGGTCGCCTGATGCGGCTGCCCGCACCGGATCCGTACCGGCCCCCGGCCAAACGCCGGACCGCGAACCGTACCGGCGCCGCCAAGGGCGGGGAGCGGCCCCGCCCGCGTGGCGCGCGGTCGGCGGGCGTGGCGGACCGCAGGCGGGCGGCACCCGAGCACGGTCGGCGCTCCGCGACGCGGGCGGCGCCGGCGCGCGGAACTTCGACACGGAGAGGACGTAGGTGAGCGAGCCGGGAGCTGGGAAGGGTTCCAGCCAGGAGGTCGGGAGCGGGAAGCGGGGCAGACCGACCGTGGTGGTCGCGGGCGGCGGCACCGCGGGGCATATCGAACCCGCGCTGGCACTCGCCGACGCGGTGGTCCGGCTGTGCCCGGACGCCTCCGTGGTGGCGCTCGGCACCAGCCGGGGGCTGGAGACCAGGCTGGTCCCGGAGCGGGGCTACCCGCTGGAACTGATCCCGCCGGTGCCGATGCCGCGCAAGCCGTCGGCGGACCTGCTGCGGTTGCCGCTGAAGGTGCGCGATTCGGTCAAACGCACCAGGGAGGTGCTGGAACGGGTCGGGGCCGATGTGGTGGTCGGTTTCGGTGGATATGTCGCGTTGCCCGCCTACCTCGCCGCTCGCGGCCGGGTGCCGATCGTGGTGCACGAGGCGAACCAGCACGCGGGGTTGGCCAACAAGGTCGGCGCCCGGTTCGCCCGCAGCGTCGCGGTCGCGGTGCCCGGAACCCCGCTACCGGGCGCGCGGGTGGTCGGTATCCCGCTGCGCAGGTCGATCACCACCCTGGATCGCGTCGCGCTGCGTGCCGAGGCGCGCAAATATTTCGGGCTGGACCCGGAGGCGCCGACCCTGCTGGTGTTCGGCGGTTCGCAGGGCGCCCGGTCGATCAACACCGCGGTGTCCGGGGCGGCGCGGGAGTTCGCCGCGGCCGGGGTCGGCGTGCTGCACGCGCACGGCCCGAAGAACACGCTGGTGGTGCAGGAGTTCCCCGGCAAACCCGCCTACCTGCCGGTGCCCTACCTGGAGCGGATGGATCTCGCCTATGCCGCGGCGGACGCGGTGCTGTGCCGGTCCGGGGCGATGACCGTGGCCGAGGTGTCGGCGGTGGGGCTGCCCGCGGTGTTCGTCCCGTTGCCGCACGGCAACGGGGAGCAGGCGTTGAACGCGCGGCCCGCGGTGGACGCGGGCGCCGCGCTGCTGATCGAGGACTCCGCGCTGACCCCGGCCACCGTCGCCGAACGGGTCGTGCCGCTGGTCGCCGACCCGGACCGGGTCGCGAAGATGGGTGCCGCCGCGGTGGGGCTCGGCCACCGGGAGGCCGACGAGGTACTGGCCACGATGGTGCTGGAAGCAGCGGGAGTGGGGATGACATGACCGAGGTTCCCGAGGTACTGCGCCGCGCGCACCTGATCGGCATCGGCGGTGCCGGGATGAGCGGGATCGCCCGCATCCTCCTCGCCAGGGGGGCGCGGGTGTCCGGCTCGGACGCCAAGGACTCCCGCTCGTTCTCCACCCTGCGCGCGCAGGGCGCGGAGATCGCGGTCGGGCAACGGGCGGAGAACCTGGACGCCTTCGAAGGCGGGCCGTCGGTGGTGGTGGTGTCCACCGCGATCAAGGAGACCAACCCGGAACTGGCCGCGGCGAGGCAACGCGGGGTCGCCGTGCTGCACCGGGCCGAGGCGCTGGCGCTGCTGATGGTGGGACACCGGGTGGCGTGCATCGCCGGTACCCACGGCAAGACCTCCACCACCTCGATGCTCACCGTGGCGTTGCAGCACTGCCGGCTCGATCCGTCCTTCGCGATCGGCGGTGACCTCAACGAGTCCGGGGCGAACGCGCACCACGGCGAGGGCGGCATGTTCGTCGCCGAGGCCGACGAGAGCGACGGATCCTTCCTCAGCTACGCGCCCTCGGTGGCGGTGGTGACCAATGTGGAGCCGGACCACCTCGACCACCACGGCACCGTCGAGGCCTATGTGGCGGTGTTCGGCGAGTTCGTCCGGCGGATCGCGCCGGGCGGGGTGCTGATCAGCTATGCCGACGACCCCCCGTCCGCGGAACTGGCGGCCCGTGCCGAGGCGGAGGGGGTCCGGGTGCGCCGGTACGGCCGCACCGTGAGCGGGCCCGAGGACGCGCGCGTACTGAACTACACCCCGGGCCCGGAGGGTGGCACCGTGCGGGTGTCGATCGGCGGCGAGCCGTTCGAGGTCGGCGTGGCGGTGCCGGGGGAGCACATGGCGCTGAACGCGGTCGCCGCGCTGCTGGCCGGGGTCGAGCTCGGCGCGCAGGCGGGATGCCTCGCGGAGGGGCTGGCCGCGTTCGGTGGTGTCCGCAGGCGGTTCGAGTTCAAGGGCCGCGCCGGCGATGTGCGGGTCTACGACGACTACGCGCACCACCCCACCGAGGTCGAGGCCCAGCTGCGCGCCGTGCGGTACGCCGCGGGGGGTGGCCGGGTGGTGGTGGTGTTCCAGCCGCACCTCTACTCGCGCACCAAGGCCTTCGCCGCCGAGTTCGCCGAGGCACTCGGCCTCGCCGACGAGGTGGTGGTGCTGGACGTCTACGGCGCGCGGGAGGAACCCGAGCCCGGGGTCACCGGGGCGCTGGTCGCCGAGCGGATCGTGGACGCCAAGGCACATTACGAACCCGCCTTCGACCGCGCGGCGGCCCTGGCCGCGGGCCTGGTGGGCCCCGGCGACCTGCTGGTCACCATGGGCGCGGGCGATGTCACCCAGCTCGGTCCGGAGATCCTGGTCGCGCTCGACCGGCGGGCAACCCGGGGCTAGGCCGGGAACCGTGATGGCCAAGACCAGGCGGGGCACACCCGGGGAGCGGACGGCGGGTCGCAGGCCGGCCGCCCGCTCGCGGCGGGCACCCGCCGAGTCCCGGGTACGCAGCAGCCGTGGCCGCCGGCCCGCCGAGGCGCGGATGCGCACCGGAACCCAGCCGAGCCGGAGCAAGGCGATGCGGCGGCGCTGGATCGCGGTGCTGTCCGTGCTCACCGTGCTCGGGCTGGCGTACGTGCTGCTGTTCACCTCCCTGCTCGGCGTGCGCTCGGTGGAGGTGCACGGAACCGGCGACCTCACCGCCGAGCAGGTACGGCAGGCCGCGGACGTGCCGCACCACCGGGCGATGCTGCGGCTGGACACCGGCGAGATTCGGGACCGGGTGACCAGGTTGCCCCGTGTCGCCGAGGTCGAGGTGTCCCGGTCCTGGCCGTCCACGATCGAGATCACCGTGACCGAGCGGACCGCGGTCGGGTTCTTCGACACCGGTGCGGAGCTTCGCCTTGTCGACGGCGACGGCGTGGTGTTCCGGACGGTGCCGGAGCCGCCGAGCGGCCTGCCCGAGCTGAAACTGGCCAGGGTCGCCCCGGACGACCCGGTGACCAGGGCGGTGACCGCCGTGCTCGGGCAGTTTCCACCGCCACTGCGGGAGCGGGTGGTCTCGGTGGGGGCGAACACACCGGCGAGCGTGGAGCTGACCCTCGCCGATGGCAAGATTGTCCGCTGGGGCGACGCCGAGCAGCCGGAGCGCAAGGCGAAGGTGCTGGCCGCCCTGATGACCAGGGAAGGCACCACCTACGACGTCTCCAGCCCGGAGTTGCCCACAGTGTCATGATCGACGTTCGGGTTGGTCCGTCTGTGGCATCATGGTTCTCTTGCTGTGAAGTTTATTGACGCTCCCCCCCGGCGAGCGCTGTAGTGTGCCGCCTGCCCGGAACGAGGCACGGGAGTGTTCCTCAGAACGATCCAGCGATCACGACCGCCAAGTCCTTGCGAGTTGTCGTTGCAGGTTTGCCGATCTGAGCAGTCCGTCTTTGAGTAAGATTTAGGGGGAGGGGATTTGAAGAATCGAAATGTCATGAAGCGGGGGCTGTCCGTTGGCGCCGTCGTAGTTGTCACCTGTGGAGTGGTGCCGGCCGCGGCGATCGCGGAACCCGAAGCGGCGTCCTCGGATGATGCGGTTGCATGCGCCGCCGCTCAGAAGAGCCGCGTGTCGACTGTCGAGGATGCACGGTCGTTGCACACTCCGGTGGTCACGTCGGGCACGGTGTTCCGCGAGGGCGGGAAGGAACCGGCCGGGGACGTCCCCGTGCACCTGATGGCTTGGCCGTCGGACGAGATGGCGAACGTGGGAGATGGCGGCCAGTTCCAGCTCACCCCTATTGGCAGGACGACGACCGGCAGCGACGGCGGTTACCAGATGCGGGTGGATCCGAGTGTGCCGTTGGACGGTCTGGCTGGCGAGGGTGGTCTGGTCGAAGTGAGCCTCGACGTCCAGACTCCGGACGGGATGGCGAGCCACGTGGCCAGCATGTCCCCGGACCAGGCTTCCCCTTCGCGTGCGAAGGGGGCCGAGGAGCGTGCCACCAAGGCGACCATGCCGAAGCAACTCGACCTCGAACTGGAACGACCATCCGGAGAAGCCGCTGCGGCACGGTCGAAGGCGGCCGGTCCCAACGACTCCCTGGCGGTGCAAGGGCAGGATCTCGGAGCCAAGTGGACCAACGTGGGTTCGTTGTTCATCGAGGCCACCGGCGTGTGGGGCCAGGTTCATCACACCACGAGCGCCGACAACTCGCTCGGCGCCGGGATCAGCTACGGTAATGGGTACAGCGCGAGCGGTACGGTTTACCGGGAGGCGAGCACTACGGTTGGTTTTGGCAGGCACGGCCGGTAAACTTACCGATTCTTCTATACCCAGCGGCCGTACCACAAGTACAACCGCTACAATAACTGTGGGGCCTGGCTATATAGTAGAGTCGAGGCCATCCCATACGGCGGGAACGCCGGGGGCAAGTCGCGAGATGCGGGTGCTTTCGTGCCACCGAATCAGCCACGGTCCCGCTGCGCGAAGTATGAAGCGAACTACTATCACGATCAGACTCGGACAGAAGCAACTACTTGGTCGGCCGGGGCAAAGCTGGGGTCCACCATTGGGATTGATCTGTCAACGCGAACCGGCTACTCAAACGCGGCGAGGACTCGGTTCGATTTCGTCGTGGACGGTAGGGCGGTGTGCGGAACTACGGGTCACCCGTCCTACCAACGACCCAGCACACTAGTTGTCCAGATGTACTGATATGGGGAGTATAGGTACTCGCGCACTGGTGGTGGCGATCTGCATGGTCGCCACCACCAGTGCGTGTTCCTCGGGTGTACGGGCGGATGGGCCGCTGCGGGTTGGTGGCGATGACGCGGATGAGCCGTTCGCGCGGGATTGTGCGCCCGCGCAACCGGGTAAAACTACCGTGACGATGAACAATGGGCCGATCTTCAACGATGCCGACGAGCGGTTGACGATTTCCGCAGTGTCGATGGTGGAGGCTCGGGAGATGAGTTTGATCGAGGCGGTTTTGGTTCCGGACGAGGGGCCGACTAACGGCGCCAGGTATCCCCAGCCGCCGGAAAAGGCCGGTGCGGGTTGGCCGGATCGGGTACCGGCTGAGGGTGCCGTCCTACAGCCCGGGGATGAGTGGTGGTTCGTCGTCGGCTTGGCTGCCGAGGGCCCCACCCCGTCGGTGCGGCGTTTTCAGGTGGACTACGTCGACGAGTCGGGTCAGCGTTATCGGGCGCGTACCGGAACCTCGATAGCGGTGCGGCCGAAGTGCATTGGGGTGGAAATCGACTGGCCCGAGGGCTGGTGAGCCGACCGGTGCCGATGAGGTCGACGTGTGTGCGCGTGCTGATGGTGGCGATGTGCGTCGTCGCCACCATCGGCGCGTGTGCTTCAAGCGTGAGTACGGATCGGCCGCTGCTGGTGGGTGGGAATGAATCCGACGAGCCGCACTCGAGTGCGTGCTTACCTACGCAGGACGATGCGACCTCGACGGTTGACAATGGGCCGGTTTTTAATGCGTCTGAACATCGGCTGACGGTTACGGACGTGACTCTTGTCGATTCGCTGGATATGCGGATTATTGATACCGTACTGGTTCCGTCGAATGGGGCGGTCAACGGCGTATCATATCCGCCGGATCCGGTACATGCTGGTCCAGGCTGGGGGGAACGGATTCCTGCTGAGGGCGCTGTGCTCGAGGCAGGCGCGGAGTGGTGGCTTGTGGTTGGGGTGGCTGCGGATGGGCCGATGCCGTCGGCGCGGCGGTTTTGGGTGGATTATGTGGATGAGTCGGGTCAGCGATATCGTGCCCGTACGGGCAAGTCGGTGATCATCCGGCCGAAGTGTGTCGGGGCGGACGACAAGTGGCCGGACGGTTGGTGAGCCGACCGGTGTCTTCCATCCCCGCACGCGTGTCATCGTTTCGTGTCAGACTCATGCCATGACCGAGGCACCAGAGCGTCCCGAACCGGCTTTCGACGGGGCGGAGCGGGATCAGCTCAACGACTTCCTGGACCACCAGCGCGCCACCGTGGTGTGGAAGTGTTCAGGGATCACCGACGAGCAGGCCCGCCGGCAGTTCGTCCCCAGTGAGCTCACCACGATCGCCACCCTGCTGGCGCACCTGCGCTGGGTGGAGCACTACTGGTTCGAGGTGGTGCTCGACGGCAGGCCGGATGACTGGGAGGAGGCCCTGCGCGCGGACCAGGACGCGGAGTTCCGGCCCGGCCTGACGGTGCCGGTGCCCACCCTGATCGCGCAGTACGAGCAGCAGTGCGCCACCAGCAGGGAGATCGCCGCGAAGCTCGAGGTCGGCCAGGAGGTCCCGTTCCGGGGCCGCCGGATCAACCTGCGCTGGGTGCTGATCCACATGATCGAGGAGACCGCGCGGCATGCCGGGCACGTGGACCTGCTGCGCGAGCTGACCGACGGGCTGACCGGACAGTGACGGCCTTTCAGCCCTCGTAGACGAACGTGCCCTCGCGGGTCTCCACTGAGGCCTCGCGCACCTCCGCGGCCAGTTCCTCGGGCCAGCGCGTGCTCGCCGTCCAGATCACGCCGGTCAGGTGCGCCCCGACGAGGTTCGCACCGGTCAGGATGGTCCCGGTGAGATTCGCCCTGGTCAGGTCGGCGTTGGGCAGCCGAGCCCGGGACAGGTCCGCATCCACCAGCATGGCCAGGTGCAGGCTCGCGCCGGACAGGTCGGCCTCGGCGATGCCCGCCTTGATCAGGATGGCCCCGGTCAGCCGGGCGTCGAAAAGGTCGGCACCGCCCAGCCGTGCCCCGGACAGTTCGGCGTCGATCAGATGCGCACCGGACAGCGTGGCTCCGGTGAGGTCCGCACTGGTCAGGCTCGCCCTCGGCAGGTAGGCGCCGGTCAGGTCCGCCGCGGTGAGATCCGCGTGGCTGAGATCCGCCCCGTGCAGGCTCGCTCTGGTCAGGTCGGCTTCGTGCAGGCGCACCCCGGCCAGCTTGGCCTTGCGCAGGTAGGCGCCGGCCAACTCGGCTCCGGTGAGGTCTCTTCCGGCGAGGTCCTCCCGCGCGGCCACCGCACGCAGCACCTCGGCCCCGGACATCGGCCGCGCGGTCCCCAACAGCCCTGCTGCCATCCGGGTGTGGACTCGCAGGTGCGGGACCAGCGGTGTACTGGGCCGGGCGGGCTCACCCGCCTCAGCGGTCCCCGGGTCTCCCCTCGCGGTGAACGCCCTGCTCGTCCTGGACAGCGCGGCCAGCAGGGCCCGCGGCCCGGTTGCCGGGGACGCACCGGCGGCGCCGAACGCCGGGGAGCGCCGGGACAGGGCCAGCACCAGGCGGCCGGCAGCCGAGTCAGCCCTCATTCGCCTTGTCTCCCGCCGTCCCCGCCGTCGGTCCGACCGGTTCCGGCTCCGCGGCCGGTTCGCCGGCGAGCGGCACCTGCCGCGCCACTTGTTCGATGATAAGCGGTGCGGCCACCCCCACGGCTACCGCGCCGAGCGCCCCGCTGATGTGCCCGGTGGCACCGATCGCCACGGCCAGCCCGGCGCCGACGGCCAGCCGGATGATCACCGAAACGGCGAGCGGCAGCGGACCGGGTTCGTTCGGCTGCCGCCAAGGCCAGCCGCCGGTGCGCCGGATGGCGCCCGCGAACTCGAGTCCCTCCACGGCGAAACCACCGAACAAGCCCCACACCGCGCATTCCAGGCCCGTCATGGCCACCTACCGTAGCTGTTCGCGGACCGCCGTTCGGCGGCTTCGCCCGGGGACGGCGCTCCGCACCGGCCGTGTCACCCGTTTGCCGGCGGCGGGTGCGGACGTTGTCACCGAGCGCACGGGTGACACGGCATTCGGCAGACTTTCCGCCGCAGCGCGTCATTCCGCGGACCCGGATGATGGATGACGTGCGGAGCTCGGAATCGGGATGGTCACGGGACACGCGATGTGCGCGTGGTCACAGTTCCGCCCCCGCCGGCGATCCGGCTGCCGCGCGGCACCGAATATCGAGTGTGCACACCAATCCGGAGCGGGTCGCCGTCATCGGCGGTGGGATAGCCGGCCTGACCGCGGCCTACCTGCTCCAACGGCGTTACGAGGTCCTGCTGTTCGAGGCGGACGATCGGCTGGGCGGGCACGCGCATACCCACGATGTGCCCAGTGCCCGCGGCGGCACCATCGGGGTGGACTCCGGTTTCATCGTGCACAACGACCGCACCTATCCCTTCCTGCTGCGGTTGTTCGGCGAGCTCGGCGTGCAGACCCAGGAAACCGAGATGTCGATGAGCATCGGGTGTCGCGGTTGCGCCCTGCGATACGCGGGTGGCCGGGGCCTGCGCGGGCTGTTCCCGCGGTCGAGCAACCTGCGCAGCCCCGCCTACCTGCGGATGCTCGGTCAGGTGAAGCGGTTCCACCGGCAGGCGCGGCGGCTGCTGGACGAGCCGGCCGCGGAGCGGACGACCATCGGTGACTTCCTCGCCGACGGCGGCTACACGGACTACTTCGCCGATCACTTCATGCTCCCCCTGGTGTCCACTGTATGGTCCGCCGATCGGAGCAACACGTTGCGCTATCCGGCTCGCTACCTGTTCGAGTTCCTCGACAACCACGGCATGCTCGCGGTCTCCGGCTCGCCGTGCTGGCGCACCGTCATCGGCGGCTCGCGGCAGTACGTGGACCGCGCCGTGAAGCAGCTCACCGCCGTGCACCTTTCCACCCCGGTGCGAGAGGTGCGGCGCACGGCCGAGGGGGTGCGGGTCCGGGACGACGCGGACGCGGTGCGCACGGTGGATCGCGTGGTCATCGCCACCCACCCGGATCAGGCACTGCGGATGCTGCCCGCACCGAGTGCGGCCGAGCGCGAGGTGCTCGGCGCGTTCCGGTACTCGCGCAACGAGGTCTGGTTGCACACCGACGCGAGTGCGTTGCCGGGGGCGGCGGACGGGCGGGCTTCGTGGAACTACACCGCGGCCGGGTGCGGCGCCGACGACGGTCGCGTTCAGGTCAGCTACGACATGAACCGGTTGATGTGCCTGGACGAGCCGATCGACTATGTGGTGTCCCTCAATCCGGTCACGCCACCGCCGGCCGAGGCGATACTGGCGAGGATGGTCTACGAGCATCCGGTCTACACGCCCGAGTCGGTGGCCGCGCAACACCGGCTGCCCGAACTGAACGACGGGGTCGTGGCTTACGCGGGGGCGTATCACGGCTGGGGTTTTCACGAGGACGGCTGCGCCGCCGGGGTGCGGGCCGCCGCAGCGCTCGGAGTGCACTGGTGACCGTGCCGTGCGTCTACGAGACCACCGTGGGTCATGTGCGTGCGGTGGACCCGCCGAGCACCTTCGCCAGCCGGATGTACCTGTGGCTGGTGGACCTGGACGACCTGCCCCGGCTGCCGCTGCCGCTGCGGCCGCTCGCCTCCTTCGACCCGCGGGACCACTTCGCCGCGGAGGATCCGCGCGGCATCCGGGAGAAGCTGGACGCCTGGTTGGCCACCCGCGGGGTCGACCTGTGCGGTGGTCGGGTGTTGATGCTGGGGCAGGCGCGGACGTTCGGCTACACCTTCAACCCGATCACCCTGTACTGGTGCCACCTGCCGGGCGGCGAGCCGCACTGCGTGGTCGCCGAGGTGCACAACACCTACGGCGGGCGGCACGCCTACCTGCTGTGGCCGGACTCCACGGACAGCGCCGAGGTGGGCAAGGAGTTCGCCGTCTCCCCCTTCCTCGGCCCCGATCTGGAGTACCGGACGCACCTTCCGCGCCCCGACTCGCTGCTCAGCACCACCGTGCGGGTATGCCACGAACGGGGGGCGGCGCTCACGGTCACCGTGCGGGGGGTGCGGCGCGCCCCGCATGCTCGCTTCCTGATGCGTACCCTGCTGAGCAGGCCGCTGGAGCCGCTTCGGGTGGCCTGGCTGATCCGGTGGCACGGCTTCGGCCTGCTGCGCAGGGGAGCACCCCGGTTCCACCCCGGCGAGCCGCTCGGTGAGCTGAACGCGTGATCGCAGCCACCGTCCGGAAAGGATCACCGGAGCGGGTGGAAACGCCTTGCGCGGAAAGACGTTTGGTGACACGCGGCGTGGCTGCTGGATTAAGGCGTTTTTGATGCCTACCGTCCTGCACGAACGTTGGTAGTTGACATAACTCTAAGCCTCGAGTTGAGGTTGAGGGTTTGTCGGGGAGACTCAGCTCGCCGATCCGGTGACCGCCAACGAGCAGCATGAGCAACCACGATCAGGAAGCAGGAAGGCGGATCCGATGACGCCCCCGCACAACTACCTCGCGGTGATCAAGGTCGTCGGCATCGGCGGCGGCGGCGTGAACGCCGTGAATCGCATGATCGAGGTCGGCCTCAAGGGCGTCGAGTTCATCGCGGTGAACACCGACGCACAGGCCCTGCTGATGTCCGATGCCGATGTCAAGCTGGACATCGGCCGCGAGCTCACCCGCGGCCTCGGCGCCGGCGCGGCCCCCGAGGTGGGGCAACGGGCCGCGGAGGACCACCGCGAGGAGATCGAAGAGGTGCTCAAGGGCGCCGACATGGTGTTCGTCACCGCCGGCGAGGGCGGCGGCACGGGGACCGGCGGCGCGCCGGTCGTCGCGCAGATCGCCCGCAAACTCGGCGCGCTCACCATCGGCGTGGTGACCCGGCCGTTCTCCTTCGAAGGCAAGCGGCGCGGGAAGCAGGCCGAGGACGGCATCCAGCAGTTGCGCAACGAGTGCGACACCCTGATCGTCATCCCGAACGACCGGCTGCTGCAGCTCGGGGACATCGGGGTCAGCCTGATGGACGCGTTCCGCTCGGCCGACGAGGTGCTGCTCTCCGGTGTGCAGGGCATCACCGACCTGATCACCACGCCCGGCCTGATCAACCTGGACTTCGCCGATGTGAAGAGCGTGATGTCCGGCGCGGGCAGCGCGCTGATGGGTATCGGCTCGGCGCGCGGGGAGGGCCGGGCCGTGCAGGCCGCGGAGAAGGCCATCAACTCGCCGCTGCTCGAGGCGTCGATGGACGGGGCGCATGGCGCGCTGCTGTCCATCGCGGGCGGGTCCGACCTGGGACTTTTCGAGATCAACGAGGCCGCCTCGCTGGTGCAGGAGTCCGCGCACCCGGAGGCGAACATCATTTTCGGCACGATCATCGACGACTCGCTCGGCGACGAGGTCCGGGTGACGGTGATCGCGGCCGGTTTCGACGCGGGCGCACCCACGCACAAGAAGCTGGACCCGTCCGCGTTCGGCTCCCGCCAGTCCTCCACGGCCACGGCCGAGGCGGGTCAGGTCGGCGGCAACACGGCGGCGTCGACGGGGCAGCAGAACGGTGCCCAGCCGGCCCCGCAGGCAGGTAACGGGTACCCGGCGGCGGGCGGCCAGCCCGGCCAGCAGCCGGTACCGCCCGCCGGGCACAGCTCCCAGTCCGGTTCGCTCCCGCAGCCGGGCGGCGGTCGCGGTGGCTACCCCGCCCCCCGCGACGGCCAGGGCGGCCAGGGCGGGCTGCCGGGGCGTGCCGTTCCGGTCACCGACGACCCCTCCGACGACGAGGTCGACGTCCCTCCGTTCATGCGGCGATAGCACGCCGGTTCGATAGGGTCGGTGCCGACCGAACTACCGGCACGAGGCCGAGCGGAGGACTCCCCATCTTGCGCATTCGTCGCGTGGTGACGACCAGGGCGGGCGGTGCGTCGCGGGCGCCGTACGACACGTTCAACCTCGGCGATCATGTCGGTGACGATCCGGCCTCCGTGGCGGCCAACCGCACGCGTCTCGCCACCGAACTCGGCCTCGCGCCGGGCCGGCTGGCCTGGATGGAGCAGGTGCACGGGCGCACCGCGACCCTGGTCGGTGGCGCGGGCTGGACCGCGGACGAACCGGCCGAGGCCACCGACGCGCTGGTCACCGCCACGCCCGGGGTGGCCGTGGCGGCGCTGGTCGCCGACTGCGTCCCGGTGCTGCTCGGCGACCCGGAGGCCGGGGTGGTGGCCGCGGTACACGCGGGACGGGTGGGGGCCAGGGTCGGCGTGCTGCCTGCCGCGCTGGAGGCCATGCGTGCGGCGGGGGCGCAACCGCACCGCACCGAGGCGCTGCTGGGGCCCGCGATCTGCGGCGAATGCTACGAGGTGCCTGCCGAGATGGCCGAGGACGTCGAGCGGCACCTGCCGGGCAGTTCCTGCCGCAGCCGCTCCGGAACGGCCGCGATCGACCTGCGCTCCGGGCTGTGGCGCCAGCTCGCCGACGTCGGGATCGGCAAGATCGGCGTGGATCCCCGCTGCACGGTCGAGGACAGCACGCTGTTCAGTTACCGGCGCGACGGCACCACCGGCAGGCTCGCCGCGGTCACCTGGGCGGAGCCGTGAGTGCCGAGCGCAAGGCGGAACTGGCCGAGGCGCTGACCGCCGTGCGGGCGCGGATCGACAAGGCGTGCGTGGCGGCGGGTCGTGCACCGGAGGAGGTCCGGCTGCTCGCGGTGACCAAGACCTTTCCCGCCACCGATGCCGCCCTGCTCGCTGACCTCGGTGTGACCGATCTCGCGGAGAACAGGGACCAGGAGGCGGCGGGCAAGGTGCCCGAGGTCGCGCGGCTGCGGCCCGCGGCCGGAGTTCGCTGGCATATGGTCGGCCGCTTGCAGCGGAACAAGGCCCGTTCGGCGATCCGGTGGGCGGACGAGGTGCAGTCGGTGGACTCGGTCCGGCTGGCCGAGGCACTGGCCAAGGCGGCACGGTCGGCCCGCGACGCCGGGGAACGGGACCAACCGCTCGACGTCCTGCTGCAGGCCAGCCTCGATGACGACCCCGCTCGTGGTGGCTGCCGACTTGATGATCTCAACGAGCTCGCCGCGCAGGTAGCTCGATCGGGTGAGCTGAGGCTACGCGGACTGATGGCGGTCGCCCCCTTGGACACCGATCCCGAGCCCGCCTTCGCCCGGCTCGCCGGCGCGTCCGAGACGCTCCGCGCGGAGCACCCCGAGGCGGCTGAACTGTCCGCGGGCATGAGCGGCGACCTGGAGATCGCCGTCGCTTACGGCTCGACCTGTGTGCGTGTCGGAACCGCATTGCTCGGTGGCCGCGGTCTAGCCTCGCCCTAGGGAGTCACCCAGCGGCGTCGGCGAACGTGACACAGCGTCAGGGTGGGTCGTTTCGGCGAGGGCGGAGGAGCAGGCATGAGCGCGCTACAGAAGCTGAAGGCCTACTTCGGCATGGTGCCGGCCGACGACGAGTACGACGGTTACCACGACGAGTACTCCGACAACTACCGTCGCGCCTACCCCGAGGACGACTACGACGCCTACGACGAGCCGCCCGCCCGGCACGGGCACGGCCGGTACCGCCCGGTCGACGAGTACGACTACGAGCCGCCACCCCCGCGGCCGAGGGGGAGGGGTGCGCCGCCACCCGAGCCCGCCGTGCAGGGGGCGTTGGCCGTGGAGCGGCAGTCCGAGCAGGTGGCCAGGTTGCGTTCGGTGCAGGAGCCCGCGCGCCAGCCCGCCCGCGATCCGTTGAGCAGGATCACCACCCTGCACCCCACCAGCTACGCCGAGGCGAGGGCGGTCGGCGAGGCCTACCGCGAGGGCACCCCGGTGATCATGAACCTCACCGAGATGGAGAACGCGGACGCCAAGCGCCTGGTGGACTTCGCGGCCGGGCTCGCGTTCGCGCTGCGCGGCTCGATGGACAAGGTCACGAACAAGGTGTTTTTGCTCTCACCGCCGGACATCGAGGTCACGGCCGAGGACCGCAGGCGGATCGCCGAGGGAGGTCTGTTCCTCCGTCACTCCGACCGCACGTTCTGAGTGGCTCGTATGGCAGAGTGAGTGTCGTGAATGCGGTCTGGCTAGTCTTCTACTACCTGCTCTTCGCCTTCTGGCTGCTGCTGACGGCGAGGATCGTGGTAGAGCTCGTGAGGGCGTTCGCACGTGAGTGGCGTCCCGCCGGAGGGGTTGCGGTGACGCTGGAGACCATCTACACAGTTACGGACCCGCCGGTCCGTGTGGTCCGGCGGATCATCCCGATGGTGCGGATTGGCGGCGTCGGACTGGACTTATCGATTATGGTGCTGCTGTTGGTTGTGTTCATCCTGATGCAACTGGCATATCCCGGGTAACGGGGAACCCGGGTATGTCCGGCAGGCCATGGAGTGCGTGAGGTGATCTGATGTCGTTGACCCCTGCTGACGTGCATAACGTCGCGTTCAGCAAGCCTCCAATCGGCAAGCGGGGCTATAACGAGGACGAGGTGGATGCCTTCCTCGACCTGGTGGAGACCGAGCTTGCCCGGTTGATTGAGGACAATAACGAGCTGCGCCAGCAGGTCGAACAGCTGGATGCGGAGTTGGAATCAACCCGTGGTGAGCTGGAGACCGCCAAGGCGAACGGCGGTGGTGGCGGCGGTGGCGCCGCCCCGCAGCAGCAGGCCCCCCCGATGCGCGAGGAGCCCTCGCGCAGGCTGGCGCCGGTGCCGCCGCCCTCGGCCATGGAGCAGACGCAGGCGCACGCCGGCCTGATGGGCGACAACGGCGAGCCGAACGTGCAGGCCGCGAAGGTGCTCGGCCTCGCGCAGGAGATGGCCGACCGGCTCACCGCCGAGGCCAAGACCGAGTCGGACGGCATGCTGGCCGAGGCTCGTACCAAGTCCGAGCAGCTCCTCTCCGACGCGCGGGCGAAGTCCGACTCGATGGTCAACGAGGCACGCACGCGTGCCGAGACCATGCTGAACGACGCGCGGACCAGGGCGGAGACCCTGGAGCGGCAGGCGCGTGACAAGGCGACCACGCTGGAACGCGAGGCGCAGCGCAAGTACACCGAGACCATGAACAACATGAACACCGAGAAGGGTGCGCTGAACAAGCGCATCGAGGAGCTCCGCACGATAGAGCGCGAGTACCGGACCCGGCTGCGTGGTTTCCTCGAGTCGCAGTTGCGGGAGCTGGACGATCGTGCCTCCGCGGCGCCGTCCACGGCCTCGGGCAACTCCAACCAGTCCGGTAGCGGAAACTCCGGGGGTGGTAGCGGCCAAGGCTACTCCTTCGGACCCCGGGCCGAGGCAGGCTAGCGGTCGGCCCCGGCCCGGAGCGAAGCACTAACCCAACGCATTTCCGTGGTCCCTTGCCGGTTCCGGCTGCTCCAACGGCGGAGCGCCGGAACCATGCCGGTGCGCTACGTTCCCCGTCACGTGGTGTAATTCACTGTGCTCTACGTTGTTCTGATCCTCGTGCTGGCCGCCCTCGGCGGGGTGGTCACGGCGCTCATTACCGCCGACTCGCTGTGGGCCTGGATCTCCATCGGACTCTCCGTGCTCGCCGGGGTGCTGTTGCTCGTCGACCTGCTGCGCAGGCGGTCGAAGGCGCAGCAGCCCGTGGACGCGAAGGAAACGGACGGGGAGGAAGCGGACGGGGAGACCGAGCGGCCCGCCGGAGACTCCGCGGAGTCGGCCGAGTCCGTCCAGTCCGCGGAGACCGCCGTCGTGGACGAGCGGCCGGAGCAGACCGCCCTGTTGCCGGCCGCCGGTGAGCTGTCCGGGGGCGGTACCGACGACACCGCTACCGAAGACTCCGGCACCGAGGACAGCCGTGCCGAGGACAGCCGTGCCGAGGACACCGCCAACCTCGAGGAGCCCCAGGCCGCCAAGGACGCGGGGGACGGCGAGCCGGGGGTGGAGGAGACCGACGCGGCGGACGCCCTGGTGGTCTCCGAGCTCGATGTCGAGGTCGTGGTGGTCGACGAGCATCCGCGCTACCACCTGTCCGGCTGCGGCTGGCTCGGCGAACGAGACACCATCCCGATCGAACTCGCCGAGGCCCGCGAGCTCGGCTTCACGCCCTGCGCCCGCTGCACTCCCGACACCACCCTGGCCGCCGCCCACCGGGAGTAGCGCGCGGGACTAGGAGTTCTGGTCCGGACGAAGCTTCTCGTCGATGTCGGGCAGCCAGTGGGCGAGTTCCAGGGTTTTCAGGTTCGCCCAGTGGCCGAGCCGCCGTCCCTGGACGATCAGTGCGACGAACCCGGCCGCGAACAACACCGCGCAGCCGGCCGCGAGCGCGGGCTTCGGGCCGAGGACCAGTTCGACGATCGCGGCAAGGAAGGCCGGTACCAGCGCGCCCGCGGAGTTCCGCAGCATCAGCCCGGCGGCACGCAAGCGGACCACCTCGGAAGCCATGTCCTTTTCGTGCATCTGCAGTGCTGAGAGCAACAAGAACGAGTCCGCCCGGACGAAGTCGCGGTCTCGCGCCGCCGGGTTGCGGCGCACGAACTCCTCGCGTGGGCGCCGCGTGCGTCGCCTCGGCACGAGGCGGTTGGCGGCCGCACCGAGTGGATAGACCGCGTAGCCAAGGAGATAGCTCGCCAGGATGAGGACGATGACCAGTAACACCACGGGTGTCTGACCCACCACGTGGGGATCGATCCAGTGCAGGCGGACGGCGAGGTAGCTCAGGAACCCGAGCGAGAGCGAGCCCGGGATCGTGTAGGTGAAGAGATCGAAGATGCCGATGGCAAACGTCACCGTTGCGATCCAAACCGATGGACGTTCTTCGCGCCAGCAGCGTCAGCGCCGATCGTGCTCAATCATCGGTGGCGGGTCGTCCTCCCGCAACAACGGGATCAGATCGGACAACGCGTCCGCCAGCTCGTCCCGCACCTGCTGCGGGCAGTTCCCGCGCATGGTCGCGAAGGCCACGTCGTGCAACTGCCAGCCGACCGCGCGCAGCAGCACGACGAACCGCCTGCGTTCCTCGTTCATGCCTCACCCCCGGTGACCACGTCCCGTAGCGCCGCGCGTAACCGGCCTGCCTGCAACGGCTTCAGCACGGTCGCGACGTCTCCCGGCCCGATCAGGACGACCTGCCCACCGATCACGGTGACGGTCAGCACCCCGTGCCGCCCTCTCTCGTCCTGGCAGTGGACCCGGCGCGCCGGGTAAGCGGTCCGGTCCGGTCGGCTGCTCCGCGGGGTCCTGTTCATGGCCCGGTCCTTACGGCGATTGGTGATGGAACCCGCCCCGGCCAGGAACTGTGAGCGGCCGGGACGGGTACGCGGAGTGTCAACATTCGACCACCCCACGCAGTGATAACGTAACACTGCACATGCAGAGTTACAAGCGGAGTGTCATGTCGGCGGCATCGGTAGCCGGTGGTGCAGAATGCACACCCGAGAACAGGAGGTGGCCGCGTGGGCAGCAGCAGCCCCACCGTGCGCAAGCGGCAGCTCGGCCTGGCGCTGGCCGACCGGCGCCAGCAGGCTGGCAAGACCAGGGAGGACGCGGCGGCCGCGCTGGAGTGCTCGCTGTCCAAGATCAGCCGGATCGAGCACGGTGACGTCGGCGTGCGGCCGATCGAGCTGCGTGAACTACTGGACCTGTACGGGGTGGGCAAGGACGAGCGCGGCAGGGTGGAGGAACTGGCAAGGCTGGCCCGGCAACGCCGCCCGCGCACCACCTACGGCTCGGCGATCCCGGACTGGTTCCGCAAGTTCGTGAACCTGGAGGAAGTCGCCTCGGAGATCCGGACCTACGACAGCGAGCTGGTCACCGGGCTGTTGCAGACCGGCGACTACGCCCGCGCGCTGATCGAGGCCACCCCGCTGCACCGGCCGGAGGAGATCGACCGGGTGCTGGCCGCGCGCGAGGCCCGGCAGCGGCTGATCACCGGGGACGAGCCGATCCGGGTCTGGGCTGTGATGAGCGAGGGCGCGGTGCGCAGGGTGGTCGGCGGGCGCGAGGTGATGGCCGCGCAGCTGGAGTACCTGGCCGAGCTGGGCAGGCAGCCGCACATCACCATCCAGGTGGTGCCGTTCGGTGCCGGGGCGCATCCCTCGACCGGCTTCAACTTCAGCCTGCTGCGGTTCCCGGACGACGACGGCGCGGACATCGCCTACCTCGAGCACCTCACCGGAGCCTCCTACCTGGACCGGGACCGGCCGCAGGAGATGAAGATCTACGAGATCACCTTCAACGCGCTCTCCGCCGCGGCGCTGCCGCCCGCCGACTCACTACGCCTGCTGGATAATGTCCGGCAGGAACTGTGAGCACATGTGGAAAGGGGCGCGGAGCCATGCCCTCCGACCCGGGCCAGCTCTGCTGGCGAACATCGAGTTTCAGCGGTGGCAACGGTGGCCAGTGCGTGGAGGTGGCCGAGGCGCCCGAGGGCGGCCGGTACGTCCGGGACACCAAGGACCGCACCCGGCCCGCGCACTACTTCACCCCCGCCGAGTGGGACGCCTTCATCCGGGGAGTCAAGGCAGGGGAGTTCGACTGACCCTGCGGTTAACGGGTTGGCACGGGTGGTTACGCTGGATACAGCAGGGTGTTGATCCGGCCATCACCGGGGAGCCTCCGGAAGAACGGGCCACGGCGGCCTCAGTAGAACCGGACGGGCGCGGCCCGTGACAGCCGTGCAATGAAGTGGCCCGCGCGGCGCGGGCAAGCGGGGTGGTACCGCGGAACGTTCGCCACGGCGGCGACGTCTCGTCCCCGGCCGTCTCCGGGCAACCGGAGGCAGGACGAGAGACGAACCGCGAGGAGCGCACCGGATGTACCCCAAGGGCCGACTCGGCGACCAGCCCGCAGGCCAGGTCCCTGCCCAGCCGTCCTTCCCGGCACTGGAACGGGACGTGCTGGCCTACTGGGAGACCGATCGCACCTTCATCGCCACCGTGGAGGCCCGCGAGCCGGGCACGAACGGCTCGAACGAGTACGTCTTCTACGACGGCCCGCCCTTCGCCAACGGCCTTCCGCACTACGGCCACCTGCTCACCGGGTACGTCAAGGACATCGTGCCGCGCTACCAGACCATGCGTGGCAAGCGGGTCGAGCGCCGGTTCGGCTGGGACACCCACGGCCTGCCCGCCGAGTTGGAGGCCGAACGGCAGCTCGGCATCACCGACAAGTCGCAGATCGACGAGATGGGCATCGCCGCGTTCAACCAGGCCTGCCGCGAGTCGGTGCTGCGCTACACGGCCGAGTGGCAGGAGTACGTCACCCGCCAGGCCCGCTGGGTGGACTTCGAGAACGACTACAAGACGCTCAACGTCACCTTCATGGAGTCGGTGCTCTGGGCGTTCAAGCAGCTCTGGGACAAGGGCCTGGTGTACGAGGGCTACCGGGTACTGCCCTACTGCTGGCGGGACGAGACCCCGCTGTCCAACCACGAACTGCGGATGGACGACGACGTCTACCAGAGCAGGCAGGACCCCGCGGTCACCATCGGCTACCGGATCGAGGGCAACGACTCCGCGCTG
The DNA here is from genome assembly GCF_006715045.1 of Amycolatopsis cihanbeyliensis. Taxonomy (GTDB): domain Bacteria; phylum Actinomycetota; class Actinomycetes; order Mycobacteriales; family Pseudonocardiaceae; genus Amycolatopsis; species Amycolatopsis cihanbeyliensis. Next base: position 1,853,208 of record NZ_VFML01000001.1, on the reverse strand, counting down.
GACGGCGCCTACCTGCTGATCTGGACCACCACCCCGTGGACCGTGCCGTCCAACCTGGCCACCGCCGTGCATCCCGAGGTGGAGTACGTGCTGGTCGAGGCGGGCGGGCTGCGGTTCCTGCTCGCCGAGGCGAGGGTGCCCGCCTACGCCAGGGAACTCGGCGAGGAACCGGCGGTGCTCGGCCGGTACCGCGGAGCCGACCTGCTCGGCACCCGCTACGCCCCGCCGTTCCCGTACTTCGCCGGTCGGCAGAACGCGCACCAGGTCCTCGCCGCCGACTACGTCACCACCGACGACGGCACCGGCGTCGTGCACATCGCCCCGGCCTACGGTGAGGAGGACAAGGTCGTCACCGACGCGGCCGGTATCACCCCGGTCACCCCGGTGGACGCCAAGGGTCGGTTCGACGCCTCGGTGCCGGACTACGCGGGCCAGAACGTGTTCGACGCCAACCCGAACATCATCAAGGACCTGAAGAACGGCACCGGATCCGCCGCCGAGCAGGGCGCGGTACTGCTGCGGCACGAGACCTACGAGCACCCGTACCCGCACTGCTGGCGCTGCCGCAACCCGCTGATCTACCGGGCGGTCTCCTCCTGGTTCGTCGCGGTCACCCGGTTCAAGGACCGGATGGTCGAGCTGAACCAGCAGATCACCTGGTACCCCGAACACGTCAAGGACGGCCAGTTCGGCAAGTGGCTGGAGAACGCGCGGGACTGGTCGATCTCCCGCAACCGCTACTGGGGCACCCCGATCCCGGTGTGGGTCTCGGACAACCCGGAGTACCCGCGCACCGATGTGTACGGCTCGCTGGACGAGCTGGAGCGCGACTTCGGAGTGCGGCTGGAGGACCTGCACCGGCCGTTCATCGACGAGCTGACCCGGCCCAACCCGGACGACCCCACCGGCACGTCCACCATGCGGCGGATCCCGGACGTGCTGGACGTGTGGTTCGACTCCGGCTCCATGCCGTTCGCCCAGGTGCACTACCCGTATCAGAACGCGGACTGGTTCGAGCACCACTACCCGGGCGACTTCATCGTCGAGTACATCGGGCAGACCCGCGGCTGGTTCTACACCCTGCACGTGCTGGCCACCGCGCTGTTCGACCGGCCGGCGTTCCGCACCTGCGTCTCGCACGGCATCGTGCTCGGCTCCGACGGGCAGAAGATGTCCAAGTCACTGCGCAACTACCCGGCCGTGACCGAGGTGTTCGACCGGGACGGCTCGGACGCCATGCGCTGGTACCTGATGGCGAGCCCGATCCTGCGCGGCGGCAACCTCGTCGTCACCGAGAAGGGCATCAGGGACGCCGTGCGCCAGGCGGTGCTGCCGCTGTGGAACTCCTGGTACTTCCTGGCGCTGTACGCCAACGCCGAGGGTGTGGAGGGCCGCTTCCGTACGGGCTCCGGCCATGTGCTGGACCGCTACGTGCTGGCCAAGCTGCACGAGTTGGTGACCGATGTCGAGCACGCGCTGGACACCTACGACATCGCGGAGGGCTGCGCGCTCGTCCGCAACTTCCTCGAGGTGCTCACCAACTGGTACGTGCGCCGGTCGAGGGACCGGTTCTGGGCCGGGGATCAGGACGCCATCGACACCCTGCACACCGTGCTCGAGGTCACCTGCCGCACGGCGGCCCCGTTGCTGCCGCTGACCACGGAGGCGGTCTGGCGCGGCCTGACCGGCGGCCGTTCGGTGCATCTCACCGACTGGCCGAGCACCACCGACCTGCCGGCCGACCCCACGCTGGTCACCGCCATGGACCGGGTGCGCCAGGTGTGCTCCTCGACGCTGTCCCTGCGCAAGGCGAACAAGCTGCGGGTGCGGTTGCCACTGTCCCGGCTGCTGGTGGCCGCGGAGGACGTCGAGGTGCTGCGGGAGTTCACCGACATCATCGCCGAGGAGGTGAACGTCAAGTCGGTCGAGCTGACCACCGATGTCGCCGCGCACGGCGGGTTCGATGTCGCGGTGAACGCCCGCGCCGCGGGCCCACGGCTGGGTAAGGACGTGCAGAAGGTGATCAAGGCGGTCAAGGCGGGTGAGTGGTCCACCTCGCCGTCGGGTGGCGTGGTGGCCGCCGGCATCGAACTGGCCGACGGGGAGTACGAGCGCAGGCTGGTGGCCAAGGACTCCGGAGCGGCCGCGGAGCTGCCCGGTGGTTCCGGCCTGGTCCTGCTGGACACCGGGCTGACCCCGGAGCTGGCCGCCGAGGGGCTCGCCAGGGACCTGGTCCGGGTGGTGCAGCAGGCGCGGCGGGAGGCCGAGCTGGATGTCGCTGACCGGATCACGCTCACGGTGGACGCGCCGGAGGACGCCGTGGCCGCGGCACGCGCGCACGAGCGGTTCCTCGCCGGCGAGACGCTCGCCTCCAGCGTGCGCTACGCGCCGGTGGAGAACGGCTTTCCCGGCACGGTGGGCGAGGGGGTCATGGTGACGGTCGCGGTGGCGAGTGCCGCCGGGGCGGCGGAGACGCCCTAGCCGCGGATGCCCGGTGAGATGAAGAAGAACTCATCTTCGTCTCACCCTGCCCTCGCCGAGCCCGACCAGCCTGGGGTGATGAGCAGAGTGCCCCGGGTGGTCGCGCTGATCGCCGTCATCGCGCTGCCGGTCGGTGTCGCGCTCGCGACCTTGTTCCTGGTCAACGAGCCGGATCCGCCCCGGGTGCCGGAGATCGTGCGGATCGGCGAGTCGCCGCCCGCCAGCGTGTCGACCGCTCCGCGGACTCCGGAACCCACCTCCAGCGCGCCGGAACAGACCCACGTGCCGCCGCCACCGCCGGTGAGCGATGACGATGACGATGACGGTGGCGACGGCGGGGCCGACCCGGACGACGCCGACAAGGACGAGGATGGCTGAACAACGGGTGCGGGGCACCCGGGTTCCGGCACGGGCGCAGATCATGTTCTGGCTGGTGCTGGTGATGACCGCGGGCCTGGCCACCGTGGTCCTGCTGGTGATGGAGTTCGAGTACAACTCGGTGACCGACCGGGTGAACCGCAGCCTGGAACAGGACGCGGCCGAGTTCCGCACCTTCGCCGCGGCCGGGGTCGAGCCGGCCACCGGGCGGCCGATCACGGACCCCGGGGTGCTGTTCCTGCGGCACCTCGAGGCCCAGTACACCGACCAGGCCGAGCTCCTGCTCGGCATCACCGAGCAGGGCGGCAGCCTCGGCGTGGTCCGGCAGTCCGGCGACCGGCTCCGCGAGGTCCCGCTGGACGAGCCACTGCTGCGCCGGATCGTGGGCACGGACCAGGGCTCGGGGGCGGTGCGGACCCCGGCCGGCGAGATGCGCTGGCTGCGGGTGGATGTGGACACGCGGCCGAAGGCGTGGTTCGTGGCCGGGTACTTCACCGGCCCCGCCGAGGCGGAGGCGGACAGCACGGTGCGCACCCTGGCCGTGGTCAGCCTGGTCGCCCTGGTGCTGGGCGCGGGGGCCTCGTGGCTGGTCGCCGGCCAGATTCTGGCCCCGGTGCGCACGGTGCGGCAGGCCGCCGCCCGGCTCACCGAGCACGACCTCACCCACCGCATCCCGGTTCGCGGGCGGGACGACATCGCCGCTCTCGCCGAGCAGTTCAACGCGATGCTGGACCGGCTGGAGACCGCCTTCGGCACGCACCGGCAGTTCCTCGACGACGCGGGCCACGAGCTGCGCACGCCGATCACGATCGTGCGTGGCCACCTCGAGGTGATGGGCGAGGACCCCGTGGAGCGGGCCGAGGTGGTCCGGTTGTGCACCGACGAGCTCGACCGGATGGCCCGGATCGTGGACGAGCTGCTGCTGCTGGCCAAGGCGCAGCGACCGGACTTCCTGCGACCGGAATGGACCTCGTTGCCCGAGCTCACCAGCGACATCGACGCCAAGGCCAGGGCGATCGCGCCGAGGGAATGGACGCTGGAGGCACTCGGCGAGGGCGAGGTGTTCCTCGACCCGCAGCGGGTGACCCAGGCGGTGTTGCAACTGGCGCAGAACGCCGTGCAGTACACCGAACCCGGTGCGATGATCCGGATCGGTTCCTCGGTGCGGCACGGTCGGGTGTCGTTCTGGGTGACCGACAGCGGCCCCGGCGTGCCGCGGGAGGACGCGCAACGCATCTTCGAGCGGTTCGCCCGCGGCGCCGCGGGAACGGCGGGACGGACCGGCGCCGGGCTCGGCCTCGCCATCGTGAAAGCCATCGCCGACGCGCACCACGGCGAGGTGCGCGTGCTGTCGGCGCCGGTGCAGGGTGCCACCTTCGGCGTCGAACTGCCCGGGTGGCCGCAGGCAGGGGAGGAGCAACCATGAGTCGGATCCTGATCGTGGAGGACGAGGAACGGATCGCGTCCTTTGTGGATAAGGGTTTGCGCGCCAACGGTTTCGTGACCACCGTCGTCACCGACGGGGATGCCGCACTGCGTAGCGTCATCTCCGGCGGGCACGATCTGGTGGTGCTCGACCTCGGGCTGCCGGGGATGGACGGATTCACGGTGCTGCAGGCGATGCGGGACGCGAAGGTGACCACCCCGGTGATCATCCTGACCGCGCGGGATTCGGTGCGGGACACCGTGGCCGGCCTGGAGGGCGGTGCCGACGACTACATGACCAAGCCCTTCCGGTTCGAGGAGCTGCTGGCCAGGGTGCGGCTGCGGCTGAAGTCCGGCGACCACGCACCCGAGGTCACCGTGCTGCGCAACGGATCGCTGTCCCTGGACCTGCGTACCAGGCGGGTACGCACCGAAGAGAGCACAGTGGACCTCACCGCGCGGGAGTTCTCCCTGCTGGAGCTGTTCCTGCGCCATCCGGGGCAGGTGCTCTCCCGCGGGCAGATCCTCTCGCACGTGTGGGGCTACGACTTCGATCCCGGGTCGAACGTGGTGGACGTGTACGTGCGGACCCTGCGCCGCAAGCTCGGCCACGACCGGATCCTCACCGTCCGCGGGATGGGCTACCGGCTCGCCTGACAGCCGCGGGCCGCGGTGACCGGTGTCACCCTGGCCGCCCGATGTGTAACGGACGGGTCCGGTTACCGATTCACCCGGTGAGCCAGGCGAGGATGGGGGTGCGGGTGAGCACGCGGGCCAAGCGCTGGGTGCTGGGTATAGCGGGACTGTCCGTGGTGGCCATCGTGGCGGCCGGCATCCTGGTCCTGCGTGGCGAGTCCGGTAGCGAAGCACCGGCGGAGCAGGGGACAGCGAACCTGCCCGGGCCGGCTGAGGTCGTCGCGGGCTACCTGGAGGCCTTTGCCGAGGGCGACGTGCGGCGGGCCGCGAGCCACACCGACGACCCGGCCACCGCCTCCGCGATGCTCGCCGACTCCCGCTCCGGCGTGGCCGCCACGACGATCGAGGCGTACCCCGTCGACGTGCCCGCCGCCGGTGGCGCGGACACGGTCGAGGGCAGCTTCCGGATCAAGTGGACCCTCGGCCCGGGGCGGGTATGGCAGTACGAGAACCCGGTCCGGCTGGACCGTGCCGCGGGCGGCTGGACCGTGCGGTGGAGCCCCACGCTGATCCACCCGCGGCTGGCCGAGGGGCAGCACCTCGCCGCGCGCAGCCGGATCGGCAGCCCGGCCGTGCTCGACCGGGACGGCACGCCCCTGCTGGTGTGGCGGCAGGACGGCGCCAAGGCCGCCGAGGACTCCGGGGAGGTCACAGCCCCGCTGCTGCTGGACGGCATGAGCAGGCTGGCCGCCGAACAGGCCGCGGACAGCCGGTCCGTCGCGATCGTCGCCGCCGACGGCACCGAGGTACGTACGGTGCACGGCGATGAGGCAGCGCAGGCCGAGCCGCTCACCGCCACGGTGAGCGCGGCCACGCAGCGGGCGGCGCAGGGCGCGGTCGACTCGGCGGGCGCGCCCACCATGCTGGTCGCGATCCAACCCTCGACCGGGGACATCCTCGCCGTGGCGCAGAACGCGGCCGCCGGGGACACGCCGAATGCCCTTTCCGGGCTCTACGCACCCGGATCGACCTTCAAGGTCGCCACTGTCGCCGCCGCCTTGCAGGGTGGGGTGTCCGCGGACACCGTGCTGCCCTGCCCCGGCAGTGCCAGAATCGGCACCAGGACTATCCCGAACGACGGCGAGTTCGACCTCGGTGAGGTCCCGCTGCACGAGGCCTTCGCGTACTCCTGCAACACCACCTTCGCCCGGCTGGCCGCCGACCTTCCCGCCGACGGCCTCGAACGCGCAGCCACCCGGTTCGGGCTGAACGCCGACTTCGCCATCCCCGGTATCACCACCGAGGCGGGTAAGGTGGTGGCCGCGGCCGACCCGGTGCAGCGGCTCGAGGACGGCATCGGCCAGGGGCGGGTGCAGGCCAGCCCGTTCGGCGTCGCCCTGATGGCGGCGACGGTCGCCGCGGGCGAGGCCGTGACCCCGAGGCTGTGGCGCGGCCAGGACACCACGGTGAACACCGGCTACCAGGCGCCGCCCGCCGCGGTGCTGCGCACCATCGGTGGGATGATGCGGGAGGTCGTCACCACCGGCACCGGTACGGCGCTGCGCGGGTTCGGTGAGGTACGCGGCAAGACCGGCACCGCGCAGCTCGCCAGGGACCGGAACCAGGCACACGGCTGGTTCGCCGGCTACCAGGGCGACCTCGCCTTCGCCGTGATGGTGAGCGGCGCCGGTACGTCGGACCCCGCACTGGACGTGACCGGGACGTTCCTCCGCAACCGTTGACGGAGCGTACGGGCTAGCGTGTCCACATGGGAGAGATGATGCGGTTCGCCGTCCGGGTGAAGCCGGGTGCGAAGCGTGCCGCGGTCGGCGGCCGGTGGGAGGGCGCGCTCGGCGAAGCGCTGATCGTCGCGGTGCAGGCGCCCGCGGTGGGCGGCAAGGCGAACGAAGCCGTCCGCGGCGCGCTGGCGAAGGCGCTGGCAGTACGCCCGCGCGATGTCGTTGTGGTGCAAGGAGAGCGATCCAAGGACAAGCTGATCGAGGTACCGGACGCACCACCCGGCGCGCGGGAACGGCTGCGTTCCCTATTCTGTTAGCGGGACGATCGGATGTGGACGGGAGGTGTGATGGAGCAACTCCCGGTCATCCTCGGTATCGGTGCGGCCGCGCTGCTGGCCGCCGTGCTCGCCGTGCGCGTCTCCATCCGGTTAGGACTCCCCTCGCTGCTGCTCTACCTGGGCATCGGGGTGCTGCTGGGGGAGAGCGGCTTCGGTATCCAGTTCGACGACGCCACGCTCACCCAGGCGCTCGGCATCGCGGCACTGGTGATGATTCTCACCGAAGGCGGCCTCACCACCCGCTGGTCGGCGGTGCGGCCCGCGCTCGGGCCGGGACTTGCTCTGTCCACTGTGGCCGTATGGGTCAGCATCGCGGTCACCGGAACCGCGCTGCACTGGCTGCTGGGGCTGGACTGGCGGATGGCGCTGCTCTGGGGTGCGGTGCTGGCCTCGACCGACGCCGCGGCCGTGTTCTCCGTGCTGCGCGGCGTGGGGGTGAGCAAGCGGCTGGCGGGGACCGTCGAGCTCGAGTCCGGGTTGAACGACGCTCCCGCCTACATCGCCGTGGTGGTGCTGGCCACCGGCACCGCCGTGGACTGGACGCTGCCGCTGACGATCGTCTACCAGTTGGTGGCCGGCCTGGTGGTCGGCCTGGTGTTCGGCTGGCTCGGCGCGCAGGCGTTGCGCAGGGCGGCGTTGCCGGCCACCGGCCTCTATCCGCTGGCCACCGTGGCGGTGTGCCTCATCGCCTTTTCCTCGGGGCAACTGCTGGAGGCCTCCGGCCTGCTGGCCACGTACGCCGCGGGAGTGGTGCTCGGCAACTCCCGGCTGCCGCACCGCTCGGACACCCTGTCCTTCGCCGAGGGTCTCGGCTGGCTCGCCCAGATCGGCCTGTTCGTGCTGCTCGGGCTGTTCGCCTCGCCGGAGCGGCTGCTGGACAGCCTGGTGCCCGGCCTGGTGGCCGGCGCGGTGGTGCTGCTGCTCGCCCGGCCGCTGTCGGTGTTGATCTCGGCAACCCCGTTCCGCGTGCCGTGGCGTGAGCAGGTCTTCCTCTCCTGGGCCGGCCTGCGCGGCGCGGTACCCATCGTGCTCGCGATCATCCCGCTGGCCCAGGGAATACCGGGGGCACAGCGGCTCGTGGACGCGGTGTTCGTGCTGGTGCTCGTGCTCACCCTGTTACAGGGCGCCACCCTCGGCCCGCTGGCGCGGATCCTGAAGCTGTCCGCCGAGGGCGAGCCGAGGGAGATCCAGCTCGACTCGGCCCCGCTGGACGAACTCGCCGCCGAGCTGCTGCAGGTGCGGGTCCGGCCAGGGTCACGCCTGCACGGCGTGCATCTGGACGAGCTGCGGTTGCCGACCGGCGCGACGGTGAGCCTGATCGTGCGGGACGGCAACGGGTTCACCCCGGACGGCGCCAGCCGGTTGCAGGAGCGGGACCAGCTACTCGTGGTCGCCACCGAGGAGTCGCGGGCGGCGGCCGAGCGCAGGCTGCGTGCCGTGGACCGGGCCGGTCGGCTGGCCAGGTGGAAGGGTGAGCTCGGCGGGTGACGGTCGTCTCACCGAGCGAAACAGGCTCGCGCGGGTGTGACGGTATCCGTTAACTTCTTCGGCAGGTCATGAGTGCCAGCGTCAAGCCCCGGCTTGCTGGCCGGCAACCCTCCTTCCGCGGTGGGGTGCTCCGGGTGAGGACCTGGCCGGTCGTGTCCGCGGCTGGCAAGCGCGGACCCTCACGGGTCCCTGACCCGAGGAGGGCCGGCATGACACTCGCCATCGATGTTCTTCCCGCCACCGCGAACGCGGCTCCACCCCAGGTTCCGGCCGTCGTGGGGGCCGGGCTGCGGGTGCCGTTGGTGACCGGGGAGCGGGTCGGTTACGCCAATCTCGACCACGCGGCCAGCGCGCCCTGCCTTGAGGTGGTCCGGGACGCCGTGGACGAGCTGCTGCCCTGGTACGCCAGTGTGCACCGGGGCGCGGGATTCGCCTCCCAGGTCTGTACCCGGGTCTACGAGCGGGCCAGGGAGACCCTCCGCGGTTTCGTGGACGCGCGCGCCAGGGACGCGGTGGTGTTCACCCGCAACACCACCGACGCGTTCAACCTGCTGGCACGCAGCCTGCCGAAGGGCACCTCGGTGGTGGTGTTCGACACCGAGCACCACGCCGCCCTGCTGCCGTGGCGCGGGCCCCGCGTGCACCGGATCAGCACCCCGGCGACTCGGGCGGCGGCCGTGTCCGCCGTGGATGCCGCGCTCGCCGCCTGCCAGGAAGGCCCTCGCCTGCTCGTGGTCACCGGCGCGTCCAACGTGACCGGCGAGGTGTTCCCGGTCGCCGAGCTGGCCGCGGTCGCCAGGCGGCACGGGGCGCGGATCGCCCTGGACGCCGCGCAACTGGCCCCGCACCGGCGAATCTCGATGCGCGAGCTGGACGTCGACTACCTCGCGCTGTCCGGGCACAAGCTGTACGCGCCGTTCGGCGCGGGCGCGCTCGTCGGCCGTGCCGACTGGCTGCGCGCGGCACCGCCGTACCTGGCGGGCGGCGGCGCGAGCAAGGCGGTCGAACGGCAGGGTGCGGAACTCGGGGTGGTGTGGAACTCCGGCCCGCAGCGGCACGAGGCCGGTTCGCCGAACACCGTGGGGGTATACGCCCTGGGCGTGGCCTGCGCGGAGCTCGCGCAGCGGTGGGATGCCGTCGCCGAGCACGAGCGACGGCTGCACGCCCGGCTCCGGCGCGGGCTGGCGACCGTGCCCGGCAGCACCGAGTTGCGCTTGTTCACCGACACCGTGGCCCCGGCCGACCAGGTGGGCACGGTGAGCCTGGTGGTCGACGGGTTCGAACCCGGCTGGCTGGCCGCGGCCCTGTCCGCCGAGCACGGTATCGGGGTGCGCGACGGGGCGTTCTGCGCCCACCTCGCCACCCGCGGGCTCATCGCCCGTACGGGGGTGCCGGCCCGGCAGGCGCTGCGGGTGAGTCTCGGCCTCGGCACGACGGTCGACCATGTCGACCGGTTGACCCGCGCCCTGCGCGGGCTGGTGACCGGAGGGGCGCGGTGGAGCTATGCGCAGCAGGACGGCCGCTGGGTACCCAGCCCCGACCCCAGGCCGCTGCCCTCGTTCCTGGCGGGCGAGGGGTCACCATGCTGACGGTGCGCTGAGCCCGCCGTGGACAATGGTCCGGTGAGTACCGATCACCAGCCGCAGCCCGAGGACGAGCAGGAGCCCGCCGAGTCCGGCGCGGAGCAGCCGCTGCCGCCGCGGCGGATCGGCGTCGTCGCGGCGATCGCGCCCCTGGTGTTCGTGCTGGATCTGGTCACCAAGGTGCTCGCCACGGTGAACCTGGAGGGCAGCGCCCCGGTCCGGATCCTCGGCGGGGCCGTGTACCTGCAACTCGTGCGCAATCCCGGCGCCGCCTTCTCGATGGCCACCGGGATGACCTGGGTGCTCGCCCTGGTCGCGATCGGGGTGGTCGTCGCGATCATCTGGCTGGCCAGGCGGCTGCGCTCGGTCGGCTGGGCGATCGGCCTCGGCCTGGTCCTCGGCGGCGCGCTGGGCAACCTGGCAGACCGGATCTTCCGCGCCCCCGGGCCGCTGCAGGGCCACGTGGTCGACTTCGTGTCGGTGTTCGCCCCGAACGGGGACTTCTTCCCGGTGTTCAACGTCGCCGACTCGGCGATCTCGATCGGCGCCGTGCTGATCGTGCTGCTGTCCCTGTTCGGCAAGGACTACGACGGGAGCTCCCCCCGGAAGGCCGGCACGTCGCGGGCGTCGGCGGAACGGGACGAGTCGTGACCGCGCGGATGCTGCCGGTCCCGGACGGGCTGGACGGGATGCGGGTGGATGCCGGGTTGGCGAAGCTGCTGGGACTGTCCCGCACGGCGGTCGCCGAGCTCGCCGAGTCCGGTGACGTGTTGCTGGACGGTCGGCATGCGGGCAAGTCGGACCGGCTCACGGCGGGCGGGCTGCTGGAGGTGACGCTGCCGGAGCCGGAGCAGCCGCCGTCCGTGGTCGCCGAGCCGGTCGAGGGTATGCGGATCCTGCACACCGACGAGGACATCGTGGTGGTGGACAAGCCGGTCGGCGTCGCAGTGCACCCCAGTCCCGGTTGGACCGGCCCCACCGTGGTGGGTGGCCTCGCCGCGGCGGGGCTGCGGATCTCCACCTCCGGCGCGGCCGAGCGGCAGGGCGTGGTGCACCGGCTGGACGCGGGCACCACCGGCGTGATGGTGGTCGCCGCGAGCGAGCAGGCGTACACCGTGCTCAAACGCGCGTTCAAGGAGCGCACCGTGGACAAGGGCTACCACGCGCTGGTGCAGGGGCACCCGGACCCGACCCGCGGCACGATCGACGCGCCGATCGACCGCCATCCCCGGCAGGACCACAAGTTCGCCGTGGTCGCGGGTGGGCGGCCGAGCATCACGCACTACGAGGTCATCGAGGCCTTCCGGGCGGCCTCCCTGGTGGACGTCAAACTGGAAACCGGGCGCACGCACCAGATCCGGGTGCACTTCTCCGCCCTGCGCCACCCGTGCGTGGGTGACCTGACCTACGGTGCCGACCCCGTGCTGGCCCGCAGGCTGAGCCTGAGCAGGCAGTGGCTGCACGCCAGGACGCTGGGTTTCGCGCACCCCGCCGACGGTCGTCGGGTGGAGTTCACCAGCGAGTACCCCGCCGACCTCGCGGCCGCAGTCGATACCTTGCGGGCCGAGTCCTGAACTCATACGACCTCCTTTCCTTGGCGGTGGAGGAGGTTGCGTCTGGGTTTTCGTTTCGGGTGCAGGAAGGTGGGTGGGATGAACTCTGGTAGTCCGTTGCGGATCCGGATGTGCCATTCGGTGTGGTGGATCAGGTTGTGGTGATGATGGGGGTATAGCAGTGTCAGGTTGTGTAGTGCGGTCGGGCCGCCGTTGGCCCGGAAGATCAGGTGTGCTTGGCATTGTTTGGGTTTGCGGCGGTGGTCGGGGAACGTGCACCCGTTGTCTCGCAGGATCAGGGCTCGGCGGATGGTGAGGGGGATGGTGCGGTGTTTCTGCCCGATGTTCAGGATCTCGCCGGTGCTGCCCAGTAGGGCGGGCGCCACGTAGGTATCGCAGGCTATGCGCCGGATCTGGGTGGCGGAGTGCGATTCCTGCCCGTGCAGGAGCCCGTGGCCGGTGCCGTGTTTGAGGTCGTCCGGGGTGATCGAGACCATGACGGTGACGGGTTCGCCGGGTTCGGTGGGTCCGTCGTCCGGGCATCGGGCCGCGGCCCGGAGCATGTCGGCGGACGCGTCGCCTTGCCGCTGGTGTTTGCTGCGCCGGTCGGGTTCCTCGGGGCTGCTGTGGGGCTTGGCGCGGGGTTCGATCAGGCCGGTCACCAACGCCGCGGTCTCGGCATCCAACTCGAAGGTGCCGCGTAGGCGTCCACCTTGGGTGTCGCGCCAGTCCAGAAACCGGGTGGGCCGCGTCAGGTGGTGTTCGGTGGGTGGGTTTCCGTCCTGGTTCAGGCGGGCCACGATCTCTCGCCCCAGCGCGGTCACGGTGTGGGGTTCGTATTCCCGGGCGGCTGTGGTCAGCAGCGCCTCGGCGTGTTCCCGGTCGGGCAGGCTCACCGGCCGCGGAAACCTGGCCATGGTGGCGCGGATGGCCTCCTCATGTTCGGGCCCGATCGCGCCCTCCGCCACGGCGGCACCCACCTCGGGCAGGTCCGGCTTCAGCGGGGTACCGGTGGGGCCGTGTCGGGCCACCGCTGTTCGGGCGTGGGCCACCCGTTGCCGGGCGTCATAAGCGTTGATGCGCAGGATCTCCCACGTCAACACGGCCACATCCCGATACCCCCGCCGCCCGGCGGTGGTGCGGCCGTCCAACTCCGCCAGGACCGCCAGCTCTCGGGCATAGTCGGCCCGCCGCCGCTGTTCGATCTCGTCCAGCGTGGCCAGTAGTTCCTCCTCGCCCATGCGGGAGGTGTCGATGCCGAAAGCCCTGCTCACGGCTTCACCATACCGTATACTCGACCGTATGTTCGAGCCACGATCGGGTGATCTATCGGGGGACACCTCGACTTCAGGCGCGCCGGGCGACGGTGATGATCTCCGGGCTGGAGGCGGTGAGCGGGTTACCCGCCCAGTCCCCGAACTGTTCCGCGATGACCAGTCCGGCCTCGGTGAGGAAGCTGGACAACCCGCCGGTGTCCAGGAACCGCAAGGTGCTGCGGCTGACCTGCGGACCGCTCCACGACGGGCTGGTGACCTTGGTGGTGAACCGGACGACATCCCCGGTGACCGGGGTGTCCACCTCGTTCCACATCCGGACCAGCGCGCCGGAGGCGTCGGTGATCTCCTTGACGTGGTCCGGCGTCCAGCGTTCCCATGCCCTGGCCCCGGGGTTGCGGGTATCGAAGGCGAAGCGCCCCTGTGCGGTGAGGGCCGAACGGATGGCGGCGAGCGAGGTGAGTAGTTCCTCGTCGGTGACGAACACCTGGAAGGCGTGCCCGCTCATCACGACCAGGCCGAACTCCCGGTCGAAGGGGACCGAGCCCAGGTCACCCAGGAGCCATTCGATATCGGTTCGCGTGCGTGCCCGCTCCAGCATCCCGGCCGCCGGGTCGAGCCCGCACAACCGGCCGGTGTGCCCGGCCCGCCTGGCGGCGTGCAGCAGCATCCCGGTCCCGCAGCCGACGTCCAGCACCGACTCCGCGGCCAGCACCATCGGCAGGTAGAAGTCCAGGTCCCCACTCGCCCGCCAGGGGTGGAATCGGTCGTACAGGGCGGCAAGGCCGGGGTCGGCGAACAGGTGATCCGGCATCGGGCCTGCCTAGCAGTTCCCGCTCGGGGTGGCGACCGAACTCAGTCCTCGAGGGACCAGGTGAGGGTGCGCTCATCGGGCTCAGGGCGCGGGCTCCACCGTACGGCGACCACCCTGGTCGCCTCGGGCAGCACGTACACGGTGTGCCCGCCCGCGGTCTCGCCCGGTTGCACGCCGATCTTGTACGGCTGGCGCGAGGACAGTGCGACCGGTGCCTTGCCCACGGCCCTGCCGTCCTCGGTGAGCAGTTCGAGGTAGTTGTCCGGCAGCGAGGCGAACGGGATCTGCCCGCGATTGGACATCTCGGTGTGCACCACGATCGAGCGTTCGCCCTCCTCGAGCCGGTAGCCCGCGGCACCGAACAGGTAGTCGGCAGGGTCCTGCACTTCCAGCAGTTGGACGGCCACCCGTTCGCCCTCCAGCCCCTGGGTCTCCAGCGTGTCCCCGGTGCGCCCGCCGCGTGCCCCGGCGGCCGGTGGCTGGGGCTGAGCAGGGGCCTGCTGGTCGCCGCGGGCCCAGGACGCGCTCTGCGGTGGTCCCCAGGTGCTCATCAGCGGATCGCCGGGCGCGGGTGGTGCCGCCGGGCCCGGGGGAGCGGGCTGCGCCTGCCGCATGGGTGGCGCGGGGTGCTGCGGCGGTGGCGGCTGGTACTGGCCGGACGGCGTGCCGTGCACAGGGTACTGCCCTGAGGGTGTGCCGTACGCCTGGTGCGGTCCGCTCGGGGGACCGGGTACGGGGTGCTGACCGCTCGGCGTGCCGTGCACCGGGTAGGCACCGGAAGGCGCACCGTGAACGGGCGGCGGGCCCGAGTGCGGCGGGGTGCCCTGGTGCGGTGGCGCGGGCCTGCCGCCCGGCCCGGCGAGCGCGGCGCGGATACCCTGCGGGTCACTCTCCACGCCGACGAGCAACGGCAACCCGGTCGCGGACAACCCCACCAGCCGGTAGGCGACCTCCTTCGGGTCCATCCCGACCCTGGCGGCCAGCTCGTGCACGGCTGCCTTGCCGACCTCGGCCAGCGCGGCGAGCAGTCGGGCGTCGACGGGATCGGTTACGGCCACGGGTTCGAGCCTAGACGCTGTTTCCGGGGGTGCGCGCGAGAGGTGATGCGTGGCGCGCCCCGGCCGAAGGCCGCGGCCGGGGCCGGGGCCGGCCTTGGCGAAAAGTACCCGGCTCGATCTAGGCTCGGCGAGCAGCACCGTCGAGATACTGGGGATTCCTGATGACTGACGTGAGCTCACTCGCCGATGAGCTGGTCGACACCCTGTTCCACGCGGAGCCGCTGTGGCCCGCGGTACTGGGGTTCGAGCAGCCCCGACCGGGGGTGGGCGAGCTCAGCGCGCAGGCCGAAGCCGCGCTGCGCGCGGATCTGGCGGCGCTACGGGCTCGCGCCGAGGCCATCGCGCCGGAGGGGCTGGCCGCGCAGGACCGGATCACCCGCGACGTGGCGATCGCCATGGCCGGCGTCGGCATCGACGATATCGACAGCAGGTTCATCGAGTTCGCGGTCAGTGACCTGTTCGTCTCGCCGGCCGCCGACCTGCTCACCCGGCTGCCGCTGCTCGCGGTCACCGGAGAGGACGAGGGGCGCGCGCATCTCGACCGGTTGGCGAGCATCCCGGCCTACCTCGAGCAGGCATTGGGTCGGCATCGCGCCGGCGTGGCCGGCGGTCTGGTTCCGGTCGGTCACCAGGTCGACGCGGCGGTGCGGCGGCTCGACCAGTATCTGGCCGAGCCCGCCGCGGACCCGTTGCTTCGCCAGGAGGCGCCGAGTGCCGAGTTCGAGCGGCGGCGCGCGGAACTCCTCGAGCGGGTGGTGCGGCCCGCGTTCCAGCGTTACCGGGACGGGGTGGCGACCGAGATCGCGGCGCGCGGCAGGCCACCGGACCGGCCGGGTGCCTGCTGGTTGCCGGACGGCGAGCGGATCTACGCCACCCTGGCCCGCGCGCGTACCTCCGTCGAGGTGGACCCGGCGCGGCTGCACGAGACGGGGCTGCGCCTGGTGGAGGACCTGGCCAGGGAATACGCCGAGATCGGGCGGCGGGTGTTCGGCACGGCCGACATCGAGGAGATCTTCCACCGGCTGCGTACCGACCCGGCGTTGCGCTGGAACGACGAGCAGGAGTTGCTGGACGGGGCGCGGGCGGCGATCAGCAGGGCGGAGAGCGCGGCACCGGACTGGTTCCGGCACATCCCGCCCGATCCCTGGGTGGTGCGCCCGGTGCCCGAGGCCGACGGCCCGAACGCGCCGCTGGCGTACTACTTCTGGCCGTCCGCCGACGGCAGTCGCCCGGGGACGTACTTCGCGAACACCTACCAGGTGACCGAACGGTTCCGGCACACCTGTGAGGCCACCGCCTTCCACGAGGTGATTCCCGGGCACCACTTCCAGTCCTGCATCGCGCTCCGGCTGCACGACCTGCCGTTGCTGCGCAGGGTGAGCAGTTTCCCCGCGTACAACGAGGGCTGGGGCCTGTACACCGAGCGGCTGGCCCGCGAGATGGATCTGTACTCCGATGAGGTCGCGCTGCTCGGCATGCTCTCCCTCGATTCCCTCCGTGCCGGGCGGCTGGTGGTGGACACCGGGCTGCACGCCAAGGGATGGAGCCGCGAGCAGGCGGTGGACTTCCTGGTGCGGAACACGCCGCTGGGCCGGTGGAGATCGAGTCCGAGGTGGATCGCTATATCGCGTGGCCGGGGCAGGCGTTGTCGTACATGGTGGGCAGGCTGGAGATCCAGCGGATCCGGGCGGAGGCGGAACGGGCGCTGGGCGCGGACTTCGACATCCGGGACTTCCACGACGTCGTGCTCGGCGGTGGCTCCGTGCCGCTGCCGGTGCTCGACGGCATGGTGCGGGAATGGGTACGGCGGGTGCGAGCGGGTACGCGGGCATGAGTGAAGGAGCATGCACCGAGATCAACCGGCTGGCGGATGAGTACATCGACCTGCACTTCACGGAGCACCCGCTGTTCGCCTCGATGCTCGGGGTGCGTGGCGAGCACGACGGCAGACTTGCCGACTACAGCGCCGAGGCCGAGCGGCGACACCGGGCGGGCTACCTCGAGCTCGCCGCGCGGGCGGAGGCGATCCCGCCGGAAGGGTTGCCCGCGCAGGTGGCGCTGACCCGCCAGGTGGTGATCCAGCAGGCGGGGGCCGCGGTGGACCGGATCGACGCGCGGCTGGCCGAGTTCGTGGTCAGCAACGGCCTGCACGCGCCGGCCCTGCTGCCGATGACCTCCTTTCCGCTGATCACTCTCCCGAGCGAGGAGACGGCGCGCGGCCACCTGGAGCGGCTGGCCACATTCTCGTCCTATGTGGACACCATTGTCGAGCGGCAGCGGGCGGGTGCCGCCGAGGGCAACCTGCCGCCGAGGCTCCTGGTCGAGGCCGGTATCGCCTATGTCGACCGTTACCTTGCCGGTGTGCAGACCGACCCGCTGCGGATCCGGCCGCGGGTCGAGGTCGCGGGCTACGCCGAGGAGCAGGAACGGCTACTGGCCGAGGTCGTGCGTCCCGCGTACCGGCGCTACCGCGAGTTCCTCGCCCAGGAACTCGCCCCGCGCGGCCTGCCCGCGGACCGGCCGGGGCTGTGCTGGCTGCCGGAGGGCGAGCGGCGGTACGCCGGCCTGATCAGGGCGCACACCACCACCGCACGCTCGGCACGGGAGCTGCACGACACCGGCCTGATACTGATCGAGAAGCTGACCGGCGAGTACGCGGAGATCGGCAGGCGGGTGTTCGGCACGGCCGACCTCGGGGAGATCTTCCACCGCCTGCGCACCGACCCGGAACTGCGCTGGCGGGACGGGGACGAACTGCTCGACGCCGCACGCGCAGCGATCGCCCGCACCGAGACCGTTGCCCCACTGTGGTTCCGGTCCGTCCCGCCGCAGCGCTGCGAGGTGCGTGCGGTGCCGGAGACCGAGGCCGATGGCGGCACGATCGCGTACTACATGGAGCCTGCCGTGGACGGGTCCCGGCCCGGGATCTACTACGCCAACACTGACCGCGCGCGGGAGCGGTCCCGGCACATCAGCGAGGCGGTCGCTTTCCACGAGGCGGTCCCGGGCCACCATTTCCAGCTCTCCACCGCGATCGGGCTGACCGAGCTGCCGCTGCTGCGCAGGATCGCCGATGTGAACGCCTATATCGAGGGCTGGGGGTTGTACGCCGAGCGGCTCGCCGACGAGATGGGCCTGTACTCCGGGGACATCGCCCGGCTCGGCATGCTGGCCGAGGACTCGATGCGGGCGGGAAGGCTGGTGGTGGACACCGGGTTGCACGCATTGGGCTGGAGTCGGCAGCGCGCGGTGGACTACCTGCTGGAGAACGTGCCGCAGAGTCGGGTCGAGATCGAGTCCGAGGTGGATCGCTACGTCGCGTGGCCGGGGCAGGCGTTGTCGTACATGGTGGGCAGGCTGGAGATCCAGCGGATCCGGGCGGAGGCGGAACGGGCGCTGGGCGCGGACTTCGACATCCGGGACTTCCACGATGTGGTGCTGCGCAACGGGCACCTGCCGCTTCCCGTGCTCGACTCGGTGGTCACCGAGTGGGCGGGCGGGGGCGCCGCAGGGTGACGGTCACCGGGTGGCGGTCAGCCTGGCGTACACGACCACGTCCTCGGCGTGCCCCGTGGTGCCGTCGTCGAAGTGGCCGCCGCAGGTGGTCAGCCGTACCTCGGGGGCTTTGCTGGGGCGGGTGAGCTGTGCGGTGTCGCCGTGCCGGGGGCGGGAGCCCACCCGGTACACCGTGAACACCGCGGTCACCCCGTCCCTGCGGTCGACGGTGATCGTGTCGCCGCGATCGAGCTCGTGCAGCCGGAAGAAGGCACCGCTCTGGTAACCGAATTCGGCGTTGCCCACGAACACCGCGGCACCCCGCTCGCCGGGGGTGGGGGTGGAGCTGAGCCAGCCCACCGCCCGAGCCTCGCCGGGGATCTCGATGGCTCCGGTGTGGGTGAAACCGAGGTCGATCAGTGCGCTGGTGGCCACCCCGATGGCCGGAATGGTCAGGGCCGCGGGGGCGGAAGGTGGGAGCGCGCTCGGCCGGTTGTCCGATCGGCCGTGCACCGCCTGGGTGCCCGGCGTGGGCTCGTCCTGGGTCACCGCGGCGGTGTCCACCCGGCCGTCCGCGGGATCGAACAGCACGTTGATCCCGGCCAGTACGGTGGCGAGCGCGACGACAGTCGCGGCGGCGACCGCGGTGAGCCTGCGGATGTCGTCGTGACGTTGCTTGCCACCGGCCGATGTCATCCGTTGCTCCCACCCTGGCCAGGATTGCGTAACGTTCAGCGCGTCTGATCTGTGATCGTTCGGTGACCGACGTAGCGTTACTGCTCCGAATGGCAGACTGGCTTCTATCACTCGTTCGGGTCACTATGAGGTGACAGTTCGGCAACCTGCTCGCACTGACAGTGGGAAAATCGCCAAAATTGCCGACCTGGTGCGCCCCGCCACCGGGTCTCGCGTTTGGAATCGTGCGGGCTGGGTATCAGCCGTCATGGCGGAGACGCGGAGGTACTGGACGTGAGGGTCGGTGGGCAGGCGGAGTCCCTACTGGGTGTGCTGGATGTCGGCGCGTTCAGTGCGCGCCTGCTTGCGGTCCGTCGCGGTGGTAGCCCGCTGAGGCCCGAGCTCGACCACAAGACCCGGCTGCGGCTCGACCGCGCGCTGGACCCGACCGGGCGGCTCGCCCCGCAGGGCGTCGCCGAGGTCGTGGACGGGGTCCGCGCGGCCCAGCGGGTGGCGCGGGAGCACGGGGTGAGTGAGGTCTACCCGTTGGCCACCTCCTCGATCCGGGACGCCCGCAACGCCGACGGCGTGCTCGGCGCGGTATACCGGGCGACCGGCGTCCGGCTGCGCCCGCTGCCCGGGACGCGTGAGGCCGAGTTGGGTTATCTCGCCGCCCGGCGCTGGTACGGCGCCTCGGCGGGGCCGCTGCTCGTGCTGGACATCGGCGGCGGGACGGTCGAGCTGGCCGCAGGGGACGGCGAGCGGGCGAGCTGTGCCCGTTCGTTGCGGCTCGGCGCGCGCGAGATGACCCGGTCCTGGTTCGACACCGCCGGCCCGAGCCAGGAGCGGGTCGCGGCGCTGCGCGAGTACGCCCTCGACCGGGTGCGCGCGGTGTTGCGCGATGTGGAGTGGCCGGTGCGGGACTACCGCACGGTCGGCTGCTCCAAGGTGCTGCGCCAACTGGCCCGGCTGGCCGGAGCCCGGCCGCAGCGCGGTACCGCTCGGGACCTGCACCTGGACGACCTGCGCACCTGGATACCCCGGTTGGCGAAGCTGCCGCCCGAGCGCAGGGCCGAGTTGCCGGGGATCTCCCGCGGCCGGGCACGGCAGGCACTGGCCGGCGCGGTGGTCGCGGAGGCTCTGCTCACCGTGTTCGGCGGGCCCGCGGCGATCTGTCCCTGGTCCACCACGCAGGGGCTGCTGCTCACCATGCTGGACCGGCACGAGTCCGACCCCTGGGGCAGCAGGTCGGCGGCATGAGACGCACTGACTGTGCCGGTGGATACCACTCCGACCTCCAGCAGGCCGACCCTTTTTGTCTCGCAAGCACAGCCGCGTTCCGCCGAGTCGGCCTACTTCCGGTCTCCATGGTATGGCGGCTGAGAACCGATCGTGTCGCACGTTTCCAGCCGGACACTGACTGATTCCGGGGAATTCGGGTACACCTGGGGTATGCAGGACCGCAGCCACCACTGGGACAGCGAACCGAGCAATGTCCCGGTCCCGCCCGACCGGGATATCGGCGGCGGAACCGGCGACGTCCCCGAACCGGTGAACAAGGACGAGGTCAAGCACGCCGAGGACCTCAGCGAGGACGAGGTCACCCCGGAGCCGCCGGACTAGCTTTCCTGCTCGATGTTGCGCCGGATCCGCTCCGGGTGCCGCCGGATCGGCGCCCGGCCCGCGGGGTGCTCCGGCCATGGCGGGGCGGTGAGCCGCGGGATCGGCAGGTGCACCGGCTCGGTGCCGAGTTCGAACGCCGAGCCGTGGTGGGTGAGCCGTAGCGGACTGCCGGACAGCAGCCGGTAGCGCGTCTCCCCGGGGTGGATCTCCACCTCGAACCGGGAGTCGCGGAAGCACATCCGGAACGCGATCCGGTTCAGCTCGCCCGGCAGCCGGGGGGCGAAGCTGAGCCGGCCCCCGTGGTCCCGCATCCCGCCGAACCCGGCGACCATCGCGGTCCACGCACCGGCGAGTGAGGCCATGTGCAGCCCGTTGCGCACGTTGTTATGCAGGTCGTGCAGGTCGGTCAGGGCGGCTTCGCCGAGGTAGTCGTAGGCCAGGTCCAGGTTCCCGACCTCGGCGGCGAGCACCGCCTGCGTGCCCGCGGACAGCGAGGAGTCCCGCACGGTCACCGCCTCGTAGTAGGCGAAGTTCCTGGCTTTCTGCTCGGCGGTGAACGCGTCCCCGCACAGGTGCATCGCCAGCACCAGGTCGGCCTGCTTCACCACCTGCTTGCGGTAGAGGTCGAAGTAGGGATAGTGCAGCAGCAGCGGGTAGTTCGCCGCCGGGGTGCTCGCGAAGTCCCACACGGCGTGCTGGGTGAAACCCTCCGACTGCGGATGCACGCCGAGCAACTCGTCGTAGGGCATGGTCATCGCGTCCGCCGCCGCACGCCAGTCCCCGATCTCGGTGGCGTCCACCCCGAACATCGCGGCCACGTCCGGGTTTCGCTCGCAGGCCGCCGCGGCCTCCCGCAGGTTCCGCCGCGCCATCAGGTTGGTGTAGACGTTGTTGTCGGTCACCGCGGAGTACTCGTCGGGGCCGGTCACCCCGTCGATGCGGAAGCCGTCGTGTTGATCGTGATGCCCCAGCGAGAGCCACAGCCGCGCCGTCTCCAGCAGCAACTCGGTGCCGTGCTGCTCGTCGAACTCGGTGTCCCCGCTGGCGGCGAGGTAGCGGACGGTGGCCTCCGCGATCGCCGCGCCGACGTGGAAGGCCGCCGTCCCGGCCGGCCAGTACGCCGAGCACTCCGCCCCGTTGATCGAACGCCAGGGGAACGCCGCGCCGCGCAGCCCCAACTGCCGCGCCCTCGCCCTCGCTTTGTCTATTGTGGAATGTCGCCAGAGCAGCGCGTCGCGGGCCGCGCCCGGCATCGTGTAGGTGAGCACGGGCAGCACGAAGGCCTCGGTGTCCCAGAAGGCGTGCCCGTCGTAGCCAGGACCGGTCAGCCCCTTGCCGGGGATGGCCCTGTTCTCCCCGCGGGCACCCGCCTGCAGGATGTGGAACAGGGCTAAACGCACCGCCTGCTGCATTTCGGGGTCGCCGTCGATCTCGACGTCTGCGCTGTCCCAGAACCGGTCGAGGTACTCGCGCTGCTCGGCCAGCAGCCCGTCCCAGCCGGTCTGCAGCGCCCCGGCCAGTGCGGCCTCGACCTGCGAGCGCACCGCCGGCGCCGAACGCTGGGTGGACCAGCCGTAGCCGAGGAACTTGGTGACCCGCAGCCGCTGCCCCTTCGGCACGTCCACCGCCGCGGTCAGCCTGGCGAGGTCGTCCTCGACGCGGATCCGGGTGCGCAGCCCGGACGGGGTCTCGATCTCGTGGTCCATCGCGGCCGCCATCCGCAGCCCGGACACCGCGGTGTGGTGCACCAGCACCGCCCGGTAGCCGTCGGCCCAGGAGAACTCCGCGTTCAGCGGGGACTTCAGCGCCGCCGCCACCCGCGGGTCGCCTGCCTCGGTCTCGACCGGCTCGTTCGCCAGCAGGTCGGACTGGACCACCAGTTGCACGTCGTCGTCCAGTGGTTCGACCTCGTACCGGATCGCGGCCACCGCGCGCTGGGTGAAGGACACCAGGCGTTCGCTGCTCACCCGCACCGTGCGACCGGTCGGCGAGATCCAGTCCGTGGTCCGCCGCAGCGTGCCGGACCGGAAGTCCAGTACCCGCTCATGGGTGGTGGCCCTGCCGTATCGCATGTCCAGCGGCTCGTCCTGGACCAGCAACCGGATGATCTTCCCGTCGGTTACGTTGACCACGGTCTGGCCGGCCTCCGGGTAGCCGTAGCCGCGCTCGGCATAGGGCAACGCGTGCTGCTCGTAGAAGCCGTTCAGGTAGGTGCCCGGCAGCCCGCGCGGCTCGCCCTCCTCGAGGGTGCCGCGCATGCCGATGTGCCCGTTGGACAGCGCGAAGGTGGACTCGGTCCGCTGCAGCTCCTCCAGGTCCAGACCGCGCCAGCGCAGTTCCCACGGGCCGCATTCGTATCCTCGGCGCGGGCTGGTCATCCGGCCCGCTCCAGCAGCTCGGCGAGGTCGTCGACCACGACATCGGCCCCGTACTCGCGTAACCGGTCGGCCTGGCCGGCGCGGTTCACCCCCACCACGTAGCCGAACCCGCCCGCTTTGCCTGCCTCCACCCCGGACAGCGCGTCCTCGAACACGGCGGTCCTGGCAGGCGCGGCGCCGAGTTCCGTGGCCCCGGCGAGGAAGGAATCCGGCGCGGGCTTACCGCGCAACCCCTCCCTGGCGATCACCAGCCCGTCGATCCTGGCCTGCACGAACGGGGTGAGCCCTGCCCCGTCCAGCACCGCGGCGCCGTTGGCCGAGGAGGTGACCACGCCGATGGCCAGCCCGGCCTCCCTGGCCGCCTCCAGGTAGCGCACCGAACCGGGGAACGGGGTGACCCCGCGCTCGGCGAGGATGCGTTGCAGCAGCTCGTTCTTCCGCCTGCCGACACCGTGGACCGTGTTCGCCCTCGGCGGGTCGTCCGGATCGCCCTCCGGCAGATCGATCCCGCGGGAGGTGAGGAACTCCCGCACGCCGTCGGCGCGTGGCCTGCCGTCGACGTAGCTCGCGTAGTCCTCTGCGGTGAACTGTTCGAAGCCGGGACCGTCGCGTTCGGACAGGAAGGCGTCGAAGGTCCGCTTCCACGCCTCCCGGTGCAGGACGGCCGTCCCGGTGAGCACACCGTCCAGGTCGAAGAGGCAGGCGGCGATTCCGTCGGGCAGTCCGATCATGCCAGGAACGGTAGTAGTATCGGCGGCGTTCTGCCACGGACGGGCGCCTACGTCTCGACCTGCTCGAGCCCGGGGCTGGCGCCCCAGGCCAGGTCGGTGACGGCGCGCACGGCCACCCGCACGGCGCGGTGCACCGGCGGGCTCAGCCCGATCCCGCTGCCGAGCCGCAGTGGCTCGCAGCTCACCAGCAGGACCCGGCCCGCGTCGCAGCCGAGCAACTCCAGTAGCTGGAACACGGCGTCCGGCCGCATGCCGTGGCCGGCGACGAAGGAGGGGGCGGCGGTGCCGGAGCCCGGGTCGATCTCCAGCACGGACACGGTCCCCGGCTGCTCGCCCCTGGGTGTGGCGTCGATCAGAATCGTGGTGTCGTACCCGCCGACAAGGTCGCAGGTGATCCGGCCACCGATCTCGTAGTCGGCGATCTGCACCCATCCCGGCAGGCAGGCGCTCTCCAGGTGCTGGATCACTTCCATCCCGAAACCGTCGTCGCCGAGCAGGCTGTTCCCGACACCGGCGACAAGGACGCAAGGCTTCACTCCGCCACCTCCGGTGAGCGGCTGCCGGCGAGTTCGCGACTGTGGGACTCGCCGTGTCAACGGTAGGACCATCGGCTGGATCACACAACTGCGCGTGGTGAACCCGTCACCGCTTTCGCGGGCGGCCAGGAAGCGGTCCGCGCCCGCGCGCAGGTCCACGATCGGCTCCGGGTAGTCCAGGGCGTGGCGCTCGTCGGCGGGCAGCTTCCACGGCTCGTGTACCCGCGCCCCGGGACCCCGCCAGCTCGGGCAGGTGGCGCCGCACGTACTCGCCGAGCGGGTCGTGGCGGCTTGCCTGCGGCAGCGGGTTCAGCACCCGGTTGGGCCGGCTGTCGGTGCCGGTCCCGGCCACCCACTGCCAGTTCAGCTGGTTGTTCGCCACATCGGCGTCCACCAGCAGGTCCGTGCAGTGCCGGGCACCCTCGGTGCCACCACGGTGTTCACCGTCTCGTGCACCCGCAGGTCCCCGGTGAACAAGGCGATCGCGGTACTGATGTGTCAGCTCCCACTCGCCGTGCTCGTGCTCGGCTCGCTGAGGCGCCGGTCGAACACGATGCCTTCGCCCGCGCGCAGCCCGGTGGCGATCGCGCCGGCCAGCACCGCGTCCTCGCCGAGCTCGCCCTGCACGATCCGCGGCACCAGCGGGGTGAACGCGCGCAGCGCGCGATCCATCGGCGCGCGGAGTAGGTCGGCGTTGGTCGCGATACCGCCGCTGAGCACCACCAGGCGCGGGTCGACCACCGCGGCGACCGAGGCGATGACAAAGGCCAGCCTGGTCGCGACCGCCTCCACCGCCCGCAGCGCGGGCTCGTCGCCCTGCCGGGCGAGGCGAAACACCTGCCTGGCCGAACGTGCTCCGGCCAGCCCGGCCCGCCGGGCCGCGAGCACCACCGACTCGGCGCCGGTGGCCTCCTCGAGGTGGCCCCGCGGTGGCGCCCCGGCGCGGGCGTCGGAAAGCTGGCCGTAGGGCAGGTAGCCGATCTCGCCGGCCGCACCGCTCGCCCCGCGGAACAGCTGCCCGTCCACCACCAGCCCCATACCGACCCCGGTGCCGACCGTGATGCAGGCGAACACGTCGGCGTCCCTGGCCGCGCCGCGCTCCCGCTCGCCGACCGCGGCGAGGTTCGCGTCGTTCTCGATGATCAGATCCGGGCCGACGGCGCCGGTCAGCTCGTCCAGCACCCCGGGCTGCTCGAAGGCGGGCAGGTTGGCGGCGTGCCGGAAGCAGCGGGCCTCCTCGTCGGCGACGCCGGGGCCGCCCAGCACGCGTACCACCACGTCCGCCGTGGCCACCCCGGCCTCCGCGACCGTGCTGCCGGTGAGCCGGCCGACGGCCCGCACCAGGCCACGGACGGAGCGGCTGGTGTTGCGTTGCTCGCCCCTGGCGACGATCTCGCCCGCCAGGTCGGCCACGGCCACCCGGATGCGCTTGCGCCCGATGTCGATGCCCAGCACATAACCCGCGGTGGGATCCGCCTCGTACACCACGGCGGAACGTCCCGGGCCGGAGGAGGTGCGGCCGGTGGTGCGGACCAGGCCCGCCTCGACCAGTCCGAGCAAAGCCTGGCCGACGGTCGGCTTGGACAGCCCGGTCTCCTTGGCCACCTGGGGCCGCGTCGAGGGCCCGCCGCGACGCAACAGGTCGAGCACGGCACGCTGGTTGATCCGGCGCATGGCGGCCGGGGTGCCCACCCGCACCGCCTCGTCGCTTGCCACCGTCACCTGCCTTCGTCCCGCTCGGCGAGTCTCGGTGAGTCTACGTGCGATCTTGACGGCCGGTTTCCCCGCTCGCCTTCCGGGTAACCGACAAGGGTGTTGCCCGGCGCCCATGACGAAGGGCCGAAAGGGCCGGAAAGGGGATACCCGTGGATACCACGACCTATCTGATGTTCCTCGCGCTCGGCGCGCTCATGGTCCTGATCGACGGGCAGGTCATCTACCGCAGCGGCCGCAGGTACCTGGCCGGCTCGGACGACCCGGCGGCGAGTACTTCCATGATCCGGATGGTGACGGTGCTGTTCCATCTCGTCACACTCGGCCTGCTCGCCTTGCTGTCCCTTGTGGATATAGGCGGCCCGCCGGTGGAGGTCGTCGTGGGCAAGCTCGGCGTGTTGCTGCTGGTGCTCGGGCTGGTGCATGCCGGCACTATCGCGCTGCTGACCAGGACGCGCGAGCAGCAGCTCACCGAGTCGGTGACCGCCAGCCGCGCCGCGACCCCCGG
Organism: Amycolatopsis cihanbeyliensis; assembly: GCF_006715045.1. GTDB lineage: Bacteria > Actinomycetota > Actinomycetes > Mycobacteriales > Pseudonocardiaceae > Amycolatopsis > Amycolatopsis cihanbeyliensis. The sequence goes on along the minus strand of NZ_VFML01000001.1, from coordinate 1,826,782 downwards.
CGCGCCGACCACCGATCCGGTGGTGGCGCCGGTGCCGGGGCAGCACGGCCGCGATCCCAAGGTCAGCCCCGGGATCGAGAACCGCGACACCGGGCGCGGCTCCTGGTGACCAGGTGCCGCGCCCGGCGTCCTCAGGGCCGCCAGTCCAGCGCGGCAACCACCCTGTCCACCGCATCCGCCACATCCGGATGTCCCAGCGGCAGTGGCGGTTCCACGCGGTCCCTGGGGCCACCCGGGCTGCGGGCCACGGTCTCGACCGCCACGCCCGCCCGGTCCAGTTCCTGGAAGCGGACCGCGAGCGCCCGCGCCTCGGCGTCGGCCGAGCTCTCCACCGGCGGGTCGACCAGCAGCAGCGCCCGCACGTTGCCGGGGTGCCGGCCGGCCAGGTCCAGCACGGTGCCGGTGGCCGGGCCGCTGGTGACCATGTCCACAGGGGAACCGAGCTGGCCGGCATCGGAGAGCAGTTCCTCGGCATCGGTCAATGACCCGTCGGCGGGCAGCCGGCACCAGGCCACCTGCCTGCGTTCGGCGAGTTCCCGCCAGGTGGCCGGTAGCTCGGCGTGTTTCGCCGCGCCGCCGGGGTCCAGCACCAGGATCGTGGGGCCGCCGTCCGGCCCCTCGATCACCACGGCGGGTCCCTCGGCGCGCGGGCGGTCGGGCTGTGCGTCCGCTGTCATGGTGTCTCCCTTCGCCACCCGCTACCTACCCCGCGTTCGCGCGCCCTACACGCGGCGCGGTTGGCTGCCGCCCGGCGTGGGTAGCCGGGGATGAGACACCCAGGAGGTGACAGGTGACGATGACGCAGGATGTGCACGAGTCCGTCTCCGCGCCGGAGCGAGCCACCGGCGAGGAACGATCCACCGCCAAGCTGGTGCAGGACCTTTCCGAGCAGCTGAGCAGGCTGGTGCGGGACGAGCTGTGGCTGGCGACGGCCGAGCTGAAGAGCAAGGGCAGGCGGGCAGGCGCCGGCGCGGGACTTACCGGCGCGGCCGGGATCACCGCGCTGCTCGGCGGCGCCACCCTGGTGGCCGCCGCGGTGCTCGCGCTCGCGCTGGTACTGCCGGGATGGGCCGCGGCCCTGATCGTCGGCGGCGGGCTGCTGTTGGTGGCGGGCCTGCTGGCCGCGGTGGGCACCCCACTGCTCAAGCGGGCCACGCCGCCGGTTCCCGAGGAGGCGGTGGCCGGGCTGCGCAAGGACGTCGACGCCGCGCGAGAGGGGGCCCGCCGATGAGCAGGCACACCGAACGCCCGGAGTTCCCCCGGGACGCGCGGGAAGCGCGCGCCGACCTGGAACTGACCCGCGCCGAGCTCGGCGACACCGTGCACGAGCTGGCGCAGAAGGCGAACCTGCCCGCACGCGCGAGGGAGAAGGCCGGCGCGGCCACCGAGCAGGCGCGGCCGTTACTGCCGGCCCTCGCCGGTGCCGTGCTGCTCCTGCTGGTGGTACGCGGCCTGCGTCACCGCGGGGCAAAAGACTGATCAACATGGAAAGGGGGTACTCGAGTGGCCTCCGATACCCGGGTGGACCCGCAACTGTGGGAGGAGTTCCACCGCGTGGTGAACATGACCTCGCGGGAGCTCGGTGAGTGGCTGCGCACCCGTTCGGCCGATCCGGAGGATGAGGAACTGCCGGAGCGGGCCGGTACCCCGACCGGTCAGCAGGTGCTGGCGATCCTGCGCAAGCGCAAGGTGGATCTGAATACCGAGGACGTCCGGGTGATGCGCAAGGTCATCTACAGGGTGCATGCCGAGCGCAGGGCGGACCTGGAACCCGCCGCGGGCCAGGCGAACTGGCGGCACCGGCTGATGTCGCTCGGCCACGACCCGTTGAAACCCGCCTGACCCCGGCGGTTCCCGCTTGCCAAGGCCGGGACGAGCTCACCGTCGAGGTTGTCGCGTAGCCAGGGCCGATGGCAGGTAGCCCAGCAGGAAACCCAGCACCGCGGTGACCCCGTGCAGCATGTTGACCTCCCAGTTGAGGTTCAGTATGTCGTGCCCGCTCGCGGTGGCGGCGACCAGGACACCGTACGCGGTGAGCCCGGCGAACCCGGCGAGCAGTGCCCAGCCGTAGAACTGGGCGCCGGTCACCTTCGTCGCCGCCGCGAGCCCGAGCACCCCGACCGCGAGGTGCACGATGTTCAGCACGGCACTCGCACCGAAGACCCACACGGTGTTGCCGGGCGCGCGCTCCAGGACGCTGCCGTCGGCGAGGAGGAACCCCAGCACGCCCAGCGCCAGGTAGCCGAGGCCGAGCAGCCCGGCGAGCAGGCGCGGCCACACCGTGTTGGCGGAACGGGTCGTCATCACACCCCTCCTCCGGACGCGGTACCCCACGCCCACTCCGGCTACCCGATCCGGGCACAACCAAACGAGTCGAACGCGCATAGCGGGGCGGGGCGGTGGGTACCCGAGCGCCGCAGTCCGGGTACCCGCGAGCCAGGGGCAGGAGGGGCACCGCTGTGGTGGATGCGATCGGTCCGCGGGAACAGATCCAGCCGGCCCCGGTGCCACAGCGACCACGCCGAACCAGCAGGCGCGGTCAGACCCTGCTACGGCTGCTGCGCACCACCGACCACAAGGAGATCGGGGTGCTCTACCTGGTCACCTCGTTCGGCTTCTTCATGGTGGGCGGTGCGCTCGCCCTGCTGATGCGGGGCGAGCTCGGCCAGCCGGGCATGCAGTTCCTCTCCAAGGAGCAGTACAACCAGCTGTTCACCATGCACGGCGCGGTGATGCTGCTGCTGTACGCCACGCCCAACGTGTTCGGCTTCGCCAACTTCGTGCTGCCCCTGCAGATCGGTTCGCCGGATGTGGCGTTTCCGCGGCTGAACGCGTTCTCCTACTGGCTGTTCCTGTTCGGCGGGCTGACCGTGCTCAGCGGCTTCGTCACCCCCGGCGGCGCGGCCGACTTCGGCTGGTTCGCCTACACCCCGCTGTCCAGGGAAATGTTCTCCCCCGGCGTGGGCGCCGACCTGTGGATCACCGGCCTGCTCGTGTCCGGGCTCGGTACCATCCTCGCCGCGGTCAACATGATCACCACGGTGGTCTGCCTGCGGGGGCCCGGTATGACCATGTGGCGGATGCCGATCTTCACCTGGAACATCCTGTTCACCAGCGTGCTGATCCTGGCGGCCTTCCCGATCCTGACCGCGGCGTTGTTCGGCCTGCTCGCCGACCGGCATCTCGGCGCGCACGTGTTCGACCCGGCCAACGGGGGCGCGATCCTGTGGCAGCACCTGTTCTGGTTCTTCGGCCATCCCGAGGTCTACATCGTGGCCCTGCCGTACTTCGGGATCGTCAGCGAGATCGTTCCGGTGTTCAGCCGCAAGCCGCTGTTCGGCTACAAGGCCTTGGTCTGGGCGACCGTGGCGATCACAGGGCTGTCGTTCTCGGTGTGGGCGCACCACATGTTCGCCACCGGCGCGGTGCTGCTGCCGTTCTTCTCCTTCCTGTCCTTCCTGATCGCCGTACCCACCGGGATCAAGTTCTTCAACTGGATCGGCACTATGTGGAAGGGGCGGCTCACCTTCGAGACCCCGATGCTGTGGTCGATCGGGTTCATGGTGACCTTCCTGTTCGGCGGGCTTTCCGGGGTGCTGCTGGCCGCGCCCGCGATCGACTTCCACGTCACCGACACCTACTTCGTGGTCGGCCACTTCCACTACGTGCTGTTCGGCACGATCGTGTTCGCCACCTTCGCCGGGATCTACTTCTGGTTCCCCAAGATCACCGGCCGGATGATGGACGAACCGCTGGGCAAGCTGCACTTCTGGAGCACGTTCATCGGCTTCCACCTGACGTTCCTCGTCCAGCACTGGCTCGGCGCCGAGGGCATGCCTCGCCGTTATGCCGACTATCTGGCCTCGGACGGGTTCACCGTGCTGAACATGCTCTCCACCATCGGGGCGTTCGTGCTCGGGCTGTCGGTGTTGCCGTTCCTGTGGAACGTGTTCCGCAGTTACCGGTACGGCGACCCCGCGTCCGCGGACGACCCATGGGGCCACGGCAACTCGCTGGAATGGGCCACGACCTGCCCGCCGTCCCGGCACAACTTCACCGAGCTGCCCCGGATCCGGTCCGAGCGACCGGCCTTCGAACTGCACTATCCCGCCATGACAGGCCGCATCCGGGCGGAGGGTCACATCTCGGCGCTCGGCAGGTCCCGCTCGCGGAGCACGCCTTCGGAGGCCGGGGAGGAGGTGCACGGTTCCAGGGAGTGACCAGCTCGGGATGCCATGCCGTGGCGGTACCCCGGACGAGCCGGGGCACACGATCGCGGGAGCCGGGGGCCTACGAACGTCGGGGACTACTCGGTGGTACCCCTTGGGATTCGGCGGACCTAATTTCGTGCTATGGACCTCGAGCTGCGCCACCTCAAGGCCGTGTGCGCCATCGCGGAAGCCGGCAGCGTCACCAAGGCGGCGTCGTCGCTCGGGCTCGCGCAGCCCGCGCTGACGGCCCAGCTGCACCGCATCGAGCACGCGCTCGGCGGCTCCCTGTTCGAGCGGGACTGGCGGGGAGCGCGGCCGACCGCGCTCGGTGAGGTGGTCCTGGCCAGGGCGCGGGTGTTGCTGCCGGCCGTGAAGGGCCTGCAGGACGAGGTCACCCGGCTCGCCTGCATCGAGGGCAGCCTCGACCACTGCCGGATCGGGGCGATCAACTCCCCGATCCTCGGCGGCCTGGTGCATCGGTTCGCCACCGACTACCCGCAGGCACACGTGATGACCCACACCTCCTGGTCGGTGTCCGAGCTGATGGACATGATCGTCGCGGGCAGGCTGGACTACGCCCTGATCGGGGTGTGCGGTACCGCCCTGCCCCCGTCCGGGCAGGGCGTGGTCTGGCGTTCCGTGGGGCTGGACGCCGTCGGCGTGCTGCTCCCGGAGGTCCATCCGCTGGCCGCGAGGCACGCGGGGGAGGTCGAGCTCGCCGACCTCGCGCTCACCAGATGGGCGGCCACCAGGGGAGAGGGCTGCTTCGCCGAGTGCTTCGCCACGGCCTGTGCCAGGGCGGGCTTCGCGCCGCACACGATCTACGAGACCGATGTGGTCAGCTGCCTCGACCTGGCGCAGGCCGGGGACGCCGTGGTGTTGTGCAAGCCGAGCCTGCTGCCGATTCCCGGGCTGCGGGCGTTGCCGTTCGCCGGTGCGCCACTGCGTTGGCGGCACCTGCTCGGCTGGCACCAGGAGAGCCCCGCCGCGCTGCTGGCCGAACGGATGACCCGGTACGCCGTGGAGGCCTTCGACGCCGCGGTGGGCAGGAACCACCCGTACGCCGCGTGGCTGGAACACCAGCCCGGCTTCGGCGTCGCGCCCGCCGAGTGACCGGCGGCAGGCGGGACCGCGGAAAGTTGTGCGCCGGCTGGCGGAATCACCGAAGGTATGGGGTAAGTGTTATCTGGCGTGCCGGCGAAACGTCGATCTAGCGTGAGTGCGCCGCGCGGTCCACCCCACAACCTCGGGTGCCGCGTGGTGGTACTCCCACACACCCTGCCTCTGTGAAGGAGAGAACCGGCATGCAACGAAGACTGTTGCGATTCGCCTCGGTCGCCGCGCCCGCCGCGGCACTGGTCGCGGCGATGACCCTACCGGCATCGGCGTCCGTCTCGGCCGCACCCGCCACCGTGGACGCCGATGCGGCCGCCGACGCGGTCAGCGAAGCCGCACCCGGCATGTTCGCCGCGCTACAGCGCGATCTGGACCTGACCGCCGAGCAGGCCAAGACCCGGTTGGCGGCCGAGCACCGCGCGGCGACCGCCGACAAGCGGCTGCGCAAGCAACTCGGCTCGGGCTTCACCGGATCCTGGATGAACGACGCGGGCACGAAACTGGTGGTGGCGATCACCGACCCGGCCGAGGCCGCCATGGTGCGCGCCGCGGGAGCCGAGCCGGCCGTGGTCGAGCACAGCGGCGCGGAGCTGGCCGCGGTGCAGGCCACACTGGACGCGAACGCCGCCGCGGCCCCGGACTCGCTGCCCTCCTGGTACGTGGACGTGACCACGAACCGGGTGGTCGTCCTGGCCCACGAGCACGCGGTCGGCGCGGCACACGCGTTCGTCGCGGCCAGCGGGGCGGACGCCTCCGCCGTGCGGGTCGAGGTCACCAGCGAGCAACCGCGCCCGCTGTACGACGTGGTGGGCGGGGACGCCTACTACACCGGTTCCTCCCGCTGCTCGGTCGGATTCTCCGTGGAAGGCGGGTTCGTCACCGCGGGGCACTGCGGCAACCGCGGCACCTCCACCTCGGGACACAACCGCGTCTCGCAGGGGAGCTTCCAGGGCTCGTCCTTCCCCGGCAACGACTACGCCTGGGTACAGGTGAACTCGAACTGGACCCCTACCCCCACGGTCAACGGGTACTCCTCCGGTAACGATGTCGTGGTCAAGGGCTCCGACGAGGCCCCGGTCAACTCCTCGGTGTGCCGTTCCGGCTCCACCACCGGCTGGCACTGCGGCCGGATCACCGCGCGCAACGCCTCGGTGAGCTACCCGCAGGGCACGGTGAACGGGCTGATCCGCACCACCGTCTGCGCCGAGCCCGGCGACTCCGGTGGCTCGCTGGTCACCGCCGACCGGAACAACGCGCACGCCCAGGGCGTCACCTCCGGTGGTTCCGGCAACTGCAGCTCCGGCGGCACCACCTACTTCCAGCCGGTGCCGGAGATCCTGAGCGTCTACGGCCTCACCCTGGTGACCGACGACGACGGTGGCCCGCCGGACCCGCCCGGTGACCGGTGCGACGACTACGAGTCCACCTACACCGGCTCGCTGTCGTCCAACGGCCGCGAGTACCAGCCGGACGGTAGGTGGTACTACAGCAACGGCTCCGGCACCCACGAGGGCTGCCTGGACGCGCCGGACGGCACCGACTTCGACCTCTACCTGCAGCGGTGGAACGGCAGCTCGTGGAGCACCGTGGAGGAGTCGACCAGCCCCGGCCCGGACGAGCAGACCAGCTACAACGGCAGCGCCGGCTACTACCGCTACCAGGTGCACGCCTACAGCGGCTCCGGCAGCTACACCCTCGGCACGAACACGCCGTAACCGATCGGTTCGGGCCTCGGCGGACGGGCATCAGCGCTCGCCCGCCGAGGCCCCTTTCACTCTCGTGACAAACGCCAACCACCCGGTGGCCGAAAACCCTCAACCTGCCGGAACTGCAGTAGACCAGCTAGGCTGGTCATCCTCAAGCTGCGGGTCCACGCGGTTGATCATGTCCTGGATAACTGCCGACGATTCGGCCGGAGTCATCGCGAGCTTCAGGATTTCTTCGGCTGCCGCCTCGAAGAGGTCGATATCCGGCTGCCGATCGAAGATCAGCGCGGATCTGGGGATGCCCACATGGACCATGGCGCCGATCTCGCCCTTGATCAGCACGAAGTCGCCGTCCATCCCACGATGCCAGTCCGTACCTTGCGGTACGACCCGAAGATGGATATGCGGCATCGACGATGCTTCGAGCAGCCTGCGGAGTTGCGCGACCATCACAGCAGGCCCGCCGATCAACTGGCCCAGCACGCCCTCCGCGATCAACGCGGTGAACCGAACTGGCTGGGGTCCGGTGAGCACGACCTGCCGACCGATGCGCATCGCGACCCGGTTCTCGATCTCGTCCTCGGTCAACCTGGCGCGGGCCATCATGGCCCTGGCGTACTCACTGGTCTGGAGCAGACCCGGGACGACATGCGTTGACCATTCCACGATCGACGTCGCGGTTCTTTCGGCCCGGATCAGTGCAGCCGTCTGCTTGCGGTGATCGGGCAGTGTCGTAGCGACCCATGGGAACCGTTCGGATCGTTCGGTCAGTTCGAGCAGGTGACTTGCCTGCTCCGGTGGAGCCTGGCAGGCGACCATCCAGGCCTTGACCTGACCGAGTTCCGGGCGACGTTTCGCGTTCTCGAACCGCGAGATGGTCGCCGTACTGAGGCCGGTTTTCGCTGAGAGTTGCCGGACGTTCAGCCGCGCCGCGCTCCTGGCGGCGCGGAGCCCGTCGGCGATCTTGGTATCGACCTGCTTGTTACCGGCCATGAAACACAGCATAGTGACGTCTTCCACGACCCTGATCGGCTGGTTCCAGTTTCCATGTTTCCTTCCTTTCTTTTTCGTGGAAACTTGGAAACAAAGATGAACTATTTGGCGGTAGTGGATAGCGTGCTGTTTGGAGATTTTGTGCTGCGCGGTTCGAGGAGATCGGTTGTCAGAGCATCTGCCACAAGGGCTCACCCATCCGTATGGCAGCCGGATCAAGGCCATGGCCTACCGGCACGGGTACACGTTCAGCTGGGTACCGGGTGATGAATGGATCGCGGTTCAATGCGGGCATGTCGCCAATGCGAGTCAGCGGCTCCTCATTGTTGGCGAACGGCAACCGGATGAGGAAGTGCTCCTCGGCCGGTGCACGGTGGTCGCCGTGGTCAGGGCGCCTCCGGTCCACCTCTGGTACGACGCGAGAGTGCTCGCGGCCGTCGCCGATCGGTGGTTCCGGGCCAAACGTCAGCCGGTAGCGGCTCACGGCGCGGACCAACGATGACGCTCATCTACGCGAGGCTGCTACCGGAACACGCACGTGGTGAGTCGGAACGCGTCGTCCATATCATCCGGCTCCCGACCGACGGAACGCTGCCCGCGAGGTTGACCGCGTGCTGTGGTGCGTCGTTCCCGCCTGGCGAGTTGGAGAACCTTCCCGAACTTGGCGGGGCGCCCTGCACCGATTACCTGGCCGCTGTCGACCTACCGGCCTCCAGCCTGGCCGACCCCGTACTGCCGTGGCCAGGCTCCGCCACAAGCCGCAGCGGTGCCCGCCGTCGCCGGAGCGCCGGCGCTCGGCCTGCGCGAGACGCAACTCGTGCACCGCATACCCGGCAAGCCGCTGGCTTCCGTGCTCGACGGCCGTACTGTGGTCATCACCGTCTGTGGCGTGCTGGCCTGGGTTGCCTACACGGACCCACCGGCCGCGTGGCCGCGTTGCCCGGACTGTGCTGTGCTACCTCGGATCAGGCCCGATCGGGTAGGGTAATCGCCTGGGGACGCCGAGTACTTGGCACAGGCAAGAGGGGGAGCGTGCGGTGGGCGATCAGTCACGTCGTCGGCCGGCTCGTCAACCGGTCGTGTTGCTGGACGATGTGCCGCGATCCGTCAGCGGCGATCTTGCTGACCCTCCGGTGGAGCCGGCTCGGCATCTTTGAGCCGATCACTACGGTCACCGTGCAGGATCGCGCAGAGCGGTGGGTTCCCCGCGGGTCCACATCTACCCGTGGTAGCTCACCATCCTTTCGTGTACGACATGAAAACAGCGAGACGTAACCTGATGATCGTTAGGACCGTTCACTCGGTTGGGCGTATCCGCGCGTTCCGCGGCTGATTGTATGCTGCTCGCGTTGACCGCAATGGTCGACATCGAGAGGGGGAAGATTTTCGACGGGGGTAAGTATATCGTTCGGGGCACCCCGTTCGTTAATTCTTCCACGTAGATCGACGTTCGGCATTCTTTTGCCGCTCATGTGATGTCGATGGGAGAATTAGTGTCAAAAAGAATTATCGCGACAGCGTGTTCGCTGTTTGCTGCGTTGATGTTGCTCGCGGTTCCGCAGGCAAGCGCGACAACGGAACGACAGCCAACGCCACCGGTGGGGATGTATAACGGTCCTGGGGAATACACACTGAACCCTAAGACTGTTACGGACGACAAAGGTCGGATCGTCACAGTTCGCAGCCATGCAGATGCCGGGGAAGCAAGGACGCGGGGCATCGAGACCTGCAACTGGGTAAAGGTCACTGTCGAGGCTGAGAATGCGGTCGGTAGTCGCCTCTGGTCATACGTCAACCGTGTGGACTGGTGCTACTCAAACGCCATAGTTACATCCATCAGCCCTATTCAGATTGCCAGCGACATTCCCCAATGGTCCAATCTTGCGGGCTGGACATACGACGGCGTCAAGTCCAAGGAGCAATGGGACTACTATGGAGACAAATGGGTTTATCGAAACCACACGCAGGCAAAATTTGAATACTGCCCACCGCGGGTTATCTGCATAGACGAGGCTCTTCCCGAGATCTTGATAGACACTTATGCGGACGGCGGTTACGACTACGATTGGGCAGTGGGGTAAAGATTTAGTAATATCCCGATTGGGTGGTCGTGTCGACGTCGATAAAAAGGTGTTTCCCCTTGGTTTGCTGCCGAGGGGAAACACCTCATGTGAGGGGGCTCGCTCGATACGACTTTCCTTGAGTCACCGACACGCGTAGCCTGCAGCATGAAGCTTCTACACCGCAATGCAGGGAGTCGCCTTGTCTGATCAGGCACCTAGCAGAAGGACACGCTCGCTCCAGTTTCTGGGCATAGCCATCGCGACCTCACTTATCGCGCTCCTGCTGTTGCCACCTCTCGGCTATATGATGTTCGCAGCCTGGACTGTCGCGGCGTGGGTGCGCCGCGAATCACCGATCACGCGATGGCTGCTCACGATCGTGGCAACTGTCCTGATTTTTGGCACAATACTCGGATTGGTCACGTCCACAAGTGTCAGTGTCAAGGTGGGCAATTCTGCACCTTCGATGTCAACTGCAGGACTGTCACGATAGCTGGCAGAATTGAGCTATGGCGTGTAGACGGCCTGTAGCTAATTGGCTGGAGTTTTAACCATCGTGGGCTGTTGGTGATCCCTGTTGATCATGGGTGCAGACCTGGGCGACCGGAGCGATATGGGGCCGCGATCGGGCCGTGGGGCACGCTTGTCGTCGGTACGGTCGGGGGCATCGCGGGAGCCATTGGTGGGCAAGCCGTCGCCGACTTCCTTGTTCCCGAGTAAGCGCAGGTAATGATGGCCGGACGACATCGCGAACCCGAACGCGGTCGCACCTGGTATGAGTTTCCCGAGCTACCGCCCCGACCTGACCCGGAGACCGGTGAGCCATTTCCCCCTCATGCTCCGGGCTTCAGGAACGAAAAAGGGATCGCACCCGAGCACGACCGTAGCCGTTCCGCCAAGCTTTCCCACAACCGCCCCCATTGGAGGGTGCCGGACCGGCACTTGCCTGGCATCGGCACAGCCGCCTGTCCAATATCCACGGGTTCTTCGTCGCACTTGGACTGATGATTGCCGGAACTTTCGTGGTGTTCCTGTTCGAGGGTGATCTCGGCGGTTTGGGCTATTGGCAAATTTGGGTCATCCTCATCGTATTCGCCTACCTTGCCTCCGGTCCCTTGAATTACCAGACGACCTCCGCGGGGGCGGACTGGATTAAGTGGGACTACAACAAGCGGTGGTACCAGCGCCGGGCGCGGTCCAACCATCTCAAGATGTACGAGCTCACCCGAATCGAGGGTTACTTCGCCGGTGGCATGCTGCACATCCGTTTCGAGGACTACGAGGGCCGGGGTGCTGATCGGCAGGTCGGCGATCTCCAGCGGGACCGCCGCATCTGGGATCTCTTCTGCAACGGCCTGCTCCATTCGGTGGCCAACGGCGCCGAGATCAACCGCACCGCCGTTGAGTTGCTGAAACTCGACGAGACACCCGCGCTCCGGCTGCGCGAGCAGCGTCCTCAGCCGGAGGACGGCTAGAAACGCCGCTTGACGTCCGAGGCTGCGGATCCGGTCATCAGCTTCTCCAGCAGGCCGATCAGGGTGCGCAGCTCCTCCCCGGTGAGGCTGGCGGCCCAGGCCTGCTCCCGGTCGTTGTGCGCGGTGAAGGCGCTGCTGATCGCCTCGTGCCCGGCCGGGGTGATCTCCAGCAACACCACCCTGCGGTCCTGCTCCGCGGGCCCGCGGGCGACCAGGCCGTCCCGTTCGAGGGTGTTGGCCAGTGCCGACACCGCGGCCCGGCTCATCCCGGTCAGTTCGGCGACCCGCTTGCCCTCCAGCGGCCCCGCGAGCCAGAGCGCGAACAGCACGCGGAAGCCCGGCCAGCTCCAGCCGCGGGGGCGGTGCACCGAGGACTCGAGGTCGTACACCAGCGCGCTGGTGGCCCGGTGCAGGGTCAGCACGAACCGCATGGCCAGCGGGTCGACACCGGGCAGTTCGCCGAGCACCCGCTCGATCGCGTAGTCGACGAACGAGACGTAGTCGAGGCGGCTGGGCTCGGCGGGGTCGGTTGCCATGCAGGCAAGCGTAGGTGAGGGCTTTCGCGCACCCGCCGAAGCGCGTACGCTTCCCGGCACAGGTAATCAAAGCTTTGACTAAATCGCTTCGACCGACGGAGGCCGCGAATGCCGGCGAAGCCATTCGCATCATCGTCCGACCTGACCGAGAAGGAGCAGACGCTGGAGGTCCTCGCGGACGGCGTGTACGCGCTGACCGCCGAGGGTGATCCGAATGTCGGTGCCATCGAGGGCGAGGACTTCCTGGTCTGCTTCGAGGCGATGGCCACCCCGGTGGCCGCGGCGGAGTGGCTGGCGCGGCTGCGGGAGTACACCGACAAGCCGGTGCGCTACCTGGTGCTCTCGCACTACCACGCGGTGCGCGTGCTGGGGGCGAGCGCCTTCGATGCCGAGGTGATCGTCGCGCACGAGAACACCAGGGCACTGGTGGCCGAGCGGGGACTCGCGGACTGGGACTCGGAGTTCGCCAGGATGCCGCGGCTGGCCAAGGACGCCGACTCCGTTCCCGGGCTCACCTGGCCCACCCTCACCTTCTCCGACCGGCTCACCATCGACCTCGGTGGGGACCGCGGTGAGCTGGAACTGCGCTACTGCGGGCGGGGGCATACCGAGGGCGACATCGTGGCGTGGTTGCCCCGGCAGCGGATCCTGTTCGCCGGTGACCTCGTGGAGGCGCAGGCCGCGCTGTACACGGGGGACGCGTTCCACCGCGAGTGGGCGAGTTCCACCCTGGACGCCGTCGCCTCGATCGGGGCCGAGGCACTCGTCGGCGGGCGCGGCGCGGTCAGCAGGGGACCGGAGGCGGTGCGGGCCGCGATCGCGCAGACCCGGCACTTCCTGGAGGTGATGATCCGGGAGGTGTCCGCGGTACGCGAGCGGGGCGGCACCCTCGCCGAGGCCTTCACCGCCGCCCACGCGGCGCTGGTGGACGGCTACGGGCACTGGCCGATCTTCGAGCACTGCCTCCCGTTCGACGTCTCCCGGCTGTGGGACGAACTCGGCGGCATCGAACGTCCGGTGATCTGGACCGCCGAGCGGGACCGCGCGGTGTGGGCCCAGTTGCAGGGCTGAGCGCCGTGCAGCCGAACGCGCGCGTGGCCGTGCTGGGCGCGGGGCCGGTCGGGCAGACCACCGCGTTGCTGCTGGCCCGCTGGGGCGTACCCACGGTGGTGCTGGACCAGCGCCCGGAGCGGGATCTGGTCGGTTCGCGGGCGATCTGCCAGCAGCGGGACGTGCTGGACATCTGGGACGCGGTCGGCGCGGGGGAGCGGATCGCGGCCGAGGGCGTCACCTGGCTGACCGCCCGCACGTTCTACCGGGACCGCGAGCTCTTCGCCTACGACCTTCCCGATCCCGGTCGCTCGCCCTTCCCGCCGTTCGTCAATCTCTCGCAGGCCCGCACCGAGGAGATCCTGGACGAGCGCATCGCCGCTGAACCACTGATCGAACTGCGCTGGGACCACCGGGTCACCGGGATCACCCAGGACTCCGGCGGGGTACGGCTGGACTGCGCGACCGCGGGCGGCCGGCGGACGGTCACGGCGGACTACGCGGTGGCCTGTGCCGGCGCCCGCGCCGAGGACCTCCGCCGGATGCTGGGGGTGTCCTTTCCCGGGCAGTCCTTCGACGACCTGTTCCTGATCTGCGACATCCGCGCCGACCTTCCGGGGTTCGCGACCGAGCGGCGGTTCCACTTCGACCCGAGCTGGAACCCCGGCCGCCAGGTGCTGATCCACCCCTGTCCCGGCTCCAGCTACCGGATCGACTGGCAGGTTCCGCCCGGCTACGACCTGGCGGCCGAGGAGGCGGCAGGCGCGCTGGACCGCAGGATCCGTACCGTGATCGGCGAGCGCGACTACCACGTGCTGTGGCGGTCGGTGTACCGCTTCCACGAGCGGCTGGCCGATCGGATGCGGGTCGGCAGGGTGCTGCTGGCCGGGGACTGCGCGCACCTGGTGGCGCCGTTCGGGGCGCGCGGGCTCAACTCCGGTGTGCAGGACGCGGAGAACGCCGCGTGGAAGCTGGCGTTCGTGCTGTCCGGCCGGGCGGGGGAGGAACTGCTGGAGAGCTACCACACCGAGCGGCACGCGGCCGCGGTGGAGAACATCGACGTCACCAGCAGCACCATGCGGTTCCTCGTCCCCGGCGACGAGGCCGATCGCGCCCGCCGGGAGTCCATACTGGACAGCGCGGTCGGCGACCCCGCAGTGAGGTCCGAAGTGGACTCGGGAAGGCTCGCCGAACCGTTCTGGTACGCGGGATCACCGCTCACCACCCCATCGACGGCTCGGCCGTGTACCGGGCGGCCGGCACGGGGCACGGCCCCCGTGGTGGCACCGGGAGTGCTCGTCCCGGACGTGGCGGTGTCCGTGGACGGGGCACCTTCGCGACTGCGAAGCCTGGCCCGCGACGGTTTTCTGCTGCTGGCCGCCGGAGGCACCGCGGCGGCCGCGGCCGCCGCGGTGCCCGCGCGCGGCACGCCGACGCGCGTGCTGCGGATCGAGGAGATCGACGCCGCGGGCGAGCTGGCGGCGGCGCTGTCCCCGGCACCCGGCGAGGTCTGGGTACTGCGCCCGGACGCCCATATCGCCGCGGTACTGGCGGAACCGACCACCGAGGAGATCGCGACCGCCCTGCGCCGTTGCCTCGGGCGCGGTCCGGGACCGTTGTGAAGGAGAACCATGCCGAATGACCCCCACGCGGGCAACCGCCTGCTCGCCGGGCTCGTGGACGACGCGGGCCTGTTCCCACCCACCGCGCTGGCCATGCCGGATGCCGTGGCCAGGCACCGAGCCGACCTCGCGGCCGGGCACGGCGTGCTGACGCACCGGTTCCTGTGCCCGGCGTCCCGGCTCGGTGAGCTGCGCGGCGAGCTCACCGAGCCCGACCGGATGGCCATCGGCCTGATCGCCGACACCGGAACGCAGGGGCTACCGGGCGCCCTGCGCGAGCTCGACGAGGACCCGCGACTGCGGCTGGCCGGGCTGGAGTTCCCGCTGTCCGGGACCGACGAGCCGAAGCCGGAGGGCGCGGTGGCCGCCGTGCTGCGCGCCACCGTCGAGGTGCCCGGCGCGGTGCCGCTGTTCCTCGAGCCGGCGACCTTCGGCGACGCGGGCGCGACCTGCGCGGCGCTGACCGGGCGGGAGGTGTCCCGCACGGTCGGGCTGAAGGCCCGCTGCGGCGGGGTCCGCGCGGAGCTGTTCCCCAGTGTCGAGGCGTTGGCCCGGTTCGTGCTGACGGCGGTGGCCGCCGGGCTGCCGATGAAGGCGACCGCCGGGCTGCACCACGCGGTGCGCTACATCGACCGCGGAACCGGGTTCACCCACCACGGGTACCTGAACCTGCTCGTCGCGGTCGCCGACGCGGTCGTCGGTGCCGGCCCGGATACGGTGGCCGCGACGCTGCGGACCACCGACTCGGTGGGTCTGGCAAGCCGGGCCGCCGGGCTGGACGCGGCCACCGTCGCGGCCACCCGGCGGGTGCTCACCAGCTACGGCTCGTGCAGCACCCGGGTCCCGGTCGAGGAAGCGGGCGCGCTCGGCCTGTGGCACACCGCGAGCTAGCGCCCTGGAGGGCCTGTTCAGAACGACCCGGCGACCGCGGGCCGTCAGGCCCATGGTCACCGCGGCGCGCGGCGCCACCGGGTGGGTGGTGGTGGGCGACGGGCGGGAGGTCGTTGCAGTTCACGGCAGTGGTGACGCACGCTACGGACCTGACTAACCCGATATTTGACTAAGACACCTGGAACCGAACGAGAAGGGACCTTCTTCGTGAGCGAAACCTGGTTGAGCATCCCGGCCGAGTCCGGGTTCGGGGTGCGGAACCTGCCCTACGGTGTGTTCTCGCCACCGGAATCCTCGCCCAGGGTGGGCGTGCGCATCGGCGACCACGTGCTCGACCTCGCCGCGGCGCTGGGCGACCCGGTGTTCGCCCGGCCCAACCTGAACGAGTTCATGGCCACCGGCCAGGCCTGCTGGCGGCGGGTGCGTGCCGAGGTCACCGAGTTGCTCACCGACGAGGCGCACCGGGGCACGGTGGAACCGGCGCTGTACCCGCTCGACGAGGTGGAGCTGCACCTGCCCTACGCCGTCGCCGACTACGTGGACTTCTACGCCAGCGAGCACCACGCGAGCAACATCGGGCGCATGTTCCGCCCGGACGCGGCGCCGCTGCTGCCCAACTGGAAGCACCTCCCGGTCGGCTACCACGGCCGGGCCGGCACCGTCGTGGTCTCCGGCACCCCGATCGTCCGCCCGAACGGTCAGCGCAAGCCGCCCGCCGAGGACACCCCGAGTTTCGGCCCCTCCCGCCGGCTGGACATCGAGGCCGAGGTCGGCTTCGTCGTCGGCACCCCGAGCCCGCTCGGGACGTCGGTGCCGCCGACCGACTTCGCCCGGCACGTCTTCGGCGTATGCCTGGTCAACGACTGGTCCGCCAGGGACATCCAGGCGTGGGAGTACGTCCCGCTCGGGCCCTTCCTCGGCAAGTCGTTCGCGACCTCGGTGTCCCCGTGGGTCGTCCCGCTCGACGCGCTGGACGCGGCCAGGGTGCCCACGCCCGTCCAGGACCCGGAGCCGCTGCCCTACCTGCGCGAGACCGACCCGTGGGGGCTGGACCTCAGCATGACCGTCGAACTGAACGGCAGGCCGATCGCGCACCCGCCGTTCTCCTCGATGTACTGGTCGCCCGCGCAGATGCTGGCCCACCTGACGGTCAACGGCGCGAGCCTGCGCTCCGGGGATCTGTATGCCTCCGGCACGGTGTCCGGCCCGGAGCGCGAGCAGCGCGGCTCGCTGATCGAGCTGTCCTGGAACGGTGCCGAACCGGTCGAGCTGGACGGCGGCGACCACCGTTCCTTCCTCGCGGACGGGGACACCGTCACCATCCGTGCGACCGCGCCCGGCGACGGCTGCACCATCTCCTTCGGCGAGGTCACCGGCACCATCCACCCCGCATCCTGAAGTGCCCTGAACGTGGCTTTCCGGACGTTAGGCGTCGCGAACGGCACTATTGGGACATCTGACGCCTCGAACGCCACGTTCAGGGCGTGCCCCGGTGGGCGCGTGCGGTACTGTTACTTCGAGTAACAGATAGCCGAGGTGGGTGGAGCGATGATCGCGGTGGACCGGGGCCGTGGTGCCTGGCGTGACCGGCTGCGACGCACCGGCGGCGGCGCGCGCTCGCTGGTCGGGCGGGTGGACGCCAGCCCGCCGCTGCTCGCCCTGCTGCGACGGCTGCGCCGCAGGCTGCCGGGGGACGCCCGGTACGGCGACCCGCTGTCGGTCGCCGGCCCCGATCCGGTCGACCGGATCGGCGCACGGCTGGCCTCGGTGGCGGCCGAGCAGCCGAGCGCGCTGCGCGAGCTCGGCCTGACCGCGCTGCAGGTGTGGCAGGCCGGTGGGTACCCGCGGGAGCTGCCCCCGGCCGAGGTCGCGGTGGTGTTCACCGACCTGGCGGGTTTCTCCGACTGGACGCTGCGCGCGGGCGACGACACGGCCGTGGAGTTGCTGCGCAGGGTCGGCGCCGTGGCCGAGCCGCTGATCACCGCGCGGGGGCGGATCGTCAAGCGGCTCGGCGACGGGCTGATGGCCGTGTTCCACGACCCGGAGGCCGCCGTGGCCGCGGCGCTGGCGGCGCGGGACGCGGTGGACGCCGTGGTGGTGGACGGCCACCGCCTGCGCCTGCGGGCCGGGGTGCACGTCGGTGTCCCGCGCCGGCTCGGCCCGGACTACTTCGGCCAGGACGTGAACATCGCCGCGCGGGTCACCGCGGCCGCGGGGCCCGGCGAGGTGCTGGTTTCCACCTCGGCGGTGCGGCGGCTGAACGATCCGCGATTCCGGCTGCGCCGGCGGTTGTGGTTCCGGGCCAAGGGGGTCCCGGACCACGTGAAGCTGTACGCGGTGACCTCACCCGATGGTGACCGGGAGCGCGGTTGAGGTCTTGATCGGGTCGAACACGACCAGGGTGGTGTACCGCTGGATGTTCGGCGCGTTCTGGAACAGCCGCCTGCCCGCGTCCCGGTACTCGGCCATCCCGGCCGTCGCCAGCACCACCACGTAGTCGTAGTCACCGGACACCGCGTACACCTGCTGCACCTCGGGGGCGGCGAGCAGCCGGCCGCGCACCTCGGCATGGTGCTGGTCGGACTCGTACCGGAGGGTGACCAGGCAGATCGTCAGTACCGCCGTGGCGCTCAGGCCGGCGTCCAGCACGGCTACCTCACGCGTGATCAGGCCGCTGGTGCGGTAGCGGTCGATCCGCCGCTGTACGGCGCTGGGGGAGAGGCCGACGACCTCGCCGAGCTCGCGCAAGGTCCTGGACGAGTCCCGCTGCAGCTCGGCGAGCAGTAGCCCGTCCAGTTCGTCCAGCACCGGCCGCCTGCGTTTGGTTGGCACGCGACAATCGTGCGCCCGCCCCGCGAGCGTTTCAATCCCGCGGGCTCAGGACTCGATCAGCCGCCGCGGCCCCGCGCCGCGGTCGCCGAGTGCGTCGTGCGGGTTGGCCAGCCGGCAGCGGTCGATCGAGAGGCAGCCGCAGCCGATGCAGTCGCTGAACTCGTCCCGTAGCTGCTGGAGCCGGTGAATCCGCTGGTCGAGCTCGGCCCGCCAGCGCTGGGAGAGCTGCTCCCAGTCCCGCCTGCCCGGCGTCCGGCCGTCCGGCAACTCGTCCAGCGCGTCCCGGATGTCGGCGAGCGGGATGCCCACCCGCTGCGCGATCCGGATCAACGCCACCCTGCGCAGCATGTCCCGCCGGTAGCGTCGCTGATTCCCGGCCGTACGCCTACTGCTGATCAGGCCCTGCCGTTCGTAGAAGTGCAAGGCTGACACCGCGACGCCACTGCGCGTAGCGAGTTGCCCCACGGTGAGCTCGGCCTGGTTCCACTTCGGCGTTTCCATAACCCCCGTGCTCCGATCCTTCGCAGTTCACCTAAACCATGGTTGAGGTCAACGTGACTCCAGCTTACTGGCGCCTACTTGCCGGTAAAGGGCACCCCCGGTTCCGGCGTGTCGGCGAAAGGCGGTCGCGATGCGACGGGCGGTGATCAAGATGACCCGACCGAGTCGATGTGCAACGATCATATGCACGTGCACTAGCACGTGAATCAAGTACTGGGCAGGTGCTGAGACTGTGTGTAGAGGATCCGCCATCGAGGTTAGGTTGACCGAACGTTCGACGTCCGCTCAGCGCACGGGCGGAGCCACTGAGCGTAGTTCGGTGCGTGCTCCCTAGTGGTTTCTACGAACGGCACGTCACAGTGAATCGACGCTTGGGCGTTGTGCAGGTATCAACATGCCGCTGCTCGGGGGAGGAACGGCACCGTGACCGGAGCATCCGAGAATCGAATGTCCGCATACGGCGGACAGGACCCCGGCCCGCCGCCGGACAATGCACTGCAGCTGGCTTGGAACGTGTTGGGCGCGTGGTCCACCACCTTGCGGTTGATGGCCATCGTCTACCCGCTGTTCCTGCTGGTGCTGGGCACCGTGGTGGTGCTTGCCATCCTGGTCGGCCCCGCGCTGGCGTGGTCCCTCGGTGGGCTGACCGCACTGACCGGATCCGCACTGGCGGCGCGCCGGATGCGGCGTCGCGGGCTGGTCCAACTGCATGAAACCGGGACGGAGGACATCCGGCAGGCGGTGGAGGGCGACCAGAATCCCCTCTGCTGAGGTCGGCCGATGTCATCACCGACCGGAACGAGCTAGTCGAATACGGAGGTTCGCCGGTGAACGAGGAACGAGTGGTACTGGTGGACGAGGGGGGCCGGTACGCGGGCACCGCGGCCAAGGCGGCCGTGCACACCGCGGACACCCCGCTGCATCTCGCCTTCTCCTGCTATGTCTTCGACCCGGCGGGCCGGTTGCTGGTGACGCAGCGGGCGCACGGCAAGCGCACCTGGCCCGGGGTGTGGACCAACAGCTGCTGCGGGCACCCTGGTCCCGCCGAGGAACTACCCGAGGCCGTGCGCAGGCGGCTGTCCGAGGAGCTCGGTCTCACCGTGGACCGGCTCGACCTGGTCCTGCCCGACTTTCGTTACCGGGCCGTGATGGACAACGGTGTGGTGGAGAACGAGCTGTGCCCGGTCTTCCGTGCCACCACGGCGGGTGGGGCCGGCGAGCCCGATCCGGCCGAGGTGGCGGACACCCGGTGGGCGGTATGGGACACCTTCGCCGCCGATGTGCTGAGTGGGCAGGCCGAGGTCTCGCCATGGTGCCGGTGGCAGGTCGAGGAGCTGGACCGGCTGGGTTCGGACCCGGAGTCCTGGCCGGTCGCCGGGGAGCACGAGTTGCCACCGGCCGCGCGCCACCGCTAACCGTGATCCTACGAGGTCGGGTAGTAAGCTCTGGCCGATGCCGAAAGCGAACCAGAACCCGCTGGCCAAGCGCGGGTTGTCGAGCAACACCGTGTTGACCGCCCTCGTGCTGGTCGTGG
The DNA here is from genome assembly GCF_006715045.1 of Amycolatopsis cihanbeyliensis. Taxonomy (GTDB): domain Bacteria; phylum Actinomycetota; class Actinomycetes; order Mycobacteriales; family Pseudonocardiaceae; genus Amycolatopsis; species Amycolatopsis cihanbeyliensis. Next base: position 1,806,252 of record NZ_VFML01000001.1, on the reverse strand, counting down.
CCGTGGTCGTGATCGGTGGGGTGCTGCTGTTCAAGGACGGCGACTCGGGTGCGGCCAAGGGCGATGTCCCGCCGGAGGTGTTGCGTCCCCCGGAGAGCCACACGCTGACCGAGGTGCAGGACAGCAAGGTCACGGTGGTGGAGTTCCTGGACTACCAGTGCCCTGCCTGCGCGCAGTACTACCGGAACATCACCAAGCAGATCGAGCAGGACTACGCCGACCGCATCACCTTCGTGGTCCGCAACTTCCCGCTGGACATGCACCCGCTCGCCAAGCCGGCGGCGCGGGCGGCCGAGGCCGCGGGCATGCAGGGCAAGTTCAACGAGATGTATCACGCCCTGTTCGACAACTACCAGTCCTGGGCGGTGGACGAGAGCGGCCAGACGAGTTCGGACCTGCAGCGCGCGCAGAGCCAGTTCGACGCGTTCGCCGAGCAGATCGGCCTCGACCTGGACCAGTTCCACAACGACATGGACTCGCAGGCGGTGCGGCAGCGCATCGAGAAGGACCAGGCGGACGGCGGCGAGGCCGGGGTGGACTCGACCCCCACGCTGTTCGTCAACGGCTCGAAATTCGAGCCGAGCGCCCAGTCCTATCAGGAGGTCGACAAGCAGCTCCGTAGCGAACTGGACGAAGCGCTCGACTCATGACCGGCGCCGAACCCGCACCGAGCACCCGAGGTCTGAGCTGGCTCTACCTGATCGGTGGCGCGATCGGCCTCGTCGCCTCCGCCGCGTTGACGATCGAGAAGATCGCCAAACTCGGTAACCCGGACTACATTCCGAGTTGCTCGTTCAACCCGGTGCTCTCCTGCGGCTCGGTGATGGACAGCCGGCAGGCCGCCGCTTTCGGCTTCCCCAACCCGCTGATCGGGATCGCCGCCTTCGCGGTGGTGGTCACGGTCGGCGTGGCGTCGCTGTCCGGTTTCCAGCCGCCGCGGTGGTTCCGGATCGGCATGCTCGTGGGCAGCACCTTCGGTGTGGTGTTCGTGCACTGGCTGGTCTACGCGAGCCTGTACGACATCGGAGCGCTGTGCCCGTACTGCATGGTGGTGTGGGCGGTGACCATCCCGATCTTCTGGTACACCACCTTGCACAACCTCACCCATGGCCACCTCTCGGCGGGCAGGCCGATCGCGACCGGGCTGGCCCGGTTCCACAGCCTGCTGCTGGTGCTGTGGTTCCTGGTGATCGTGGTGCTGATCCTGATCCGGTTCTGGAACTACTGGAGCACACTGCTGTAACGCGCTCAGCGGGCGCGTCCTTCGCCGAGGAGTGCCGAGGGACTTGCCGATTCGTCGCTGCCGGGTGGCGTCCGTTCTGGCGCCCTCCACCCGGAGGGCATGCCAGCTCCGCTTGCGGTGAACCTCATGGGAAGCACCCTCTCCTACGGCAGGCCGTCGAGGAAGGGGCGGTGGCTGCGCTGGAACTCCCAGTCGTAGTAGCGGTCCCAGTTGATCGACCAGGTCATCAGGCCGCGCAGAGCCGGGGAGGTACCGCCGCGCAGGGTGTAGCCGCCGCAGCTCTGCCCGCGGGTGAGGCAGTCCAGTGCCTGGTGCACCTGCGCCGGAGGGGTGTAGCCGTTCCCCGCGCTGACCGCGGCCGGCAGGCCGAACCCGATCTGGTCCGCTCGCAGCCCGGGGAAGGTGTGCCCGGTGTTCGCCACCGGGAAGCCCGCCTTGACCATATCGGTCATCGCGATGTGGAACCGCGCGTCGCCCATGTTGTGGTACTGGTTGTCCAGGCCCATCACCGGCCCGGAGTTGTAGTCCTGGACGTGCAGCACGGTGAGCTCGTCCCGGAGCGCGTGGATCACCGGCAGGTACGATCCGGTGCGGTTGTCCCCGGCACCGGTGCCACCGTAGAACTGGTAGCCGACCTGCACGAAGAAGGTTTCCGGCGCCATGGTCAGCACGAAGTCCCGGCCGTAGCGGTCGGTGAGGGTGCGCAGGGCCGAGATCAGGTTGACGATCACCGGTGTGGTCGGGTTGCGGAAGTCCGTGTCGCCCCGCTCGAGGTAGAGCGAGTGTCCCTCGAAGTCCACATCGAGCCCGTCCAGCCCGTACCGGTCGATGATCGCGGACACCGAGCTGACGAACTTCTCCCGCGCGGCCGCGGTGGTGAGCTGCACCTGGCCGTTCTGCCCGCCGATGGACAGCAGCACCTTCTTGCCCTGTGCCTGCTTGGCTCGGATCGCCGAGATGAACTCGGCCTCGGACTCCACGTTCGGGCACTCCGCGACCGGGCAGCGGTCGAACCGGATGTCACCGGAGGTCACCGAGGTCGGTTCGCCGAACGCCAGGTTGACGATGTCCCAGGAGTCCGGCACGTCGGCCATCCGCAGGTAGCCGGAGCCGTTGGCGAAGCTGGCGTGCAGGTACCCGATGAGTGCGTGCCGCGGCAACCCGGTGTCCGGGCAGCCCGTGGTGGTCGCGGTGACCGGTGCGCTCCGGGGGGACTCGCCGGACTCGTTGTGGGCGGTCACGGTGAAGGTCCGGGTGGTGCAGGACGGCAGCCCTTCGATCGTCACCGAGGTGCCGGTCGTCCTCGCCTCGACCGAGTTCTCCCGGTAGACCCGGTAGCCGGTGACCGTGCCGCCGGGGGAGTCCCAGGCGAGGGTGATGCTGCCGGAGGTGGTGCCGGTGACCCGTGGCGCGCCGGGCGCGTCCGGGGATCCGGGCTCACCGGGGCCGTCACCGCCGCAGTCCGCGCCGTTGAGCAGGCAGTCGGTGGGGCCGCCCGGTCCGGTGCCGAGGAACCCGAACGTCACCGCGGCGCCGGGGGCGACGGTGCCGTTGTACTCCCGGTTGGTGAAGACGTGGTGGTCGCCTTCGCTGCTGCGCAGGGAATCCCAGTGGCTACCGATGCTGGTGTTGGCCGGCAGGTCGAACTCGACCCGCCAGCCGGTGATCGGGCTCGTGCCGCCGTTGGTGATCGTGTACTTGCCTTCCCAGCTGGAGCCCCATTCGGAGACCTTGGCGAAGGTCGCGGTCTCCCCGGCGGCGTGGGCGGCGGGGGCAGCGGGGGCAGCGGGGGTCAGGAAGGCGAACCCGAGCAGTGCGGCTGCCACGCAGGCCACGAGGCGGCGAGCGAGGACGTGGGACATGACGGCCTCCCGAGGCGGTGGGCAGGGGGGCACCGCACTCTCCCGTATTGTCTAGACCAATCCTGCCGGATTGTCTAGATGGGGAGCTCGACTTCCGCGGTGGTGCCCACCCCCTCGCTGCTGCGGATGCGTAACCGCCCGCCCATCGCCTCGGTGAGTCCGCGGGCCAGCGGGAGGCCGAGACCCGCACCGGGGACACCACGGCGGTCGGCGTCGAGTCGCTGGAACGGGACGAACAGTCGTTGCTGGAGCTCGTGGTCGATCCCGGGGCCGCTGTCGATCACCTGGAGGAGGGCTCTGCCCTCCCCGCGGACCGTGCGCACCAGGACCTGGCCGCCCCGCTCGTTGTGCCGGATCGCGTTGGTCACCAGGTTGATCAGCACCTGGCGCAGCCTGCGCCGATCGGCGGGCACAGCGACGTCCGGTCCCCGCAGCCGCAGGTCGATCTGCTGGTTCGCCAGCGGCTCCAGCAGGGCGACGACCTCCTCGGCCAGCGGCCGCAGCCGAACCTGTTCCGACCGCACCTCGATCGCGCCCGCTTCCATCTTCGCGATATCCAGCACGTCGTCGGCCAGCGCGAGAATATGCTCGCCGGCCTCGGTGATCTGGCGCAGCGCCTCCTGGCGCCGCTCGGCGGTCAGGTCGAGCCGTCGCAACAGCTCGGCGAAGCCGGTGATCGCCTGCAGCGGCGTGCGGATCTCGTGCGAGAGCGAGGAGAGGAACTCCGACTTCGCGCGGCTGGAAGCCTCGGCGGCGTGCTGGGCGACCTCGGCCTCCCTGCGCGCCCTTCGTTCCGCCTCCGCCGCGCGCTGCTGGGTGAGGTCGAGCAGGTTGAGGCTCAGGTACATCGGCTGGCCGCCGGCCTCGTGCACGACCGAGGCGGTCGCGGCAACCACGAGTTCGGCGCCGTCCCCCGCCGTGCATACGGTCTCGAACTGGACGTTCTCGCAGGCGCCCCGCACCAGCGCGCGCAGGGCCCGGGCGGCGTCGTCCACTTTGTCCGCGCGTACCAGGCCGGTGATCGAAGCCCCGAGAAGATCCTTTTCGGACAGCCGGAGGAGCTGCCGCAACGCCCGGTTGACCTTGGTGAGCCTGCCGTCGAGGTCGGCGAGTGCCATGCCGACCGCGTTGTCCTCGAAGGCCCGCCGGAAGCGGGCCTCGCTCTCGGCCAGTGCGCCGTACAGGTTGGCGTGTTCGATCGCGACCGAGGCGAGATGGGCGAACCGGTCGACCAGCCGGGTCTCCCGCTCCGGAGGGGTGTGCGGCCGGCCGTGGTACACGGCGAAGGTGCCCAGCACCGCACCGTCCCGGCCGAAGATCGGTTGGGACCAGCACGAGCGCAGCCCGTCCCGCAGGGCGATATCGCGGATGCCCTCCCAGAGTGCGTCGGTCTCGATGTCCGCCACCACGATCCGGCTGCCGAGGTAGGCGGCGGTGCCGCAGGATCCGGCATCGGGTCCGATCGCGATGCTGTCGATGGAGTCCAGGTAGCGGGCGGGCAGCCCCGCGGCGGCCCCATGGTGGAGGGTGCCCCGCTTCGGGTCCAGCAACAGGATCGAGCAGCGGGCCCCGGGCAGCAGTTCGTCCAGCGCCACGGTCACGGCCCGCAGCACCTCCTCGAGCCCGGCGCTGGACGCGAGCAGGTCCAGTACCCGGGTCTGCCGTTCGAGCAGCCCCCGGTTGTCCGCGAGCGCCAGTTCCTCCTCGCCGATCGGCACGGTTTCGCTCATCCGGCGGGCTCCCAGCTGTAACCGACACCGCGTACCGTGCGTAACCAGTGTGGGCGCGCGGGGTCCACCCGTACCTTGTGCCGTAGCCGATGTATGTGCTCGGTGACCGTGGCCTCGGACTGCATACCCGGCGGTGCCTGCCATACCGCGCGCAACAACTGTTCGCGGGTGAACACCTGGCGTGGATGCCGGGCCAGGAAGGCGAGCAGGTCGAACTCCTTGCCGGTGAGCTCGACCGTCTCCCCGTTCACGGTGACCCGGTGGTGGATGGCATCCAGCCGCAGCCCCGGGGCCGCCGGGGCAGGGGTGCTACGACGCAGCACCGACCGTACCCGCGCGGCGAGTTCCTCGGGCGAGAACGGTTTCACCAGGTAGTCGTCCGCGCCGAGCTCGAGGCCGGTGATCCGTTCCTCCTCACCGTCGCGACCACTCAGCACGAGCACCGGCAACCGGGCCTGCCGCAGCAGATCGTCCCGCCGCACCAGGCGCAGCACGTCCAGACCGTCCAACTCGGGCAGGGACAGGTCGAGCACGACCAGATCGGGTGGCTGTGCGGCGATCTGGTCGGCGGCGGCCCGGCCGTTCCCGGCCTGGGTCACCATGAACCCGTCGGCCTCCAGTCGCCACATCACGACCGTGCGGACCCGCTCGTCGTCGTCGACGACGAGCACCCGGCGTTCGATCTGACCGGTCACCTCGGACTTCTCCCCGCACTCGAACTCTCCCCGCACTCGGGCTTTCCCAGCGCGGCGAGGCCCGCCGTGGACGTCGCACCCCATGCTGCCCGGCACGGACCGCACTGGCAACAGCACTCCGCGGATGGGCCGGTACGGCGTTTCCCGCGGGCGATCAGCCGGGAGCGACGCGGTAGATGTGGTAGGTGTGCTCGGCGTCGAAGGCGTCGGTGAGCGTACCGTCCACAATCTCGACCGCACGGTCCTCGAAGAGCACCTCCGCCCGCCGCGCGTCCAGGCCGGCGGGCAGGCGCAGCGTGTGCGTTCCCGCGGGCGTGCCCCGCCCCACCATGGCGAACACGTAGTAAGAGCCGTCGTGCCGCTTCAACATGGTGTCCATCCCCGGCGCGAACTCGTGCCGGAAGGACCGGGTGTTGAGCACCGGGGCCAGCTCGGTGATCCGGCGGTTCACCTCGGTCACCGCGGGCCGGATCTCCGCGCCACACGGGCCGCGCAGCACATGCTGGCTGATGCAGTCCCCGCCGAAGTTGTGGTTGAAGTAGATGATGCCCCGTGCCTCGTGGATCAGCGAGTTCATCACCGCACCGGCCAGCTCGGCCGGCTGGATGCGGGTGTCGAACTTCTCGAACGGGAGGCCGACCTCGACGAAGGCGTAGATCGGCTGCCGCTCGCCGTTCATCCCGTCCAGCTTCCTGATCCGGTCCATTGTAGACCCGTAGGACGCGGCGAACCGGCAGACATTCTCCGGGGTGCTGGACAACCCGCACATACCCTCGTCGGTGTACCAGTAGACGTCCAGTGAGGAGGCGTCGGTGTAGTCGAGGAAACGGGCCGCGAGGTCGTCCTCGATGAAGAAGCTCATCCCGAAACCGAAGTTGGCGTACCGGAGCCGCCCGTCGTCCGGTGGGAGCCGCTTCCGCAGCGTGTCCAGCACGGTGTAGCCGCACAACGCGGACTCGGGAACGCAGATCTGCCCCTGTCCCGGCGAGTTCCCCGTCCACGGGGCGTCGCCCTCGTGTGCCCACAGGTCCACCTCGTCGGTGAGCACCCAACCGACGGTTTCCTCGCCGTACCCAGGCAGTTGCGCGCTCGGCAACGCGAACATGCCGTTCTCCCTGATCAACGCGGGATCGCTGGAGGTGGTCAGCTCGAAGTAGGTGTTCAGGCCCGCGGCCCTGTCCAGGTCCACGTCCCGCTGGGAGGTGACCGCCTCGAACCAGACACCGATCGGGAAGAAACCGGGGTCGGTCCACCCCGCGGCCGCCGCGGCCGGGAAGGCCTCGTAGTAGGCGGGTCCGCCTTCCCACGGGACCCGGTCCAGCTCCGCCACCGCCGGCCGGGTGGCCGTCGCGGGCCGGTCCGGCACCGTGTCGTGGTCCAGCACCAGCGTGGCGACCAGCACCGGCACGGCCAGTGCGGCGCCGAGCAGGAGGGCCCGCCTGCGCCGGTTCATTCCGGCGACTCGGCCAGCGTCGTCAGTTCGGCGGCCCGGGAGGTCCAGGAGAACGGCAGCACCGAGGTCCGTAGCTGCTCGGGGGTGGCCGGCCCGCCCGTGGCCAGGCTGTCCCGAACGGCCTCGACGAACTCGGCGTGACCGGTCGCCGACCGGACCCGGTCGCGATAGCCGGACAGTTCGGCGAACTCCGTGCTCACCACCGGCAACCCGAGCGCGAGGTACTCCTTGAGCTTGATCGGGTTGGAATGCCGTATCCACGAATTGTTCAGCCATGGCATGATCGCTACGTCGAATCCGGAGCCGTATGCCGGAATCGTCTCGTACGGGCGAAACCCGAGCCAGTGCACGTTCGGGTACTTCTCGAACCGTTCCATCGGATGCGTGGAGTCACCGATCAGCACCAGCGCCGCTTCCGGCAGCTCGGCCGCGATCCGCTCCAGCAGGTCGAAGTCGACGAGGTAGTCGTCGAGCGCGCCGAAGAAACCGATCCGTGGCCCCGGGATCCCCCGCAGCTCCGCCGGCGGTTCGGTACCGGCCCTGAAGTGCTCGAGGTCCACCCCGTGGTCGAGGAAATGCGCCCGCTCGCCGGTCAGCTCGCGTTCCTCGTCCAGCAGGGCATGGCTGACGTACAGCACCCGGTCGGCATGCCGAAGCAGGTCACGTTCCAGGTTCTCGATGGTGGCACGGTCGGACTCGGGGAAGTCCGAGTGCCGGTCGGAGCGATTGAACACCAGCGACCGGCGCGGCATCGGTCGGACCACGTCCCAGGCCGTCGGAATGGTCACCATGATCACCGGTTTGCCGAGCCGGAGCAGGGCGCATACCACCCGCACCTGCGTCCTGATCAGCACCGCGTTCACCCGGCGCAGCCACGGTGAGCCGTAGAACGGCAGCGGGAGCGGGGACATCACGTGGAAGTTCGGCAGGTCCGGCAGCGGGCGGCGGACCAGCATCGCCACGCTGCGCAGTTTGCGCAGGATGCGGCGGAGCACCTGGGTGCTGCGCCCGGGTACCGGCATCCGCATCCCGATGCTGTTCACCACCAGCACCGGGCGTCGCCGCGCGACCGTGCGCATCAGCTGGAAGTCCGAATGCGCCCGGTTGTGGTACCACCAGTCCTGCGCCGAGAAGCACAGGTAGCCCTGCTCGGTACCGGGTGGGGTGGGCCAGCGGCGCGGGAACAGCAGCGCGCGCAACGCGTGCCGGTGCCGTGCCCCGGACGGCCCGCGGCGCAGCAGCGCCCTCGGCAGCTCGTTCAGCAGCACGGCGAACCACATGGTGAGCGCGGCGAGGCGGCCGTCCCGCTCCCTGCGCAGCCGTACCCGGTTGGTCGCGGCCAGCGCCCACAACCGGGCGGAGCTGCCCTGCTCCCCGCCGAGGTGCGTGGCGGTGGCGGCAGGCTCGTACCGGACCTCGAAGCCGGCCCGGCCCGCGCGCAGCATGTACTCGGTCTCCTCGGAGTACAGGAAGTAGCGCTCGTCCAACCGTCCGACGGTGTCGATGCAGTCCCGGGAGACCAGCCAGGCCGCGCCGGTCGCCCAGTCGACCGGGCCCGGCCGCGTGTACGTACGGTCGTCGACGACCAACTCGCCGAGCGCGGGGACGCGACCGGCTCGGTGGCCGCCGAGCACGGCCTCGCCGAGCGCGCGCATCGTGGTGGGGCGCCTGCGCAGGGACGGCTGCCGGTTGCCGTCGGCGTCCAGTAGTCGCGGCACCGCGATTCCGGCGCCGGACCGCACCAGGGCCGACCGCAGCGCGTCGACGCTGCCAGGCCGCAACCGGATGTCCGGGTTCAGCACCAGTATGTCGCACCCCGGCGCGGCCTCGATCCCGGCGTTCACCCCCGCCGCGAACCCGTGGTTGCCGCCCGTGGAGAGCACCATCGCCTCCGGGTCGGTCCTGGCCACCACGGCAAGGGTGTCGTCACCGGAGGCGTTGTCCACCACGAGCAGGCGCGCGAGGTGCGGCCCGGTCGCCATGACCACCGAGCGCAGGCAGCCCTCGATCACCCCCGCGCTGTTGTGCGTGACGATCACGACGGCGAGCGGACGGGCGGTGGTCTGCGACATCGGGTGGTTCACGACTCCTGCACGGACGGTACGGACTTCAGGCGACGGAAGCGGGCCGGTTGCGGATCGACGCGCGTCGCGGCCCGGCGCAGCAACGCCCCGGTGAGCAGCCTGGCGGCGAACGGAGCGTCGTCGCGCAGGTAGCGGCCGGCGAGCCGGCGTGGCTCGAGCGCGAGCCGGTGCACCCATTCCGCCCCGATGCGCTGCGCCAGCTCGGGTGCGCGCCGGAACTGCCCCGCCGCCATCGGGATCCCGGCACCGCAGCCCAGGTACCAGGCATCCGGCAACGTCGCCCGCAACCGCCGGATGGTGCGTTCCTGCTTGGGGAAACCGAGCCCGGCCAGCACCAGGTCCGGCTGTGCCCGGACGACCTTGTGCACCACGTCGGCCATGCCGTCCGCGGTGCGGTCGAAGCCCGGCGGGGGCGAGTGGGTGCCGGCGATCAGCAGTCCCGGATAGCGGTCGGCGAGCGCCCTGGCGGCGGCCTCCGGCACCCCGGGCTCGCCGCCGAGCAGGTACACCGAGCGTCCCGCGCGGGCGGCCGCCTCGGTGAGGGAGAAAACCAGCGCGGAACCGGTGACCCGTTCCGGCACCGGGTGACCCGCGAGCCGCGCAGCCCACACGATCGGCATGCCATCGGCGACCACCAGATCGGCCTCGGCGAGCAGGGCGGCCGCCTCGGCGTCCCGGGCCGCGGCCCGCGCGATATCCACGTTCGCGGTGGCGATCCAGCCACCGGTGTGGCGAGACCAGGCTCGTTCGACCAACCGGACGACCGCCGCCTCGGGCAGTGGCGCCACGTCGATCGGGCCAACCCGTACGGTGCGCGGCGGGGCCTCGTGCACCACCGTGACCACCGATCTGTCCTCGCTCATCATGTCCCCTCGGTCCGACGTGACCAGTCTCGTTGAGTATCGAGTCCTGCGCGAAAGAGCGTTGTGCGATCCGGGACGGCGACGTCCACCCTTTGAAAATGTCGTCCCGGGTCCGGAAACGTTACAGCGGCCCGGTGCGTGCGTTGGGCGATTTTGCCTTAACGGAGGGGAACCGGTGAGGCGGCTTCCTCGATCAATACCGCCTGCGGTGCCGATCCGTCGGCGGGCACGGTGAATATCGTCGATTTTTTACCCGAATCGGGTGTTCCCCCGTATGCCAGGTTATCGGCGTTCAGCCACACCGCCTGATCATCGATCCCCGCGGTGTCCCGCAGCACCCGCTCCTCGTGCGTACGCAGGTCGAGGACCGCGAGTGCCCAGGGGCCGAGCCTGCCGGTCCGTTTCTTGTAGGCAATTCTGCCGCCATCGGGTGAAAGCGAGGGACATTCGGCCCCTTGCCGCACGCCCCGCATCGTCCTGGCCGTCAGATCGCCTTTTACCAACCAGGTTCGATTTTGGGAAGCCAGCGTCGCGTAGAACGTTCGGTCGTCCGCGGCCACCGTGACGCCCCAAAAATTTCGGTCCACGGCCACCATTGGTTCACCGTTCACCGTGGTGGTGAACTCCTCCAGCGACTCCACCAGCGCACCGGTGCGCAGGTCCAGTATCCCGGTCCGGGTGGAGAAGCCGCCCGGGGTCAGGTACGAGTCGCCGGTCACGAATGTCGTCCACGAAACGACGTTGCCGGATTCCGACACGCGGGCGCGGTTGGGAACTCCCGGCAGGCCGATCGTGCGGATCACCTGGTTACCGGAGTCGAGCACCGCGGCCTCGTAGTTCGGTCCCGGCCCGGCCAGCCGGAGGCAGACCGTCGTCCCGCTCGCCGAGTACACTCGCTGGCAGCGCAGTTCGGTGGCGGCCGAAGGCGCGTCCGGCCGGTCGAGCCGGGTCTTGCGGACCCGGTCCCTGCCGCCGGCGAGGTCGACGTACAGCAGGTCGCCGCGCGCGATCGGGCCGGCCGAAGCCGGTTCCTCCGGTCCGCCCAACGCGGTGCCGACCACGTAACCGCCGCCCGCCAGCACCACGAGCACGATCGACACCACGCCCAGCGCGACCCGGTGCGCCTGCAACCATTTCCTCACGAATCACCCTTTCGCCCGACCAGCACCGCGGCGCCGGTGAGTGCGAGCACGAAGGCGGTGAGCACGACCAGCACCGCCGAGCCCACGGAGACGGCGGCGAGCAGCACGCCGAAGAGCACCGAGGACAGCAGCCGGGCCAGTGCCTGCCCTGTCTGCACCACGGCGAGCCCGCTCGCGCGCAACCGCCGCGGCACCAGCGGCCCCGCGTACGCCATCAGCACACCGTCCGTGGCGGCATAGAACAAGCCGTGCAGGACCAGCGCGGCGACCAGCACCGGGTAGCCCCCGCCGTCCGGGAGCAGCATCAGGTAGACGCCGAGCAGCGCGACGTGCCCGGCGAAGAACACCGGCCAACGGCCGATCCGATCGGAGAGCAGGCCCAGTGGCGTCGCCGCGAGCAGGAACACCAGTGCCGTGCCGAGTGGCAGCAGCGGAAGCACCTCGAACGGCACGCCGGTGGTGCGTTGCAGCACCAGGTAGACGAAGGCGTCGCTCACGGTCACCAGGCCCAGCGCGCCCGCGGCGAGGGTGATCCGCCTGATCCTGCGGTCCGCCAGCAACGCCAAGCAGGCGCGTGGCGACACCGGTGCCTCGGTACGTCGTGGCTCCGGGGCACGTTCCCGGACGAACGCGGCCAGCACGATCAGGCCCAGCGCGGCGAAGCAGAAGCTGACCACGAACACCGGCGAGGAGCGGCTGCCGAGTTCGTGCAGGATCCAGAAAGTGACCAACGGGCCGAGCAGTGCGCCCACCGTGTCCATGGATCGGTGCACGCCGAACGCCCTGCCGAGCCGGTCCGGCGGGGTGGCCAGGGAGATGAGCGCGTCCCGCGGCGCGGTCCGCAGCCCCTTGCCGGCGCGGTCGGTGGCGAGTACCGCGCCGATCCCGAACCCGGACGCACCGACCATCGGGAACGCCAGCTTGGCCACGGCTGACGTACCGTAACCGGTCAGTGCCACCAGTTTGGGCCTGCGCCACCGGTCGGCGACATAGCCACCGACCAGCCGCAGCATGGCGGTCGCGCCGTTGTACAACCCGTCCAGGAATCCGAATTGGACATAGGAAAGCTGCAAGGTGTAGATCAGGTAAACCGGCATGAACGCCGTGATCATCTCGGCGGAGATGTCGGTGAGCAGGCTGACCGTGCCCAACGCGAACACCGCGCCCGGCAGCTTTCCGCGGCCCCTGTGCTGCTGGGCGGTGTCCGGCCTCGACCGGGTCAGGTACATTCGGCGGGCCCCTTCACGTGCTCGGCGGGCCGCGGCGTGCCCGTGGAGACGGTATCGCCGTGCCGCTGTTGGTGTTACCTCGTTTTGGCAACAGGGCGTAACGATTCAGTCGAGACGCCGATTGCCCTGCCGAGGGGCGAACCTCGTCAGCCCGCCCGAGACCCCTGCACTGATCGGAGTAGCGTCGTTGGACTTCTGGAGCACGCTGCGCGTCCTGTTGCGCCGGTGGTATGTCGCGGTTCCGGTTTTCGCGGCGGCGCTCGGCCTCGCCGGCGTGGCGTATGTCTCGGTCGACCCGCAGTACGAGTCCACCGGTACGATCGTGCTCACCGCGCCTTCTTCCGGCGCCAGGGTCACCGTCGGCGAGCCCACCCCCGCCGAGAGGATCAACCCGTTGCTCGCCTTCGATGCCAGCCTCACCACGAGCGCGCAGATCCTGATCGAGACCCTGCGTGACCCGGCGACCGTCGAGCGGTTCACCGGTGACAGCGAGGACGCGCTCAGCTACGAGGTCGGTAACGGTCAGCTGTCCGGGCCGTTCATCGTGGTGGTGGCCACCAGCCGGACACCGGAGGGTTCCACCCGCACGGTGGCCGAGGTGCTGGACCGCGCACGCGAGGAGTTGCGTAGCAGGCAGGAGACCCTCGAAGCCCCGGAGTCCACCTACATCCGTTCCGAACCGGTGATCAGTCCGACCCCGGCGGAGGAGCTCGTCGGCGGAAAGTTCCGATTCGCCGCGGTCGCCCTGTTTCTCGGGTTGATCGCGGGGCTGACCGCGGCCTACGGGTACGAGAGTTACCAACAGCACCGGCGCCGCCGTGGCTCATCGACCACAAAGGACCGTTCCACGAAGGCGGCGGCGGGGAAGGCTCCGGACGGCGACGAACGGGGGAACGGCGAGGCGACGGTGACCATGCGGTCGGTGCCCGGGACCTCCAGGCCCACCCCCGGCGACGGCAACCCGCAGTAGGGCGGTCACGATGGCTGTCCGGGATCCCCGGAGCGCGGCACAGCGCGCGGACGGCGCCACCCTGGTCTGCCTCTACGCCGCGGTGGCCCTGCTGGTCCCGGCCCGGCTCGTCCTGTCCGGCATCCCGATGTCGATCACGCCGGCCACCGTGTGCGGGCTCGGCCTCGGGTTGTTGTGGTTCTGCGGCCACCTGGTCACCACGCTGAACACCGCGAAGGGGCGCAACGCCGCCCGTACCGCGCTGTTCCTGTTCATCGTGAGCCAGCTCGCCACCTACGGCTACGCCACCATGCACTACCTTCCGGCCGACGAGCTGGACAGCGCCGACCGCACGATCGTGCTGATGATGGGCGCGTCGATGGCCGGCTTGGCCGCCTGCGACGGGATCCGCGGGCTGGCCCGGCTGGAACTGGTGCTGAAGGCGATCCTCGGGTTGATCACCGTGGTGGCGGCGATCGGGATCCTGCAGTTCCTCGCCGGGATCGACCTGACCCAGTACCTGAACCTGCCGGGGTTGCAGGCGGTGACCCCGGACGACTTCGTGCTCGAGCGCGCCGACCTGCGCCGCCCCGCCGGCACCACCGGTCACCCGATCGAGTTCGGGGTGGTGTGCGCGGTCGGGATGCCGCTGGCCGCGCACTACGCGTTCACCGCGCAGGCCCGGCACACCTCCGCGTGGCGCTGGTGGGTCTGCCTCGCCCTCACCTCCTGCGGCGCGATGATGTCCCTGTCCCGCTCGGCCATGCTCGGCCTTGCGCTCGCGGCGATCGTGTTGCTGATCGGCTGGCCGCGGAAGCGGCGGATTCAGGCGCTCGTCGTGGGTACCGCCTTCGTCGTGCTGATGCGCTTCCTGGTGCCGGGGCTGATGGGCACCCTGTACGGGCTGTTCGCCGAGATCGGCAACGACAGCAGCATCACCGCCCGCACCGACGACTACGCGGTGGCGGCCGTGCAGATCGCGGAACATCCGCTGCTGGGCCGGGGCCTGGGTACCTACCTGCCGAGCAAGTACGGGCCACTGGACAACCAGTACCTCGGGACACTGGTACAGAACGGCTTCGTCGGGTTGTTCGCGTTGCTGGGGGTCTTCGTGGTCGGTGCCTACGCCGCGTTGCGGGCCCGCGGGACGAGCCGCAACCCCCATGTGCGCGACCTGGCGCTGACCCTGGTCGCCTCGCTGTCGGTGCTCGCGCTGGGCGCGGCGACCTTCGACCTGCTCGCCTTCCCGATGGCCACCACGCTGGCCTTCCTGCTGTGCGGCGCGGCGGGCGCGTTGCTGCGGGCGGTACGGCAGGAACACGTGGCCGCCGGCGTCGACCCGCCGACGGTCCGGGTCGCGCTCAGCAGGCTGATGCCGGGAAGGGGCGGACCGGAGTGAGCGGCGAGATCACCTTACCGGCACCGGGCAGGGCGGCCCGGCTGCTGCGCCTGCTGGACGCCTACGCGCACCGGATCGCGCTGGCCGCCGTACTGGTGAGCCTACTGGTGGCCGGTGGCTATGCCGTCCACCTCGGCGAGGCGCTGCGTTACCTCGACGAGGAGGTGTACGTCCGGCTCGCGGAGTCCGTCGTGGCCGGGCTCGGGTACAGCGCGGACGGGGTACAGCCCACCGCCTACCGCCCGCCGGGCTACCCGTTCCTGCTGGTGCCGGTGCACTGGGTCACCGGCGGCAGCGTGCTGGCCATGCGGTTCGTCGGGGTGCTGGCGTTGGCCGGCTGCGTGTGGTTGGCCTACCGGTTGGGCACCAGGGTGAGCAGGCCGGCCACCGGCGCGCTGGCCGCCGCCTGCACCGCGGGTTACCCGCTGCTGGTCTACACCGCGACCACGCTGTACCCGCAGGTTCCCGCGTTGCTGCTGCTGCTGGCGATGCTGGAGTTCGGGCCGCGTGCCCTGGAAAGGACCGGCGCCTGCCGGATCTGCTACCTGCTCCTCGCCGGGTTCGCCGGCGGGCTGCTGTCGATCACCGTGCCCAACTTCGCCCCCTCGGTACTGATCATCGTGTGCTGGCTCGCCCTGCGGCATCGCCGGACGGCGCTGCGGTTCCCCGCGATGCGGGTGGCAGCGGGCATGCTGGCGGTGGTCGCGGTGCTGCCCGCGGCATGGTGCGTGCGCAACGCGCTGGCGCTGAACGCCTTCGTCCCGGTCTCCACCAACGACGGGATCAACCTGCTGCTGGGCAACAGCGAGCACGCGACCCCGGGCAGCGGGACCGATGTGGACATTTCCGACCACGCGAGGCGGGCCGAGGAACTCGGGCTGGACGAGGTCGGCATCAACGACTACTTCAAGGACAGCGCGATCGACTGGATCACCGAGCATCCAGGGGACGCGGCCGTGCTGTACCTGGGAAAGGTGGCGAACAACTTCGCCTTCAGCAGTGAGGTGGCCACCTCGGGCCAGGGCGGGAGCGCGGCGGACCTGGTGCTGGCCGCCACCTACTACCCGGTGCTGGCGCTGGCGGTGTGGCGGGTGCTCGATGCCCGCCGCCGCCCGCTGGCGGCGGGGGAGAAGCTGGCCGCGGTGCTCATTCTGCTGAACGTGCTGCTGCTCGCGGTGTTCTTCACCCGGCTACGGTTCCGGGTTCCGCTGGACGGGTTGACCATCCTGCTCGCCGCCTCCGCGGTGACCAGTCTGCTGCGTGGAAGGGCGAGGTCGTGACCGCCGGGACCGAAGCGGACCCCGCCGAGCAGGCACCGTCCGGGCGGGCGCCGATCCGCAAGGCGCTGAGCCTGAGCGCGCTGAACACGGTGATCGGCAAGCTCGGCACCTTCCTCACCGGGGTCGTACTGGCCCGGCTGCTGACCCCGGAGGATTTCGGCGTCTACGCGGTCGCGCTGGTGGCGCTGACCGCGGTGCTGGCGCTGAACGAGCTCGGGGTCAGCCTGGCGCTGGTGCGTTGGCCCGGGGACCCGATGCGGATCGCACCGACGGTCACCACGATCTCGCTGGTCTCCAGCGGGTTGATGTACCTCGCCTGCTTCTTCGGTGCGCCGCTGTTCGCCAGCGCGCTGGAGGCACCGGAGGCCACCGGGGTGATCCGGCTGCTGTGCGTGCTGGTGCTGATCGACGGCCTCACCGCGACCCCGGAACAACTGGTGAACCGGCAATTCCGCCAGGGCGTGCGGCTACTGGTCGACCTCGCCAACCTGGTGATCACCACCGGGGTCACGGTCGGCCTCGCGGCGGCCGGCCACGGTCCGTGGAGCCTTGCCTGGGGCCAGCTTGTCGGCAACGTCCTTTCCGCGCTGGTGCTGTTCCGCCTGGCCGGGGTGTGGCCACGACCCGGCTTCGACCGCCGCTACGCACTCCAGTTACTGCGCTTCGGCCTGCCGCTGGCCGGGGCGAGCCTGCTGGTGTTCGGCATGCTGAACATCGACTACGTGGTGACCGGGCGGGTACTCGGGGCCGCGGCGCTCGGCCTGTACCTGCAGGCCTTCAACCTGGCGAGCTGGCCGGTCAACGTGTTCTCCCTGGTGGTGCGCAGGGTGTCCCTTGCGGCCTTCGCGCGAGTGCAGGAGGATCCCGCGCAGCGGCAGGCCACCCTGGGCAGGATGGCGATGTTGCTCGCCGTGCCGACCCTGCCCGCCTGCGTGGTGCTCGGGCTGCTCGCCTTACCACTGGTGACCACCGTGTACGGGCAGCCGTGGGCGGGTTCGGCCGCGGCCCTGCAGTTCCTCGCGATCCTCGCCGCGGTCAGGGTTTTCGGCGAGCTCTACTACGACTTCCTCGTCGCGCTGGGCAAGTCGCGCACGACCATGTGGCTGCAGGGTGGTTGGCTGCTCGCCCTCGGCGCGGCCCTGCCGGTGGGTGCCCTGCTCGGCGGGATCCAAGGGGTGGCGCTGGCGCACGCCGGGGTGGCCCTGCTGCTGGTGCTGCCGGTCTACACCCTGGTGGTCACCCGCACCGGGATCTCGGTGCGGGTACTCGCGGTCTCGATCGCACGTCCCGCGTCCGGCGCGCTCGCCGTCGCGGCGGTGCTGGTGGTGCTGCGCTTCCTGCTCGAACCCTCGTGGGTGCTGCTGGTCGCCGGGCTCGGCCTGAGCGCGCTGGTGTACCTGCCGTTCGTCTGGCCGCTGCGCAAGAAACTCCGCGAGTTCGGCTAGCACGCCATCCCACCCAAGCCCCAGAAGCCCTGAACGTGGCGTTCGAGACGTTAGATGTCTCAAAAGTGCCGTTCGCAACGCCTGACGTCCGCAAAGCCACGTTCAGGGCATTCCCGCGTCGCGGTCAGGAGTTATCGGGCACCAGGCCGGTTTCGGTGCGGGCATAGCAGGTCCCGCATTCGGCGCAGCGCAACCCCTCGTCGAGGCGGAGCCCGCAGCGGCATACCCAGCCCTTGTGCCGTGCCGGGTTGCCCGCGACGAAGGCGTGCGCGGGAACCGGTGCGGTCACCACCGATCCCGCCGCGGCGAAGGCGTACTCGCCGATCTCGATCCCGCATACGACAACGGTTCCGGCGCCGAGCGAGGCTCCCCGGCGGACCACAGTGGACACGAGCTCGTCCGGCCCCTTACGGACGTGCGCGCGCGGACGCAGGTCGTTGGTGAACAGCACGTTCGGCCCGAGGAACACCTCGTCCTCGCAGGTCACCCCGGCGAACACCAGGGTGCCGTTCTTCACGGTCACCCGGTCGCCGAGTACCGCGTCGTTCTCGACGAAGGCACCGTCGCAGATGTTGCAGTCCTGCCCGATCCGCGCGCCGGGCAGGACGTGCGCGAACGCCCACACCCGGGTGCCCGCGCCGACCTCCGCGCTCTCGCACAACCCGTGCGGGTGCACCCGCACTCCGGTCGCCACCCTGGTCACGATGTCTCCTCCAGCGCTTCGCCCAGTACCTCGACCACCCGTTCCTGCTGTGTCCCGGTGATTTCCGGGAACAACGGAAGGGAGAGCAACTTGCCGGCCAGGCGCTCGGCGACCGGGAAGTCCCCCTCGCCGTGGCCGAGCCCGCCGAACGCCCCGGTCAGGTGCAGCGGCGTGGGGTAGTGGACGCCCGCACCGATGCCCTCGGCACGCAGCAGCTCCAGCACCCGGTCGCGAGCGGGCACGCGGACCACGTACAGATGCCACACCGGTTCGTTGCCTTCCAGCACCACCGGCCCGCGCACCGCGGGCAGCCGGCTCAGCAGCCGCGCGTAGCGGGCCGCCGCGGTCCGGCGCGCGGCGTTCCAGTGGGACAGCCTGCGCAACTTCGCCGAGAGCACCACCGCCTGCAGGGTGTCCAGCCTGCTGTTGAAACCGAGCTCGGTGTGCTCGTACTTGCGCGGCGAGCCGTGCTCGCGCAGCAGCCGGACCCGGCGCGCCAGCTCGGGATCGCCGGTGAGCACCGCACCGCCGTCGCCGTAGGCGCCGAGGTTCTTGCCGGGGTAGAAGCTGGTCGCCGCCACGTCGCCGAGCCCGCCGGCGCACACCCCGTGCCGGCGTGCCCCCTGCGCCTGCGCGGCGTCCTCCACGACGGCGGCGCCCGCCGCCCGGGCCAGCGGCCGGATCAGTTCCACCGGCGCGGTCTGGCCGTACAGGTGGACCGGGATGACCGCGCGGGTGCGCGGGCCGAGTGCCCCGGCGAGTGCGTGCACATCGATCAGCCCGGTGTCCGCTTCGCAGTCGACGAGCACCGGACGCCCTCCCGCGCGGACCACGGCCTCGGCGGTCGCGACGAAGGTGTTCGCCGGCAGCACGCATTCGTCGCGGTCGCTGCCGTGTTCCAGGCCGAGGGCACGCAGCGCCAGTTCGAGCGCGTCGGTGCCGCTACCGACACCGACGCAGTGCCGTACCCCGGAGTACTCGGCGAACTCCGCCTCGAACGTGGCCACCTGCGGACCGCCGATGAACGCGGTCGACTTGAGCACGTCCGCCCAGCCCGCGTCGACCTCCTCGGCGACCTGCTCGTGCTGCGCGCCGAGGTCGACAAGTGGTATGCCGGTCATCCTGCCTCCTTCTGGGCCGGCGGGGTGGCCAGCACCGGTGTGGCGTTCGCGTCGTCGGTCCGGACCGTGCCGCGCAACCCCTGGTACTTGCGGGTGATCTTGTAGCGAAGCAGGGCGGCCGCCGAGTGCGCCGCGTCTCCCGCCCGCCGCGGGCGGGGGACCGGATCGGTCAGCGCGGCCCGGTACTCGCTCTCCAGCAGCGTGGCGGCGCGGCGCAGGCTGAACCGCCGCAACACGAGCTCGCGCGCGTAGCGGCCGAGCTCGGTGCGCCTGCCCGGCTCGGTGAGCAACTCGTCCAGCGCGTCCCGCAGCGCGGGCACCCCGCTGCCCCGGGAGCCGGGGCCCTGCCCGTACCAGCCGGCCCGCAGGAAGGCGTCCGCGGAGTCCGGGGTGAGCAACTCGCTGTACCCCTGCTCGCCGATGACCACCAGCGGCTTGCCGAAGGACATGCCGCGTAGCGCGGAGCCACCCTGCCCGACGAGGATGTCCGCGGCCGCGTACGCGGGACGGGGGTCGGCGATCTCGCCGGTCAGCGTGACCACGCGGGCCCCGGCCGCGGCGTTGGCGCGTTCCGCGCTGGCCGCCACCTCGTCCCTGCTCCGCCCTTCGCCGACGATGACGAGCTGTACCCCGCGGCCGTTCCTGGCGAGCTCGCCGACCGCGTCGCAGGCGGCGAGCAGCCCTTCCAGCTTGAGCTCGGGCACCAGCCGGCACACCATCGCCACCAGCGGAACCCGGGGGGCGAGGCCGTGTTCGGCGCGGAAGGCGGTGCCGTCCACGCCCGGATGATCGGTGTCGGTGTCCACCGGTGGTTCGAGCAGCCCGACCCGCCGGTGCCCCGCGGCGACGGCGGCCTTCCTGATCTGCTCGGTTCCGACCAGCAGCGGCACCGTGCGCGGGAAGAACGGCACCACCGACATGGACATCACGCTGCCCACCACGGCCGCCCGCCGGTGCAGGCAGGAGCCGGCGAATGCCTCCAGCACCGGCGGCCACTCGTGCCCGTGCACCACGTCGATGTCGCGCGCGGCGACCACCCTGGCCAGCCGGCCGGCGACGGCGGGGGACGGGCGCCGGCGCTCGGCGGGGATCGGGACGTGCGGCAGGCCGAGCTCGTGCACGGTCCGTACCAGCGGGCCGGGCTCGGACAGCACGGTGACCCGGTGCCCGAGGTCACGCACCGCGCCGGCCAGTTGTACCGCGTTGAGCTGCGATCCGCCGATCTCCATCGCGTGCGGGTACACCAGGATTCTCATCGCACTTGTCCGTTGTTGGTGGGCAGGGGCCGAGCGGGGTTGCCCGCCCAGGTCTGGCCCGGTGGGACGTCGGTCAGCACCACCGATCCCATGCCGATCACGGCGGCCTCGCCGACGCTGATGTACTCCTTGAGCACGGCGCACTGACCCACGTACCCAGACTGTCCTAATCGGACACCACCGGCGAGGGTTGCGCGCCCTGCCAGGGTGACGAAGTCGCCGACCTCGTCGTCGTGGGTGAGCAGGACATGTGGCATGGCGACCACGTGCGCGCCGATCCGCTGCGGCGCGGTGACCACCGTGCCGGCCAGCAGCAGCGTCCCGACGCCGATCTCGACCCCCGGCGCGAGGGAGCAGCCGGGATGCACCACTGTCGCCCACCGCTGCGGCGGCAGGTCCAGCCGCCGTACCAGCTCGGCCCTGCCGCGCGGTCGCCGCACGCCCGCGACGCAGGCGAGTACGGCGGCCTCCGGGTGGTCGTGCACGAGCTCGGTGCCGCCGAGCACCGGCAGCCCGTCCAGCTCGGTCCCGTGCCGCGCCGGATCGTCGTCCAGCGCGCCCAGCGCCAGCCATTGCTCGGGCAGCGCCCGTACCGCCGCCAGCGCCTCCCTGGCCAGTCCGCCGGCGCCCACCAGCAGCAGCGGTCGCGGGGTCATCGGGTGAGTGCCGGGTCGACGGCGCGGGCCAGCACGTCCGCGACGTGCCGTTGCTCCTGCTCGGACAGCTCGTGGTGCAGCGGAAGGATCACCGAGCCGCGGGCCAGTCGCTCGGTCACCGGCAGCGGAACGTGCGGATGCCCGGCGTAGGCGGGCTCGAGGTGCGCGGCCATGATCCCGCGCCGCGCGGACACCCCCTCGGCGGCCAGCAGGGCCAGCAACTCGCCCTGCCGTACCGGCGCGTCCTCGCTCACCCGTACCCAGAAGCTCTGGTAGTTCGTCCTGCCGTACTCCGGATCCCGCACCGGTCGCACCCCGGGCAGCCCGGCCAGCAACTCGTGGTACCGGGCGGCGAGCTCCCTGCGCCGCGCGACCATGGCCGCCAGCCTGCCGAGCTGCACCAGGCCGAGCGCGGCCTGGATGTCGGTCATCCGGTAGTTGAACCCCGGTTCGAGATACTCCTCCACGATCGCCACCTCGGCGGCATGCCGGTCCGCGGCCGAGACGCTCATCCCGTGCTCGCGCAGCCTGCGCAGCCGCGCGGCCAGCTCCGCGTCATCGGTCGTGAGCATCCCGCCCTCGCCGGTGGTCAGCAGCTTGCGCGGGTGGAAGGACCAGGCCGCCATCGGCGCACCCTGCCCGACCGGACGGTCCCGGTAGACCGACCCCACCGCGCAGGCCGCGTCCTCCACCACCGGGACATCCCCGCAGGCGGCCCGCAGCGCGTCCACGTCGGCTGGCAGGCCGCCCTGGTGCACGACCAGCACCGCACGGGTGCGGCCGGTCAGCACGGCGGCGACGGACTCCGGGGTCAGGTTGCCGGTCTCCTCGTCCACATCGGCGAACACCGGGGTCGCACCGCAGTAGCGCACCGCGTTCGCGGTCGCGATGAAGCTGAACGAGGGCACCACGACCTCGTCGGCCGGGCCGACACCCAGCGCGTGCAGCGCCAGGTGCAGCGCGGTGGTGCAGGAGGAGACGGCCACCCCGTGCCGGGCGCCGACCCGCGCCGCGAACTCCGTCTCGAAGGACGACACCCGGGGCCCCTGCGCCACCCAGCCGGAACGCACCACGTCGGCGACGGCCTGCGCCTCCTCCTCGCCCAGCACCGGTCGCATCACCGGAATCACGTCTGAACCCCTTTCCGTGGCTTTGTGCAAGAGGGTCATGCACAAGCCGAACGTGCCGCTGCTGTCAGCTCCCTCAGTTCCGCTGCCCGTGTCACCCAGGAGTATCGCCGCGCGACCGCCCGCCGTTGCGCCACCGCGCCCGGCGTCACCACGGTGGCCGCCTCCACCACGGCGGTGGCGAACTCGGCGGGCCCCGCGGCGAGCCACACCTGGTCGGTCTCCTCGCGCAACCTGGTGCCTGCCGGCAGGGCGGTGCTCACCACCGGCTTGCCCGCCGCCAGGTACTCCAGGGTCTTCAGCGGGAAGGATGCGCGGTTGAACCGGGTGTCGGCGTACGGGGTGAGACCCACGTCGAACCGCGCGAGCACGTCGAGCAACTCGGCATGCGGCAGCGGGCCGGTGTGGTGCACGTTGTCCCGGGCCAGCAGGGCGTCCACCCGCTCGGGCTGCCAACCGGGGTCCCGCGGCCCCGCCAGCAGCAGCCCGATTCCACGATCCGCGACCGCCTCCAGCAACGCGAGGTCGATCCGGTCGGACAGCTGCCCGGACAGCCCGGCCACCGGCTCGGGAAATCCCGGTGGCAGCGGGACGGGCGTGCGCCGTTCGATCTCGGCGTAGACCCGCGGGTCGCAGCCGTTCGGGAACAGCACCGGGTCGGCACCGAGCTCGCGCCAGCGCCCGGCGAGCTCCGGGGTCACCGCGAGCACGAGGTCCGCCCTGCGCAACGCCGCCCGCTCCTCGGCGGCCACCCTGGCCGGGTCCAGCCGCATCAGCTCGGCTCCGGCCACCCAGTCGTCGGTGCCGTACAGCACGTTCACCACCCCGTGCCCCCAGCGGCCCAGCACGTCGTGCGGGGAGCAGCCGAGCACCGCATGCGGGGTCCGGCCCACCAGCCGCAACGCCCACCGTAGCTGCGCGCGGACCAGCGGCCAGGTGGTGGCCCGGATGCCCGGCCTGGTCAGCCCGGGCAGGGCGACCGGGGTGAGCCGCAGGACACGTTCCCCGGTGCGGGCCAGCCGGGGACGCCACTTCCGGCCCGACCCGGCAACCCCGCGGTAGCGGGCCGGGGTGGCCGGGGAGACCGGTGGGTCGACCCAGAGCACGTCGGCGTGCGTGCGCAGCGCCTCGGTGAGCTGTCGCTCGGATCCCTTCACCCCGTCCCAGGTCACCCCGGACACCACGACGAACAGCGGCTTGTTCATGTGCCTGCCTGGAAGACGACGTCGACCCAGTAGTTGCCTCCCCGGAAGGTGGAGGTGGGGAAGCCGGGGCCGGCGTTGTACACCCCGTTGGCCGTACCCGACCCGGTCGCCGGGGCGGACAGCGGGGTGCTGGTCACCCCGGTCTGCTCGAAGTAGAACGCGTCGGCCGCGTAGTGCCCGTTCGGCGCGGTGTAGGAGGCGACGTAGGTCTGCCCTGCCTGGATCGGCACCGGTGTGGCGAAGGTCAGGGTTTGCCAGCCGGTCTCCGTCTCGCCGGTGAAGGTTCCTGTTGCCAGCAACTGACCTCCTTCTGTCCACAGTGAACCTGTGTGCGTTCCGGTATTACCTGTTCCCTTGTAGAACTTCACGCCGGCGATCGTGCCCGCGGCCGAGGAGCTGAACCGGACGCCGAGCTCGTAGGAGCCGGGATCATCGGCGGACGGCGTGGTCGGCAGGGTGGCCGCGCTGAACAGCGAGCACGGGCAGGTCTGGGTGCCGTCCGCGGTGAACGACCAGGTCTGCGGTTCCGGCATGGGGACGCCGTTCGCGTCGGCGATCTTGATGCTGACCCCGTAGCCGGTTCCGGCGGCCAGCCGCGCCGAAGGCGTGAAGGTCACCGTGTGCTCGTCGGCCGAGAGGGTCAGTTCACCGTCCAGCTTCGCGCCGCCCGGATCGGTCAGCGCGAACTGCGCGCTGGTCGGGTCGACCGGCTCGGTGAACGAGACGGTCACCGCGGTGTCCAGGTCGACCTCACTCGCGCCGGGGCCCGGTGTCCGGCCGGTGATCTGCGGCGGGGTGGTGTCCCCGTTCAGCCCGTTGCGATAGATCACGTCCACCCAGTAGTTGCTGGCACCCCACGAGGAGGTGGGGAACTCCCCGCCTGCTCCGTAGCGATAGACGCCGTTGCCTGCCTCCACCCCGTCGGCGAGCGCGTTGATCCCGCCGTAGGACGCGCTCGAGTCGGCGAAGTAGCCGTTGTCTCCGGCGTAGTGCCCGTTGGGCGCGTGGTAGGAGACCACGTAGGTGGTGTTGGCCTGGACCTCGACCGGTTCGGCGAAGGTCAGGGTCTGCCAGCCTGCGGCGGTCTCGTTGTCGAAGGTCCCGGTGGCCAGCAACTGCCCGCTCGCCGACCAGAACGACCCGGTGTGCGTGCCGGTGTTGCCCGTTCCCTTGTAGAACCGCACGCCCAGCACCTCGCCCTTGCCGTCGAAGCGCACCTTGGTGCCCAGTTCCACCGGCGCGGAGTCGTGCGGATCGGCCTTGTTCACCGGATGTGTGAAGTCGTCCCAGATCGTGCAGGGGCAACCGGCCGGTCGGGGGGACCCGGTGGTGAAGGTCCAGGTCCGTTCGGCGGCCAGGTTGCCAGCCGCGTCCCCGGCGGTGACTGTCGCGGTGTAGCTGGTGGCGGGGCTCAGCTCGGTGCCGGGGGTGAAGGTGACGTCGCCCTCGGTCACCGAGACGTTTCCGGAGACCGCGCCGCCCGCGTGGGTGAGTGTGAAGTCCACCGATTCCGGCACCACGGCCTCGTCGTAGCCGACCGAGGGTGTCTCGTCCAGCGCGACCGAGCTGTCCCCGGTGCTCGGCGCGTGTTCAAGCACCTCGGGCGCGCGGGTGTCCGGCCCGGGGTCCGGTCCCCACACCACGTCGACCCAGTAGTTGGTGTCCTGGTAGCTCTGCGTGGGGAAGCCGGGACCGCCCGCGCGGTAGACCCCGTTCAGCCCCTCCACCCCGCTGCGCAGCGCGGTCAGCGGGTCCAGGAACTCCTCCTTGCTCGTGAAGTAGAAGTTGTCCGCGGCGTAGTGCCCGTTCGGGGCGAAGTAGGACACGACGTAGGTGGTGTCCGCGGCCACCGGGACCGAGGTCGGCAGCGTGAGGGTCTGCCAGCCGGTCGCCGTTTCCCCGCCGAAGGTTCCGGTACCGAGCAGTTGCCCGTCGGCGGTCCACAGGGAGCCGGTGTGCGTCCCGGTGTTGGCCGCGCTCTTGTAGAAGCGGACACCGCGCACGTAACCGGCGGTGTGCGAGCGGAACTTCACGCCCAGCTCCACCTGGCTACCGTCGCCCGCGTCGGTGAGGTCGGGGGTGGCGGTGTCGGTCCAGATGCTGCACGGACACGTCCGCGGGTCGACCGTGATCGTGGCCGAGGCCGGGGCGGACAGGTTCGCCGAGTCGTCCACCGCCCGGACCTGAACCTGCGGTGTGCCGGAGACGGCGGGGGTGTAGGTGTAGCTCCAGGTGCCACTGCCCGCGGTCCAGTCCGCGGGGTGCCAGCGGGTCCCGCCGTCCACCGAGACCTCGACCCCGGCCACCTCGCCCAGGGTGTCGGTGACGGTGCCGGAGAAGGTGTAGTCCGTACCCACCGTGGTCGCCGGCGCGTTCGTGATGGCCACCGCCGGCGCGAGGCTGTCGGCGCTCGGGCTCGACTGGGTCAGTCCCGGCCGGAGGGTGGCCGGCTGTACCCCCATGTCCGCCAGCAGGTTCACGGTGGCCTGCTGGATCCGTACGTCCGAGGTCGGACTGCCGGTCTGGAAGGCGTGCTCGTCGTCCAGGCCCCATGCCCACTGCACGGTGCCCGCACCGAACACCAGCGCGCCACTCACCTGGTCCCGGTAGAGGGTCAGCGCGTGGGTCTTGGTGCCCGGACCGTACACATCGCCGTGGTTCTGCAGGATGTACTGCCCCTCCATCTCGACCGTGGTGCGGGAGAGCTGCGCGACGCCCGCCGGTTGGGCTCCGTTGTCCTCGACCGAGTTCCACTCGTAGCCCAGCGTGCCAGGCGCGAAGCTGTGGCTCCCGCCGGCCGGGAGCCCCTGCAGCGAGGTGTGCCGCCACAACCGCATCTTGCCGAAGGCCGCGGGCACGGTGAGCGAGTCGTCCCGCCTCCCGTTCACCGTGAAGATGTTGCCGAGCAGGGCGTTCTCCGGTCTGCCGCCGTCCGATGGCGGGCTGAACCTCGGGTCCCGCCAGGTGCCGGTCCATTCCGGACTCGGATCGACCTTGGCGTTGTGCTTGGTCTCCTTGTAGCAGACCACGGTCCGCCACGGGGTGGCCGAGGGGTCCGCGCTCGGCTCCCAGCGGGTCTTCCAGAACACCTCGTTGCCGGTCAGGAACGCCATGTGCACGCCGGCGGCCTTGGCCGCCTCCACGTTGTCCCGCTGCTCGTTCGACCAGTACTCGTCGTGGCCGACGGGCATGAACACCTTGTGGTTCTGGATCAGGTGGCCGCGGCGTGCGGTGTCCATATCCGTGGTGTAGCTCACGTCGTAGCCATTGGCCTCGAGGAAGCGCACCATCGGGTACTCGGCGTTGAAGATGAAGTTCTCCTCGCCGGGCTCGAACAGCGGGCGGTTGTAGCTGACCGCGTAGGCGGAGCCCTGCGGGCCGGGGCCGGTCCCGTAGTAGAGGCTGTTGCCACCGTAGCGGTTGTACGCGTGCCAGGTGGAGTCCGAGGTCTGCAGCAGAATGTCCGAGGTGCTGGTGTCGTCCCGCACCACGAACGCGATCTCGTTCTCACCCTGCGTGTCATTGCGATGCAGCACCGCATAGTAGATCCCGGACACCGCGTCCGCGGGTACGTCCCAGCCCGCGGTGACCGCCCAGTTGCCGCAGTCGGTCATCCCGGTCTCCGCGACGAGCAGGCAGTCCGGCTGGATCTGCGGGGTGTTGCGCAGCACCGAGTCCACATGCCGGGCACCGGTTCCGCCGTAGTACCCGAGCCGGAAGATGTCCACCCGGATCGACGGCGCACTGGTCTTGATCTTGAAGTCGACCCGGCCACCGGGAGCGGTGCTGATATCGGTGGTGAACCCGGCGATCGAGTCGTCCAGCCCCTCCACCATCCAGTTCTGGGTTCCGGGTCTGGTGTTCTCGCAGGCGACGGGATTCTCCACGGGTGCTTCGCAGGGGTCCTCGGCCTCCGCGGCAGGGGAGAAGACGAGGAACGAGGTGAAGACCATCAATGCCACCAGTCCGAGGTGGACGGCCCGCCCACCTCGAATCCGGAAAGTATATTTCTTGTTGCTTCGCGCTGGCATTATTACCTCTCGTTCCTGCCGCACCCACGTCCCAGTACGGTGGCCTAGTCGAGAGGAAGGACCATCGCGTTACGGCATTCGGCCGCTTGCCTTGTCCCGATTCGATAACGTCGGACCACGCTACCTTCAATTCACTCTGGGTCAACTTTGTTCGGTGCTTTTCGTAAGGGAGCACCAAAAAGGACGAAATGGTGGTTATTCCACACCCGAGCCGGTGCTGGTACGCCACCAGGACACCAGGTCGCGCAGGCCTTGCCGCAGCTCGATTTCCGGACGCCACCCGAGGTCGCGTTCCGCCGCGGAGATGTCGGCCAGCCGCCTGGTGACCCCGTTGACCGCGCGTTCCGGACCGTGCTCCGGTTCGAGCTCGGAGCCCATCGCGGCGAGCAGGTCGAGGGCGAGCTGCCGCAGGCTGGTCTCGGTGGCGCTGGCGATGTTGTACACCGCGCCGGTCGCCGGCGCCGTGGCGGCCAGCAGGTTGGCCCGCGCGATGTCGTGGACGTGCACGAAGTCCATTGTCTGCGCGCCGTCACCGAAGATCAGCGGTGGCTCACCGCGGTTGATCCGTTCCATCCAGCGGATCAGCACCTCGGTGTAGAGGCCGTGCACGTCCATCCGTGGCCCGTACACGTTGAAGTACCGCAACGCGACGTAGTCCAGGTCGTACATCGCCTTGAAGCTGCGCAGCATGCCCTCGTTGAACGCTTTCGCCGCACCGTAGAAGGTGTCGTTGTTGTACGGGTGGTGCCGCTCGTCGGTGGGGAAGTGGTCGGCGAGGCCGTACACCGAGGCGGATGAGGACGCGATCACCTTGCGCACGCCCGCTTCCGCGGCGGCCTCGAGCACGGTGAAGGTGCCGTCGACGAGTGACTCCAGCGCCAGCCGTGGCTGCTCGGCGCACTGGGTGATCCGCAGTGCGGCGAGGTGGAAGACCACATCCGTCCCGGTGGTCAGCTCGTGCACCAGCGCGGTGTCGTTGATGTCGCCCTCGACCAGTTCCAGCCGGTCTCCCGCGGCCGCGCCCGCGGCAGCCAGGTTCTCCTTGCGGCCGCGGACCAGGTTGTCCAGCACGATGATGCGGGCCGCCCCCGCCTCGGCGAGCCGGTCCACCACGGCGGAGCCGATGGTTCCGGCTCCCCCGGTGACCAGGATCCGCTGCCCTTCGATCGGCTGTGCCGCCATCACACCGTCTCCTCGGGTATCTCCACGAATGCCCCATCGCTGCGCAAACTCTCGGTGGCCGCCTCCAGCAGCGCCAGCACGCGCAGGCCGGATCGGCCGTCGGTGAGCGGGCTGCGCCGCTCGCGGATCGAGCCGGCGAACTCGGCCATCACCGCACGCAGGGCCTCCTGCTCGGTGAGCGCCGGTGCCACCATCTCGCCGACCCGGTAGGAGACTATCGTCTGCTCCCGCTTCTCCGGGGGTAGTTCGGCCGGATCATAGGTTTCGACGCCTCTGTCGTAAATGGACAGTCGTTGACTGGGATTCAGGTCGTCCCACACCGCGGTCCGGCGGGAACCACCGATCACCATGGTGCGGATCTTGGTGGGGGAGAGCCAGTTCACATGCACATGCGCCATCGCCCCGCCGGAGAGCCGGATGGTGAGATGCGCCACGCAGGCGCGTCCTGCCCCGATCGGGTCGGATCCGTGCGCGGCCACCGCGACGGGCCGTACCCCGTCCGGGAGGATCGCGTCGAAGACGGAGAGGTCGTGCGGCGCGAGGTCCCACAGCACGTCCACGTCCGGCTGCACCAGACCGAGGTTGATCCGTACCGAGTCCAGGTACTGGATGGAGCCGACGCCCCCGGAACGGATCAGTTCGCGCAGGTGCCGTACCGCGGGCGTGTAGCAGTAGGTGTGATCGAGCATCAGCACCAGGCCGCGTCGCTCTGCGGCGGCGGTCAGTTGCCTGCCCTCGGCGAGGTTGGTCGCCAATGGTTTCTCCACCAGCACGTGCTTTCCTGCTTCCAGCGCGGCCATCGCCACTTTGAGGTGGGTCGCGGCCGGGGTCGCGATGGCGACCGCGGACACCGCGGGATCGCCCAGTACCTCCTCGAGGGAGTCGCCGGCGCGCACCGTGGAGTACTCTCCGAGCACCCGGCCCGCCCGTTCCCGGTCGAGATCGCACAGGTACTCCAGGCGTAACCCGGGAGTCGCTTGCGCGTTACGGACCAGGTTGGGTCCCCAGTAACCAGCACCGATGACCGCAAGGCCAACGCGTTCCACCGTGTCTCCTCCCTCGCCGGAGCGGGCCGGCTGCGGCTGCCTTCTGATTCGCTGCAGGCGGGCCCGCCGTTACAGGCCGGGCGAGGAGTTCGGCTTCAGGTCAGCGCAGGCCGAGCGCAACCACCTGGGTGACTTCCTCGGGGCTGAAGTTGTCGTCACTGACGAGCAGGAGCGTGTGCTCGCCGCCGGGCAGGTCCGGACCCCAGGTCATCCCCTCGATATTGTCTACAGTGGATAGATTGAGGTCACGTAAATCGGTCAGTAGCCGCTTGCGCATCGGCCGGACCGTCCCGGTGGCGAGCGAGTACCGGTCCTGGACCTCGGTGGCGCCCCGGATGTCCGTCTCGAACAGCCGTACCTTGAACCCGGAGCCCGGGACGTAGCTGCGTTCCAGCACCAGGTACCGGAATGGGTCATCTGGGTAGGCCAGGATGGCGGGCACGCCGGTGTCCGGGTTCCACGGGCTGGTGGGGTCCGGCTCGGCGAACAGCGGTTCCAGCGGGTAGGCGAACTGGTCCAGCACCTCTCCGGTCCGCTCCTGCCTGGTCACCCTGGCCAGCGCGCCGCGCTCGGTTGTCGGCTCCGGCCCGTCCTGGAGCAACGGGCCCTCCAGCGCGGTGGTCAATACCGAACCGTTGGTACTGAAGGTGATCGCTTCCAGTACGAGGTTGCGGCGCGGGCCGTGCTCGTGCCGGGAGATCCGGTAGTGGCGTGGCAGCGGGAGGTTACCGACGTGCCCGCCGAAGCGTGCGGTGAACTCGATGGACGGCTGGATCAGTGGCTCCGCCGGGTCCTGACCCTTCGGCCGGTTGCCTTCCTGGCTCCACCAGTAGTGTCCGGTCCGCGGGTCGACCCTGATCTCCTCCGGGTCGACTGCCTTGCCGTCGTTCGCGGTGGGTGGCGGGTAGGTGCTGCCATCCGGTTGCCGCAGCGCGTGCGTTCCGGTGAAGGTGACGCCGTGCACCCCGCCCGCGTCCACGTCGATCCGCGCGGTGTAGAACCGGGCGGGCTGCTGGTAGGAGCGGTCGTCACTGATCAGCACGTATTCCCCGGTGTAGGGGTCCCGGTCGATGCCGGAGAGCCCGCCGACGGTCGTGCCGAGGAACCGGAGCTGGTGCGGGACGATCGACTCGCCCACCATGCGCACCGCCGGTTGTGGCCCGGCTTGCGCCGGTGGCGCCGTGAACGCGGCGGCCAGCACCGCGCAGCAGAGGGCGATCGTCGCGACCGGGCGTACTGAACGTCGAGGTCCCATGACGGAAACCATTCCGAACCGGCCGCGTACGCGCAGTCACCCAACAGCGTATTTCTGTGACTGGCGTGCCTCCTCACCAGGTGGGGTGGGCGCCGACTCCGCCGTCCACCACGAGGTTGTGGCCGGTGATCCACCCCGCCATCGGGGACGCGAGGAAGACGCAGGCGTTGCCCACGTCGGTGGGCCGCCCGAGCCGGGCTAGCGGTGCCGCTCGTTCCCAGCGCCGCACCCCTTCGGGCCAGGCCTCCTCGAGATCGGGACGGTGGATCAGCCCGGGTGAGACGGTGTTGACCCGGATCCCGCGCGGCCCGTACTCCAGTGCGGCGTTGCGCGCGTGCATGACCAGCGCTGCCTTGGAGGCCGCGTAGTGCGCATGGCCGGTCGCGGGCTGGGTGGCCTCGATGGAGGCGATGTGGGTGATCGTTCCACCATCGGCACGCATCGCCTCGGCCGCCGCCTGCGTGCAGCAGAAGGCGCTGGTCAGGTTGGTGTCCACCACCGTTCGCCAGTCCTCGGCGGACATCGTGGCCAGCTCCTGCACCGGCTGCACCCCCGCGTTGTTGACCAGTGCGTCCAGCCGCCCGCCCCAGTCCGCCGCCGTTTCGACGAGCCGCCGGCACTGCCGTTCCTCGCTCAGGTCCGCGGGTACGGCCAGTGCCGCGGCGCCGGCGGCCCGGAGCCGGTCCACCAGTTCCTCGGCGCTCGCCCGGTCCCGGTGGTAGTGCGCCACCACGGAGGCACCGGCTTGCGCGAACCGCAGCGCGATGCCGCCTCCGACCTGCCCACTGGCCCCGGTGACCACGGCGACCACGCCGCCGAGGTCGGGCAGCGAGGCATCCGGCATGGCAAGGCTCCTCTCGGTCGGTGTTTCGTTCGGTCGGCTTCACTCCTCCGACAGCCGCAGGGGCGCGTCCCGGCGGCACAGCATGCGGATCTTCTCGGCGGCAGCGGGGTACTCGGCGAGCAGGGTGTCCAGGTCGCCGCCCTCGTAGTCCTCGGGTACGAATCCGGGGGCCATGGTGGTGCCGCACAGCGACCAACGCCCGCCCGGTGCCACCTGCGCGCCCATCCAGGTACCCGCGGGCACCGTCAGCTGCACCCGCTGGCCGGCGAGAACGTCCCGGCCGAGCACCTCCACGCCGGCGCTGCCGTCCGGATGAAGCAGCAGCAGTTCGAGCGAATCGCCGAGGTAGAAATGCCAGACCTCGTCCAGCGGCAGCCGGTGCATCGCCGAGAACAACTCGTCCTCCGCGGCGAACAGCGCCATGATCGCCGATCCCGTGGGACGGCCCGTGGCGTCCAACGGGCCCGCCCAGGTCCGCCGGAACAGGCCGCCCTCCACCGGCAGCGGTTCCAGCCCGTACAGCTCCGCCACCGCCGTCACCGTAAGCTCACCGCTGTCCATCGCACCCCCCTCGGACGGGAAGCGACAGCAGGCCGAGGGAGCGGAACGAGGGCCGCCAGCGCAGTTCGTGCTCGGGTATCGCGAGCTCCATGGCGGGCACCTGTTCCAGGAGGACTCCGAACGCGATCCTGAGTTCCAGCCGGGCCAGCGCGGCGCCGAGGCAGTAGTGCGGGCCGTGACCGAACGCCAGGTGCGGGTTGTCCGCGCGAGCGGGATCGAGGTGCCCCGGATCGGGGAAGCGTGCGGGATCCCGGTTGGCCGAGGCCAGTGCGAGCATCACCGTATCGCCCGCCGGGATGCGTACCCCGCCGATCTCCACCTCCGCCGTCGTGAACCGGCGGATGGACAGCACGTTCGGATGGGCATAGCGCAGGAGTTCCTCGACCATGGCCGGCAGCAGCGCCGGATCCGCCCGGAGCGCGGCCAACTGGTCGGGACGCCGGAGCAGGAGCAGCATGCCGTGGCTGATCAGGTGGGTGATGTTCTCGATCCCGGCCCACAGGACGAGAAAGGTCAGCGAGACGAGCTCGTTCTCGTCCAGCCGGTGCTCGTCGTCGAGGGTGGCGTCGAGGGTGGCGTCGAAGGTGGTGTTGTCGGCGGCCGCGTTGTCGGGGCTTGCCTGGTCCCGGGCACCGATCCAGGTGGACAGCAGGTCCTCGCCGGGATTCGCCCGCCGAGCGGCGATCAGCTCCAGCAGGAATCGGTGGATGGACTGGACCGACTCGGTGACCTGCGCGCGGTTGGCCGGGGCGAGCATGGTGCTGGTCCACTGGGCGAACCGCTCCCGGTCCGGCTCCGGTACGTCCAGCAGATCGCCGATCGCCGCCAGTGGAAGGGGCGCGGCGTAGTCGGCCACCAGGTCTCCGCCGCCGCGCTCGGCGATGGTCCTTGCGAGCCGGGTGGCCGTCGAGCGGATGCCCGCGCCGAGTGCCTCGGCCCTGGCCGGGGTAAAGGCGCCGGACACCAACCGGCGTATCCGGGTGTGGTCGGCGCCGTCCCGGTTGAGCAGGTTGGCGTCCAGTGCCGGTGGCAGCGCGAATCCCGCGTAGCCGCCTCGTGAGTGGATCCTGTTCAGCGCGAGCCGCGGATCGGTGAGCGCGGCCCGGATGTCGGCCTCGCGGGTGAGGAGCCAGATCGGATCGCCCTCCGGGGTCGCCACGCGGTGGACCGGCCCGGACTCTCGCAGCTCGGCGAGGATGGCGTAGGGATCCGCGAAGTAGGCGGAGTCGAACGGCGCCGGAAGGGTGTCGGCGGATACCTGATCGGGCACGATGTCGATGGTAACGACGTGCCACCATGGATAGGGGAGGGCCAGTGCAGACGCCCATAACGGAGAATACGGACAACACGGACGTCACCGCGGATGCCGTGCGACCGCGCCGAGGGCTGGCCATCGCCTCCCTCTCGATCAGCTCGGTCGGGCTGGTTCTGGCGTTGTCGACCTGGGGCGCCTGGTTGCTCGTGCTCCCCTGGATGCCGGAGACAACCCCGCATTCCCTGGTCACCATTGTTTTCGCGCTGGTACTCGGCGCGTTGTGGTTCGCCGTGCTGCCCGCGGGCACGCTCGCGGTCATTTTCGGGATGATCGCCGGTGCGCGCTTGCGGGGCGGCGAGAACCTGGCCCGTGGTGGTACGTACCTGGGCCTGCTCGCGATCGCGGTCGCGCTGGCCGGTGCGGTTGCCTTCATGATGAGCGCCTCCAGTTGGAGTTGGCCCGGGCCCGGTGCGTATGACGCGCTCTTTCACTGACCACCTCGGGACGGGCGTCCCCGTGGTCGAGCTGTTTCGGGGTGGGGAATGCCGGAAGGCGGGCTCGAGTCTGTCGGGATCAATAACGCCAGTGTACTCGAACGTATATTCGATATTCGCCGATGAGTCGCACAAGAAGAATGTTCACTCGAACGGGTGGTCGAGTGTGCTGGTCGGCTCCGGGATCGGTCACCGTCCATCCCGGAGTGCGGCCACGGTCACTCGCCCGAATCCTCGCGTTGACCGCGTGGCCGGATATTCTTACTGTCGAAACTGGTGTACCAGTGCGGTAACCACTCGGTCGTGCGACCGTGGCTACCGAGGCATCGAGCGGCGAGTCGTGCGAGGATCGGACTTGCCGCTGCTCAGCCAGCCGGGCCGCCATATCCGCGCGCCCGGCAACTGAAGGAGTCCTGGTGCGGCGCAGCAGGGGCGCCGCACCAGGACTCCCGCTCCGAGCGGCCGAGTCTTGTCGACCGGGCCCGCGTCGGCGAAAATGTGAAGGATGTTCACAACCTTGCTGGTGGCGCTGACCGCCGTCACGTCACTGGCCGTGCCCGCGCGGCAACCGGAGGTCGGCTGGGTAGGGCCGCTCAGCACCCAGGGCCGGTACATCGTTGATGCCGATGGCGACCGCTTCATGCTCAAGGCGGGCAACTGGCACGGGGCCAGCGGGACCTGGACGGGCAGCGGTGACCGCGCCGACCCGGCCAACCATCACGCGGGTGAGCGGAGCAACGGCATCCCGCTCGGCCTCGACCGCGCGCCCGTGCGGGAGATCCTGGACAGTTTTCACGAACTGGGCATCAACAGCGTCCGGCTGCCCTTCTCCAACGAGATGATCCGGGACGGCTCGCTGGTGCCGGACGCGGCGGTGGCGGCGAATCCGCGTCTGCGCGGCCTCACCCGGCTCGAGGTGTACGACGCCGTGGTCGAGGCGCTGACCGCGGACGGCTTCGCTGTCGTGCTGAACAACCACACCAACACCTCGCGCTGGTGTTGCGGGGTGGACGGCAACGAGCGCTGGAACAGCAGCCAGACCACCGAGCGCTGGGTGGCCGACTGGTTGCGGATGGCCCGCAGGTACGCGGGCAACCCGCGGGTGGTCGGCGCGGACCTGTACAACGAGGTGCGCCGGGACGTGCTGGACGATCCGAACTGGGGCGGCGGCGATGAGCACGACTGGCACGCCGCGGCGCGGCGTGCCGCCGATCGCATCCTCACCGAGGCCAACCCGGACCTGCTGATCATCATCGAGGGGATCAACTGGTTCGGTCTGCCGGTGGACGGCCTTCCGCACGGGCGGCCCACCCTGGAACCGGCTCGTACCCTCTCGCACACGCTGGTGCGGTCCGGCAAGCTGGTGTACTCGGCGCATTTCTACGGCTACACCGGCCCGCGGCACAGCGGTGCCACCGGTATCGGGGAGACCAGCGATCCGCGATACCAGGACCTGTCCCGCGCCGAGTTGTTCGCGGTACTCCAGCGGCAGGCGTTCTTCGTCACCGAGGAGGGGCGGCACTTCACCGCGCCGTTGTGGATCAGCGAGTTCGGTGTCGGCGGGCGGGAGGAGACCGATCCGAAGGCGCGTGCCTGGTTCGCGAACTTCGTCGACTTCCTCGTCGCGCGCGAAACGAGCTTCGCCTACTGGCCGCTGGTCGGCTGGCATGAGGACCGGCGGGGCAACGGCTGGGCCCTCGTGCACTGGGACGCCGAGGGCAACCGGATGAGCATCGACGACGGTGACGACTGGCGCGCCTCCGCGTGGCGCAGGCTGGTCACCGCGCCCCATGAGTCGGCCCGGCCGGCCGACCGCTGGCGGCAGCTCGCCCCTGACCACGCGGACGCGGTGCGTTCGATGCGGATGCGCGCCGAACCGGACTGGGATCGCGGGGCCCGCAAGGCGGCCTGCCCGGACGGGCTCCGGCTGGTCGGGCTCAGCCACACTGGTGGGCGTGGGCTGTGTTCCGACGCCGGGGGCGGTGCGCCGTGGCGCGGCGGGTACCGGGTGGTGACCGACGAGCGATATGTCGATACCGACTGGGCGCCCGGCTACACCAAGTTCCAGTGTCCCGAAGGGCATTTCGCGACCGGCTACGCTCTGCGCGGGGCGGACTTTTCCGCCCTGCTTTGCGTGCGTTCCGGCCGGGCACCCGGGCAGTGGTCGGATGTCGTGTGGTTCGACCGGGGCGATGCCCGCCCGCCGGGGGCCGCGGGCGGTGACTTCGCGCACGGGCACTACAAAGGCCAGTGCGCCCGCGACGCCCAGGTGGCCGGGGTCGCCTGGACCCGGCGCCTCGGCTCGCCCGCGGGAACCCCGGACGCCTTGCTGTGCCGGAACATGGCCTGACGCGCCGGGCCTCGCCGTTCTGGGCATTTCGCCCATGCCAGGGCCGGGGTGCGGAGCTGTCGAGAAACCGTCACGTTCCCGTGGGATTCTCGCGCCGGGCTGTCGAAGATCGTTCCTAGCTTGGGGCTCATGTCCCTGTCCGTGCAGCACGCAGTGTCCGCCCCGATATCGACCGGCACGGAGCCGGTTCCCCGAGCGCCAGGGAGCCGCTGGAGCCGGGCCCTGTGCTGGTCGACCGTGGTGATCTTCGCCGTGCTGGCCTGGCTGGCACGGTGGATGAGTGACGACGGGCTGATCGTCCTGCGCACGGTCCGGCAACTGCTTGCGGGCAACGGGCCCGTGTTCAACATCGGCGAGCGGGTGGAGACCAACACCAGCGTGCTGTGGACGGCGCTGCTGACCCTGCTCGGCGGTGGTACCGGGCTGCGGCTGGAGTGGCTCGCCGTCGGTGCCGGCCTGGTGTGCTCGGTGACCGGGCTGGCATTCGGGTTGCACGCGGCCTGGCGGCTGCACGGTCGCGCGAAGGCGGTGGCGCCAGCGGGTGCCCTGGTGGTCTGCGTGCTACCGCCCTTCAGGGACTTCGCCACCTCGGGCCTGGAGACCGGGCTGATGATGCTGTGGCTCGGCGCGTCCTGGTGGCTGCTGGTCCGCTGCGTGCTCGGCGCTCCCGCGAGGGTGTGGCCGGTCGCGCTGGTGCTCGGCCTCGGCCCGCTGGTGCGCCCCGAACTGGCCCTGTTCGGCATCGCCGGGCTGATCGCGCTGCTCGTGGCGCTGCGGCCGCGACCGGCACGGGCGATTGGTTGGCTGGCGGTGGCAGGCGCGCTGCCGGTGGTCTACCAGGTCTTTCGGATGGGGTACTACGGGCTGCTGATCCCGAACACCGCGCTGGCGAAGGAGGCTTCCATGGCGCGCTGGGGCCGGGGCTGGACCTACCTCGCCGACGCGACCGGACCGTACCTGCTGTGGATCCCGCTGCTGGCACTGGCGCTGGCCGCCGGGCTGCTGCCGCGCCGCGGGGAACGCCGGGTGCTCCCGCTCGTGCTCGCGCCCGTGCTGGCCGGCTGCGCGCTGGCGCTGTACGTGCTGTGGGTCGGTGGTGACTTCATGCATGCCCGGATGGTGCTGCCGCCCCTGTTCTGCCTGCTGCTTCCGGTGTTCGTGCTCCCGGTGACCAGGCGGACCCTTGCCGCGCTGCTGGTCGT
Source organism: Amycolatopsis cihanbeyliensis (assembly GCF_006715045.1). Classification (GTDB taxonomy): domain Bacteria; phylum Actinomycetota; class Actinomycetes; order Mycobacteriales; family Pseudonocardiaceae; genus Amycolatopsis; species Amycolatopsis cihanbeyliensis. Next base: position 1,768,590 of record NZ_VFML01000001.1, on the reverse strand, counting down.
GCCGCTCTGGGCCGTGCTGGCGGCCGGCTGGTTGCGCGTGCCGTACGGCCCCGCCATCCACGACAGCACCGGGATCTCCGACGAGCGGGCCTTCTGGTCCTGGGTCACCGGGCAGCCGCATCCGATCCTCGCCGAGGACTTCGCCCAGGTACCGATGATGAGTAATCCGCTGCATACCTTCGCCGAGCGCGGCGAGGGCACCGTGGTGGCCGCCGACCAGGGGGCATGGCGGGCATTCCCGGTCGCAGGGGACCGCGCGACGATCCTCACCTGCTGCATCGGCACGGTGGGGATGCTGACCCCACTGGACGTCCGGGTGCACGACCACATCGGGCTGTCCAACCCGCTCGCAGCGCATGTGCGGCCGTTCCCGCACGGCCGGCCAGGACACGACAAGTACCTGCCGTCGGAGTGGGAGGTGGCCGCCGCCGGTTCGCCGGGCGAACGGTACGGCGACGCCCGGCGGGCGCTCGCCTGTCCCGGCATCCGGCGGCTGCTTGCGTCGGTCCGGCACCCGCTCACCTTCGACCGATTCTGGGACAACCTCACCGGCGCCTTCGACCGGTCCGCGCTGCGGTACAGCGCGGACCCGGCCGAGACCGCGCGCGCCTGCGGCGCGGCTCCGTCGTGACGCCGGGACCGTGCCTGGTCACTCCTGGTGCGGGGCCTGGTATTCCTTGGCTTCCGTGGCCTCGAACAGCGGCTTGACATACCGCAATCCACCCTCGGCGGCCGCGTCCGGCTGGGCGACGTACACCTGCCGGGTGGCCGGTGCGCCGGGCACGGAGAAGTCCAGCGGGGCGACCAGGTCACCGGTCTCGGCCGAGGTGGTCCGCTTGAGCGCGGACTGCACGCCCTCGCGGGTCAGGTCCTTGTTCGCGCAGGCGCGCTCCAATACCGTGCCCCACACCTCGGCGACCGCGTAGCCGTACGGGACACCCGCGTTCGGCGGCTCGTTGTAGGCGGCCTTGTACTTCTCGGCGACCTCCTGGGCCTTCGGGATGTCCGCGGAGAACGGGACGCCGCTGGCCACCACGTACAGCTTGTCCAGCGCGCCCGCCGCCGGGCTGGAGTGCAGCACCGGGTCGAACACCGGATTGTTGCCCAGCACGGGAACGTTCAGCCCGAGTGCCTTGTTCGCCGCGAGCACCGATCCGGCCTGGGTCGGCGAGCTGGTGAGCAGGATCGCCTCGACCCCTTCACCCTTGAACCCGGTGACCACATTGGTCAGGTCGTTGTCCGTCGAGGTGATCTTGACCTCGCGCAGGTCCAGGTTGTGTTGCTGCGCGTAGTGCCGGGAGCCGCGCAGGCCGTTCGCCCCGTACTCGCCGTCGATGTAGATGTGCCCCACGGTGTCCCCGTCCGAGATCATGCCCTCCTCCCGCAGGTAGGAAAGGCCGTCGATCATCTCCACGTCGTAGGTGGTTCCGACGATCATCAAGTACGGGTTGTCCAGTAGTTCCGAGGACCAGGACGCCGGTGCGGCCACCACCTTGTCCGTGGCGAGGTTCTGCTTGAGCGCGGCGGTGATCGGGGAGCCGAGCAACTGCACGAAACCGAGCACCTTCGGCTCGATCTGCGGGTACAGGGTTTTCGCCGTGTCGGCCTGGTAGCCGTGGTCGACCTGCTCCAGCCGGATCTGCCGGCCGCAGACGCCGCCCTCGGCGTTGACATCCTCGACCCACAGTTCGTTGCCCTGGGTGATGCCGAGGCCGAGATTCTTGAACACGCCGGTCTTGTCCGTCATCACGCCGAGGGCGATCTCCGAGTCGGTGACGCCGACCCCGGTCCGCACCCCCGATTCGTCGGTGCCGGAGGTCCCGGAGTCTCCGCCCTTGGTGCCGCACGCCGACAGCAGCACGGCGGCGCAGGTGAGTGCGAGTAGGCGCTTCATAGGGTTCACCGATCCTTTCCAGGGTGTGTGGTCCGCAGCAGGCCCGTGATCCGGCGCCCGATCGCCGCGAGCCCACCGGGTTCGAAGAGCACGACGAGCACGATCGCCGCGCCGTAGACGAAGGAGCTGATCAGGGCAGGGGTGAACGCGCCGTCTCCGGTTCCGGTGAACCAGCCGAGGTCGGCCGCGTACAGGGAAAGCACCTGCGGCAGCCCGTTCACCAGCAGCGCGCCGACCAGTGCGCCGGAGACCGAGCCGAGCCCGCCGATGATCACCATGGCCAGGAAGGCGATGGAGGTGTTGATGCCGTAGGTACCGAACTCGCTCTCGTCGGGTTTGAGGATGTCGAACCACAGCACCGTCATCACCCCGGCAAGGCCGGCGTAGGCCGAGGACACCGCGAAGGCGCCCGCCTTGGCGCGGGCGACGCCCACGCCCATCACGGAGGCGGCCGCCTCGTTGTCCCGCACGGCGCGCCAGGCACGGCCGGTACGGCCACGGATCGCGCCGCGGGCGAGCACGAACGCGATCACGGTCAGCGCGAGGAACAGGTACCAGACCCGCTCGGCCTGGCGCAGTGGCACACCGAGCAACTCGATCTCGGGGCCCGCGTTGGAAAACGGGAACCCGAACAGTTCGAATGTCGCCGGCGGCCGCCCGGTCGAGGTGCCACCGGTGAGCGACTCCGCGGCCTGCCCGAAGTACAGCCCGAGAAAGACCAGGGACAGCGAGGCCACGCCGAGGTATATCCCGCGCAGCCGCCCCGCCACCGGGGCGAACGCGAGGCCGAGCAGGGTGCTGATCGCCACCGCGCCGAGCAGCGCCAGGCCGGGATCCAGGCCGAGGCCGAGCACCCGCTGGTCCCCGGTCGGACCGGACAGCACGGTGTACGACGTGCCGCCGGCGAGCAGGAAGAACGCGTGCGCGAGGGACAACTGGCCCGCCTGGCCGATCAGCATGGTCAGCCCGATGGCCCCGACCGCGCCGACCATCATGTACTGGCCTGCCTTGAGCCAGGCCGCCTCCAGGTACAGCGGCAGCGCGAGCAGCACGACCAGCAGCGCCAGCCACAGCACCGGCCGCACCGGCCGTAGCGATAGCCGGCGGGGCTCAGACACGGGTACTCTCCCTCGTCCCGAACAACCCGGATGGTCGGATTACCAGCACCACGAGCATCACCAGGAACACCGCGCTCTTGGCGAAGTCGAACGACACGTACTGCGCGGAGAGGGCTTCCACCAGGCCGACCACCAGGCCGCCGACGACCGCGCCCGCGGTGGAGTCCAGCCCGCCGAGGATCGCAGCGGGAAACGCGGCCAGCGCGATCGAGTGGGTGCCGCGGGACAGCCCTGCGCCGGAGAAGTCCTGGGTGGCGATGAACAGCACCGCGACTCCCGCGAGCATGCCGGCCACCAGCCAGGCGGTGGCGGTCACCCGGGAGCTGCGGATGCCCATCAGTGCGGCGGCCTCCCTGTTCTCCGCCTGCGCCCGCATCGCGATGCCCCAGTTGGAGAACCGGAAGGCCAGGTAGAACCCGGTGATCAGGATCGCGGCGACCGCCAGCGCGACCAGGTGGGTGCGGAACAGCGTGATCCCGCCGAGTTGCAGCGGCCGCGCGTCCCACGCCTCGCCGATGAACGGCAGGCTCACGCCCAGCCTGCGCACGATCTCCTCGGTGATGATCACGTCGATCCCGATGGTGAGCAGGGCGAGGCTGTTGGCGTCGGCGAGCCGGGCCCTGGACAGCAGCAACCGTTCCACCGCGAGCCCGAGCAGCCCGGCCGCGAGGACACCGCAGATAGCCGCGCCCGCCCAGCCGAGCGACTCCTTGGTGACGACCACGAGGTAGCCGCCGAACAACACCAGCGAACCGTGCGCGAAGTTGATCACCTCGGTGGCCTTGAAGATGATCACGAAGCCCAGTGCGAGCAGCGCGAAGACGGCGCCCTTACCGAGCCCGTTCACCACCAGCTGCAGGAAGGTGTTCACTCGTTCTCCTCGGCCGACGTTCCCAGGTATGCCCGGATGACCTCCGGGTTCGCCCGCACCTCGGCGGGGGTGCCGTCGGCGATCAACCTGCCGAAATCCAGCACCGTGATCCGGTCCGCGATGCCCATCACCAGGCCCATGTCGTGTTCCACCAGCAGGATCGAGATCCCGAGCTCCTCGCGGACCTCCTGGATGGTGTGCGCCAGCTCCGCGGTCTCCATCGCGTTCATCCCCGCCGCGGGTTCGTCCAGCAGCAACAGGCTCGGCTCGACCGCCAGGGCCCGGGCGAGATCGACCCGCTTGGCGGCGCCGTAGGGTAGTGCGGCGACCGGAAGGTGGAGCCGGTCGGCGAGGCCGAGGAAGTCGCAGATCTCCCTGACCCGTGCGGTGTGCCTGCGTTCCTGCCGGACGGTCCACGGCAACCGCAGCCCGCAGGAGAGGAATCCGCCCCTGGTGAGGGCGTGCCTGCCGAGCAGCACGTTGTCCAGCACGGTGGAACGCGCCGACAGCGCGGTGTTCTGGAAGGAACGGCCGATGCCCGCGCCCGCGAGGGTGTGCGGCCCGCGCAGGGTGATGTCCTGCTCACCCAGCTCCACCCGGCCGGTGCCTGCCCGGTACACACCGCTGATCACGTTGAAACAGCTGGACTTCCCGGCGCCGTTCGGTCCGATCAGCGCGTGCAGCGAGCCGGGTCGCACGGTGAAGGACACCTCGTCCAGCGCGGTCAGGCCGCCGAAGCGCAGCGTTACCTCCCGTACGCGCAGTTCGGGGATGGTGGTCATCCGGTCCACCTCGACAGGCCCCGGGAGGCCGACCGCGTGCTGGCGGCCAGTGCGGCGTCCTCCTGCGCGGCGGCCTGCGACTCGGCGTGCCCGCCGAGGTAGAGCCGCTGCACGTCCTCGCTGCGGGACAGTTCCGCGGCGGGGCCGCTGAGCGCGACCCTGCCGACCTCGAGCACCACCGCGTGTTCGGCGACCCGCAGTGCCATCACGGCGTTCTGCTCGACCAGCACCACGGCCGTGCCCTGCTGGTGGATTTCCCGGATGATCGCACCGATCCGGTCGACCACCTTCGGTGCCAACCCGAGCGAGGGCTCGTCCAGCAGCAGCAGTTCCGGGCTCGACATGAGGGCACGGCCGATCGCGAGCATCTGCTGCTCGCCGCCGGACAGCAGGCCGGCGCGCTGGCGGGCCCGGTCGGCCAGCACGGGGAACAGCTCATGCACCCGCCGGCGGGCCGCGGCCCTTCCCCGCGCGGAGGCGGCTCCGATCCCGCCGGCCCGCAGGTTCTCCTCCACGGTCATCCTGGCGAAGACCTGCCGGCCCTCCGGCACGCCGACCACCCCGAGGTGCACGATCGCGGCCGGATCCAGCCGGTCGATCCGCCTGTCCCGGTAGCGAACCTCGCCGCCGGACACGGCCCCGCGGTGCATCCGCAGCGTTCCGGACACCGCGCGCAGCAGTGTGGACTTACCCGCGCCGTTGCTGCCCAGCACGGCAACCACCCCGTCCGGCGGAACATCCAGGTGTACACCGTGCAGGGCGATGACCGACCGGCCGTACCGGACATGGAGGTCACGCACGCTCAGCAGGACGGAGTTCCCTGGATTCCCCTCTCCCGCGCCGCTTTCCACTCGACCTCCTTGACCGTGTGATCCGGGTCACTGGCAATGGCGGTCATCCTTGTTCGGGAGGGTCGAGATCGGGCACCCCCACGTGGAGAGGTAGCGGCCGTTCCGTTGCGGGCCTGTGATCAGGCGCTTCGGGTGGTGAGTCCGGCACGGAGGGTGTACCGCGAGATCGCGGCGAGGTCCTCGTGAACCCGCTTCCGCGCTTCCGCTGCGGTAATTATACGAGAATTGTTTGCCGCTGAACTATTGCTTCTTCGTCGGAGACCCTCCGGCTCTACCTCGACGGAGCGCTCGCCACCTCGGCCGACGGCCCCACCACGGGCCTGCGTATCCACCTCCCCTTCGACACCGCCTACTACCAAGGAGACCGGAAGTAGGTCGGCTCGGCCGACGCGGCCTTGCCTGCGAGACAAGCGGGTCGGCCTGCTGGAGGTCGGATTGGTATCTACCGGCACGGCAATATCGTCAACCGCACGTGACCGCGGTGAGCGGCCCGTTCCCACGTTCCGGGTCACTCACCGCAGTGGGCGGTGAAGCGGCGAGCGTGGGTGGGGAGGTCGACGTCGACGCGGGGCGGCACCGGGGGGTCGGGCTCGGTCAGCACGCAGCGCAGGAACACCGGACCGTTGCCCGCTGCCAGTTCGGTGCGGAGCAGTTCCGTGAGCTCGGCCTCGCCGGCGGTGTCGGCGGCCAGCAGGTAGCCGGAGGCCAGGGCCCACGCACACAGGTCCGCCCGTGCGGAGGGGACTTCCTGCCCACCGGTGGAGGCGTACCGGCCGTCATCGAGCAGCACGTGCACCAGCGGCAGGGAAGTCATCGCGCCCGCGGTGACCAGGCAGGCCGGGTTCATCAGCACGCTCCCGTCCCCGTCCACGATCACCGTGGTGCGCCCGGTCTCCAGCGCGACACCGGCGCCGATGGCGCAGGCGAGGCCCATCGAACCGGTCATGTAGAAGTGTCCCGGCCGGTCACCGAGATGTCGCGCGATCCGGCAGGCGTACCCGGTGGTGAAGACGACGGGTTCGTTCGTGGTGGCCGCGAGTACGGCCCCGATCGCCGCGGTCTTGTTCATGCCCGCCACCCGAAGGCCGCGGGCGGGACGAGCAGGGCGGCCGCGCGCCGATCCCGCCGGACCTCGCCGAGGAAGCCGGTCACGCCGGGGGAGCCCACGGTCTCGGTCGGGATGTCCAAACCGGACAGCAGTGGTTCGGTCAGCCTGCCCATCACCTGGTTCTCCGGCGTCGGGTCCGGGTCGATCCCGCGCAGGCTGATCACCAGCAGCAGGGGGATACGGTAGGGCACGACCAGGGAAGCCAGCGCGTTCACCGACTGCCCGAGGCCGGAGTTCTGCATGAGTACCACCGGGAACCGCCCGGCGAGCGACGCGCCGACCGCGACGCCGACGGCGTTGTCCTCCCTGGTGATGGTGCGCATCCCGACGGTACGCTCCAGCGCCCGGTACAGCGGGGAGAGGATGCCGCAGGGGGTGCCGAAGCACGGCCCGAACCCGGCTTCGGTCAGCCGCCCGCACAGGTCCTCGGCGAGTTGTTCGGCCGGTGGGGAAACCGTCATCGTGCCGCCTTCCTCGCTCGTGTCTCCAGGGTGCCGTCCGGCCGCCAGCGCGCCGCCAGGCCGGTGCGCAGCAGCCGGGTCCCCGGTCGCCGCGCGTTCGGATCGGGCGGGAACCGCTCCGCGCTCGGTCCCGGCCTGCCCAGGTAACCGAGGGCCACGGTGGGCCCGGTCAGGCACAACTCGCCGAGCACGCCTTCGGCGACCAGTTCCATCCGGGTGTCCAGCACGCAGGCGCCGAGCCGTGGCCCCGGCGTGAACACCCCGGGTTCCTCCCTGGCCAGCAGCCCGGCACCGGCGCACTCGGCGAAGCCGAACCGGCGCACCAACCGGACATCAGGCGGGCACCCCGGCGGCGGAACACCCGGTTCCCCGTCCAGCAACAGCGTCCGCTCCGGCCGGACAGGGCCGAGGAGGTCCACCGTGGACTCCGTGACGGCGAGGTGATCGACCCGCGCGGACGTACCCGCGCGCACCTGGCGGAGCGTGCCGCCGGCGAGCAGCCCGGCCAGCACCAGGGGTACCGACAGCGCGGCGGGGTGTCCCGGTACCAGCCCGATGCCGTCGCCCGGCTCCGGCCGCAGCAACTCGTGCAGCGCTTCGACGCTCGCCGCCAGCCCGAGTCCGCTCACCACGGCCTGCTTCGGCAGCCCGGCGCGGGACGGTAGCCCGCACAGCCACGCCGCGGCCTCCCGCGGCTGCCGCGCGGGTGCACCGGTGGGCGGGTCGGCGGCGGGATCGAACCCGAGCACCGGCAGCTCGGCCGGCGGTACCGGCTGGTCCGCGGCGGCGACCAGCGCGCCGATTCCGGTGCTGCGCAGGAGGAAACCGAGTCGTGCGGCGGGTTGACCCGCGTCCAGCAGCAGGAACGGCCTGCCCGCGTACAGGGCGCCGAGCACCCCGGTGGCCAGCTGCGCGGCGTCGGCGCCGGGTAGCAGTGCGACCGGACCGGTGGTGCCCGCGATGAGCCGGTCGCCCAGCGCGGTGGCGGCGCGGGCGAGTGCCGCGTAGCTCACCGGGGAGCCGGAGCCGTGGCACACGGCCGGTTCGGCCGCCCGCGCCTCGGCCACGGCCGCGAACCGGGGCCACACCGGCTCGGCCGGAACGGCACCGCCGGGGTCGGCCGCCTCGACCAGCCGCCGCCGTTCCGCCTCCGCCAGCAGCGGCAGCCGGGACAGCGGGGTATCCGGCTCGGCCACACCCGCGGCCAGCAGCCGGGTGTAGCGCCCCGTGAAGGCCCGCACGGAGCCGGCATCGAACAGGTCCGTGGCGTACTCCAGCACGCCGACCAGGCCACCGTCCTGCTCGAACAGGTCCAGGTGCAGGTCGAACCGGGAGACCGTGGCCTGCGCGTCCTCGCCGTCCATGCCCATCGAGGACACCTCGTTGCCGCTGCCAGCGTACCCCCGTTCCGGGAGGAAGTTGAACCCGAGCTGGAACAGCGGGTGACGACCGGGATTCCGGTGCGGCGCAAGGGATTCCACCAGCAGGTCGAACGGGGTCTGCTGGTGTTCCCACGCCGACAGCGCGGTCTCCCGCGCCCGCCGCACGATCTCCGCGAAGCTCGGGTCGCCGGACAGGTCCGTGCGCAGCACCAGCGTGTTGACGAACATGCCGATCAGCGGGTCGAGCTCCGGCAGCTCGCGACCGGCCACCGGGGTGCCGACCACCGTGTCCGGCTCACCGGACAACCTGGCCAGCACGGCCTGGAACGCGGCGAGCAGCACCATGAACGGGCTCGCCCCGTGGCTACGCCCGTACGCCCGCACCGCCGCGGCGAGCCCGGCCGGGACGGTGAACCGGACCTGGGCGCCGACATGCGTGGCATGGGGCGGTCGGGGGTGATCGGTGGGCACGGAATGCGAGTCGGGTAGGCCCGCCAGCCGGGCACGCCAGAACCGCAGGTGCTCGGCCGAAGCCGGGGCGGAAACCTGGTCCCGTTGCCAGGCACTGAAATCCGCGTACTGGATCGGCAGGTCCGGCAGCCGGGGCCGAGTTCCCTCCGCGGCCGCGCGGCACAGCTCGTGCAGCTCGCGGCGCAGGTTGAAGATCGAGGTCGCGTCCAGGACGGCGTGATGCGCGACGAAGATCAGGTGCCATTCCGCGGTGGCACAGCGCACCAGCCGCCCGCGCCACAACGGTGGTCGGTCGAGTTCGAGTGGGGTGCCTGCCTCGGCCGCCAGCAGCCGGGCCACCCGTTTCGCGCGTTCCGGCGGCGGTAACTCGGTGAGGTCCTCGACCGGCAGTGACGGGGGCGCGGGCGGGTACACCACCTGCATCAGGGTGTCCTCCCGCAGGCGCAGCGCGGTGCGCAGGGTCTCGTGCCTGCGCGCGATCTCCGCGACGGCCGCGGCGAGCTGCTCGGCGGTGACCCGGTAGGGCAGCCGGTAGTCCACGCCGAGCAGGTACAGCGGGGTGTCCGGGACGAGCCGGCTGGACAGCCACATTCCCTGCTGCGCGAAGGAAGCGGGGAACGCCTGCCCCTGCGCGGCGGTCACGGCGCGTCACCGGCCGGTTTCCTGGTCACCGCGAGGTGGTCGGTGGGGAGCTTGCACAGGGTGCTCCACTCCGGCCGCCGGAAACCGGCGCCGGTGAGCAGCTCGTCGATGCCCGCGCGGTCGTAGACCCTGCCGCCCTGGGTGTGGAACAGGTTCAGGCTGAACGCCCGGACCATGGCCTCGTCCGCGACCGAGTCGGGGTCGGTGATCGAGTCGGCGTCGGTGAGCTGTTCCAGCACGGCCACGACGCCTCCGGGGCGCACGGCCCGGTGCACCGCTTCCAGCAGGGCGGAGTTCTCTTCGGGTTGGTTACCGTGCAGGATGTTGAACAGCAGCGCGACGTCGTGGCCGGAGCCGAGGTCGGTCGCGAGAACGTCGTGTGCGTGCAGGGTGACCCGGTCGCCGAGCCCGGCGGTCTCGACCGCCTCCTTGCCCGCCGCCAGCGCCGCAGGCAGGTCGAGCACGCGTGCCCGCAGCTCCGGGTGGCGCTCGCAGAAGGCGATGCTGTAGCGGGCGTGCCCCCCACCGATGTCGAGCAGGCTGCCGCCCCGCCGCGGAACCGGGACCAGCTCGGTCACCTCCCCGGAAAGCCATGAGGCCAGCGTGCCCAGCATCCGCTGGAACTGCGCGGCCGGGCCGGGGCGGTCCTCCAGCCACCGGTAGAAGTCGGCCGCGGGACGTCCCGCGCGCACCGTGTCCTCCAGATCGTCCCAGAGCTCGAACAGCAGGTTCTGCCACAGCGACACGGTGGGCAGGTAGCTGCCCGGAACTCCCTGGCGCAGCCATTTCCGGGCACTGGGGCCGCAGGCGTACCACCCGCCGGCGCGGGTGAGGTAGCCCGCGCTCACCAGCACGTCCAGCAGCAGCCGCAGGGCATGCTCATCCGCGCCGATCCCGGCGGCGAGCTCACCCGCGGTGCGTTCCCCGTCGCCGAGCTCCTCGAACACGCCCAGCCGCGCCGCGGCACCCACCGCGCGGAAGGCCACCGCCGCGAGCAGGTCGAGCTGCGGCGCCGGAGCATCCAGTGTGGACATGTAGGCCCGCTTCTCTTCGGGGCCGAGGGAGAATGGCATGGGTGTTCCTTACCGGGTGGGGGTGGGTTCGGTCGGCTCCTTGTCGGAGACGGCGTCCGGCAGGTCGTCCTCGAGGTGTCGCAGGCGCCGCAGCCGGGAACCGGCGATCGCCAGCAGCACCAGCAGCAGCCCGATCACCGCGTACAGCAGGGCGATGCCGCGGCCGGGTCCGGTGCCGAGCAGGGAACCGGCGCTGCCGGCCAACGTGCCGCCCGCCCGCATCGCGGGTTCGAAGATCAGGTCGGCGAGCGGGCCGGCGATCAGCGCACCCAACGGGGTGGCGGCCTGCCACAGCACCCGCGCCAGCCCGGTGACCCTGCCGAGGGCGTCGGAGTCCACCTTGGTCTGGAAAACCGTCATCACGCAGCCGTTCACGATCGGCAGGGTGAACAGGAACACCGGCGCGACGATGGCGATCAGCAACGTGGAGGGGGCCAGGCTGTGCAGGGCGAGTGCGACGCCGCCGATCCCGGTGAACAGCAGGCTGCCGGACACCTTGCGGCGTGGGCCACCCCACGCGGTCATCGTCAGGGTGCCCGCGAACAGCCCGGCGCCGCCGACGAACATCAGCAGCCCGAGCGTGGCTGGTGAGCTGAAGGCGAGGATCAGCGGGCGGATGAGTACCTCGGCGAACGCGAACAGCAGGTCGAACAACGCCGAGAACCCGATCAGCCACAGCAGGCCGGGTCGCCGGGCGAGGTAGCGGAAGGCGTAGCCGAGGTCACCGAGCATCGACCGCGGCCCTGCCTTGCCCTCCGTCGCCCGCGTCGCGCCCTCGGGCAGGCGCACCACCATGAGCGCGGTGGCCGCGAAAACGAAGGTGGCGAGGTCGAGCAGCAGCACCCCGTCGACGTCCAGTGTGGACAACAGGATGCCACCCAGCACCGGAGCCGCCGCCGCCATCGCGAAGTTGACCTGGAACAGGCCGTTGATCCGGCCGAGATGGCGCTTGGGGACCAGCTTCGGCACCATGGTGAAGTACGCGGAGCTGTGGAATACGCCGGCGGCGGCGGTGCATGCCGTGGTCAGGTACAGCTGCCAGACCTCGAGCTGGCCCGTCCAGTACAGGGCGGCGACCACGGCCGTGGGCACCGCGGCGGCGAAGTCGGCGATGATCATCAACCGCCTGCGGTCCCAGCGGTCCGCCACCACGCCCGCCAGCGGGGCGAGCAGGATTCCCGGCACCGTGTTGGCCGCGGTGACCAGCGCCAGTTGGGTCACCGATCCGGTCACCTGGTAGACCCAGACGGCGAGCACGAATCCGGTCAGCGCGGAGCCGACGACCGAGACCAGCTGGCCGCCCCAGACGAGCGCGAACGGGCGCATCCGGCTCACCTCCCCGCCGGTCGGGGCAGTACGCCACGTTCGACGAGGTAACGCAGGTAGGTGCGCAGCAGCCCGGCGTCCACGGTCGGGTAGGCCAGGCCGGCCGCGGCGAGTTCCCGCTCGGTCGCCGCGCAGTCGAAGACCGGTAGGCGGTCCGGCATGTCGTACCCGGTGAACACCCCGATCGGCAGCTCGTCGCCCGCGTCCAGCGCCGCTCCGGTGCGCCGCGTCCACTCCTCGCGGGTCACGCCGGACACCGGGTAACCGAAGTCCCGCAGGCCGGCGCCGAGGCGGTCACCGGTCGTGGTGTTCGGGTTGTAGTAGTGGAACTCCCGGCCGCCGTGCTGCGGCGCGCGGGAGAGCCTGCCGATCGCGGAGGCGAGGAAGTCGGTCGGCGCCATGTCGAACGGGGTACTGGACGACGGGGCGCAACCGAGGCGGACGACGGTGCCGAGCATGCGGGCCAGCACATCATCGGTCTTGCTCTCCCCGGTGCGGCTGTCCCCGGTGACCCGCGCCGGCCGGTGGAGTGAGACGGGGAGCCCGCGCTCGCGGGCGGCGCGAGCGAGGGTGTCGGAGACCCACTTGCTCTGCGCGTAGGCGGAGCTCATCCCGTCCGGGTCGGCAGGCGGATCGGCCTCGGTGACCACCTCGCCCGCGTAGGCCGAGCCGAAGAACACCCCCAGGGTGGAGATCGCGTGCGTGGCCTTCGGCCTGCGGCGGCCGGCGAGGCGCAGCACCTCGACGGTTCCGGTCACGTTGTCCGCACGCAGCCGCGGGTAGGGCAGCACCACGTTGACCAGGGAGGCCGAGTGGTACACGGTGTCGATCACCTCGCACAGCCGGTCGTACTCCGCCGCGGGCAGGCCGAGCCGTGGCCGGGACACCTCGCCAGGCAGGGCGATGATCCGGTCGGCGTAGCCGAGTTTCCAGTCGGGGCAGCGGCGCAGCACCTCGTGCAGCCGTGCCGTCGCCTCGTCCGCCGAGGGGGCGCGGACCAGGCAGTGCGCCCGCGCCGAGGTGTTGCGCAGCACGTCGAGCAGCAACCGCGCGCCGAGCATGCCGGTCGCACCGGTGATCAGGACCTCTTCCGGTGCGGCGGGCTCCGCGGTGAACCTGTCGAGTGTGGACAGATCGGCGCAGACGTCGTCGGGCAGCACGGCCTCGCCGCGCAGGTCGATCCCGGCCGCCTGCCGCGTGGGTTCCACCGCACCGGACCGGACCCGCCGCACGGCGGCGGCGAAGGCGGCCAGGTCGGGTGCCTCGAACAGGGTACGCACCGGCAGCCGTACTCCCAGGGCCGAGCGCACCTCGGCGAGTACCCCGGCAGCCTGCAGGGAGTGCCCGCCGAGGTCGAAGAAGTTGTCCCCGGCTCCGACGGTGGTCACGTCCAGGGTCCGGGCCCAGATGTCGGCGAGCGCCCGCTCGGTCCCGCTCGCCGGTGGGACGTGTGCCGGCCGGGCCAGGACGTCCTCCCGGGGCGCGGGTAGCGCGGTACGGTCGACCTTGCCGTTCCGGGTCAGCGGCAGGGCCTCGATCGGGACGAACCCGCTGGGCACCAGGTGGTCCGGCAGCACGCGGGCGAGCGTCTCGCGCAGCCGCGCGGGCTCGGCCTCGCCCTCCGGGACGAGGTAGGCGACCAGCCGCGCCGGGTCCCCGTGCGCGACCACGGCGGTGTCCCGTACCCCGGGAAGCCGCTTGATCGCCGCCTCCACCTCGCCGAGCTCGATCCGGTTGCCCCGGATCTTCACCTGGCGGTCGGCACGGCCGAGGAACTCGAGGTTCCCGTCGGCACGGACCTTGGCGAGGTCGCCGGTGCGGTACATCCGGCCGCCCGGCGCGGGGGAGAACGGGTCGGCCGGGAACGCGGCCGCGGTACGGGCCGGGTCGCCGAGATAGCCCCGTGCCAGGCCGGAGCCTGCGAGGTAGAGCTCTCCCGGTACCCCGGCGGGCAGCGGCCGCAGCGCGTGGTCCAGCACGTAGGCCCGCACCCCGGGCAATGGCCGTCCACAAGGGACGCTTGTGTCGCCGAGTTCCGTGCCGTCCACGGTGCGGTAGGTCAGGGCGCAGACCGTCGCCTCGGTGGGGCCGTAGTGGTTGTACAGCGGCACGGCGCCGCCGGTGACCTCCGCCCAGGTGCGTAGCGTGTCCGCCGGTATCTGCTCACCGCCGACCATCAGGACCCGCAGCGGTCCGGGGTCGATCCGCCCGGCCCCGGCGAGATCGTGCACCCACTGCCGCCAGATCGCGGCGGCCGTGTCCACCGCGGTGATCCCGTGCTCGGCGCACACCTCGCGCAGCGCCCCCGCGCTCAACGCGGCGGGTTCGGCGACCGGCATCAGCGCGGCGCCGCTGATCAGCGCGGGGAAGATGTCCCCCGCCGAGGCGTCGAACGTCAGCGGCGGGACCATGAGCAGCCGCGTCCCCGCCCCGATCCCGTGCGCGTCGCGAAACGCCGTGGCCAGGTTCGCCAGCGCGCCGTGCCGCACCATGACACCCTTCGGCTCGCCGGTCGACCCGGAGGTGTAGATCACGTACGCGAGTTGCTCCGGCCGGATCTCGGGTGCCGGCGGCGCAGGGCCGCCCTCCCCGCCGGGTTCGTCGAGTGCGACCACGGTGCCGGGGAAGTCCGCGAACCGGCCGTCCCGCGCGGAGCGGGTGACCACGGCGGGAGCGCCGGTGTCGGCGAGCAGGAACGACAGCCGGGACACCGGATGCCCGGGATCGAGGGGGACGTAGGCACTGCCGGAAAGCAGGATGCCCAGCAACCCGACGATCGCGTCCACCCCTGCCGGGGCGCACAGCCCGATCGGGACCTCGGGTCCGGCGCCCGCCGCCAGCAGCCGCCGCGCCACCCGGTTCGCCCGGTGCAGCAACTCGGCATAGCTGATCTCCTCGTCCTGGCCGAGCACCGCGGGGGCCCCCGGCGACTCCGCGGCGCGCGCGGTGATCAACTCGGTCACCGGTACCGTTGCCGCGGCAGGTGGCCCCGCCGCCACCCGTTCCAGCTCCGCCGGTTCGACCAGGCCCACCGAGCGGGCGGGCAGGCCCGGCTCGCGGACCATGGCGCGCAGCACCCGAACGAGCCCGGTCGCCATCCCGGACACCGTGGCCGGGTCGAAGAGGTCCGCGTCGAAATCCAGGTGCCCGCGCAGGCCCTCGGGCGCGTCGGTGACCACCAGGGTCAGGTCGAACCGGGCCGGGGTGGCGCCGAGCCCGACCGGCTGTACCCGCGGCCCGCGCTCCTCCCGCCGGGGTGGGTCCGGGTTCACCACCAGCATCACCTGGAACAGCGGGTTGTAGCCGAGGTCCCGGGTCGGGTTGATCCGCTCGATCACGTCCTCCAGCGGCACGTCCGCGTGGCTGAGCCCGGACACCGCCACCTGCCGCGCCCTGGCCAGCACCTCCTCCAGCGTCGGGTCACCGGACAGGTCCATCCGCAGCGCCAGGGTGTTGACGAACATGCCGACGAGGTCGTCCAGCTCGGGCAGGTTCCGGTTGGCCACCGGCGAACCGACCACGAGGTCGGTCCCGCCGCTGTAGCGCCCGAGCAGCACCGAGAACGCGGCCAGCAGCACCATGAACGGCGTGGCCTCGGCGCGCCGTGCCAGCTCGTGCACGGCCGCGGACAGCTCCGCGGGGATGTCCACCGTGACGCTGTCCCCGCGGAACCGGCGGACCTCGGGGCGGCGCCGATCGGTGGGCAGCTCCAGCAGCGGCGGCGCACCGGAAAGGTGCTCGACCCAGTAGCCGAGGTCTCCACCCCCGCGCTCTCGCCGCCACACCAGGTAGTCCCCGAACCGTACCGCGGGCTCCCCGGTTTCCGGAACGTCACCGTCGACAATGGACTGATAGGCGGCCATCAGGTCATGGGTGAGGATGCCGAGGGAGAGGTCGTCGCACACGATGTGGTGCGCGCACAGCACCAGCACGTGCTCCTCATCGCCGCGGCGGATCAACGTGGCCCGCAGCAGCGGGGGCCGGTCCAGCCGCATCGGGCGCCCCGTGTCCTGCTCGGCCAGTTCCCTCGCCCGTTCCTCCGCGTCCTTCGTGGACAGCGCGGAGATGTCGTAGTGCGCGAGCCGCACCGGGCTCGCGGCGGCTGGCTCGGCGATCACGTGCACGGGTTCCCCCGACTCGGTGGGCAGGATCGCGGCCCGCAACGCTTCATGCCTGCGCACCATCGCGTCCAGCGCGCCGGTCAGCGCGGTCACGTCCAGTTCCCCGGTGAGCCGGTACGCCGCCGGCATCAGGTACGCGGCAGTGCCGGTGTCGCCGCCGGCGAGGTTGTCCAGGAACCACAACCGGTGCTGGGCGGAGGACAGCGGGACCTCGGCTCCCTGCGCGCGGCGCGGCACCGTGCTCTCGCCGGAAAGGTGGAAACCGTCCTTGGCGAGCAACCGCGCCAGCAACGCCTCCCGCGCGGCCGTCGATTCGGTTGTCATCGTGTCCTTCCTTCCGCCGCACTCATGGGGACCGCTGCAACAGGGTGGCGACCTCGTCGTCGGGCATCTCCTCGATCCGCTGGCGCAGCTCGGCGATCGCGGTGGCCTGCCCGGGCGCGGCCTCCAGCCGGACCAGCACCTCGGCGAGGCCGGCCACCGTCGGCGCCTCGAACAGGCTGCGGATCGGCACCTCGGTGTCGAAGTAGCCGCGCACCCTGGCCAGCAGTTTCGCGCCGAGCAGGGAATGCCCGCCGAGAGCGAAGAAGTCGTCGTCCACTCCGATCTCGGTGCGGCCGAGGACCTCGCACCACAGCGCGGCCAGTGCCCGCTCCACCGGGTTGCCCGGCGGCCGCCGAGTGCCGCCCAGCGCGTCCCACTCCGGCTCGGGCAGCGCCGCCCTGTCCACCTTCCCGTTCGGCGTCAGCGGCAGCTCGTCCAGCAGCACCACCGTGCTCGGGATCATGTACTCCGGCAGGCTGTGGCGCAGCCGGTCACGCAGCCGCGGCCACGAGACGCCCTGGTCGCCGACCACGTAGCCGACAAGCCGGTGGTCGCCATCGGCGCCGCGCCAGCTGGTCACCACGGCGGTCTCCACCGACTCGTGCCCGCGCAACGCGGCCTCGATCTCGCCGAGCTCGATCCGGAACCCGCGTACCTTGACCTGGTGGTCGGCCCTGCCGAGGAAGTCCAAGCCGCCGCCGGGCCGGTAGCGGGCGAGGTCGCCGGTGGCGTACAGGGTCGCGCCGGGGTGGAAGGGATCGGGCACGAACCGCTCCGCGGTGAGTTCGGGCAGGTTCCGGTAGCCGCGGGCCAGGCCGAGCCCGCCGATATGCACCTCGCCCACCACGCCGACCGGTGCCGGTTCCCCGGCCGCGTCCAGTACGTGGACGGCGGTGTTGGCGATCGGCGGCCCGATCTCCACCGGCGCCGGGGCGGGAGCGATCCTGCCCGCGGCGGACCACACCGTCGTCTCGGTGGGTCCGTACACGTTCCACAGCGTGGCTCCGTCCTCGGCGAGCCGGTCGGCCAGATCGCGGGGCACCGCCTCGCCACCGCACAGCCGCAGCCGGATTCCGGCGGGCACCCCGCCGCCCGCCAGCAGCATCCGCCAGGTGGCGGGGGTGGCTTGCAGCACGGTGGCCTCGGACTCGATCGCCCTGTGGCACAGCGCGACCCCGTCGCCTGCCTCCGCCTCGCTCGCCACGATCAGCCTGGCGCCACTGGCCAGCGGGTGGAACAGCTCGAGCGCGGCGATGTCGAAGGACAGCGTGGTGACCGCGAGCCAGCCATCCGCCTGCGTCAGCGGGACGATCCGGGCGAAGGCGACCAGCAGGTTGGCCACCGCGCGATGCGGGATCTCCACGCCCTTCGGGGTTCCGGTCGAGCCGGAGGTGTAGAT
The DNA here is from genome assembly GCF_006715045.1 of Amycolatopsis cihanbeyliensis. Taxonomy (GTDB): domain Bacteria; phylum Actinomycetota; class Actinomycetes; order Mycobacteriales; family Pseudonocardiaceae; genus Amycolatopsis; species Amycolatopsis cihanbeyliensis. Next base: position 1,750,767 of record NZ_VFML01000001.1, on the reverse strand, counting down.
CAGGTAGGCGAGGTCCTCCGGCCGCGGCCCGGCAGCCGGGGGCGTTGCGGGCCGGGCGGCCAGCACGTCCGCGTCGGCGTCCAGGCAGACCTGACCCGCGACCTCGCCGAGCAGCTCGCCGAGCGGGGCCTGGGTGGCCTCATGGGTGACGACCACCTCGACCCCCGCGTCCCCGAGCATGTGCCGCAGCCGCTCCGGCGGGAATGCCGGGTCCAGCGGCACGTAGGCCGCACCGGCCAGCCACACCCCGAGCAACCCGACGACCATCGCGGCCGAGCGTTCGAGACACACCCCCACCGGGACGTCCGGGCCGGCACCCCAGTCCCGCAGCACGTGCGCGAGCTGGGCGGCCCTGCGGTGCAACTCCCGGTAGGTCAGCTCGCCGTCCGGTCCGCTGACCGCGGGGGCATCCGGGTCGGCGGTCGCCGTGGCGCCGAGCAGGGTCAGCGGGCTCGCCGGGTCGGGCAGCTCGACGGCCGGGCCCCGCCGCCCGGCCAGCAGCTCGGCCCGCCCGGCCGGGTCGAGCAGCGGGATATGCCAGACCGGCAGCCCGGGGTCCGCGGTGGCCGTGGTGGCCACCAGCGTGAGGTGTTCGGCCAGCCGGCGCACGGTCGTCTCGTCGAACAGGTCGGTGCTGTACCCGATGACCAGGTCGAGCCCGCCGTCCCCTGCCGGCGCGCCGTGCAGGGTGAGATCGAGCTCGGCGGCACCGAGCTCGAAGGGGTACTCCTCGGCCGTCACCCCGGTGAGCTCCGGCAGCCGCGGCGGGGTGTCCCGCACCGCGAAGCTCGCCTGGAACACCGGCGGGACGCCGAGGCTGCGCCGCACATCCAGCGCGGTCACCACGTCCTCGAAGGCGGCCCGCCGGTGCCGCCGTGCCCGCTCGGCCTCGGCCGCGCACCGCCGCACCAGCTCGGCGAAACTCGGCTCGCCGGAGAGGTCGGCGCGCAGCACGGCCACGGTGTCCAGCGGTGCGACGGCCGCCCGCTCGACCTCGGGCTGCACTCCGACCAGCACGTCTCGTTGCCCGCTGTGCCGTGCCAGCACCACGTCGAAGGCCGCGAGCAGCGGAATCCGCGGTGAACCGGTTTCCGGGTGCAGGGCGCGCAGCCCGGCCACCACCTCGGCGGGCAGGTGGAACCGGTGGGTGCCGCCGCGGTAGGTCTGCGCGGCGGGGCGGCGCCGGTCGGTCGGCAGGTCCAGGGTGGGCGCCCCGGCGAGCCTGCGCACCCAGTAGGCCAGGTCCTCCTCGATGGTCTGCGTCGGCTCGGCCGCGCCGGTGTCCCCGCCCGCACCGCCGAGTTCGGCGCACACCAGGTCCAATGCGGACTCGTCGGCCGCGATCCGGTGCGCGGCGACCACCAGCACGTGATCGTCCTTGGCCAGCCGGAGCAGGGCACCGCGCAGCAGCGGGCCGCGCCGCAGGTTGAACGGTCGCCGGGCGACGGCGCGGGCCCGCCGGGCGGCCTCGGGCTCCCCGTCCACTAGCGTGACCGGCAGGGAGACCGGGCAGCTTCCGGCCCCGGTTGCGGGGGCGTGGGTGGCCACCGGTTGCCCGTCCCGCTCGGCCAGCCGGGTCCGCAGCGCGGGGTGCCTGCGGACCACCCCGGCCAGGGCGACGCCGAGCGTGGTGGGGTCCAACTCACCCCGCAGCCGCACCGCCCGCGCCACGTGGTGCACGGCATTACCGGGATCGAGCCTGCTCAGGAACCACAGCCTGCGCTGCGCCGCGGAGAGCGGCACCTCGGTACCCACCGCGGACAGCGCGGGGGTGAGCCCGAACTCCTCGACGGCTTCGGCGACCTGCTGGCGCAGGTGTGGCGGCACCTGGTCGCCGAACCGGCCGAGGTAGGCGGCGAGGAACTCCGGGTCCTCGCGCAGGAACGCGAAATCGGTGGGCACCATGTTCCGGATGACCAGCATGGGGACCGGACTGCGCAGCGGACGGAAGTCCGGGTTCCACAACCCGCCGGCCTCCGGCGGGCCGTCGTGGAACTCGCCGATCATCAGCCCCCTGCTGACGTAGTCCGGCTTGAGCCGCCGCTGGGTGCCGTCGATCACCCTGGGTACGTCCGCGGGCTCCAGGTCGGGGAAGGCGACCAGGATGGTGTGGTACTGCGCCCTCGCGGAGTCCGCGGCGCACAGTTGCTCGAACCATTCCCGGTAGCCGAGCAACACCGCGGCCACCTCGTCGACACGTTCCGGCCGGCCGGGGAACACGGCGAGGTAGCTGGTGCCACCGTCCAGCGCCGCCTTGGCGAACGGGCAGACGTGGCCGCGCCTGCCGAGCTCCGGATGGGTGTCGCACAGGTAACTCCGCGCCCACCCGAGCACCTCGTGCAGGGTGTCCCGGTACGCGGCGACCGGTGGGGGTGGCGGTTCGCGGTCGAGGTCGGTCACCTCGACCAGGGTCAGGTTCGGGTCAGCGGGATGGGTCAGCACTGCGCACCTCGACGACGAACGGTGGAAAGGGATCTGGCCGCCCGGAAGCCCGCGCCCGCGGCGAGCAGCGCGGCGGCACCGAGCGCGCCGAGCACCCTGTCCTGCCTGCGGGCGGTGGCGAGGGCGTCGGCGTAGGGGACCGTGGTGTGCGAAATCATGGTGTAGAGCGGCATCCAGCGGTCACCGAGCAGCTTGTTCAGCACCAGGTCGGCCTTCTTGCGGATCGCGTACAGCGGGGAGGAGACCCGGTCGCGCAGCTCGACGAAGTTGCGCTCGGACAGCTCGGCCAGCACATCGGTGTGCCGCTTGCGACGGCGCTGGAACTCCGCGAACGCGGTGGGCAGGTCCTCGTGCTCGGCGAGGCAGGCATCCAGCACCGAACAGTCCTCGAAGGAGGAGTTCATGCCCTGGCCGTAGAACGGGTACACCGCGTGCGCGGCGTCGCCGAGCAGCACCACCCTGGCGCCGGCGTGCCAGGGCGCGGTGCGGATGGTGTGCAGGCTGCCGACCGGATGGGCGAGGAACTCCTCGACCAGGTCCGGCATCAGGCTCAGCGCGTCCGGGAAGCGGGCGGTGAAGAACCGGCGGACGGCCGCGGGAGAGGTCAGGGTCGCGAAGCTCGCCGGGCCCTCGTGCGGCAGGAACACCGTTCCGGTCAACGTTCCGTCCACATTGGGATGCGCGACGATGAGTCCCCGCTCACCCGGCCAGACGTGCAGTGCCTCGGGGTCGGTCCGGCGGGCGCCGTCCGGGCCGGCGGGGATGTGGACCTCCTTGTATCCCCACTCGAGCGTCTTCCGGTCCGTCCGGGAGTGCGGTAACTGGTCGCGGACGACCGAATGCACCCCGTCCGCGCCGATGATCACCTCGGTCGCCACCTCGGCTTCGCCGATCAGCGCGGTGCCGGAATCGAGGTCGAGTTCGCGCAGTGGTTGTCCGAAGTGGAACGTCACGCCGAGGTCCTCGGCCCGCCGGATCAACGCGGTGTTCAGGTCGTGCCGCAGTACGGAGTGCAGGATCTGCTCGGCCGATGTGCCGTAGGGCTGGAAGGACAGCCGGCCGTCGTGATGGTGTACGACCCGGCCGCGCATGGGCGCGACCTCGGCCCTGATCGTCCGCAGCAGCCCGACCTCGTCCAGCGCCCGGATGCCGCGCTGGGAGAGGCCGAGGTTGATGGACCGTTTGGCGTCAGCCGCGCCCGGTTCCCGTGGATCGCCGCGCCGCTCGTACACCACGACCGGGAATCCCCTGCGCGCGGCGTAGATCGACATCAGCGAGCCGGCAAGCCCGGCGCCGATGATGGTGATCGTCGGTCGGTGTGCGGCCATCACGCACCCGCCAGGAGTGGGTGCAACTCGTCCAGCGCCGCGAAGGCGGTTCGGATGTCCTCGGCGGTGTTGTAGATCTGCGCGGACAGCCGCAGCACCGCCGACCCCGCCGCCGCGTTCACCAGCGGTTGCGCGCAGAGGTGCCCGCTGCGGCACATCACCCCGTAACTGTCTGAAAGGGACTGTGCCACTTCGGTGAGATCGGGAATGTCCCGCACGGCCACCGACAGGGTGGCGCTGCGCTCGCCGGGCCCGGGGGCGAGCACGCTGAGGTAGTCGCGCTTGGCGGCCTCGGTGTGCAGCACCTCGGCGAGCCAGGCGTCGTGCTCGGCCACCGCCGCCATGCCGAGGGCGTCCAGGTAGTCCACCGCGGCCCGCAGGCCGTATGCGCCCGCGATATGCGGGGTGCCCGCCTCGAAGCGGTGCGGCGGGCGGCGCAGTACCCAGCTTTCGGTGTCCACCCAGTCCACGACGCCACCGCCGATCAGCGCGGGCCGGAGCCGTTCGGTGAGCGCCGTCCCGACGGTGAGTACGCCGATCCCGGTGGGGCCGAGCATCTTGTGCGCGGAGAAGGCGATCGCGTCCACCGCGAGCTCGGGTACCCGTACCGGCCGGTGCGGCACCGACTGCGCGGCGTCCAGCACGGTCAGCGCGCCGTGTTCCCTGGCGAGCGCGGCCATCTCCGCCACCGGGGCGTAGCGGCCGGTCACGTTCGAGCAGTGCGTGATCGCCACCAGCGCCGGCCGCCGTTCCACCTGCCGGGCGTAGGCCTCGAGGTCGACGGCGCCGCTCGCGTCGGTGGGGATCCAGTCCACGGTGGCCCTGCCGCGCAGCGGTAGCTGCAGGGAGTGGTGCGCGTCCCCGCTGACCAGCACCAGGTCGTCCGGCTCGAGGTCGAGCCCGGTCGCCACCAGGTTCAGTGCGTGCGTGGTGTTCGCGGTGAACACCACCTCCGCGGCCCGGGTGCCGAGGAAGGCCGCGACCCTGGTGCGGCACATCTCGTAGGCATCGGACGCCTCCTCGGACAACATGTGCTTGCCGCGGTGGATGTTCGCGCTCACCTCGGTGTAGTAGCGGGTCATCGCGTCGATCACCTGACGCGGTTTCAACGCCGTGGCCGCACTGTCCAGGTAGGTCACTTTGGTCCCGTCGACCTCCCTTGCCAGTACCGGGAAGTCGGGACGGACATCACGTATGGTCATACCGGAACCCCCGATTCACCGCTGCGCGCGGCGCGGACGCAGCCGAACAGCTTGCCGGAGCGTTCGGACTCGATGTGGTCCACCGCGCTGAGGGCGACCTCCCTGCCGGTGCGCTGGCCGATCACCTCGGCCAGCGCACCGGCCCGCTCGCCGTGCGCGGTGTTCGGAACCGGGATGTACCGCAGCAGCAGCGGACCGGTGTCCAGGTGGGTCAGCTTGTAGAAGGTGAGCCATTCGGCGGAGCCGACCAGCTCGTCCAGGGTGCGCGGGGTCAGCACGATCTCGCCAGCCGCCTCGAGGTAGTCCGCGCACCGTCCATGATGGACGACTCGGGGTGACGCGTTCCCGCACGGGCACGCGCCGTCCAGCAGGGTGTAGCCGTCCCCGGTGCGGTAGCGGATATGCGGGCTGAGCCGGTCGCCGATACTGGTCACGTACAGCTCGGCCAGCTCGCCGGGCCCCGCGGGGCGATCCGTGCCCGACCGCAGGAGCTCGAGGTAGAAGTTCTCGGTGTTCAGGTGCAGGAAGCCGGTCGGGCAGGTCATCCCGAGCCAGCCCAGCTCGGACATCGAGGCGACCTCGACGACCACCGTCCCGGCCGGCAGGTAGTCCCTGATCCGCCGCAGCGCCGCCCCGGTCGCCAGGTTGTACGCCAGCACCACCCCGTCGGCCGCCGGCGGCGGCAGGCCGCGCGCACGCATCGCGTCGAGGAGGAAGGCCAGGTGCGCCGGATCGGCGTACAGCCAGTGCGGGCGATGCTCGGTCAGCTCGCCGATGGCCTGGTCCACCAGCTCCGGCGAGGTGGCCAGCAGGTCGTGCGCCACCGGAAGCACCAGCGTGCCGTCCGGCAGGGTCCTGCTTTCCGGCGTGGTGAACGGCGTCGCGCACTCCACGTCGGAGCAGGCGGGTGGGGCGTAGCGGCAGACCCGCTGGTCGCGTGCCCCGGCGAAGACCGCCAGCATCCCCGGATGCACCGCGGTCGTCCGTAGCTGCCGCTCGGCCAGGGTGAACGTGTGCGCCAGGGTGATCAGGCGTTCCCCCGTCGTCCCCGAACTGCGGCTGCGGAAGACGAACTCGTCGGCCAGCTTCGTGCCGCGCACCAGCACCCCGGCGGGGAAGTTCCGCCGGTAGTCGGCCTTGGTTGTGGCCGGGATCCGGCGGAAGTCGGCAGGGCCGCGCACGTCCGCGGGGCGCACCCCGGCGGCATCAAGGTGCGGCCCGTAGAACGGCACCTCCCGATAGGCGAACGCGAGTTCGTCCACGGCGCCCGCGAAGGACGTCTCGAACGCGTCAGTGATCGTCACGGTACCTCCCATCCCGTACGCGAACGGCCAACGCGTGCGCGTGAGCAGCAAACGCGTGCGCGTGGACGGCCAACACGCGCGCGGGGACGTGTTTGCCGTTCACATACATGCGTTGGCTGTTCATGGACGGCATCAGTCCGGACGCCTTGCCAGTCGCGGGATCGTGGTCTGCTGTTCCGGTTCGGGTTCCTGGCGCGCGCGGAGTTCGGCGACCGTCGCGGTCATCTCGGCGACCGTGGGGGTGTCGAAAACCGATCGCAGCGGGAGGCGGACGCCGGTGGCTTCGCGGATCTGCGCGATGAGCTGGACGGCCACCAGCGAGTTCCCGCCCAGCTCGAAGAAGTCGTCCTCCGGGCGCACGCTCGGCACGCCGAGTACGGACCGCCAGATCCCGGCGACCACCTCCTCGTCCGCGGTCGCCTCCCCGTGCGTGCCCGGTGGAGCCCCGGTATCCGTGCCGCCACCCGTGGCCCGCTCGGCGTCCTTGCGCACCCGGTCCAGCACCCAGGCCAGCGGCCTCGGGGTGATCACCACGTGCCCGCCGATGTCGGCGTCCAGTACACGCAGGAAAGCCTCGACTCCTTCGGCCGGCGCGATCCACCGCTGGTCGGCGTCGGCGGGCCCGGCGCCGGGCGGTCGCGGGGCACCCTCCACCCTGCGCAGCATGAACTCGGTGACCGCGATCAGCTCGGCCCCGTCCTCGCCGAGCACGGTGAAGCTGTCGGTGCGAACGTCCTGCCCGGCGTCGCGCGGCTCGAGCTTGCGGTACACCCAGACCCTCTCCGGCATCCGGGCGCGGACCAGGACCCGGCCGTATCCCATCGGCAACGCGCCGCCGCCGGTCCCGTCGAAGACGTAGGTCGCCTGGTCCAGCACGGCGGGGGAGAGGCCCCATGCGGCGCCCTCGCGCAGCTCCTCCGGGACCTCCAGCAGGGTGAGCTGTTCCGCCTCCGAGCGCCACACCTCACGGATGCTGTCCCAGTGCGCCCCGTACCGCACCAGCGCACCCGCCGGCTGCCCGCTACCGGCCACCAGGTCCGGCCGCGCCGTACACCGGGCGCGCACGGCGGCCAGGTCGACCGGCTCGCCCGGCGGCGCGCTCACCCAGGACACCGTGGCCCGGCAGTAGGTCGTGCCGCCGCCGCGCAGGGTGGCCGCCGCGCCGCCCGCGTCCCCGGGCCGCAGGGTCACCTCGAACTCGGCCACGTTCCCGTCCGGGACGCCGAAGGGTTCGAGGAACAAGACATCGGACAACTCCAGTACGTCCGTCTCGCCGGACCGGGGCAGGGCCGCGGCCGCCGTGGCGCGGATCGCCTCGAGCTGGGCGGTCCCCGGCAGCACCGGCATCCCGTCGATGCGGTGCTCGTCCACGGCCCAGTGGGTCCGCGCGCTCAGCGTTCCCCTGCCGAAGGCCGTGCCGTCGGCGGCCCGGCCCACCTCGGTGACCAGTGGATGCTCGACGGGCTCACCGCCCGGCCCGGCCGCCCCGGGGGCGAGTAGGTCGGCGAGCATGCCGACCTCGAGCCAGCCGGCCCAGCCGAGGGACCGGACCGGCGCGCGCCAGCCGTGCGTGCTCTGCGCGTAGGCGTCCAGGAACGCGTTCGCGGCGCAGTAGTCGGTCTCGCCGAGCCCGCCCGCCGTGCCGGTCACCGAGGAGAACAGGGCGACGAAGTCCAGCTCCTCGGCGCCGAACACGGCCCGCAGCGCCACGCTGCCCGCCACCTTGGGGGCGAGTACGGCACGCATGTCCGCCAGCCGCCTGGTCTCGATCAACCCGCCGCCCGCGATGCCCGCGGCGTGCACGATGCCGTCCAGCCCGCCGAAGGTCTCCAGCACCTCGGCACGGAGCCGGCGCAGATCGTCCACATCGGATACGTCCACGGCGGCGGGAAGCACCTCGGCACCCGCCTCCTCCATCCGGCGGACGGCCAGGACGGCCCGGCCGGCGCGGCCACGAGCTCCCTCCGCGCGCAGTGTCTTGTCCCAGCGCGACCGCGGTGGCAGGCCGGATCGGGAGGTGAGCACCAGCCGCACCGGCCCCTTCGCCGCCAGGTGCTCGGCGATGGTCAACCCGAGCCCGCCGAGCCCGCCGGTGATCAGGTAGGTCCCGCCCTCGCGTGGCAACCCCGTACCGGGCTCGGGCAGGCCGACCTGATCGAAGCCGACCGTCCACACGCGACCATTACGCAGCGCGAGCAGGGTGTCGTGCTCCGCCCTTCCGAGCGCGGTGACCACCTCGCCCGCGCGGGTGTCCGCCGCGCAGTCGATCTGCCGCAGCCGCAGGCCGGGCACGTCGAGCGGGGCCGAGCGGACCACCCCGGCCACGGTCGCGTGCTCCGGCCTGGTCAGGTCCGCGCCGACGACCTGCTGGGTGCCCGCGGTGACCACGTCGAGCGCACCGGAGAGCCCGGCCTCGGCCAGCGCTTGCACCAGCAGCACCAGGCTGAACATGCCGGTCGTCTGGGCGGCCAAGGTGGCCTCGACGTCCGCCCCGGCCGGTGCCCCGGCCAATGCCCAGGCGTGCACGATCCGCTCCGGCGTCCCGCCCAGCTCCGCCAGCAGCGCGGCGTAGTCGGTGGGTTCGTCCGGTCGGATCGTGTAGCCGGTCCCGGTGCGCGCGAAGCCATCGCCCGCGGCCACTTCGATCACCGTGGCGCCGGAGGTCCGCAGCCGCTCGGCGACGGCGGAACCGACCGGTTCCGCGGTGAACACCACACAGCACGCCGGCGTGGGCCCCGGCCCGGCAGGGGGGAGCTGGCGCCAGCTCGGCACGGCGAACCAGCGGTCCGGCGGCAACCGGGTCTCGCTGGGCTCGCGCCGCGACTCGGCAGGCTCACCGCGCGGGTCGGGGTCGACCCAGTACCGGCCGCGCTGGTACGGGTAGCCGGGCAGGGAGACTCGCCTGCCCCGCGCCGGCGGCTCCACCGGAATCCCCGCGGTCCAGAGCTTTCCGGCCGCGGTGTGCAGGGTTTCGAGCTCGCCCGGCTTGTCGGCGGGACCCGGCAGGCTGGGCACCGCGGGCGGGCCATGGCCACGGGTCTGCATCCGCACCAGCCCGGCCAGCTGCCTGCCGGGGCCGCATTCCAGGAACAGGGTCGGACCCTCGGCGAGCAGTCGCGCCACGCAGTCCCCGAACCGCACGGTCCGGCGCACCTGCGCGGCCCAGTAGCCGGGGTCGACCGCCTGCTCCGCGGTGATCGGTTCACCGGAAACCCCGGAGAAGAACGGGACCCGGGGAGCGTGCCGGGGCACCGCCGCCACCGCGTCGGCGAGCTCCGCGAGCATCGGGTCCATCATCGGCGAGTGGAAGGCATGCGAGGTCCGCAGCCGCTTCACGTTGACCTTCCTGCCGAGCCCACCGGTGAAGAGTTCGACCAGCTCGGCCTCCCCGGAGACCACGCAGGTTCCCGGCCCGTTGACCGTGGCGATCGACAGCCCCTCCGGCAGCAGCGGGGCGACCTCGGCCTCGTCCAGCGACACCGCGACCATCACGCCCGGCGCCATGGCTCCCATCAGCCTGCCCCTTGTCGCCACCAGCCGCAGCGCGTCCGGCAGCTCGAACACCCCGGCCAGGGTGGCGGCGACGTACTCGCCGACCGAGTGGCCGATCATGGTGCCGGGACGCACCCGCCAGGACTGCCACAGCCGGGCCAGTGCGTACTCCACGGTGAACAGCGCGGGCTGGGCCAGCTCGGTGGCGGAAAGCCGCGGTTGTTCGCGCTCGTCCGCGGTGAACAACACCGGCCGGATGTCGTCCCCGAGCTCCGCGGTCAGCACGGCGGCGCACTCGTCGACGGCCTCGGCGAACACCGGCTCTCGCCGGTACAGGGTGGCGCCCATCCCGCCGAACTGCGCCCCCTGCCCGGTGAACAGCCAGGCGAGCACCGGCGTGGCCGCTGGCGCGACGGCGGCGTTGCGGCGCTTGGCGTCCCGCAGCGCGGCGGCGGCCGCCGCGGGGGTCTCGGCGACCACGAACGCGCGGTGGCCGTACTCGGCCCTGCCGACTCGCAGGGTATGCGCGGCATCGGCGAGACGTAGATCGGGATGGCTCTCGATGTGCTCGGCCAGCCGGTCCGCGGCGGCGGACAGCGCGGTCCCGTCCCGTGCCGACAGCCGCAGCAGGTGCGGGCCCGCGGCCTCCGCGGCGGGATCGTGCTCGGGTGCCTCCTCCAGGACGACGTGTGCGTTGGTGCCGCCGATGCCGAAGGAGGACACCGCCGCCCTGCGCGGGTGGCCATTACGTTCCCATTTGGACAGTGTGGCATTGACGTAGAACGGGCTCGCCGAGAAGTCGATTCCGGGGTTCGGCCGCTCGTAGTGCAGGCTCGGTGGGATCAGGCCGTGTTCCAGCGCCAGCGCGGTCTTGATCAGTCCGACCACCCCGGCGCCCTGGCTGAGATGACCGATATTGGATTTCACCGAACCGATACCGCACCATCCGCGTTCCTCGGTGTCGTGACCGTAGACGCTGGTGAGCGCGGCCAGTTCGATCGGGTCACCCATCGGCGTCGCGGTGCCGTGCGCCTCGACGTAGCCGATCGTGCGCGGGTCGATCCCGGCCACCGCGAGCGCGTTCGCGACGGCGGCGGCCTGCCCGTCCACGCTGGGCGCGGTGAACCCGACCTTGCCCGAGCCGTCGTTGTTGATCGAGTTGCCGAGCAGCACGGCCCGCACGTGATCACCGTCGCGCCGCGCGTCGGCGAGCCGTTTCACCAGTACCGCGCCGCCGCCGGAGCCCCACATGGTGCCGGTGGCGGCGGCGTCGAAGGAGCGCACGTGCCCGTCGGCGGAGGTGACCCCGCCCTCCTGATGTACATGCCCGCGGTCCTGCGGGAACTCGATGTTCACCCCACCGGCGAGCGCCATATCGCACTCGCCAGCCCGCACCGACTCGGCGGCGAGGTGCACCGCGACGAGCGAGGTGGAGCAGGCGGTGAACAGCCCGACGCTGGGCCCGCGCAGGTCGAGCTTGTAGGAGACCAGGGTGGTGACGTTGTCCGAGAGGTTGCCGATGCCGATGGCCATCGAAGGGGTGGTGGCCAGCAACTCCCGGTTGCGGTGTACATGTTCCCAGCGGTAGCGCTCGGTGCCACGGCCGGCGTAGAGGCCGATGTCCCCCGGGTAGCGAGTCGGGTCGTGGCCCGCGTCCTCCAGCGCGCCGTGGCACAGCTCGAGGAACACCCGGTGCTGCGGATCGGTGACCTCGGCCTCGCGCGGGGTCATCCCGAACAAGCCCGCGTCGAAGAGGTCGGCGTCCTCCAGCACGAAGGCCGAGGGCACCAGGTTCGGGTCCGCGAGTTCCGCCTCGGTCGCGCCCGCCGCGGCCATCCGCTCGCGGCTCAGCGGGGTCAGCGACTCGACGCCCTCGACCAGGTTGTCCCAGAACCGCGCCACGTCTCCCGCACCGGGGACTCGGCAGGCCATGCCGATGATCGCGACGGGCTCGGCGCCGGGTTCCGGCTGCACTGACTCGTTCACTGGATGCCTCCCTGATCATTGGCCGACGGCCGGTGCCGTACCCGGGTTCGCCGGGCCGCCGTCCGCCGGGCGGCTCGGTCCAGCGCCGCCGAACCGGTCGTGCCGCCGGCGCCGTCCACGTGCGCGGCCAGCGCGCGCACCGTGGGGAACCGGAACATCTCCACCAGGCGAACCGGAACGCGGAGCCGGTCGCGCAGCCGGTCCTGTACCTCGGCCGCGGCCATCGAGGTGCCGCCCACCTCGAAGAAACTCTCCGTCGCGCCGACCGCGGGCAGCCCGAGTACCGCGCACCACACCTCGGCGATCGCCCGCTCGGTCCCGGTCTCCGGGGTGGTGCCGCCGCCGGGTGCCGGTGCGTCCGCGGCCGCGAGCGGTGCCCTCGCCGCCCCGGCCCCCGGGGTGGCCAGTCGCCGCTCGCCGGGCAGTTCGACCGAGCCGAGCGTGGCGTCCGGTGTGGACACCAGGGCACGCAGCACGTCGAGGTAGCCGTCCAGCAGCGCTTCCATCCGGTCGGCGTCGAAAAGATCGGGGTTGTAGACCAGGTCGATGCCGATCCGGCCGTCCCGTTCCTGGCCGTACACGGTCAGGTCGAAGGGGGAACCGGGCACGCCGACCGGCACCGGTTCGGCCCGCAGGCCGGGCAGCCGCAGCGCCGGTGCGGTGAAGTTGAACATGTTGAACATGACCTGCGCGACCGGGTTGCGGTCGGCGGCCCCACCGGCACCCAGCGCGCCGACGATCTCCTCCAGTGAGACCTCCGGGTGGGCGAGCGTGTCGAGCAGCTCGTCGCGCATGGCGATCACCTGGGCGGAGAACGGTGTCTCCTCGGAAACCCGCACCCGGAGCGGAATGATCTCGACGAAGAACCCGACCATGTCCTGGAAGTCGGCGTGCCTGCGGTCCACCGCCGGGGTGCCGACCACGAAGTCCCGCAGCCCGGTGACCCGCCGCAGGACCAGCCCGAGCGCGGCCATCAGCACCGCCGAGGCGGTGGCGCCGAGGTCCCTGCCGAGCCCGCTGATCGCGGCGCTGGTCCGCTCGTCGAGCCGCCGGTGCGCGGCCGCGCCGCGGAAGGTCTGCTCGACCGGGCGCGGCCGGTCGGCCGGAACGTCCAGTGTGGTCGGAACATCCCGCAGGTGCTCGACCCACCAGGCCAGGTCCGCGGTGGCCCTGCGGCGTTGCCGCTCCGCACGCCAGGCAACGTAGTCGGCGAAGCCCGCGGGCAGCGGGTCCAGCAGCGCCGTCCCCTGCTCGCACGCCTGCGCGTAGGCGGCAGCGAGGTCGCGGTAGACCAGGTCCTGGGACCACCCGTCGAACACCGTGTGATGGGCGGTGATCGCGAGCACGTGTTCCCGCGCGCCGAGCAGGTACAGCTGAGCCCTCCACAGTGGACCTCGGGCGAGGTCGAACGGGACACGTGCCGCGGCGGCGAGCCGGTCGGCGAGCGCCGTGTCCAGTGCCCGCTCGGGCAGTCGGCTGAGGTCGGCGACGGCGAGCGGCACCTCACCCGGCGGGTCGACCGCCGCGTACGGCACGCCCCCGGCGTCCGGGATGCGCCAGCGCAGCACTTCCTGGCGGGCCGCGACGGCCCGCAGCGCCGTGCGCAGTGCCGCCAGGTCCAGCGGCCCGTGCAGCCGCTCGGCCATCGCGATGTTGTAGGCGGTGGCGTCCGGCGCGTACCTGTCCAGTAGCCACAACCTGCGCTGCGCGGGGGACAGCCTCGGTGGGGTGCCGTACCAGCCGTCCGTTCCGGTGATCTCCGGCGCGGCCGCCACCCGCTCGGCGATCCCGGCCAGGGTGCGCCCGGCCAGCACGTCCTCCACCGCGACGTCCCCGCGCAGCTCGGTGCGCAGCACCGCGACCAGGCGCATGGCGGTGACCGAGTGGCCCCCGCAGGCGAAGAAGTCGTCGTCCAGGCCGGGCTCGCCGTCCCCGCCCAGCACGGCACGCCAGTGCGTGGCCACCGCCCGCTCGATCGGCGTCCCGGGCGCCCGACCAGGCCGGGAGGCATCCCGCCCGGCAGGCATCCGGTGCAGCCGCGCCAGGTCCACCTTCCCGGAGTCGGTCAGCGGCAGGCCGGGCACGATCCGGATCCGGGGCACCATGGCGGCGGGCAGCCGCAGGGAACAGTGCCGGCGCAGCAGGTCGGCCCCGGGCGTGCTGGTTCCCGGTGCCGGGGTGACGAAGGCGACCAGCTCCGGTCCCCGCGGACCGGGCACCGTGTCCACCACGCAGTGCCCGGTGGCCTCGTGCGCGCGCAGCACGGCCTCGACCTCGCCGATCTCCACCCGCTGCCCGCGGATCTTGACCTGCCGGTCGGCCCTGCCGAGGAACAGCAAGGTGCCGTCCGGCTCCCACCGCACCAGGTCGCCGGTCCGGTACACCCGCTCGCCCGGCGCGCCGCCGACCGGGTCGGGGACGAACCGGCTCGCGGTCAGCCCGGGTTGCCCGAGGTAGCCGCGGGCGAGCCCGGCACCGCCGACCAGCAACTCGCCAGCGCCGCCGATCGGTACCGGGCGCAGCCGCTCGTCCACCACGTACACCCGGTGGTTGGGCAACGGCCGCCCGATCGGCAGCGGCCGGTCCCAGCTCCCCTCGGCGCTGAACGCGGTGACCTGCACGCAGGTCTCCGTGGGGCCGTAGAGGTTGAGGAACCTCCGCGGGCGCTCGCCGGCCGGGCCCGCCCAGCGCCGTACCTGTTCCGGCCCCGGGGCCTCCGAGCCGGTCAGCAGGGTGCGCAGGCTGGGCAGCCGTGCCGGGTCGAGGAGCGGCAAGAGGGCGACCGGGATGCTGCCCCTGGTGGGCACATGCGTTTGCGCGAACCTCTGCAGCCTGGCCACGTCGGCGCGTTCCCGCTCGCCGGCCAGTGCCACGGATCCCCCGCAGGCCAGCGGGACCAACAGGTCGCTGACCGACACGTCGAAGGAGATCGCGGCGAAGGCGAGGGTGACGCTGCCCGCACCGGCCCCGGTGGCCGGGCCGAACGCGGTGGCGAGGGACACCACCGAGCGGTGCGGGACCACCACCCCTTTGGGCCGCCCGGTCGAGCCGGAGGTGTACAGCACGTACGCGGCGTTGTCCGGGGTGGCGGGACACGGGTGTGCCGGAACCGGCGCCCGCGGCGGCTCCGGCACGCGCAGGACGCGGCAGCCCGCTCCGGCCAGCGCGGCCTCGCCCTCCGCATCGGCGAGCACGAGCTCGGCCCCGGCGTCGGTCAGCATGTCCAGCAACCGTTGCCGGGGCTGGCCGGGGTCGAGCGGCAGGTAGGCGCCCCCGGCGAGCAGCACCCCGAGCACGGCCGGGACCAGCTCCGGGCTCCGGCCGTGTGCGATGCCGACCCGCGTTTCCGGCCCGACACCCAGTTCGGCGAGGCGGGCGGCCAGCGCGTTCGCGGTGCGGCCGAGTTCGGCGTAGCTGAGCCCGCTGTCCCACTGCCGGACCGCCACCGCCTCCGGGGTGTGGTCGATCCGGGTGCGGATCAGCTCGGCGACGGTGGTCCCCGGGTACTCCACCTCGGTGCCGAGACCCCAGTGCGCCGGTACCGTCCTCGGCGTGTCCACGGCCGTCATCGCTCGCTCCCGTGCCGGGGTGCCGTTCGCGGGTCCCGCACGTGTAGCCGTAGCTCCGAGTAGTAGCCGCGGCCCTCGGCGTCGGTCACCCATGCCTGCTCGGGGGTGGGCAGCAGCTCGGTGATCGTGACCGGCACCCCCGGCCCGTTCGCCACCCGCGCGGTGCGCAGCATGGTGCACAGCGCGGAGACGGACACCGGGCTGGTGAGGTCCAGGTAGCACGGCTTGACCTCGGTGCCGACCTTGACGAACACCCGTTCCGGCAGGTCCAGCTCGCGGCGTAGCCCGCGGGCCGCGAGGTAGCGCCCGGCGTAGTCGTCCACATCGGACAGCCCGGTGGCTTCGATCGTCGTGCGCCAGGTCTCCCGCGCCACCACCAGCCGATCGATGCTGATCCGGGGCGTGTGCGCGGCCGAACCGACCAGCTTGTAGGCGTCCGCGGCGAAGGTGCCGAGGAACTCACCGAACAGCTCGACCAGCGGCCAGGAGCTCCCGTGCTCGTCGCTCGCCAGCAACTCGCCGTCTTGCTCGGTGACGGTGAGCCCGCTGACCGGGAGCACCCGTGCCGGGTCCCACACCGGAGCCGGGGCATGTCCTACCCGCCGGTCCTGCGGCCCGACCAGCAGGTCGGCCAGCCGGGCGGTGAGCATCGGGAAGTCGGTGGGGTACAGCGGGACGGTGCGGTGCCCGAGATCCCGATGCACGGCATCGACCAGTGCCGCGCGGTCGGGGTGGAAGTCCACGAAGAATCCCGAGGAGCAGGTCAGCCACGCGGCGTGCAGCTCGCCGAGCACGGCGGTGAACTCACCGCGCCGCAACTCGGCAAGGCTCGCCGCGCACAGGTTCAGGTCCGGGCTGTGCAGCCGCCCTCCGGACCAGCCGGGTGTCTCGGCGGGGAAGGCTCGCGCGGCGGGTTCGGCCAGCTCGGCGGAGGTGAGTTCCACCCTGCTGGTGTCGCCGGCGCCGGAGTCGAGGCCGAGCAGGGTGGACCAGCGCCGGACGAACTCGGTCATCACGGCGTCCACCGGCCGCTCGCCGACCCCGTAGACCAGCCCGTTCGCCAGGAACCACAACTCGCCCAGTGGCACGTTGCCGGTGCCGAGTTCCTCGGCGAGTTCCTTGTACAGCACGCGGAACGCGTCGCGGTAGGCCTCGGCGATAGCCACGGTCAGCCACCGGGCCGCCCGCAGCAGCAGGTCCAGCGGCCCGGCCAGCGCCGCCAGCACCGGCTCGCCGATGGTCAGGTCCAGGTCTCGCTCCGTGTCCTCGTAGCACAGCGCGCGGCCCGCGTAGGTCTCGCCCGCCCGCTGCCGCGGTGACACCCCGGTGACCGCGTGGAACTCGGTGTCGAGCTCGGCGACGGCCGCCCGGAGAAGATCGGCCTCGCCCGCCGCCGCGGCCACCCGGTCCCTGGCCGCGGTGATCCGCCGGAACTCGGCGCCGACCCGCGCCCGAACGTCCCCGTCGTCGATCCGCTCGATCCAGGAACGCACGAAGTCCTCCGCGGTGAGGTCGTAGGGCAGGTCGAGCCGCCAGCGCAGCAAGCCTTGCCGCCGCAACCGTTCCGCGAGCAGGTAGACGTCGGTTTCCTTGCGCAGCCCGGAGTCCGGATCTGCGGTGGCGAGCCTGGCGACCTCACACGCCGGGCGGTCGCCGGTACACAGCGCCAGCAGGGTGGCCTCCGCGCGGTCGAGTCGCAGTGGCGGGTCGGCCGGGCGCAGCAGGCTCCCGTCCCGTAGCGCGTGGTGTGGCTGCATGGTGAGCGGGAACCAGGCGCGGACCTCGGGATCGGTCTCGTAGGAGTCGGCGAAGGCGGTCAACGCCCACCATTCCAGGCGAACCACGCGCCCGCGGATCAGCCCGGGGCCCGGTTCGGCGTGCACCGCATCCGGAACCTCCGCCACGCCGATCCAGCAGACCGGTCCGAAGAACCCGATGCTGTCGTTCTTGCCGCAGTACCGGGACCAGTAGCGGGCGACGATCTTCTCCCGCTCCCGCCGCTTGCTGGTACTCCGACCGTCCACATCGGCGCTGGCGAGCTTGTCGAGCGCGGTCACGGCGCCGGGGTTCTGCCAGCTCACCGCCTCCCGAAACAGCGGGTCGGCCGCCACCCCGGCGAGGCGGGCGCCGACGGCGCGGGCCGCCGTGCCGAAGGCGTCGAGGAAGGCGTCCCGATCGGTGTGCCCGTCCAGGTGCGCGTCCGCGACCCGCGCGCACTCCGGCGCGCCCAGCAGGTCCAGCCCGGCGGCGGGGAACCCCGCGGTGCGCAGCATTCCGGCGGACCAGACCTGCCACCGGGTTCCCGGCAGCGGCACCAGCGGCACCCCGGGCGCGAGTGCCTTGTCGAGATCGGCCACGAGAGCCGCGACGACGTCGCCCGCGCCCGCGAGGTCGACCAGGGGGACCGGCAGCGGATCGGGTGGCTCCGGCTGGCGGGCACCACCGAGGTAACAGCGCAGCGGTAGCGGGGCGCCCCGGCCGTGCAGCCGCCTGACCACTTCGAGGGCGAGCGGGCCTCCGTCGCCGTGCCCGTAGCAGGCGTACGGCCGGTCCGCCTCGGCCAGCACGGCCTCGGCGATCGCGTGCTCCCCTTCCGGAACGGCCAGCACTCGGACATCCACAGTGGACGGAATGAGCCGCCGCCAGCCGTGGAACTCCTCCGGTCCGGACCCCGCGGGCGGGAAGCAGAACAGGATCGCGCTCGTCGAAGCGCCGCGCGTACCGGTGAACAGTTCAGGCACCGTCACCCTCCCTCCCCGCGGGATCGGACACGTGCAGGCGCAGCTCCGAGCAGTACCGCCTGCCCTCGGCGTCGGTGAGCCACGCCTGGTCCGGGGTGGGCAGCATCTCGGTGACGGCGACCTCGGTGTCCGGCCCGCCGGTGCGCCGCGCCGAGCGGAGCAGGGTGCACAGGATGCGGGTGAACACCGGGCTGGTCAGGTCGGCGAAACAGGGCTTGATCTCCGTACCGACCCGGACGAAGACCCGTTGCGGCAGGCCGAGTTCCCGGGCCCAGCGGCGTACCGCGAGGTAACGGTCCCGTTCCCCGCTGATCTCGGTGAGGCCGGTCTCGGCCACGGTGCAGCGCCAGGTTCGGCGTACCAGCACCAGGCCGTCCACGGTGACCCGCGGGGTGTGCCCGTCCGAACCGGCCAGCTTCCAGGTGTCGAAGGCGTGCGTGCCCACGAAGCTGGCGAACATCTCCAGCAGCGGCCAACCGCGGCCGTCCGGGGTACGGGCGAGCAGCGTGCCGTCCTCATCCGGGACCACGGTCAGCGCGGTGATCGGCAGCAACCGGTCCGGGTCGGCTCCGGGAGCCGGGGTGAAGCCGAGCTGCACGTCCTCCGGCCCGTACATCCAGTCGGCGTTGCGGGCGCACTGTTTCGGCCAGTCCGGCGGCAGCAGCGGGTGTGCCCTGCCGGTGGGGAGCTCCGCGCGCATCGCCGCGAGCAACCGGTCGGTGTCGGGATGCCCGATCCGGAAGAAGTCGGTGTCCAGCGCGGGCATCCCGATGTGCAACTCGCCGAGTACCACGCCGAACTCACCCCTGGCGAGCGCCTCGGCGCTGGGCGCGCACAGGTGCACGTCCGGGGCGTGCAGCCGGGAGGTCGCCCAGCCGGGCTCGGCGGTCCCGAACTCGGCGGCGACCGCCTCGGCCAGCGCGTCGGTGCTGAGGTCGAGCCGATCGGTTCCCGGCTCGAGGTTGTCCAGCCCAAGCACCGTGGTCCACCGCCTGCCGAACTCCTCGATCACGGCATCGGCCGGTCGCCGCGCGCCGAAAAGGGAGCCGAGCCCGAGGAACCACAGCTGGCCGAACGGTACCTCGGTGCTGCCCGACTCGGCGGCCAGCTCGGCGTGCAACGCGGTCAGCTCGGCGCGGTAGGTGCGGGCCAGCGTGCTGGTCAGCCAGCGCGTGGAACGCAGCAGCGGATCGAGCGGCGCGAGCGCGGCGAGCACCGTGCCGCCGAAGGAGAACTCCGCGTCCCGCGCGGTCTCGAGGTGACACAGGGTGCGCCCGGCGTAGGTCCTGCCCGCGCGGTGCTGCGCGGTCCGTCCGGTGATCTCGGTGAACTCCGACTCCAGCGCGGCCATCGCCGCCGCGACCGCCTCTGGGCCCTCGGCGGCGGCCAGTGTGTCCCGCGCCGCGCGGATCCGGTCCAGCGTCGCGGTGGCGCGTTTCCTGGCCTGCTCGTCGCCGATGGCGGTGACCTGGCGGTGCAGTTCCTCCTCCGCGGAGAGGTTCATCGGCAGGACGAACTCCCAGCGCACCGTTTCCTGCCGGACGAACAGCTCCAGCATGGCGTCCACAT
This sequence comes from Amycolatopsis cihanbeyliensis, assembly GCF_006715045.1. Lineage (GTDB taxonomy): Bacteria > Actinomycetota > Actinomycetes > Mycobacteriales > Pseudonocardiaceae > Amycolatopsis > Amycolatopsis cihanbeyliensis. The sequence goes on along the minus strand of NZ_VFML01000001.1, from coordinate 1,731,134 downwards.
CGGACTCGTTGCGGACGGCGGAGTCCGGGTCGGCCACGCACGCCATGGCGACCTCGCGCGCGGTGCTGCGGCCGTCGCAGCGGGACAGCACGGCCGCCTGCGCCGCGGACAGTTCCACCGGCTGGCGGCCGGGGGCCAGCAGCCTGCGGCCGTCGATCGTGAGCTGGGGTTGCAGCGCCACCGGAAGCCAGGGCCGGACCGCCTCGTCCTCGGCGATGTTTTCGGCCACCGCGACCAGCGCCCACCACTCGAAGAACACCGCGCGCACCCTGGTCAGCTCGGGGCCGTGGCCGCCGGTCAGCGGCGGCGCCGCGGCGTCCACCTCCACCCAGCACATCGGACCGAAGAAGCCGATGGTGTCGTTCTTCCCGCTGTAGCGCTGGGCGTACTTGGCGACAACCTCCTCACGCCTGCGGCGACGTTCGTTGCGTGGCGCGTCCGGGCCGTCCCGCAGCACTCCGGTGGGGCCGTTCAGTGCGCCCGGGTTCTGCCAGGTGATGGCCTCGCGGAAGCGTGGATCGGCGGAGGCCGCGTGCACGGCCCGGCCGAGCGCGGCGGTGGCGGTGTCGAAGGCCGCGGTGAAGGTCCCGGCCTCGGCCAACCCGTCAAGGTGCGCATCGGCCACCTCGGCGCATTCCGGGGCGGCGAAGGATTCCAGCACGTCAACGGGGAAACCGGCCGACCGCAGCAGACCGTCCCGCCACACCCGCCATCCGGTTCCGGGTAACTCGGTCAGGTGTTCGGAGTTCATTCCGCCTCCCGCTCCCCACGCGGGGCCATGGGTTCGATCCAGTGCCGCTCGCGCCGAAACCGCGGGAGCGGCCGACGCGGGCGCGGGCCGTGTTCCTGCGCCGGGTGCTGCACGAGGACATGGGCGTTGGTGCCGCCGAGTCCGAAGGAGCTGACCCCGGCCATGCGCACCGGGTGGCTCTCCGGCCAGGTGACGGCGTCCAGGTTGATGTAGAACGGGCCTCCGTCGAGGTCGATCTCCGGGTTGGGGCTCGCGAAGTGCCGCAGCGGCGGGATGCGCCCGTCCCGTACCGCGCAGACCGCCTTGATCAGGCCGACCACCCCGGCCGCGGCGTCCAGGTTCCCGATGGTCGTCTTCACCGAGCCCAGCGCGCAGAACCGGGTCGACTCGGTACGGAAGGCCTGGCGCAGCGCGCCGACCTCGATGGCATCGCCGACGGCGGTCGCGCTGCCGTGTGCCTCGACGAGCCCGATACTGCCGGGATCGGCCTGCGCGCAGGCCAGCGCCTCGGCGATCACCCCGGCCTGCCCGTCCATTCCGGGTGCGGTGAACCCGGCCCGGGCCGCACCGTCGTTGTTCACCGCCCAGCCCGGCAGCACGGCGTCCACGTGATCGCCCTCGGCGAGGGCGTCGGGCAGCCGCTTGAGCACCACCGCTCCCGCCCCGTTGCCGAACACCATGCCGGAGGCCTTGGCATCGAAGGCGCGGCAGAGGCCGTCGGGGGAGAGCGAGCCGCCCTGCCGGTACCGGTAGCCGTTCTGCCGGGTGGAGATGACCGCGGCCCCACCGGCGATCGCCAGGTCGCAGCGGTAGTCCAGCAGGCCCTGCGCGGCCTGGCAGATCGCGACGAGGGAGGAGGAGCAGGCCGTCTGCACGGCCACCGCCGGCCCGGTGAGGCCGAGCTTGTAGGCCACCCGCGCCGGCAGGAAGTCGGGCGGGTTCCCGGGAATCGCGTCCTCCCATTCCGCGGGCGGCAGGCTGGGCAGCAGATGGAACAGGAAGTACCGGCTGGCCGCGGCACCCGCGTACACGCCGACGGTTTCCGGCCGCGTCGCGGGGTCGTGCCCGGCATCGGCCAGCGCGGTGCTGGCCGCCTCCAGGAACAGCCGTTGCTGCGGGTCGATGCGGGCAGCTTCCTCGGCGGTGTAGCCGAAGTACCCGGCGTCGAACTCGGCCAGCCCGTCCAGGTGGCCGTAGGCGGCGACGTAATGCGGGTCGGTGATGGTCTCCTCGTCCAGCCCGGAGGCACGCAGCTCGTCGGCGGTGTACCGGCGCACCGCGTCCACCCCGTCGAGTTGGTTGCGCCAGAAGGTCTCCGCGTCCGCGGCCCCCGGCACCCGGCAGGCCATGCCGATCACGGCAACCGTGTCCTCCGCCGGGGCCGTCATCGCCGCCCCCGTTTCGTGCGCGCCTGCCTGCGCCGCGCGGCCCGCTCGGTGGCGACCTGCCCGGCGTCCGGCGTGGTGGCCGTCCCGGCGAGGTGTGCCGCGAGCGCACCGACCGTCGGGTGCGCGAACAGCGTGGCCATCGGCGGTTTCGTACCGAGTGAGCTCGCCAGGCGGAGCTGGACCAGTGCCATCAGCAGGGAATGGCCACCGATGTCGAAGAAGTGCTCATCCCGGCCCACCGAGTCCAGGCCCAGCGTCTCGCACCAGGTCCGCGCGATCACGCTCTCCAGTTCGGTCAGGCCTTCCGGTTCGGTGACCGGGCCGGGCGACGGCGGGTCGGGCAGTGCGCGCTCGTCCAGCTTCCCGGTGACGGTGAGCGGAAGCTCGGTCAACGGGATGATCGCGCGTGGCAACATGTAGTCGGGTAGCTGCCCGGCCAGCGCGTCCCTTGCCGCCGCGGGGTCGAGTTCGCCGTCCCCGCTCGGCACGGCGTAGCCGATCAGTTCCGTGTCGCCGCCCGCGGTGCCGGTCCGGGCGAGGACCGCGGCCTGCGCCACCCCCGGCAGGTCGGCCAGCCGCGTCTCCACCTCGCCGAGCTCCACCCGATGGCCGCGGACCTTCACCTGCCGGTCGGCTCGACCGAGGAAGGCGAGCGTGCCGTCCGGGAGCCGGCGGGCGAGGTCACCGGTGCGGTAGGTGCGTTCCCCTTCCCAGGTGCCGAAGCGTGCGCCCGCGCCACCCGCCTCGCCGTGGTAACCGAGGGCGATATGCGGGCTGCGCACGAGGATCTCGCCCTCCGTGCCCGGCCTGCCCTCGCCGTCCAGCAGGAGTACCTCGATGCCGTCCAGCGGGCGTCCGACAGGGACGATGCCATCCGGGACCGGTGCCGAGGGCGGCAGGTGGTGCTGCGCGATGAAGCTGACCTCCGTCGTGCCGTACCCGTTGACGAACACACATTCCGGCCCGAGGTGCTCCCGGCACAGCCGGACGTCCCGCGCCGTCACCTCCTCGCCGCCGAGCAGCACCACCCGGATATCGGTGAGTTCCTCCTCCCGGCCCGGACCGGCCAGCAGGTACCGGTAGACGGTGGGGGTGGAGTGGTAGATCGTCACCCCGCGCTCGGCGAGCAGGGTGGCGAGCCTGGCCAGCCCGCTGCTGCGGACATCGATGGGTACCGCGGCGGCGCCGGACAGCAGTGCGGAGAACGTGTCGGTGACCGCCATGTCGAAACCGAACGAGGTCAGCACGCTGGTGCGGTCCGCGGGGGTGATCGTGAACCGGCGGATGTGGTTGCGGGCGCCGAAGACCACGTTGCGCTGGCTCTGCCACACCCCTTTGGGCTTTCCGGTCGATCCCGAGGTGTACAGCAGGTAGGCGGGATCGTCCGGTGCCGCTGGCGACACCAGCCGATCTCTATCCACTGTGGATTCGATGTTCAACGCGGGGTCGATGTCGACGACCACGGGCCGGCTCGGTGCCTCGCCTGCCACCTCTTCGGCGAAGGAACGGTTGTCCTCGTCGGTGAGCAGCAGGCCGGCCCCGGAGTCGGCGAGTTGGTAGGCGAGGCGGCCGCGCGGGAACGTGGGATCCAGCGGTACGTAGGGGTGGCCGGCCAGCAGGCTGCCGAGTATCCCACCGATGGTGGTGGCGCCGTGCCGGCACAGCAGTGCCACCGGACCTTCCGGTCGTTGCCGTCGAACGCGTTCGGCGACGGCGGTCGCGCCCGCGGCCAGCCGCCCGTAGCTGAGCTCGCCGTCGTCCGCGATCACCGCCGGGGCATCGGGCGACGCGGCGCTGATCGCGGCGAAAGCGGCGATGATCGTGTCGGGTTCCTGGTTCTCGACTGTGGTACCGGTGGCGTCCGGGTGGATCGCGGTCATGGCCGATCAGCTCCGTGTTCGTGCTCAGCCGATGACCGCTGCCGCGATATCGTCCACAGTGGTCACGGTGGTGGTCGACGATTCCCCTGGCGGCTGGTACTCGTCGGCGGAGTACCAGCCCGAGCCGTGCACCACGATGTCCGCACCGGGCGTGATCAACCCGCGGTCCACCGCGTTCAGCACTCCGGTCAGCGCCATCACCAGGGACCATTCGCGGAGCCCGCGGACGTCGACCGGCAGCCCGCGCTCATGCCCGGCCAGCATGGCGCGGATCTCCGGGTACCGGTGCAGGCACTCGTGCAGCGACACCACGATCCCGTCTCCGCCGAACCGGCCGATGAGCTCGTTCATCGCGGGTGAGGTCGCGGGCCGCCTGGTGTAGAAGGTCGGATCGAGCGTCTCGTCCGGATCGTAGGTGGTGGTAGGGAAATGCGGGTCGCCCTCGCCGTCCTGCCGGTGCAGGCCGGTCCCCGGCTCGGCCGAGTAGCGGGGGAGCCCATGCCGCTCGAAGCTGCCGGTGCGCAGGGACAGCACCATGTCCGCGGTGGCCATGTGCTGCACCAGCAGAGTGGCGGGCCTGCTGGCGGGGGTGGCCAGCCCGGCGTCCTCCAGCACGGTGCGGCCGTGGTGGTAGCCGAGCATGCCGAACGCGCTGGACACCGCGTGCGCGTGCCAGCGCGGCCCGCCGGATACATCGGTGGGGTCCACCGCGTGTTCGAAGAACGCCCTGGCGGTGTCGGCGATCAGGTAGTTCGCCAGTTCGAGGGAGAACCAGAGGTTTCGCCCTTCCCGCTTGAGCTGCCCGGCGTGGGCGTCCACGAACTCCCTGCCGAGCCGTTTCACCGACTCGGCGGGGGCTCCCCGGTACAGCAGCAGCGGGTTGAGCTCACGCAGCGTGCTGTCGGTGGACATTCGACTCGCCCGCAGCTTGTCGCGGCAGGACTCCGGGGCGAGGATCACCACCCGCAACTGCTCCGGCGTCACCAGCTCCGCCTCGATCGCCCGCAGGACGGCGTCTCGCAGGGCCGTGCCCTTGTTCGCCGAGGTGGGGGAGAAGATCGTGATCGGTTCGCCGGTGCGGCGGATGTACGCGATCGCGCGTGCCACGATGAGCAGCGAGGCGAAGGTCTTGGTGGTGTGTGTGCCGGGGTTGCTCGCCAGGTCGAGCAGGGTCAGCCGGTGCCCCGCGTACTCGCCGAGCGGGCACCACCGCGTCGTTGCGGCCGAGTAGAGGCGCTGGACGCCCGCGTCCGGGCGTGGCAGGTCGAAGCCGGGGGAGAACCTGGCCGGATCGCCGGTGACCGGCGCCGGATCGGTCACGCACTCGGCGACGGCTCGCGGGAGTAGCTCAGCGAAGTCGGTCAGCAGGTTCCCGGACCTCGCCGGTGGCGCTATCGTTGCGGGCTCTGAGATCATCAGCGTCCCTTCGGTGCTCGGGATGGGGTCGGCTGCGCAGTTCGGTGCGAAGCTCGAGCAAGGTTGCGCCGGCGTGGCTCAGCGTGGTGACGCCGAATCCGTCGGCCAGTTCGGGAAGCGGGCCGGCCAATGCCGCCCTGCTGGTGGGTTCGAAGTGGATCTCGTCCCCGACGACCAGCACGCCGTCCAGCCGGGCGGCGTGCTGGTTGACCGCGACCGCCTCGGCCTCGGTGGTGCCGGGCGGCAGCCGCAGGGACACCGTGCCCTCGCGTACCCGTACCGGGTAGCCGCCGGGACGACCGCCGGGTCCGGGCACGTGGGTGGCCAGCTCGGCTCCGGTGTGCAGGGCGTCCAGCAGCACGGCGGCGGTGTAGCCGGTGACCCGGTTGAGCGCCTCGCGGTTCGTGGCACGCTGGGTCGCCAGCAACTCGGTGAGCCCTGTCGTGCGGTGACCGTCCACCCAGGCCACTGCCTCGTCCTCCGGCGCGGGTGGCGGATGCAGGTGTGCGTGGTGGGCCAGCAGGTGTAACCGCGCCTGGTCCGGCAGGTTCCATGCCGCCTGGAGCGAGGCGGCCAGGGTCCCGACGTTGCCGATCCCGCACAGGACGGGGATGTCCAGCGCGGTCAGCACGGGGTTGACCGCGTCGGGGAAGCAGGCGTTCACCAGCCAGGTGCCCGGACTGCTGGACCGGATCGCCTGCCCGGCGCGGACCGCCATATCCGCCTGCAGGGGCAGGGTTATCCCGAACCCGGCGCGTTCCAGCAGTTCCGTCCAGGCCGAAGGGGAGGTGGTGCGTTCCCAAGGGCTCTGCCGGGAGGCGCAGACGAACACGCCGTCCGGACGCAGGTCGCCGAGCAACTCGCCGAGGTTGTCGAGAGGTTCCGTACCCGTCGGTACGGGATGGAAGGCCACCGGCCTGCCCGCGAGTTGTGCCCGCGTGCCCGCGAGGTAGCTGAGTTGCTTGACCCTGTGTGGCGCGCGGCCGATCACGTGGACCTCGGCCGGTTCGTCCGCGATGGTGGCGAGCGCTTCGCAGGTCGCGTTCGCCAGTGAACCGGTACCGAGGACAACAAGAGATGCCGTCATACGTGCCTTTCATCGGCACAAGTGCCCACGACTATGTGGACCAACCCCAGTGACCCCTGCATCTGACGCAATGTACCCAAAGCTCGCGATCTTGTCTCGAGTTTCCGGAACCCTTTATCGAATTCCCGGCTTCGCTCGATATATGGGTGCGTCACACCACGTTAGAATCCCTGGTCAGCTAGCCGGTATACTTAAGGGGTCAACGTTTACGACTTGGTATAGATACGTCAATCGGATTAGCGAGAATGCGTCGAATGGCCTAGCCCGCGTGGGCAGTCCGTGGTGGATTGCCGCGCTGGTCTGGACGTCTGTGTCAGTTTTCACGCACCGCGTACGTGTTGTCGCGTCTTGTGACGCCTTTTCGGATTCGTTACCTGGCTGCCTCGCGAGGGTAGGATCGTGAACGGCCGGCGGGGTAATATATTTGTTCGTAAAATCTCAACGTGGCGGTCGGGGATCGTTATTAATCACTTTTCGTGTTGCCTCGATGTTGTCGAGTTGGTCGTGTCGGAAAATTTACCCACGTGATCTTCTGGCGAGTTTGTGTTTGTTGTTGATCTGACCACTGTGGACTGGCCGGTGGCCTGGCGGGTGAGGCCGGTCACACGTCGCGGCGCCGGTAGCTATCCCTCTCGTGCTCGCGACGTCGAGTTGGTGATCGACTTCTCGATCACCAATAGCAACGATTCTTCCGAATGAACGCAGCATGGAACAGCCGCCACCCCCGGTGTGCGTCCCTCAGAAGGGTGGGGTGTCGTCTGGTTCTGGGGTGAGGGGTTCGTGGAGTGGTTGGGGTGGGTTGGTGTGGGTGTCTCCGTGGGGTGTCGTTCCGTGGGGTGCTGGCGCTGGTGAACAGGCCTGCCAGGGGTGATCCGTGGAGCGCCAGTGCCTCACGGCGCGCCGAAGGCGTGCCCGAAACGACACCACAACCGCCCCCGCCACCCGCCTCCCGCATCCACCCATCTCTTCCCCGCGAACGGCAAACTCGCCTACGCGAACGGCAAACTCGGTTACATGAATGGCCAACACGGTTGCGTGGGGAGCAAACTCGCGTATACGAATGGCCAACGCGTGCGCGTGAGCGGCAAACACGGCGATGCGAGGTGACCGGGTGGTGTTCGACGTGCACGGGCGCGCCGTAGCTCAGCGCCCGAGCAGGGCCAGCGTGCTCGCCCGGCGGAACCAGGCCACGCCGGCGCAGACGAGGAGCAGGATCAACGGCAGCACCGGGCTGCCGTCCTCCAGTACGAAGATCTCCGTGGCGGTGGCGCCCACCATCACCCCGGCCAGTCCGAGCGCGGCCAGGCCGGCCAGCCGGGGGATGAGCAGTCCGATCGCCCCGGCCACCTCCAGCACCCCGGTCAGGTAGCGCAACCACTGGCCCAGCCCGAGCTGCTCGAAGGTGTCCACGGTGTCGCCACCGGAGAACAGCAGGTACCCGCTGTAGAGGAACTCGGCCGCCAGCACCACCTGCAGGACCCACAGCACGACGCCGGTCACGGTGAGGTTGCGGGCGAGGTTCGGGCGATCGGACATGGTGACCCCTTCAGCAGCTCCTAAGCCAGGCGCCGGGCGAGGGCGCGACCCGCCGCGCGGCCGGAGAAGATGCAGCCGCCGAGGAAGGTCCCCTCCAGCGCGTTGTAGCCATGCACGCCGCCCCCGCCAAACCCGGCGACCTCACCGGCCGCGTAGAGGCCGGGGAACGCCGTGCCGTCGGGGTGGACAACCCCCGAGTCGAGGTCGGTCTCCAGCCCGCCGAGTGTCTTGCGGGTGAGCAGGTGCAGGCGGACGGCGATCAGCGGTCCGTGCGCCGGATCCAGCAGCCGGTGCGGTTTGGCGACCCTGGTCACCCGGTCCGGCCAGTAGGCACGGGCGTTGTTGACCGCCATCAGTTGCAGGTCCTTCGAGTAGGTGTTGCCGGTCTCCCGGTCCCGCGCCAGGATCTCCCGCTCCACCTGGTCGTGCTCCAGCGCGGGGCCGGGGGCGATCGCGTTCATGCCCTCGACGAGCTCCCTCAGGCTCGAGCGCACGACGAAGTCGGCACCGTGGTCGAGGAAGGCCTGGATCGGCGCGGGCGCGCCCTTCTTCACCCTGGACAGCACGAGTCTCAGGTCCTTGCCGGTGAGGTCGGGGTTCTGTTCGGACCCGGACAGCGCGAACTCCTTCTCCACGATCGTGCGGGTGAGGACGAACCAGGTGTAGTCGTAACCGGTGTGCAGGATGTGCCGCATCGTGGCGAGGGTGTCGTGGCCGGGGAACAGCGGGGCCGGCAGGCGTCGCCCGGTCGCGTCCAGCCAGAGCGAGGAGGGGCCGGGGATGATCCGGATGGCGTGGTCGGGCCAGACCGGGTCCCAGTTCTTGATCCCCTCGGTGTAATGCCACATGCGGTCGGAGTTCACGATCGAGGCGCCCGCGGACTGGGCGATCTCCAGCATCCGGCCGTCCACGTGGGCGGGTACCCCGGTGATCATCGACTCCGGTACCGGACCGAGGCGATCGGTCGGCCAGTTCTTCCGGACCAGCTCGCGGTTGCCGCCGATACCGCCGGTGGTCACCACCACCGCCTGCGCCCGCAACTCGAACTCGCCGGCGGCCTCCCGCGCGGAGGCCACGCCCCGCGGCTGCGCGGAGGGCACGAGCACCGTGCCGCGTACGCCCACCACGGTGCCCTGCTCGACGATCAGCTCATCCACCCGGTGCCGGTACCGGAAGTCGACAAGGCCACGTTCGGCGGCGCGCAGCACCGGCTCGCGGAACACCCGCACGACCTCGGGGCCGGTTCCCCAGGTGAGGTGGAAACGCGGGACGGAGTTGCCGTGCCCGGTCGCCGTCCCCGCACCCCGCTCGGCCCAGCCCACGGTCGGTGTCAGGCGTAACCCGAGGTCGTGCAGGTAGCGACGTTTCTCCCCGGCGGCGAAGTGCACATAGGCCTGCGCCCACTGCCGGGGCCAGTGATCCTCGCGCTCCCGATCGAAGCCGGCCGAGGCGAACCAGTCGGCAAGGGCGAGGTCGGCCGAGTCGGTGACGCCCATCCGGCGCTGCTCGGGGCTGTTGACCAGGAACAACCCACCGAGCGACCAGAACGCCTGCGCGCCGAGGTTGGCCTCGTTCTCCTGATCGACCACGAGCACCCTGCGGCCCGCCCTGGTGAGTTCGTAGGCCGTGACCAGCCCGGCAAGCCCGGCTCCCACCACGATGACGTCGGCGTCCTCGGCCACTGTTCCTCCCACACGATGGGTACGCTGTACGCTCTCGTGCCCGTTCCGGTCCTGAGGAAGCCTACTCGACAGCGCGCGCCGGGCTGGGTCACGGCGGCGGGTCCTGCACGAAGGTGCTCAGGTACAGCGCCTGCAGGTGCTTCTCCAGGCGGCGCTGTGACCACCCGCGGCCGGTCAGCATGCGCTCGAACAGGTCGGTGGAGATGAGCCCCCACAACATGTCCGTCGCACTGCGCACCGTCCAGTGCGGGGCGAGCCTGTTCTCGGCCGCCAGCCGTTCGGCGAGCCACCGGCAGTTGGCCAGCTGCGCCTCGGTGACGGCTTCCCGGTGCCGGGCCGCGTCCGCGTCGGTGTGCCGGACTCGTTCGATCGCGCGATCCACGGCCAGCAGCCGTGGGTGGTAGGTCGCGAGGTGCCGGACCCAGGCCCGCAGCGCGGTCACCGCGTCGGGGGCCGCGCGGATCGGGTCGGTCGACTCCGCCAGCCCCTCGCGCTCGGCCAGGTAGTCGAACAGGGCGCTGACCAGCTCGGTCCGCGAGTTGAAGTGCAGGTAGACGGCGCGCCGGGTGATCCCGGCCCGCTCGGCCACGGCGGTCATGGTCAGTGCCTCGAAACCCTCGGTTTCCAGGATCGCTCGCGTGGCCGCGAGCAGCGCGTCCCGGGTGCGCCTACTGCGCGCGTTACGCGGATCGTCAATCGTCCTCGCCATCGCCACCCCCTGAACCGGCTTGCCTAAAAGTTCTCAATGTGTGTAGTTTAAAACTACACGCCATGTGTAGTTGTTCGCCAGTCTCAGCGCGATCCGATCTGGAGGGATCATGTCCGTCTTCACCAGCGAGGAGCTCACCTACCTGCGCGGTCAACGGCTCGGCCGGATCGCCACCGTCGGTCCGGACGGCTCGCCGCACGTCGCCCCGGTCGGCTGGAATGTCGACGACGACCGCGGTGTCCTCGAGGTCGGCGGGATCGACCTGCCGGCGACCAAGAAGTTCCGGGACGTGGCCCGCACCGGGCGAGCCGCCATCGTCGTCGACGACCTGGCGAGTGTGGACCCGTGGCGGCCGCGGGGTGTCGAGATCCGCGGCCGCGCCGAAGCCGTCGAGGAACCGCACGCGGTGATTCGCATCCATCCGGAGCGGATCATCAGTTGGGGACTTGGTCCGGCCCGGTCCGCGCGCAGTGTCACCACCGCGGCGCCCCGAACCGGGCGGCATGCCGGCTAGCTGTCCAGGGCCGGTGGCCGGAGGGCGGGTGTGGAATGCGGACCCCACGCCGGTGACGACACTGAGCAAGCGCTGCCCCGCGGGGTGGGGACCGCGCCGGGCGCCACGGCCGGCCGTGGCCGGTAGCCGCCCACCCGGGGACCCGTGCTCGTCGAACGGCTCTTCGGTGTGGAGGGCGTCGACCCGCAAGCCACGGAACAGCTCCCGGGAGGCCGCCGCGGGCGCGTTCACCACCGCGGGCAGCAGGGTCGGCAGGCGAGCCGCCAGTCCGTCCACCGCGAGCCGTATGGTCCGCAACGCGGTGCCCGCCGGCGCTTCGAGTTCGCCTGCCACCTGATGCACGGCCTCGGACGGCGCCGCGCCGATTCCCGCCCCGTCCGTCCCCGGCGCCGGTGGTCGAGATGGCACCGAGGACGTCGCGCTGTTCAGAACGACCCAGCGACTACGGGCCCACCGCGGTGGCGACGCTACCTCGGCACGCCCTCCAGGAATCGCTTGCTCGCGGCCAACGCGAGGCTGACGTCGTTGCCGCCGTCCGTGACCAGTGTCGCGAACGCCAGGTCGCCCTGCCAACCGGCGAACCAGCTGTGGCTGCGGGGCGGCGTCTCGGTGCCGTACTCGGCCGTTCCGGTCTTGCCGTACACCGGTTCGCCGGGCACCGAACGCAACGCCCTGCCCGATCCGTCGGTGATCACCTCGCGCAGTGCCGTCCGCAGCTTCGCGACGGCCTCGCCGTTCAGATCCGGGCCGTCCGGTGCGGGCTCGTCGGGGGACGGGTCGGTGATCAGGCTGGGCTGCTGCCACCGCCCGCCGGCCACCCCCGCGGTGGCCGCGGCTATCGACATCGGGCTGACCACGGTCCTGCCCTGGCCGAAGGCCGCGGAGGCCTGTTGCACCGCGTCGCCGTGCGTGGCCACCGAACCGGTGTAGACCGGCACACCGAGGTCCCACTGCTCGCCGATACCGAGCGTGGTGGCGGTGCCGGCCAGCCCCTCCGGGCCGAGTTTCGGCGCGAGTAAGGCGAAGGCCGTGTTGCACGACTCGGCGACGGCCTCCCGGAATGTCGCGTTCGGGATGCCGCCGTTCCACGCGTTCTTGAACACCCTGCCCTCGATGCTCGCGGTCGCCGGGCAGGGGACCGCGGAGTCGAGCCCGACCGCACCCGATTCCAGCAGGTTCAGCGCACTGACGATCTTGAATGTCGAGCCGGGTGGCACCCGCGCGTTCAACGCGAGGTTCTGCGCGCCCGCGCTCGGGGAGTTGGCGATCGCGAGCACGGATCCGTCGGAGATCCGGACGGCGACGATCGCCGCCTTTTTCGTACTGTCCGCGACGGCCGCGTCGGCCGCGTTCTGCACCGCGCGGTCGAGTGTGGTGCGCACGGGCGCGCCGGGCCGGGGACGTGCGCGGAACAGCTCCGTGCCCGAGCTCTCCAGGGTCACGGTCAGCTCGCGTACGCCACGCAGCCGCTCGTCATAGTGTTCCTGCAGGCCGCCGTGTCCCTTCTCGTCACCCGCGACGAACGTGCCGGGGGCCGCCTCGATGTCCTCCCTGGTGACCGGGTCGACGGTGCCGAGCGCGGCGCGGGCGAAGTCCCGTGTCGGGGCCAGCACGCGGTCCTCTTCCCGGAACACCGTGCCAGGCAGGTGGTGGATGGCCGGCTTGACCTCGAGGTAGCGCTCCATGCGGAGGGTGACGACCGGGACGAACGCCTCGGGGACGGCCTTGCCGATCCTGGCGGGCAGATCCCCGGTGTCCACCCCGTCGGCCTCCAGTGCCGCGCCGAGGTCGCGGGCCAACTGCTCGGCCGAGGTGACCTTGCTCGGCTGCACACCGACCACGACCACCGGCCGGGATTCGGTGATCGGCTCCCCGGCGCCGTCCAGGATGGGGGCGCGGGTGCTCTCACCCCGGCTCAGGACCAGCCGGTCACCCGCGGTCAGGTCGGGCTGCACGATGGCGGGCGACCACTCCACCCGCCAGGTTTCGGCCGTGCGGCGCAGGCCGACCGTGGACCGGTACTCCCACCGCACGCCCTTCGCGAGGTTCCAGGCGACCGTGACCTGTGCGTTCGCCGTGTCGTCCGCAACGGTGACCTCACCGGCCTCCAGCTCGGGCGTGCGCGTACCGAGGGCCGAGGTCAGCTCCCGGTGCTCGGCCTCACGGCCGGGGACCGTGCCCTCGCGCCAGGCGGAAAGGAAGGTCTCCAGCGCTCGCCCGGCGGCCTCCTCCTCCGCGTCGGAGCAGGCGGTGAGCAACGTGGCGCCGGTCAACAGCGCGAGCAGGGCTGTGGCGGCCTTCATGGCGCGGGTCCTCCCTCCCCGGCTGTTCGCGGCGGATGCTACCAGCCGTAACACGGCGAACCGCGTCCGTGTGCGACCCGGCGTGGCCGCCCTGTCCGACTGTTGTCTATTTCTTGCAATTTTACGTTCAAACATTGCGTGAATCTGTATGACACTTTAGGGTGACTGCCATCACAGCGACGCACGCCATGTGCTGGCGAAAGAGGTGACCGATGGCGAAACCCCATGCCCGCCGGGCACTCGGTGCCCTGTTCGTGGGCGGCCTGTTCCTGACGGTGGCCGCCTGCGGCGGGTCGACGGACAGCCGAGGCCCGGACGGAAAGCTCATCGTGACCGTGAACGGGCAGCCGCCCCAGACCCAGGCGTTCGAGCGGCGGCTGTTCGACGCCGACGTGGCCGCCTTCGAGGAGGCCCATCCGGACATCGACCTGCGACCCAAGGAAGGGTTCATGGAGGTCGAGCAGTTCTCGGCGAAGCTGGCCGGCGGGCAGCTCGAGGACGTGTTCTACGTCTACTTCACCGATCCGGCCACGATCATCGCGCGCGGGCAGGCGGCCGACATCACCGAGGCCGTCCAGGACCTGCCGCGGCTGGACGCGCTCCAGCCGCGGTTGCTGGACGTCTTCCGGGACGGCGAGGGCGGGCTGTACGGGCTGCCCACGGCGAACTACTCGATGGGTCTGCTCTACAGCAGGCCGTTGTTCGAGCAGGCCGGGCTCGACCCGGACGACCCGCCACGCACCTGGACGGGCGTGCGTGAGGCCGCGCGGAAGATCTCCGGGCTCGGGGACGAGATCGTTGGTTACGCGGAACTCAGCAAGAGCAACCAGGGCGGATGGCACTTCGGTGCCTGGATGAACTCACTCGGCGGCTCGCTGGCCCGCGAGGAGAACGGTTCCTGGAAGGCGAGCTTCGACAACGAGCTCGGACGCACGGCCCTGCGCCACCTGCACGACATGCGCTGGACCGACGGTTCGATGGGCAGCAAGCAACTGCTCGAGGCGGCGGACGTGCAGCGGATGATGGGCGCGGGCCAGCTCGGGATGTACCTGGCCGCACCCGACAACATCCCCACCCTGGTCAAGCAGTTCAACGGGGACTACGCGGACTACGGCCTGGCACCCGTCCCGGAGGGCAAGGGCACCCTGATCGGCGGTGAGGGCTACATGTTCAACCCCAGGGCCTCCCCGGAGACGATCGAGGCCGGGCTGAAGTGGATCCAGTGGAAGTATCTGAACCCGGATCGCTTCGAGGAGAAGGCCGTGCGCTTCGCCGAGGCGGACAAGCCGGTCGGCCTGCCGACCCCGCCCACCCCGGACATCTGGCGGGGCGAGGTGAGGGAACGGATGGAAAAGGTCAAGGAGAAGCACGCCAACGTCCCCGCCGAGAACTACCGGCCCTTCATGTCGGCTTCGGAGCGGATCGAGGGACACCTGGAACCTCCGCAGGCACAGCAGATCTACGCCCGGCTCGACACGGTGGTGCAGGCCTGCCTCACCGATGAGCACGCCGACCTGGACCAACTCCTCGCCGATGCCGAAGCCGATGTCAACACGATTCTTGACCAGGCCCGCTGAACCGAGCGCGGCCCCGGATACCGGCCGGAAGCGCCGCCGGGGCCCGCGCCGGGCGCTCCCACGGACGATCACCGCCTACGGCCTGCTCAGCGCCGCGCTGGTCTGCTTCGCGCTGTTCTCCTGGTACCCCATCGTGCGTGGCGTGCTGCTGAGCTTCCAGCAGGTCAACTTCGTGGACGCACCGGAGTGGGTCGGACTGGAGAACTTTCAGCGGCTGTTCTCCGACCCGCTGTTCGGCGTCGCCTGGCGGAACACCCTGCTGTTCACCGGCTTCGCCCTGCTGTTCGGCTTCGCGGTCCCCTTCCTCACCGCGGTGCTGCTGAACGAGCTACGGCATGCCAGGACCTTCTTCCGGCTGGTCGTGTACCTGCCGGTGATGCTGCCGCCCGTGGTCACCGCGCTGCTGTGGCGGTGGTTCTACGATCCCGGCCCCGGCCTTTTCAACGAGGTGCTCGGTACGCTCGGCCTACCCGCACTGTCCTGGTTGGACTCCAGCGACACGGCGATGCTGTCCCTGGTGCTGGTGGCGACCTGGGCGAACATGGGCACGACCACGCTGATCTACCTGGCCGCGCTGCAGACCATCCCCGGGGAGCTGTACGAGGCGGCCGAGCTGGACGGCGCGGGGATCTGGAAGCGGTTGCGGCACGTGACCATCCCGCAGACCAGGTTCGTCCTGCTCGTCCTGTTGCTGTTGCAGATCGTGGCGACCATGCAGGTCTTCACCGAACCGTTCGTGATGACCGGCGGTGGTCCGGACAACTCGACCGTGACGGTCCTGCTGCTGCTCTACCGCTACGCCTTCGTCTACAACGACTTCGGCTCGGCCAGTGCGATGAGCCTGCTGCTGTTCGTCGCGCTCGGGGTGTTCTCCGCCGCGTACCTGCGACTGACCACGAGGAGGGAGCCATGACCGCGGCACGGACGATCGTCTCACCGACGCAACTGCGCAGCCGGGCCGGCCGGACCGTCTACTGGACGGTGCTCCTGCTGACCCTGCTCGCCTTCGTGCTCGCGTTCCTGTTCCCGTTCTACTGGGCGGTGACCGGTGCGATGAAGTCCGCCGGCGAGCTGGCGCAGGTACCGCCGACCCTGGTCCCGAACGAGTGGCACCCGGAGACCTTCGCCACGGCCTGGAGCGAGATCGACCTCGGCAGGTACCTGCTGAACACCGTGGTCGTGGCGGGCGGTGCGTGGGCGATCCAGCTGGCGGTGGACGTGCCCGCGGCCTACGCGCTGTCCAAACTCCGGCCGAGGTTCGGCAATCTCGTGCTCGGCATGATGCTCAGTACGCTGATGCTGCCGGCCACGGCGCTGTTGGTGCCCACGTACCTCACCGTGTCCGAGGTGCCGATCGTCGGGGTGAACCTGCTGAACACCCCCGCGGCGATCTGGCTGCCCGCGGCCGCGAACGCGTTCAACATCTTCGTGCTGAAACGCTTCTTCGACCAGATCCCGGACGAGCTGCTGGAGGCGGCGACGATCGACGGTGCGGGGCCGATTCGTACCATGTGGACGATCGTGCTGCCTATCTCCCGGCCGATCCTCGCGGTGGTGTCCATCTTTGCCGTGGTGACCGCGTGGAAGGACTTCATCTGGCCGCTGCTGGTGTTGCAGGACCCGTCGACCCAGACGCTGAGTGTCCTGCTGCAGCGCATCGCCCCGGATATGCCGCTCAACCTGCTGGTGGCCGGGCTCGTGCTGACCAGCCTGCCGATGATCGCGGTCTACCTGCTGTTCCAGAAACAGATCCTTGCCGGCCTGAGCGCAGGAAGTATCAAGGGCTGATCCGGCCCACGAGTCAGGGAGGACTCCGCAGTGAGTGAATGGTGGCGAACCGCCAGTATCTACCAGATCTACATCCGCAGCTTCCAGGACGGCGACGGGGACGGGATCGGCGACCTCACCGGGGCACGCTCCCGACTGTCCTATCTGGAACAACTCGGGGTGGAGGCGGTCTGGTTCACCCCGTGGTACCCGTCGCCGATGGACGACGGTGGCTACGATGTGGCCGATTTCCGGGACATCGAACCGACCTTCGGCACCCTCGCCGAGGCGGAAGCCCTGATCTCCGAGGCACACGCCAGGGGTATCCGGGTGATCATCGATATCGTCCCGAACCACTGCTCGGACGTGCATCGCTGGTTCCTCGCCGCCCGGGACGCCGGCCCGGGATCGCCGGAGCGCTCCCGGTTCTGGTTCCGCCCCGGCCGCGGCCCGGACGGGTCCGAGCCGCCGAACAACTGGCAGTCCCGGTTCGGCGGTCCCGCCTGGACCAGGGTCACCGAACCGGACGGCACGCCGGGGGAGTGGTACCTGCATCTCTACAGTCCCCGGCAGCCGGACCTCAACTGGGACAACGAGGAGGTCCGGGCCGAGTTCGCGGACATCCTGCGGTTCTGGTTCGACCGCGGGGTGGACGGCCTGCGCATCGACGTCGCCGACGGGCTGGTCAAGGACCCGGCCCTGCCCGACGTCACCGATCCGGACGGCCCGCTGCCGTACTCCGACCAGGAGGGGCTGCACGAGATCTACCGCGAGTGGCGGCGGATCGCGGACGGCTATCCCGGCGAGCGGGCGCTGGTGGGTGAGATGTGGCTCGGTGACCTGGGCCGGACGGTGCGCTACCTGCGCCCGGACGAACTGCATTCGGCGTTCAACTTCGACTACCTGGTCTGCCCGTGGGACGCCGACCGGTTCCGCCGGGTCATCGACGACACGATCGCCTCGCACGGTTCCGTCGGCGCGCCGCCGACCTGGGTGCTGTCCAACCACGACGTCACCAGGCCGGTCACCCGGTACGGGCGGGCAGGCGACACCGGGTTCGACTTCGCCGACCGGCTGCACGGAACCCCGGTGGACCTCCGTCTGGGTACCCGGCGGGCCCGGGCCGCCGCACTGCTCACCATGGCGCTGCCCGGGGCGATGTACCTGTACCAGGGCGAGGAGCTCGGCCTGTGGGAGGTCGAGGACATCCCCGACCAGTTGCGGCAGGATCCGGTGTTCGAGCGGACCGGGCACGCCGATCCCGGCCGGGACGGGTGCCGGGTCCCGTTGCCGTGGGCGGGTACCGCGGCCCCGTTCGGCTTCAGCCCGGAAACCGCGCACAAGGAGCCCTGGCTGCCGCAGCCGCTGGTCTGGGCGGCGCACACCGTCGAGGCGCAACTCGCCGAGCCCGGCTCGACCCTCGAGCTGTACCGCCGTGCGCTGCGGATCCGGGCAGGCCTGCCCGGCGGGACCCCGCGGTGGCTGGACACGCCGACCGGTGTGCTCGCCTTCGCCAGGGACCCGGGATTCGCCTGCGTGGTCAACCTTTCCGGCGCCGCGGCGCCGATGCCGCCGCACGAGTCGGTGTCGCTGTCCAGCGCGCCGCTGGACGGCGACCGGTTGCCCCCGGACACCGCGGCCTGGCTGCGCACGCACTGAGCCGGCCGGGGAAGTCGTCGAAAGGAGGTCCCGCGACAGCCGACACCCCACCATCCCATCCCTGCAAGGAAGGTGACACAGCGTGTCTGATTCAACATCAATGATCGGAAGGTTGACCGCTGGAACCGCGGGCGCGGCACTGACCGCCGTGCTCCTCGCCGCGGTTCCGGCCGGGGCCGAGCCCACGGCACCGGTTCCGGCCGCGCCGGACTGCGCCGGCGTGGACGCGGGCGCCGAGGTGCCGTTCTTCGAGATCGAGGCCGAATGCGCGGCGCACCGGGGTACGGTGATCGGGCCCGACCTCACCCAGGCCAGCCTGCCCTCCGAGGCATCGGGCAGGCAGGCCGTCCGGCTGTCCGCGGCCGGGGACCACGTCGAGTTCACCCTGACCGAGCCGGCGAACTCGCTGAACCTGCGCTACAGCGTGCCGGACGGCAGGTCCGGCACCTTGTCGGTGTACGTCAACGGGCGGCGGCTCGACCAGCGGCTTGCGGTCACCGCGAAGTACTCGCACGTGCGGACCCCGTTCATTCCCGGCAGCAAGATCCACCATTTCTACGACGAGAGCCGCATGCTGCTCGGCAGGAGCCTCGGCGCGGGCGACCGGGTCCGGGTTCAGGTCGACGCCGGTGACGAAGCCGGCCCGTACACAGTGGACCTCGCGGACTTCGAGCAGGTGGCGGCGCCGCTCCCGGCCCCGGGAGACGCCCTCCCGGTGACCGGCTTCGGCGCGACGCCCGACGACGGCCGCGACGACACCGCCGCCTTCCGTGCGGGGATCCAGGAGGCCCGGTCCTCCGGGCGGCCGCTGTGGATCCCGCGGGGCACCTTCGAGATCGGCAGCGCGTTGCAGGTCGACCAGGTCACCATTCGCGGCGCCGGGCCCTGGTACTCGGTGCTGCACGGCGACAACGTGTTCAACAACAACCACGCCACCGGCGGCATCGAGCTACGCGATTTCGCCATCTTCGGTGAGGTGACCGAGCGGGTGGACGCGCAGCCGGCGAACGGGTTCCACGGCGTGCTCGGCACCGGATCGACGCTGTCGAACCTGTGGATCCAGCACACCAAGTGCGGGCTGTGGCTGATGAACGGGGCTACCAGGGACCTCACGGTGGAGGACAGCAGGTTCCTCGACCTGCAGGCGGACGGGATCAACTTCGACGGTAACGTGAAGAACTCCACCATCCGCAACAACTTCTTCCGCAACACCGGCGACGACGCGATCGCGTTGTGGTCCAACGGGGTCTCCGACTCCGGCGACAGCATCGTGCGCAACACCGTCATCCAGCCGAACCTGGCGAACGGGATCGCGGTCTACGGCGGGGAGAGCAACTCGGTCGTCGGCAACCTCGTGCGGGACACCAACGCGCTCGGCGGCGGGATCCACGTCGGCAACCGGTTCAACGCCACCCCGCTGACCGGGACCATCCTCGTCGAGGGCAACACCACCGTCCGGGCCGGTGCCCTCGACCCGAACTGGCAGTTCGGCGTCGGGGCGCTGTGGTTCGACGGCCGGGACAGCGCGTTCTCCGGGGTCGACATCCGGGTGCGGGACAACCGGCTGATCGACAGCCCGTACGAGGCGATCCAGTTCATCGACGGCAGCGGGCAGGGCAAGCCGATGGGCAACGTGACCGTCGAGGGCGGCAGCATCGAGGGCGCGGGCACCTTCGCGGTGCAGGCGCAGACCGGTGGAACCGTCTCCATCAGCGACCTCAGCGCCACCGGTCTCGGGGTCACCGGGTTGTACAACTGCCCGTATCCCAGTGATCGCCAGCCGTTGACGATCGACGGCAGCGGTAACAGCGGCTGGGACGGCACCTGGACCGACTGCTCGAGCTGGCCCGACCCGGGCTCCGGCCCGCCGCCCGAGCCAGGGCCGGACGACAACCTGGCCCTGCACGGGCCGGTGACCGCCAGCGGCAACGTCGGCGGCTACCCGCCGGCCGCGGCGGTGGACGGTGACGCCGACACGTACTGGGAGAGCACCAACGGCGCCTTCCCCGGCACCATCACGGTGGATCTCGGCCGGGTGACCGAGGTGGGCCGGATCGTGCTCGCCCTCCCGCCCTCGACCGCCTGGCCCGCGCGTACCCAGACGCTCTCGGTGCTGGGCAGCACGGACGGGCAGCGGTACGCCACCCTGGCCGGTCCGGAGGGATACCGGTTCGACCCGGCGACCGGTAACAGCGTGACCATCCAGCCGGCCGCGAGCGAGCAGCGCTACCTGCGGCTGCGGGTCACCGCCAACAGCGAATGGCCCGCCGCGCAGGTGGCGGAGCTGGAGGTCTACCGGGAGTGAACGGCACGGGTGGTGCGGGCGGGAAACGGCCCGGCCCGCACCACCCGGGTCACCGCTCGGGTACCCGGGCGGTGGAGGAACGGACCACCAGCTCGGGCGCGAACAGCAGTTCCTCGGCAGGCAGCTCCGCACCATTGATCTGTTTCACCAGCAAGGCCACCGCCGCCTGTCCCATCGACTCGATGGGTTGCCGGATCGTGGTCAGCGGCGGATCGACGCTCTGCATCAGTGCCGAGTCGTCGTAGCCGACGACCGAGACGTCCTCCGGCACCGACAGCCCTTGCCTGCGCGCCGCGCGGATCGCGCCGAGCGCGAGCGGGTCGCTGGCGCACAGGATCGCGGTCACCTCACGCCGCAGCAGGCGGCCCGCGGCGGCCTGCCCACCCTCGACCGAGAACATGCCGTGCTCGACGACGGCCGCTCGCGCCTCGCCGTCCGCGCCGGCGAGGTGGGCGCGGAACGTCTCCAGCTTGCGCCGGGACGGGACGTGGTCGGTCGGCCCGAGCAGCAGCCCGATTCGCTGGTGGCCGAGTGAGCCCAGGTGCGACATCGCCTGCTCCACGGCGAGCGCGTCGTCACAGGACACCTGCGGGAACCCGAGCTGCTCGACCGCCGCGTTGATCAGCACGGTCGGCACCCCGCGGTCGAGCAGGCGGTGGTAGTGGTCGTGCACGGCGTCGGCCTGCGCGTACAGCCCGCCGGAGAACACCACCCCGGAGACCTGCTGTTGCAGCAGCAGCTCGACGTAGTCGGCCTCGGAGACCCCGCCTGCGGTGCGGGTGCACAGCACCGGGGTGAACCCCTGCTGGGCGAGCGCGTTGCCCATCACCTCCACGGAGGCCGGGAAGATCGGGTTCTGCAACTCGGGCAGCACCAGGCCGACCAGGCGGGCCCGCTCGCCGCGCAGCTGGGTCGGGCGCTCGTAGCCGAGTACGTCCAGCGCGGTCAGCACCGCGGTCCGGGTGTTCTCGGAGACCCCCGATCTCCCGTTCAGCACCCGGCTGACCGTCGCCTCGCTGACTCCCACTTTCGCCGCGACCTCGGCAATTCTACGCACCATGTCTGCAAGTATGAAACAAATGCGCGCAACTATCGAGCATCATGCCGTGTTCGATGTGGCCGACCATGGTGGTCGGCATCACCCGCGCAGGATGTAGCACTGGAACAGGGCGTGCCCGGAGGGGGTGGCGGCCGAGCGCTGGACCATCCGCAGGCCGGACATCTCGCACCACTGGCTGCTGATCAGGATCGGGGTGTGCCCCAGCAGCACGAGGTAGCCACCGGGCCGGCAGCGGCTCGCCGCGGCGGCGAACAACTCGTGGGCCTGGCGGGTGCCGACGACGAAGGCGTTGAGGTGCCGGCAGATCACCAGGTCGGCGCCGCCCTCGGGGATGGCGGGGCGGATGCTGTCCGCGCAGTGCGCCTCGTCCAGCCGGGGACGGGCGTAGGCCACCATCTCCGCGCTGAGGTCCTGGCCGACGGTGCGGGCCGCGGGGAACCGGTGGCCGACGGCGGCGAGGAACGCGCCGGTGGAACACGCGGCGTCGTAGGCGAGGCCGCCGTCGAAGCCGAGCCACGCGAGCCGCTCCGGTACGTAGTCGCGCAGGACGGCCTCGGCGTGGTCGAGCTCGCGAACCCGTTCCTCGGTGACCTCCCAGCCACCGACCTCGGCCTCGGCCGCCTCGCGGATACGGTCGCCGAGCTGGGCGTAGGGGTGGTAGAGGTCCGTCAGGGGGTCGGCGGCTGCCTCGGCGAACAGCGCGGCCTTCTCGGCCTCGGCCAGCGGCCGGTAGAAGACGGCGACGTGGTCCTCGGCGACCTGCTCCCGCTCGGCGACCCCCAGCAGCATATGCGCCTCGACCAGCCCGCACTTCAGCCGTTCGGCCGGCCGGTCCGCGCGGTCCGGGCCGGGGTACGCGGCCTCGGTCTTCCGGCCGACCAGGCGCGCGCCGCGCACGGAGAGGAAGAACAGGTCGTACGGCTTGCCCTCGGCGAAGGTCTCCACGACCCGCTCGAGCGATCGTTGCGCCAACCGTGTGCCGGTGGTCATCGCGACTCCCCGAGCGCCCGCCGAATGGCCGCCGCCGTGCCGGGTAGATGCTCGGCGTCGAACAGTTGCTCGTGCGTGCCCGGAACGGGCTCGACGGCAAGGCCGGGCAGCAGTGCGCGGTCCCAGCCACGCGGCCGCGCGGCCCGGTCGGCGGCCGGATCGGCGGCCAGCAGCCACACCCGGCCGTCGTAGCGGGCGGGCACATGCCGGTCGGCGAGGGTTCCGTTGTGCAGCAACTCGTCCGCGATGTCGGCGCCCTCGAGGGACTCGACGGAAACGCCCAGCTCGGCCAGCCGCCGCCGGATGCCCGCACGCGGGTCGCCGGTCCGCGGGGAGGCATTGAGGTTGTGGCTGTCGATGAGCAGCACGTCGGCCACGGTATCGCCGTGCGCGTGCATCTGCCGGGCCATTTCCAGCGCGACGACCCCGCCGAAGGACCAGCCACCGAGGCGGTACGGACCCTCGGGTTGGAGGGTACGGGCCCACTCGACGTAGCGGGCCGCCATCTCGGCGAGGCTGCCGAAGCGGTGCTCCCGCTGCCCGAAGCGGGGGTTGGACAGGGCGTGCACCCGCCATTCGGGCAGCAGTGAGCCCAGCCCGTGGTACGGCAGGGCCAGGCCCTCGCCGGGGTGCACCAGGAACAGCGGGCCGCCGGGGGCATCCGGGTTGAGGGTGTGGATGTGCCGGGATCCGGAGCCCGCGACGGGGCCGAGCAACTGTTCGGCGAGCCCGGCGACCGTGGGTGCCTTGAGGATCTGCGGGACCTCGCACCGCATCCCGTCCGGGAGGTTCTCGCGCAGGGTCCGCAGCAGCCGCACCACCAGCAGCGAATGACCGCCGAGTGTGAAGAAGTCGTCGTGTGCGCCGATATCGGTGACCCCGAGCACCTCCTCCCAGCAGCGCGCGATCAGCCGCTCCAGCTCCGTGCCCGGCGGGCGGGAGGTGGCGGGCGCCGTCGTCGCGGACCCGGCACCGGCCAGTGCGGCCAGCCGGCGCTGGTCGAGCTTGCCGTTGCTGGTCAGTGGTGGCGAATCGAGCACGATGAGCTGCCCGATCATCCAGTCCGGCAGCCGCTCGCCCAACCACTGGCGCAACTCGCCGGTGTCCAGCACGGCCCCGGAGCGGCGCACGGCGAAGGTGGTGAGCGCGGCGTCATCGGCGATCGTGACGGCCTGCCGCACGGCGGGGTGCTGCTCGACGGCGCGGTCGATCTCGGCGGGTTCCACCCGGTGCCCGCGCACCTTCACCTGCCGGTCGCGCCGGCCGAGGAACTCCAGCCTCCCGTCCGGCCGCCACCGGGCGCGGTCGCCGGTGCGGTAGAGCCGCCCCGGGCCGAAGGGGTTGGCGGGGAACCGTTGCGTGGTGAGCTCGGGGTCGTGCAGGTACCCGGCGCCGAGGGCGACCCCGGCGACGGCCAGCTCCCCCGTGCAGCCGATCGGCAGCGCGCGCAGGTGCGCGTCCACCACGTGGGTGGTGGTGTTGCTGATCCGCCGCCCGATCGGTACCCGTTCCGCTCGGCCGTCCTCGGGTTCGCAGGTGTGGTGGGTGACGCTGACCGAGGCCTCGGCCGGGCCGTAGGCCTGGTGCAACCGCGCGGGCAGGCCGGATTCGACGAAGGCGCGGACCAGCGCGGGGGTGACGGCCTCCCCGCCGGAGAGCACATGCCGTAGCTCCCGGCAGCCGCCGGCCTTGGGCCCGTCCAGGAACGCGGCGAGCATGGTCGGCAGGAAGTGCGCCACGGTCACCCGCTCCGCGGTGATCGACTCCGCGAGCTCGTCCGGGTCGAGCACGGCCTCGGGCGGGGCCACCACCACCGTGCCACCGTGTGCCAGCGGGAAGAACACCTCCCACAGCGCGATGTCGAAGGCGGTGCCTGCGGTGGCCAGTACCCGTGGCGGCTCCGGCGTGTGGAACGCCGTGCCGGACCACACCATCCGGTTCACCATCCCGGCCTGCGGGGCGAGTACACCCTTCGGCGTGCCGGTGGAGCCCGAGGTGTAGACGACGCAGGCGTCCCGGGCCGGGTCCACCGATCCCGCGACGCCGGGGGGTGGGTTCACCGGTCCGGTCACCGTGCCGGCGGGGTGCACCACCGGCCAGGCCGCGAACTCGGCGGAGTCCATTGTGGTCACCACCGCGCGCGCCCCGGCGTCCTCCGCGATCACCCGCCGCCGCGCGGGCGGGTGGTCGGGGTCGAGCAGCACGGGCACCGCGCCGCGGAGGTAGGCGGCCAGCAGCGCGCTGACGTAGGCCAGGGAGCGGGGCAGGCAGACGCCCACCAGGTCACCGGGGCGGACCCCGGCGTCGGCCAGGTGCCCGGCCAGGTCGCGTGCCCGCGCGTCCAGTTCGGCGTAGCTGGTCGCGGCCCCTCCTTCCACGACGGCGGGGGCATGCGGTGTGCCGGCGAGTCGCCGCGTGAACAGCTCGAGCAGGCTGTGTGCTTCCGGATCCTCGCCGTCGGTGGTGTCGTTCCACTGTTCGAACAGCGCCCGGTCCCGCGCCGGCAGCACGTCCAGCTCGCGCAGTCGCGCGTCGGGGCGGTGGCAGAGCTGCTCCATGAGCAGCTGGAAAGTCTCGATGAGCCGGGCGACCTCGTCCTGGGTGAAATGCGTGGTGTCGTAGTTGAAATGGAAGGCCAGCCGCTCCAGCGGCAACACGATCAGCCCGATGGGGTACTCGGTCTTTTCCTGCGCGTGCAGGTCGATGACCTGGATACTCAGCTCGTCCTCGCCGGGCAGGTTGTCCTCGGGGTAGTTCTCGAACGCGACCAGGCTGTCGAAGATCCGTTCTCCGGACAGTTTCCCGCCGCTGCCCCACGACTTGATCTGGGCGAGGGGGACGTAGCCGTGCGCGGCGGTGGCGGCGAGGTCGTGGTGGATGGCCTCCAGCAGCTCGGTCACCGTGCGGTCCGGGTCGAGCCGGATGCGCAGCGGCACCGTGTTGATGAACAGGCCGACCATGGTCTCCGAGCCGGCCAACTCGGGCGGGCGGCCGGCGATGGTCAGGCCGTGCACCACCTCCTCGGCATCGGAGCGCAGGGCCAGCAGCATGCTCCACGCGGCCTGGGTGATCGCGTTGGCTGTGACGCCGTGACCGCGGGCGGCCTCGTTGACCAGCCTGGTCAGCGGCTCGGAGAACTCGTGGACGATCGTGTGGAACAGGCCTTCCCTGTCGGCGGGAACGTCCGAGAACGGGACCGGGGACAGGTCCCGCAGGTACTCCCGCCAGAACCGCTCGGAGGCGTCGCCCTCGGCGGACTTGGCGCGGATCCAACGCACGTAGTCCCGGTACGGCCGGCACGGCGTGAGCTGGGTTTCGTGGCCCCGCACCAGGTCTTCGTACATCCGGAACATGTCGCCCCAGATCAGCGAGAGGCACCAGCCGTCGAGCAGGATGTGGTGGTGACTCCACAGCAGGTAGTGCCGGTCGCCGCCGAGCCGGACCAGCGTGAGCCGGTACAGCGGGCAGGCGTCCAGCCCCAGGCCCGCCTCCCGATCGTCGGCGAGCAGCCGGTCCAGTAAGGCGGGATGGCTGTCCGGATCGCGGTCGGACCAGTCCAGCACCGTCCACGGTGGCCGGATGTCGGAGCGCACATACTGCAGGGGCTCGGCCAGGTCCTCCCAGACGAAGCCGGTGCGCAGGATCTCGTACCGGTCGGCGACCCGCCGCCACGCCTCGTGTAGCGCGTCCTCGTCCGCCCCGCCCACCAGTTCCAGCACGTTCTGGTTGAAGTAGGCGTCGGAATCGGGCCAGTACAGCCCGCGGAACAACATCCCGGCCTGCATCGGGGCCAGCGGGTACACGTCGACGACCCCGGGCAGGGCGCGTACCGCGTCCAGCCGTTCGGGGTCGATGCCGGCCAGCAGCGTCTCCTCCGCGGGCTCCTCGGTGGCGGGCCGGCCGGTGGCCTCGTCCGCGGCGGCGGCCATGCCACGGATGGTGCGGTGGTTGAAGATGTGCGCCACCTCGAGCCGGATGTCCTGCCCCTGCGCCCTGGCGGCGAGCCGCATGCTGGACACCGAGTCGCCACCGGAGCGGAAGAAGTCGGCGTCCACCCCGGGCTCCTGGCCGCCGAGCAGCTCCGCCCACAGCTCAGCGAGGGCCCGCTCGGTCGGCGTGCCCGGCGCCGCCGAGGACTCCGCGGCGACGGTCACCTCGGGTAGCGCGGCCCGGTCCACCTTGCCGGAGGCGCTCAACGGCAGTGCGTCCAGCCACACCAGCTCGCTGGGCACCTGGTACGCGGGCAGCGTCGTGGACAGCCGGGCCAGCACCTCGGTGCTCGCCCGCTCCCGCTCGGCCGCGGCCCCGGGGCGGCCGGAGACGAAACCCACCAGCCGCTGCGCCCCGGCGGGGCCGCGTAGCACCACCGCGGCCTGCCGGACCAGCTCTGACTCCAGCAGGGCCGTCTCGATCTCACCCAGCTCGATCCGGTAGCCGCGCAGCTTGACCTGGCCGTCCCTGCGACCCAGGTACTCGAGGACGCCGTCCGGGCCGAACCGGGCCCGGTCGCCGGTGCGGTAGAGCCGCTCGCCGGGCGCGCCGAACGGGTCGGGCACGAACTTCTCCGCGGTCAGCCCCGGCCGCCCCAGGTACCCCACGGCCACGGCCTGCCCGCCGACGCACAGCTCACCCTCCGCGCCCACCGGCAGCGGTCGCAGCTCGTCGTCGAGCACGTACATCCGGGTGTTGTCGATCGGGGTGCCGATCGGCACGAAGGGCCGCTCGTCCGCGGCGTCCACCGGCCAGTGGGTGACGTCGATCGTGGCCTCGGTCGGCCCGTAGAGGTTGTGCAGGGCGCAGTGCGGCAGCCTGCGGAGGAACTCCAGTGCCACCGGCTTGGGCAGCGCCTCACCGCTGGAGACGGCCACCCGCAGCGAACCGGCCCGCTCGACCTCGGCCACGTCCAGGAACGCGGGCAGCAGGGAGGGCACGAAGTGCAGCATGGTGACCGATTCCGCGCGGATCAGCCGCACCATCGCGGCGGCGTCCCTGCGCGCCCGCTGCGGGGTGATCACCAGGCGGGCCCCGGTGAGCAGCGGCAGCAACTGCTCCCAGACGGAGACATCGAAGCCGAAGGAGGTCTTGTGCAGGATCACGTCATCCGGACCGACCCGGTAGCGATCGCGCATCCACAGTAGACGGTTGACGAGGCTGCGGTGGCCGACCTGCACGCCCTTGGGGCGGCCGGTGGAGCCGGAGGTGTAGATGACGTAGGCGGGCAGGTCGGCGCCGGGGAACGCGGCCGGCGGGCGTTCCGCGTGCGGCAACCGGTCGAGCAGCAGGGTGGACCCGGTATGTGCGAGCGGTTTCTCCGCCCGCGCGGCCGTGTCGGTGACCAGCGCGGCCGTGCTGGCGTCGGTGAGCAGGAACTCCAACCGCTGGGCCGGTTGCTCCAGGTCCAGCGGCAGGTAGGCGGCGCCCGCGTACAGCACGCCGAGTACGGCGGTGATCCGCTCGGCGGAAGGAGCCAGCGCGATGGCCACCACGTCGCCCGGCCGCACGCCCAGCGCGGCCAGCCGCGCCGCCAGGTCGGCCGCCGCCGCGTCCAGCTCCGCGTAGCTCAGGGTGGACCCGGCGCAGGTGACGGCCGGCCGCGCGCCATGCTCGGCGGCCTGCCGCTGGATGAGCTGGTGGATGCCCACGTCGGTGGGGAAGTCGCGGGCGGTGTCGTTCCACGCGGCCAGTTGCGCGGTGGCTTCGTCGGCTTCATCGGCGAACAGGTCGCGCACGCGGAGGGTCACGGTGTTCCTTCTTCCTCTGGCTTGCCTCTGGGTCACGGGCTCTCGGCGATGCGTTCCAGCAGCCGGGCGAGGCGGCGGACCAGCCCGGTCGCCTCGGCTGAGGTCAGTGCGTGGTCGGAGTAGGTCAGCTCGAAGGTCAGCCGGTCGCCGGGCAGTACGGTCAGGGAGACGGCGAACTCGGTGTTCTCCACCGTGCGAACCACCCGCAACCGGCCGTGCTCGCCGAGGTCCTGGCCGGTGCGGTCGCCAGGATAGTTCTCGAACACCACGATGTTGTCGAACAGCGCGTCCGCCGCCCCGGCCCACTCGCGGATGCGGGACGGCGGGTGGGCCGCGTGCTGGTACGCCTCCACCAGGCCCTGCTGCACCTGACCGAACAGCGCGGGCAACTCGCCGTCCTCGTCCACCCTTACCCGCAGCGGCACCGTGTTCAGGCACAGCCCGATCAGGTGCTCGGCACCGGGGATCTCGTCCGGCCGCAGGGACATCACCACGCCGAACACCAGGTCCCGGTTCGCGCAGCGCTGGCTGAGCAGCAGTGACCAGCCTGCCAGTACCACCGAGTGCAGCGTGGCCCTGCTGCGCTCGGCCAGCCTGGCCAGCGCGGCCGTCGCCGGTGCCGAGAGCTCGGCGGTGACCAGCGCGGCCGAACCGCCGTGGGTCGGGCGGCCGAGCCGGGTCGGCGTGGCGCCGGCCAGCGCCGCGCGCCAGAACCGCTCCCCGCTCTGCTCGTCCTGAGTGGACAGCCAGGACAGGTAGGCGTCGTAGCCGGGCCTGCGCGGCGGCGTCCAGGGACGCCCGGCGACCCGCGCGGTGTGGGCGTCCGCGACATCGGCGAGCACCAGCGGCAGGCTCCAGCCGTCGAGCAGGATGTGGTGGTGGCTCCACAGCAGCCACCGGCCCTCCGGGCCGCCGTCCACCCAGTGCCAGCGTTGCGCTCCCGGCCTTGTCAGGTCGAACGGCTCGGCGCGGTCGGCGGCCAGCACCGCGTCCAGGTCCGCCGCGGAGCCGGTGTGCCGCCGCCAGTCCGGTTCCGGTCCGGCGCCGATCACCTGCGCCGGCTCGTCCAACCCGGCACTGGGGAAGGCGGACCGGAACACGTCGGTGTGCGCCACCACCTGCCGCCATGCCCAGCGCAGCGCCGCCTCGTCCACGTCGCCTTCCAGCGCGAACAGGATCTGCGTGTGGTAAGAGGCCGACCCGGGGTGGGCGAGGTGCCAGGCCAGCATGCCCTGCTGCGCCGGGGACAGCGGCAGCACCGCGCGGGTATCGGGGCGGGCGGTCAGCAGCGCGCGCAGTTGTGGCTCGGGCAGGTCCACGGCGGGGAAGTCGGCGGCCACGCAGGCGACACCGAACGGTCCGTCCAACGAGGACACCAGCTCGGCCAGTTCGGTGCGCAGTTCGCCGGCCAGCCGCAGCATCGTGCCGCGGGCGAAGCGGTCGGGATCGCGCAACCACTCCACCCACAGCCCGCGGCCGTCGATGCCGGCGAGCACTTCGATCCCCCGCGGGGTGGCGTGCTCCGCGGCGGTGTCCGCGCCGACCACCTGCCGCTCGGCGCGCGCGAACAGGCCCGGCCCGGGGCCGCCCGCGGTGGAACCGAGGTAGTTCACCACCACCTCCGGTTCGGGCCCGTCGTCGGCCCGTAGCAGGCCGTAGCCCACTCCGCCGTCCGGTACCGCGGCCAGCGCCCTCCGGGTGGCCCGCAGGGCACCCAGCGGATCCTCCACCGTGGACAAGTCGACACGCAGCGGGTGGATACCGGTGAGCCAGCCGACCGTGCCGGTCAGGTCGACCGGGCCGGGCAGGCCCGAACGGCCGTGTGTCTCGCGCAGCACCGCCGCGTGCCGGTCCCCTGTCCACCGGGCGATGGCGCGGGCCAGCGCGGCCAGCAGGAGCTCGTCCACCCGCAGCCGGTGCCGGGAGGTCGCCGCGAGCAGCGCCCCGGTGGCCGGTTCGCCCAGTTCGAGCGTCACCGGTTCGGGGCCGCCGTCGTCGCCCCCTGCGGTGGCCGGAAGCCGGGGCAGGTCCGCGAGTTGCCGTCGCCAGTGCTCGCGTTGCCCGGGGGTGTCCAGGCGTGCGGCGAGCGTGGGCAGGGCGCGGGCGAACTCCGCGAGTGGGGTGGCCGGCTTCGGCAGGTTCACCGGTTCGCCCCGCGACACCCGCCGGTACGCGGTGTCCAGATCGGACAGAACGACCTCCCAGGACGCGGTGTCCACCGCGAGGTGGTGGGCGACCAGCAGCACCGCCTGCCCGCCGTCCGGCCGCTCGCCGAGCAGGGCGGCCAGTACGGGCCCGTGCTCGATGTCCATGGCCTCGTGCACGGGCCGGGCCAGTGCCGCGAGCGAATCCTCCGTCAGCGGGACGTCCGCCACCACCACGGTGGCCAGGGAGTCCGCCGGCGGGGTGAGGACGGCGTGCTCCCGCCAACCCCGGCCGTCCCACACCGCCCGTAGCCGGAAGGCGTCGTGGTGCGCGGCCACCGCGCGCAGCGCCGCCCGCAGCGGCTCCGGCTCGACCCGCTCGATGGGCTCGGTCAGCACGGCCTGGTTGAGGTGGCCTGGCCGGCGTCCCGCCGTGGCCAGGAACCGGCGCTGCGCCGGGGTGAGCCACACCCGGCCGTCCGCGGCGGGGAGCGGTGTCGCCGCGGGCTCCTCGGCCGGCAGCGCCGAGGCCGCGAGGTCGGCCAGCGTCGGGGAGCGCAGCACCTGCCCGAGCTCGACGCGCAGGCCGGCCGCCCGCGCCCTTGCCACCACCCGGATCGCGCTCACCGAGTCACCGCCGAGGTCGAAGAAGTTGTCCCGCGGGCCGATCCGGCGCCCGCCGGTGGCCGGCACCACCTGGGACCAGATGGCGGCCAGGGTGCGCTCCGGTTCGGTGCCGGGCCGGACATCCTCCTCCGGCACCGTGGGCGGCACGGGATCCGGCAGCGCGGCCACATCCAGCTTGCCGTTCACCCCGATCGGCAGTTCGGCCAGCGGCACCAGCCGTGCCGGCACCATCGCGCGAGGAAGCCGTTCCCGCAGTGCCGCGTGCAGTTCGGTGCTGAGCCGGTCGAGGTCGGTGGCCGGGTCGGCAGGCACCAGGTAGCCCACCAGGCTCACCACCCCCGCCGGGTCCTCCCTGGGCAGGACCGCGCAGGCGGCCACCCGCGGGTCGGCACCGAGGGCGGCCTCCACCTCGCGGGGCTCGATCCGCACCCCGGCGATCTTCACCTGCCGGTCGGCCCGGCCCACGAACTCCAGGCTGCCGTCCGCGCGGTACCGGGCGAGGTCGCCGGTGCGGTACATCCGCGCGCCCGGGACGCCGGCGAACGGGTCCGGCAGGAACCGTTCCGCGGTCGCCGCCGGCCGCCCGAGGTAGCCCCTTGCCAGCACCTCGCCGCCGAGGACCAGCTCGCCGAGCACGCCGACCGGCACCGGCATGCCTCGCGGGTCCAGCAGGTACACCCGCGCGTTCGGCAGCGGCCGGCCCAGCGGCACCCCGCCGGGCCCGGGATCGGCGGGGGAGCGCCAGTGCGTGGCGATGATCGACGCCTCGGTGGGTCCGTAGGTGTGGTGCAGGGTGGCGGACATCCGCGCGGCGAACCGGGCAGGCAGGCCGGGGGAGGGGCTTTCCCCGCCGCACACCACGTCCCGCAGGGAGTCGGCGGGCCGCAGTTCCAGGTAGTGCTCCAGCAGGGTGGGCACCAGGTGCAGCACGGCCACCCGCTCCGCGGCCACCAGGTCCGCGATCGCGGCCACGTCCCCGTGCCGGTCCTGGTCCAGCACCACCAACCGGCCCCCGCTGGCCAGCGGGTGGAACATCTCCCACAGCGAGATGTCGAAGCCGACGGCGGCCACCTGCGCCGACGCTTCTCCCGGCTGGAGCGGGTACGCCTGCCGCGACCACAGCAGCTGGTTGGCCAGCCCCCGTTGGGTGCACTGCACGCCCTTCGGCGCTCCGGTCGACCCGGAGGTGTAGCCCACGTACGCGAGCTGGCCGGGCTCCGGCCGGTGGGCCGGTCCGGGTGCCGCCGGGCGGAGATCGGCGATCGCCAGGGTGGGGATCGGGCCGGTGTCCAGGTCGGGCCGGTCGGTGAGCACCGCGTGTGGCCCGCAGTCGGCGAGGATCCGGCGGTGCCGCTCGTCCGGATGCGCGGGGTCCAGCGGCACGTACACCCCGCCGGCCTTCCAGATGCCCAGCACCACGGCCGGCAGTTCCCGGCACCGCCCCATCCGGGTGGCCACCGGTCCCTCCACGGGGAGGTCCTGGCCGCGCAGCCAGGCGGCGACGCCGTCGGAAAGGGCGTCCAGCTCCCGGTAGCTGAGTCCCCCGTCGGAGGCGCTGACCGCGGTCGCCTCCGGGGTGCGGGCCACCCACTCGGCCACCAGGCCCAGCACCTCGGTGGGCCGCTCGGGCAGCGTCCGCCGGTTCGGTTCGACCAGCAGCCGGTGCCGTTCCCGCGCGTCCAGCAGGTCGATCGTGCCCAGCGGGGCACCCGGCCGTTCGGCCACGCCGGTGAGCAGCCGCGCCAGCGCCGAGGCGAGGTGTTCGACGCCGGCGGGCTCGAACGTCTCGGTGGCGCCGCGCACCTCGACGTCCCATCCGTCCGGGGTGGACCGCGCGGTCACCTCGAGGTCGAACGCACCCAGGGTGGGGGTGAGCGGCCGGGTCCGCGCGGTTGCCTGTCCGAAAGGGACGGTCTCGGGGGTGGCGGCGTCGTCGAGGTCGAACACCACCCGGCTGAGGCCGCGCCCGCTCAGCCCCAGGTGCCGCACGATCCGCTGGGTGGGCACCGAGCGGTGCTCGAACGCGGCGAGCACGGCGGCGCGGGTGCGGGCGAGGTGCTCGGCGAAGGAACCGGCCGGGTCCACCTCCGTGCGGATGGGCAGCACGTTCACCAGCGGCCCGACCACCCCGGCCGTGGCGGCACCGTCGCGATCGGCCACGGGGGTGCCCACCACCACATCCGGTTGCCGGCAGCAGCGGGCCAGCCACGCCTGCACGCCGGCCAGCAGGGTGATGAACACGGTCGAGCGTTCCCGCAGGGCCAGCTCGCCCAGCGCGGTCGCGGCATGGCGCGGCAACGGGAGGCGGGCGCTGTGCCGCCCGGGGTCGCGAGGCGCGCCGGGTAGCCGCTCGGCCGGCAGGTCCATCCGCTCCGGCGCCCCGCGCAGTGTCTCGGCCCAGAACGCCAGTCCCGCCTCGTCCGGCGGCGCGGCGCGGTCGGCCGCGGCCAGCGCCAGAAAGCTCGGGGCCGGGTCCAGCCGCGCGGGCCGGCGCTCGACCTCGGCCGCGTACAGCTCGGCCAGCTCGCGCACCAGCCCGCTGGCCGACCAGCCGTCCGCCGCGATGTGGTGCAGCACGATCACCAGCGCGTGGTCGCTCGCGTCGTTCTCGTCGCCGTCCTGGCTCAGCCGCAGCAGGGTCCACCGGACCGGGGGCGCGGCCGCGAGGTCGAACGGCTCGGCGATGAGTTCCCGCACCCGCGCGTCCAACCCGGCGGCAGGCAGGTCCAGCACCCGTAGCGGAACCGGCGTGCCGCAGGCCACCCGCCAGTTCGGGCCGTCGGCCCCTTCCTCGAGTACACAACGCAGCAGGTCGTGCCGGGTGGCCAGTGCCTCGAGCGCAGCCCGCAGCGCCGGCTCGGCCAGCGGGCCGGACAGCCGCAGCACCACCGGCAGGTGGAAGGTGCCGGCGGCGGCGGTGGCCGCCTGCGCCCAGATCCCCAGTTGCGTCCAGGACAGTGGCGCCCACGGCGGCGGGGTCGCGCCCGGCACGGGGGCGGGTTCCGCCGCCGGCGCATCGGCGGCCCAGGGTGCCAGTGCCTCGATGGTGGGATGCTCGAAAAGATCCGGCATCCGCAGCCCGGGGTAGCCCCGCTTGCGCATCCGGCGCACCAGGTCCATCGCCAGCAGTGAATGCCCGCCCAGCGCGAAGAAACTGTCCCGAATGCCCACTGTGGACACATCCAGCACCTCGGCCCACAGCGCGCAGGCCGCCCGCTCGCGGTCGTCCCGCGGCGGCTGGAAATCCGCCGCCAGCCGCGCCGGGACCGGCGCGAGCCCGGCGCGATCCACCTTCCCGGTCGCCGTCTTCGGCAGCGCCGAGGTCACCTCGACCACCGAGGGCACCATGAACGCGGGCAGCCGATCGGCGAGGTGCGCACGCAGCTCCCGGGTGTCCACCCCGGGCCGGGTGGCGACATGTGCTTCCAGGTGATCGTCGCGGGTGAGTACCGCGGCCTCGTCCACCAGGGGGTGCGCGGCGAGGGCGCGTTCCACCTCGTCCAGCTCGACCCGGTAGCCGCGCACCTTGACCTGTCGGTCGGCGCGACCCACGAAGTACAGCACGCCCCGGCGGCAGTAGGCCAGGTCGCCGGTTCGGTACATCGTCCGACCCGTCGCGAACGGGTCGGGCAGGAACCGCTCGGCGGTCAGCCCGGGACGGCTCGCGTAGCCGCGGGCCAGGCCCGAGCCGGCGAGGTACAACTCGGCCACCGTTCCTTCCGGCACCGGCGTGAGATACCGGTCCAGCAGGTAGGCGCGCGTGTTCGGGATGGGCACGCCGATCGGCGGGGGCTCCTCGCCCGGCAGGAGTGCGGCCACGGTGGCCCCGATGGTGACCTCGGTGGGGCCGTAGGCGTTCAGCAGGCGAACCCCGGTGACCCGCCGATGCCAGCGGTCCACCGTCGCCCGGTCGGCCTGCTGCCCGCCGACCACCACCAGCCGCGCCGAACGCGGCCACGCCAGCTCGTCCTCGATCAGTGCCTCGGTGAGGCGTTCCCAGTAGCCGGTGGGCAGGTTCAGCACGGTCACGCCGCTCGCCGCGCACTGCGCGAGCAGTGCCCGCGCCGAGGTGGCCGCCTCCTCCGAGCGCAGCACCACGGCCGCGCCGGCGGCGAGGGTGGGGAACACCTCCTCCAGCAGCACGTCGAAGGTGACGGAGCAGAACTGCAGGGCCCGGTCGGCCGGGGAGAGCCGGTATTCCGATACCGCCCAGCGCACGTGGTCGGCCAGGGCGCCGTGCTCCACCACCACGCCCTTCGGTTCCCCGGTGGAGCCCGAGGTGAAGATCACGTACGCGGGGTCGTCCGTGGCCGGCTCCGGCGGCGTGGCGGCTGTGCCCGCGGTCGGGTCGTCGGGCTCGGCCGGAAGCACCGGTACCCCGAGGTGGGCGAACCGGTCGGTGTCGGTGGTGACCACCCAGCGGGCACCGCTGACCGCGAGCTGCCGGCCCACCCGCTCGTCCGGGTCGTCCGGGGACAGCGGCAGGAACGCGCAACCGGCCTCGAGGATCCCGAGCAGCGCCGCCACCAGGGTGGCCGAGCGTGGCAGGCACACGCCGACCACGTCGCCCGTGCCGCCACCCGCGGCTCGGATCCGGGCTGCCACGGCATCCGCGTGCCGCAGCAGCCCGGCGTAACCGGTCACCGTGGATCCGTCCAGCACGGCCGCCGCCTCGGGCCGTCGCGCCGCGGCCGCCCGGACCAGCCCCACCAGGCCCGGAGCGGGCGGCTCGACCGGCCCCACCAGGCCCGGCGCGGGCGTCCGCTCGGTCAGCCGGGCCGCGCCGATCCGCAGGTTCGGCTCGGCCAGGAAATCGGCGAAGGAGGTGGTGAACGCGTCGGCGAGGGTCTCCGCGGCCGAGGCGTCCAGCGCGTCCTGGTTGAACTCCAGTTCCAGGTCGATCTCGTCCGCCCACGCCCGCGCGATCAGGGTCAGGTCGAAGGCGGTGGTGCGCGCGGAGGGGCGCATCGGCTCCGCGGTCACCCCCGGCAGCTCCACCGGCGGTCCGGGAGAGTCCTCCCACACCATCAGGTGGCGCATCAGCGGGTGATGCCCGCTGCCGCGGCGGCGACCCAGCGCGCCTGCCAGTCGCTCGATCGGCACGGCCTGGTGTTGGTGCGCCGCCAGCACCGCTTCCCGGCACTGGTCCAGTACCTCGGCGAAGCGCGGGTTGCCGCGCAGGTCTGCCCGCAGCGGCACGGTGTGTACCAGCATGCTCACCACGGCCTCCGCCCCCGGCAGGTCCCGGTCGGCAACCGGGGCGCCGACCACGACGTCGTTCGCGTCGGAGAACCGGTGCAGCAGCACCTGGAACGCGGCCAGCAGCACCATGAACGGGGTGACGCCACGCGCGGAGCACAACTCGGCCAGCGCGGCCGCCCGCTCGGGGGGCAGCAACCGCAACACCCGCCCGGCACGGTGGCCGTGGTCCGCCCGGAGCCGCCGTCCCACCGTGAGGTCGAGGTCCAGCGGCACGCCGTCCAGCCTGCTGGTCCAGTAGTCCAGGATCCGCGCCGTCTCCGCTTCCCCGCCGGGGCGTGCCACGGTGGCCAGCGGGTGCGCCGGGGGGTCCAGCCGGGGCGCGCGGCCCGCACGGGCGGCCGCGTACAGCTCGTGCAGATCCTCCACCAGCACCCGCATCGACCACCGGTCACACACCAGGTGGTGCAGCACCAGCAGGAAGACGTGCTCCTCCTCGTCCAGCCGCGCCAGCCGGGCCCGCAGCAGCGGCGGCCTGCCGAGGTCGAACGGCTCGGCGAGCATCTCCTCCTCCGCCTCGGCCACCCGCGTCGCGCGCGCCGCCGGGTCGAGCGCGCGCAGGTCCTCCCGGGAGAACGGCACCTCGGTCGCCGCTCCGACCAGCAGCCGCGCCGGCTCGGTGTCCTCGGCCAGCGCGCTGCGCAGCGTCGGGTGCCTGCGCACCAGCCCGTCCAGCGCCGCGCGCAGTGCCGTCTCGTCGACCGGGCCGCGCCACCGGGTCAGCACCGGCACGCTGAACAGCCCGGGGCCGCCGAGGAACTCCTCCTCGAACAGGATCCGCGCCTGCGCGCGTGACAACGGCAGCTCGTCCGCCACGGTGCTGACCGGCACGGGTTCCGGTTCGCGCTCGCCCGCCGCCAGTTTCTCCACCCGCGTGGCGAGCTCCGCCACCGTGCGGGCGCGCAGTACATCCGCCAGCGACAGCCGCACCCGGTGCCGGTGCCATACCGCGGCCACGGTCCGCGTGGCGATCAGGGAATGCCCGCCCAGGGCGAAGAAGTCGTCCGCGGCGCCCACCGAGCCGACGCCCAGCAGGTCGGCCCACAGCGCGCACAACTCGCGCTCCAGCTCGGTACCGGCCTCGCTCACCGGCCCCTCGACCCGGTCCGGTGCCTCCGGCAGCGCGGCGCGGTCGACCTTGCCGTTGGGCATCAACGGGAAGCGCTCCAGGAACACCCAGCGGGTCGGGACCACCGCCTGGGCCACGCGGTCCGCGAGGTGCTCGCGCAGCCGCTCCGGCTCGGCATCCCCCTGGATGTAGGCCACCACCCGGTGCCCCTCGGTGCCGTTCCCGGCGCCGGCCGGCCGCACCGCCGCCCGGTTCACCGCGGGGTGCTGCTGCAGCAGGGACTCGATCTCGGCCGGGTCAACCCGATGCCCGCGCACCTTGAACTGATCGTCCAGCCTGCCGAGGAACAGGATCCTGCCATCGGGCAGCCTGCGGACTCGGTCCCCGGTGCGGTACAGCCGGCCGCCGCCCGCGGGGTCCAGCCCGAGCGAGTCGGGCACGAACCGGGCCGCCGTTTCCGCGGGCAGGCCCAGGTAGCCGCGGGCCAGCGCGGCGCCGCCGATCACCAGCTCCCCGGACTCGCCCAGCGGGACCCGCCTGCCTTCGGTGTCCACAATGGCCATAGCGGTGTTGTGCATCGGCCGGCCGAGCGGCACCGCGTCCGCGGGATCACCGCGCCGGCACTCGTCGTGTACCACGGTGATCGTGGTCTCCGTGGGACCGTAGGCGTGTACCAGCCGCGCGTCCGAGCGGTCCAGTAGCCGATCCCGCAGCGAGGGCGGTACCGACTCCCCGCCGCACACCGCCAGCCGCAGGTCCAGCCGCTCGCCGTCCGCCATGCCGGCCAGCAACTCGTCCAGCACCGAGGGCACCAGGTGCGCGACCGTCACCCGGCGGGCACTCATCAGCTCCTGCAGGTACGGCACGATGCCGTGAACCCGGTGTTCGGCAAGCACCAGCCTGGCCCCGGCCAGCAGCCCGGCCAGCAGTTCCCACACCGAGATGTCGAAGCTGGGGGACGCGGTCGCCAGCAGCACGTCCCCCGCTCGCAGCGGGTAGGTCCGCTGCCACCACAGCATCCGGTTGGCCAGCGCGCCGTGACTGACCAGCACGCCCTTGGGCCGCCCGGTGGAGCCCGAGGTGTACGTCAGGTAGGCGGCCTGCTCCGGTTCCGGTTCCGGCCACCCTCCGTGCCCGTAACCCCCGGAGTTCCCGGCCTCGACCGGCAGGGTCGGCACCTCGATCGGTGGCGTGCCGCCGGACACGATGGCCACCACCGGGCGCGCGTCGGCCAGCACCGCGGCCAGCCGGCCCGCGGGCCACTCCGGGTCCATCGGTAGGTACACCCCACCCGCGCGGAAGACCGCGAGGCAGGCCACCAGCAGGTCGAGACCGTCCTCGACCAGTACCGCCACCGGGCGCTCCGGCCCGACCCCGGCCGCGCGCAGCCGCTCGGCAAGCGCCGCGGACCGGCCGGCCACGGTGGAGCAGGAAAGGGACCGGTCACCGCGCATGGCGGCCACCCGTTCGTTTCCTTCAGCCAGGACCGCGGCGATCAGCCGCCACACCTCGC
This sequence comes from Amycolatopsis cihanbeyliensis, assembly GCF_006715045.1. Taxonomy (GTDB): domain Bacteria; phylum Actinomycetota; class Actinomycetes; order Mycobacteriales; family Pseudonocardiaceae; genus Amycolatopsis; species Amycolatopsis cihanbeyliensis. Next base: position 1,692,157 of record NZ_VFML01000001.1, on the reverse strand, counting down.
CCGGCCGGTGCTCGATCCGGAGTCCCCGCTCCCCGTCCTGCCTGCTGTCCGCCATAGCCGTTCCAGGCTAGGAAAACGGCTTATCGGCGCCTTATCGTCCGGCGTCGGTTCCGGCAAACCGATCGATAACCGGGCCAGCTATAACTGTGCCCGAGAGTGGGGGTTCCGCAGCCGGGAGGTCCGCGATGACGGCAGCAGCAGGCAGCAGCGTGTTCGAGAAGGACATGAGCGTGGACCACGTCGTGTTCTATGTCGCCGATGCCGAGGACGCCGCGGCGGAACTCGTCGAGAAGTACGGGCTGGCGGTGCTCGCGCGTTCGTCCGATGGCTCCCCGACCCGCTCGGTGGCGGTGGGTCGCGGCGACATCTACCTGGTGTTCACCGAGGCGCCGGGCGTCGATCACCCGGCCGCCCGCTATGTCCGGGCGCACGGTGACGGGGTGGCCGATATCGCGTTGGAGGTCACCGACGCGCGGGCGGCCTTCGCCGAGGCGGTGCGCAGGGGAGCGCGGCCGGTGGCCGAGCCCACCGAGGCCGAAGGGGTGGTTTCCGCCGCCATCACCGGATTCGGCGATGTGGTGCACAGCTTCGTCCAGCGCCCGCCCGGCGGTTCCGGCCTGCCCGGCTTCCTTCCCGCGAGCGAACCGGTACCGGCGGACACCGGTGTTCGCACGCTGGACCACTTCGCCGTCTGCCTCGAGGCCGGCCAGCTCGAGCCGACCGTGACGTTCTACCGGAACGTGCTGGACTTCCGGATGATCTTCGAAGAGAGGATCGTCGTCGGGGCGCAGTCCATGGACTCCAAGGTCGTGCAGAGCGCGTCCGGCGCGGTGACGCTCACCCTGATCGAACCGGACACGACCCGCGAGCCAGGGCAGATCGACGAGTTCCTGAAGAACCACGGCGGCGCCGGGGTGCAGCACATCGCCTTCACCACCGCCGACATCGTCTCCTCGATCCGCGGGCTGCGGCAGCGCGGGGTGGAGTTCCTCACCACCCCGGATGCCTACTACGACCTGCTCGGTGGGCGTACCGAGCTGACCAGGCACCCCGTGGCCGACCTGCGTGAGCAGCACGTCCTGGTCGATGAGGACGCCGATGGCCAGCTCTACCAGATCTTCGCCAGGTCCACCCACCCCAGCGGTACCTTCTTCCTCGAGATCATCGAACGCGCGGGCGCGCGTACCTTCGGCAGCGGCAACATCGAGGCGGTCGAGGTCGAGCGGGCCAGGGCCGGCCGCTGAGCCCGATCGCGGGGAGGAGAGGTCGATGGGCCCGCTGCGCCTCGGCGAGCTGCACGGATCGCTGACCGACCCGGTGCTGGCCGCCATGGAGTTCCTGAACGAGATCGCCAACCGCTACCCGGAGGCGGTGTCGTTCGCCCCTGGCCGGCCCTACGAGGAGTTCTTCGACGTCCAGGACCTCCACCGTTACCTGCGGGCCTTCCACCAGTACCTGGTCGGCGAGGCGGGGATGGACCCGAGGCAGGCGCGCAGGACACTGTTCCAGTACGGCCGCACCAAGGGCATCATCCACGAGTTGGTCGCCCGCAACCTCGCCGCGGACGAGGGAATCCAGGCCGACCCGGAGTCCATTGTGGTCACCGTAGGCTGCCAGGAGGCGATGCTGCTCGTGCTGCGCGCCCTGCGGGCCGAGCCGAGGGACGTGCTGCTGGCCGTCTCCCCGGTCTACGTGGGCCTGACCGGCGCGGCGCGGCTGGTGGAGATGCCGGTGCTACCGGTGCGTGACGGGCCTGCCGGTATCGACCTGGACGACCTGGTGGCGCGGGTGCGGCAGGCGCGGGCCGAGGGGTTGCGCCCGCGCGGCCTCTACGTGGCGCCCGATTTCGCCAACCCGTCCGGGGCCACGCTGGATGTTCCGCTGCGGCGCGCACTGCTCCGGGTGGCCGCCGAGGAGGATCTGCTGCTACTGGAGGACAATCCCTATCGCCTGTTCGGGTCCACGGACGACCGGCTGCCCACGCTGAAGGCACTCGACGATGACGCGCGGGTGGTGTACCTGGGTTCCTACGCGAAAACCGGGTTCCCCGGCGCGCGGATCGGCTACGTGCTCGCCGACCAACCGGTCGACCTCGGCGACTCCCGGACCGGGCCACTGGCCGACCAGCTCTCCAGGCTGAAGAGCATGGTCACCGTGAACACCTCGCCGGTCAGCCAGGCCATGCTCGGCGGCCTCCTGCTGGAACACGGATACGACCTGGCGAAGGCGAACCTCCGCGAGATCGAGGTCTACCGCCGCAACCGCCGGCAGGTGCTCGACGGCCTCGCCGCCCGGCTGCCGGACGCGGCGGAGCTCGGGGTGCGCTGGAACTCACCCTCCGGCGGGTTCTTCATCGTCGTCACCGTCCCGTTCCCTGTGGACGATCCGCTGCTGGAATTTTCCGCTCGCGAGCACGGCGTGCTGTGGACCCCGATGCACCACTTCTACGGCGAAGGTGTGCCGCTGCCGCACCTGCGACTGTCGGTCAGCCTGCTCACCCCCGAGCGGATCGAGCGGGGCCTGGACCGGTTGGCCGCGTTCGTCTCCCAGCGAGTCCACTCCGGTCCCGGCTGAGTACCACCGCGGACCGCGCGGGCCGGTTCGCGCCGCGGCGCGCGGCTCAGGTTTTCGCGCGCTGGACGGAGCGCCGGAACAGGCCGCGGATTCCCGGTAGCCGGATGGCCCGGATCATCAGGTCGTGCGCCCAGACGTGCGCCCTGCTGGGTGGTGCGAACCGGCTCGTCCCCTTGCGGGCGAGCGCCTGCCGTTTGCGCACTTCGGGACGCAGGAGCACTTCCCAGCGGGCCAGCGCCGCGGGGACGTCGCTGCCGTGTTCCGCCAACGCGGTGCCGAGCCGGTCGGCGCCGGTGAGCGCGAGGGCCGCGCCATAGCCCGCGAACAGCGTGACGCACCACGCCGCGTCGCCGAGCAGCACGACTCGGCCGTGGCTCCACGTGTCCAGCATGACCTGACTGGCGGAATCGAAGTAGGCACCGGTCGGGTCGGCCTCGAGTTGGTCGAGCGCGCCGGGCACGCCCCCGCCCAGATCCCCGAAGGCCGTGGTGAGGGCGCGCACCGGTCCGCGCGCCAGTTCGGCCGCCGGATCGGCGTCGCGGTAGGTGAAGAACGCCGCGGACCGCCCTGGCCCCGGGTTGATGACCGCGGCCGTGCGTCCTGGGCCGATGAACGTGGCGCCGGTCCCCTCCGGCACGTCCCGCGGTGCCCGGTCGAGCGGGAACGCCCCGACCAGGTGCCGCAGGTCCACCCGGAAGTCGCTCTCGGAGCCGAACACGATCCGACGGACTCCGGAGTGCAGCCCGTCGGCGCCGACGAGGAGGTCGGCGTCCTCGGACCTTCCGTCGCTCAGTGCGACCTGAACGACCTCGTGGTCCTGGGTGACGGCCCGTACGGTGGTGCCGAAGCGGATCGTGACGGAGTCACACACCGCCTCGTACAGCGCGGACTCGAGGTCACCGCGGAACACCGTGACCGCCCGGTCGCCGAGTGCGGCTCGCGCGAGCTCGTCCGGGACCGTGACCTTCGGTCGGCCGTCGGACCTGACGAGGGTCGAGGTGAACGACCCGATATCCAGCGGAGCCAGCGCGGGCAGCACCCCCAGCCGCTCCGCGGCGTCGTACCCGTGCCCGAGCAGGTTCACCAGGTACCCGCTACTGCGGCGAGCCGGGGCACGCTCGACCACGAGCACCTCCCATCCCGCCTGACGCAGCCGCAGTGCGGCTGCCAGACCGGCGATGCCAGCCCCCGCGACGACCGCTCGTCGTGTTCGCGTACCCCTGCTCGCGGTGCCACCCGTCATTGCCGCTCCCATCCCCGACAAGTATGAGCGTCTGCTCAAACCAAGTATGAACACATGCTCATAGTGGGCGCAAGTTAAGCTGGGGATGTGCCAAGAGGTGTCGCCATCCCGGAGCTCCGGCAGCAGTTGTTCGCCGCCGCCGAGCAGGTGGTCGTCCGCGACGGGCCGAGCAGGCTCAGCGGTCGGGCTGTCACCGGCGAGGCCGGAGTCGCGACCGGGCTGCTGTACGCACACTTCGTGGATCTCGACGACTTCCTTGCCGCCTACGCCGTCGACCGCTCCTTCGTGATCTCCGCCGAGGCGGCGGCGCTACCGGAGCGGTCCGGCACCGGTAGCGTCGTCGGAAACCTGTGCGCAGCCGTGCTCGCGACACCGCTGGTGACCGTCCTGGCGTTGACGAGGCTGCTCGTCTCCCGGCCGGAGCTGGCGGGACGCGTCCGTGCCGTACTCGGGGACGAGACGACCGGTCTGGACGCGATCGAGAGCGCCGCCGCCACGTACCTCGCCGAGGAGCAACGACTCGGTCGCCTCACCGGGTCCGCCGAGCCGTCGGGGTTGGCGCTGGCGCTTGTCGGCGTGCTCCACCACCTCCTGCTCACCGCCGCTACCGAGGCCGACGTCCGTGCGGGCATCCGGCGAACGATCACGTCACTGGTCAGGGACTACACCGCGGCTACGGCCTGACCGGCGCGTCGCACCATCGGCGGAGCCGGGCAGTCGGGCCAGGAAGGCGCCGGATACGCGGCACGGCACGGATGTCCCGCGGCGAGAGGGAGAGTGCCGGTCAGAACGTCAGTTCGGTGATCGTGTCGAGGTCGATGCCGTAGCGGGCGTAGATCTTGACAGTGTTCTCACCGGTGAGGTCGGCTTCGGTGTAGCCGAGCAGGGCGGCCACGCGTACCACCTCGTCCGTGGAACCAGCCTCGATCTCCAGGTACGGCGGGATCCGTGGCCAGATGTCGATCTCCACCTGGGCACCGTCGAGGATGAAGCTGGTGCGTTTGGTCTCTTGGTAGGATTTCGGGTCGAAGCCCAGCATCCCGAGCAGGGCGCCTGCGGCGGCGAAGTCATCGACGCCGACCTCGATCTCCTGAGTGCCGTCGATGGCGTCGCTGACGATCTCCTTGACGGTTAGTGTGCTCTCGCCGTCGGTGTCGCGGAGCCTGATCCATTTCGAATCGTCCCCGGGGGCGATGTCGTAGACGTAGCGGCGCATGAACTTCTCGCGGAGCTTCTGCCCCCTTTGCCGAGGATCAGGCGCTCGGTGACCTCGGGGTCGATGTCGAGGACCTTGGCTTCGTGCTCGACAGGCACGGTGGCACTCCCTCCGAATAGCGATCGATACCGCAGGTTACCCGGCTCGCCGAGCGTTGAGCCGGTGGTACTCAGAATCCCGCAGATCCAGGATCTCGCTGCGGAGTGAGCTGGTCAGGAACTCATCGAGAGACAGGCTCAGGTCCATGCGCTGGATGCAGACACCGACGTGATACCGCCCGGTGCGGTCGTAGTAAAGCCGGACTCCGTAAAAGCCTTCATGGCAGTCGGTTTCGTTGTTGAACCGGCACCCGGTGCAGGTCTCGGGCAGCCGTACCCGTCGGATCTGCTTGAAGGACACGCGTCGCCCGTCGGGCAGGTGGTAGGCGACACGGGCGCCGGAGACGCCTGCGGTGATGTAGTGCGTCGTGGCGACCGCGCCGCGCTTGGCGAGGATGCGTTCGATGGCTTCGATCGAGGTGGTTCCATGTTCTAGCGAGTTGAGCAGCCGCACCGACAGGTGCGGGGAGTACTCGTCCAGCAGCCGGTGCACACGTGGGGCATGACTGTGGTCGGGCACGACGATATTGGCGCTGGCCTTGACCCCGTGGTCTTCGCAGGCGGCGATCGAGCGCTTGAGCGCGGCGATCTTACGTTCGGCGAGTGTCGGGGTGCCGTAACGGCCGTGCTGGATCTCAGCGAGTTCACCGGGGGTGGTGCCGAAGAACTCGCCGCCGATCTTGGTCGGTGCCTGCGCGACGCGGGCGAGCTCGAGCAGGGTACTCGCCTGATCAAGCAGGCGTTGGACGGTTACGAGCCGTGGCGAGTGCGCAGGCGGTGCTTCGTGCAGACCGACCTTGCCACCGCACACCTGGCTAGCGGCGATCTGGAACAAGCCGCCTCGGTGGGGCGGAAAGCCGTGCGCACGGCCGGTCAGGTCAGCTCTACTCGCGCACTCGACCGGCTTCGCACGCTGCAACGCCAAGTCCGGCCGCTGCGCAACGGCTCACTGGGCGTGCGTGAGCTAGACGACCGCATCACAGATCTCACCCGCACGAGCACCCGCGCCGACGAGGAGACTGCCACCTGATGAGCAACGAGATCGACTTCGATGGCGCCCGCATTTTCGCCATCCCCATGCGCGCCCGATTCCGGGGTATCACCGTGCGCGAGGGGATGCTGATCGAGGGCCCCTTCGGATGGGGCGAGTTCTGTCCCTTCGCCGACTACGACGACACCGTGTCTGCTTCGTGGCTGGCGACCACGATCGAACAATGCACGCTCGGCTGGCCCGAACCCGTGCGCGCCCGCATCCCGATCAACTGCACAGTCCCCGCAGTCGGCCCGGAACGGGCCTACGAGGTCACCGCCCATTCCGGATGTCGCACCGCCAAGGTCAAGGTCGCCGATCATCCGGAGTCTTTGGCCGAAGACCTCGCCCGCGTCGAGGCGGTGCGGGCTGCACTCGGCCCCGACGGGGCGATCCGGGTAGACGCCAACGGGGTTTGGGACACCGACACCGCCGTATCCCACATCCGCCAGCTCGACAAGGCCGCCAGCGGTCTGGAGTACGTCGAGCAACCCTGCCACACCATCGAGGAACTCGCCGCCGTCCGGCGGCAGGTCGAGGTGCGGATCGCCGCTGATGAGTCCATCCGCCGCGCGGAGGATCCGCTGCGGGTGGCGGTCGCCGGAGCGGCCGACATCGCCGTGATCAAGTGCACCCCCCTCGGCGGTGTGCGGCGCTCGTTGCAGGTCGCTGAAGCCGCCGGACTGCCTTGCGTGGTCTCCTCCGCGCTGGAAACCAGCGTCGGCCTCGCCGCGCAGGTCGCACTCGCGGCTGCACTGCCTGACCTGGCCTTCGCGTGCGGGCTTGGCACGCTCTCGCTGCTGGACAGCGACATCGTGTCCGGTCCCGACTCCTTGAGCGCGGTGGATGGCTACCTGCCCGTGCCGCGCACGCCACCCGCTCCCGACCTGAGCCTGCTCGATACTTACGAACTGGCCGACCCCGAACAGTCCGCATGGTGGCGCGACCGACTCACCCGCGTCCGCGCCATCCACGACACTCATCACACGGGCCTGCCCAGCCGGCACGAGCGCTTCGCAGGCCACTTCGCTGAAGGTCAGGTTCGCTCGTGCCGGGGCCGGGCCTCCATCCGGCGGCGGGCCATGCCGACCAGTAGCCATCCGGTCATGCAGATGGCGATCAGCGCGAGCCATGGCCACACCGGGCCGAGTGACAGCAGGCTGGTGAACAGCAGCGGGGCCACGACCGTCGCCGTTCCCCAGGAAAGCTGGTGCGTGCCGAGATAGCGCCCGCGCAGGGTCGGCGGGGCCAGCCGGGCGACGAAAGCCGCACTGGTGGGAGCGAACAGCAGTTCCGCGGCTGTGAACACCACCACCCCGAAGAACACCACGAACACGGCCAGCGGTGGGGCGAGCAACGCCGATACGGCCAGCACACCGAAGGAGGCTATCCACACCAGCGCGGCCAGCCGGAGCACCATGGTTTCGGCCCGCCGCTCCGTCCAGCGCACCACGGGCGGCTGCGCCAGCACCACGAGCACTGTGTTGACGGTGTACAGGGCTCCTGGCAGCCAGGCGAGTTCGGGCAGGGTCAGGCCGACGTACGCGGGTATCAGCAGGATGATCGCGAAGATGGCGAGCACGAAGCATCCGTTGGCCAGCACCACCAGGGTGAACGGCCGGTCCCGCAACACCTGGCGGTAGCCGCCCACCGCACGCGGTCGCGCCACCGCGGCGCGCCTGCCGGCGCGGGTACGTGCTTTCGGCCAGGTGCCGATGAGTACGGCCACCAGCAGGTAACTGAGCGCGTTGCCCATCGCCAGCGCCTGGTAGCCGGCGTCCCCGAACCCGACGACCGAGGCGGCGATGATCCCGCCGAGCCCGAGTGCGGCGTTGCGGGTGGAGCGGATCAGGGCGAACCAGCGTGGCTGCTGGTCCAGTCCCACCAACTCGACCACGAGGGAGCCCTGCGCCGGTAGCCAGGCTCCGTCGGCCCAGTAGATCAGCGCGGCCACCAGCGCGAGCTGCCAGGGGGTCTCCACCCACAGGTATCCGAGGAAGCCCACGCTGTGCAACAGGTTCGACCCGACCACGATGGTGGTGGCCCCGAACCGGTCCACCAGCGGGCCGGCCATCATCCCCGCGGGTACACCGGCCAGCGCGGCCACCGAGAGTGCGGTGCCGATGCTGACCAGTTCGAGGTCGGTGACGATCAGGAAGTACGGAATGGTGAACGGAACGAAGATCCCGCTGCCGAGGCTGTCCACCGCGGCCCCGATCGCCAGCCGGTGCAGCCCGCGCATCCGGGGGAACCCGAGTCGCTCCGCGCCCCGGGTGATCACCATGGGCACGACAGTATCGTCGGAAGAACATTATTCGCAATCAATAACGAAACAAAAAGAGGGGTAGATACAATGTGGACAAAAATGTGTGTGGGGGTATTTGTTCGTGACGGGTGAAAACGAGGACACCGAATACGAGGTCGTTGTCAACGACGAGGAGCAGTATTCGATCTGGCCTGCCGCCTCATCGGTCCCGGAAGGCCGGCGGACGGTGGGGCGGCGCGGGCCCAAGCAGCGCTGCCTGAGCTGGATCGAGGAGAACTGGACGGACATGCCCGCTCCGCCCGCGAGAGACGCTGCATGCGGCGGCACAGGAGCGGGCATGACACCCCTTGGGTCAACCCGCGGCCGTCACGGTGACCACGGAGCGCGCCCTCGGCCGGAGGCCCCGCTGTCGGGGCGGCGGGGCGCGTGTCCTGGTGGCCATGCGCCGGGTCGTGCCGGGTGCCCCGTCGACACGATCGCGGACGCGCGCGGGGCCGCGGAGGAGCGGGCATGACCGAACCCGCCGGTCACCGGCCGCGCGTCCCGCTGGCCACCACGCCCACCTGGCTCCAGCCGCTCGCCGGCCTGTCGCACCGGCCGGTGTACCTCAAGCGTGATGACGAGAACTCGCCGGCCTTCGGCGGCTGCAAGACCAGGGCGCTGGAGTTCACCCTGGGGGCGGCCACGGCCGCGGAGGCCACCGCGATCCTCACCGCGGGCACCGTCGGTTCCAACCACGTCGCGGCCACCGCCGTACACGCGGCCCGGCTGGGGTTGCGGGTCACCGCGTTGGTGTTGCCCCAGGAGCCGGGGCGGCTGGTCGCGCGCAACCTGCGGCTGGCACTGGCCGCGGGCGCGTACCTGGAGCCGGTGCCCACCGGGGTCTCGGTGCACCCGTCCCGGGAACGTCACCGCACCGCGCTGGCGGAGCTGCGCGGGCGGGGCGAACGGCCACACGTCATCCCGTTCGGCGGCGCGGACCCGGTGGCCGGGCACGCGCACGCGCTGGCCGGCAGGGAACTCGCCGAGCAGGCCCGCGCGCTGGCCCTGCCCACCCCGCTACGGGTGTACCTGCCTGCCGCGTCCACCCTCACCGCCGCCGGCATCGCCGCCGGGCTGGCACTCGCCGGCCTGCCGTTCCAGGTGATCGCCGTCGACGTGGTGGGGGACCCCTCGGTCACCGGACCCGGCCTACTCGAGCGCGCCCGCGCGGTGGCGGCCTCGCTCGGTGGTGGCGATCAGGCGGTGCGAGCGGGGGAGGTCCGGCACGTCGACGGGTGCGCAGGCGCGCCCTACGGCGTGCCCGGCCCGCAGGGGACACGGGCGGCTCGCCTGCTGCGCGAGTCGGCGGACGTGGAGGTGGACGAGTGCTACGGGGCCAAGGCATTCGCCCGCTTCCTCGCCGACGCCGACGGCAAGGAGAACGAGCGCGGCGGCACCTACCTGTTCTGGCACACCGGTAACACCCGGGAGGTGGAATCGGGCGAGTCGGGACGGGTCCGCCCGGAGCTCGCCCGTTATCTTCACTGACCATGCACAGGATCTCGCGGTGGTGCGCGCTCGTCTCCTTGGTACCGGTGTTGCTGTGCGGGTGCTCGTCGCCGGAGCAGCCCCCACCCCGGCCCGCCGTGTCCTCCTCCCTCGCCGACGGCGGCGGCACCCCGGCCAAGCGCCGCCCGGTCACCGACGCCGACACCGAGGTCCGGGAGATCACCGCCGCGGGCCGATCCCGCTCCTACCGGCTGCACAGCTCGGCCCGCCCCGCTGAGGGCGCGGGCCGGCCGCTGCTGCTGGTCCTGCACGGCAAGGGCGGTTCCGCCGAGCGGATGGAGCGGTACAGCGGGCTGAACGAGGCCGCCGATGCCGTGGGCGTGGCCGTGGCCTACCTGGAAGGGCTGTCCGCGGGCTGGTCGGCCTCGCCGCGGCCCACCGCGCTGCGCCCGAACCCCGCCGCCGACGTGGACTTCGCCCACGCGGTGATCGAGGAGCTGAGCCACACCGCGGACATCGATCCGGAGCACGTGTACGTGGCCGGTTTCTCCGAGGGCGGGGCGATGGCGTTGCGGCTGGCCGCCGAGCGCCCCGACTGGTTCGCCGCCGCCGCGTCCGTGGCGGGCCAGCTGGCGGGCCCGCCGGCGCCGGTGCGGCCGGCCGGGCCCATCCCGGTGCTGTCCATCTACGGGGACGCCGACCCGCTCCGCCCCATCGAGGGCCTGGCCGGCGCGCCGGCCAGGCCCTCGGAGATCGGCAAGGAACCACCCACGCCGACGAGGTCCACCGCCGAGACCGTGGCGGCGTTCCGCCGGGCCGGCGGTGCCACCCGGCACCGCCACGAGGATCTGCCTGCCGACACCCCCGCCGACGGCACCTCGGTCGGCAGGGACACCTGGACCAATCCGGGCACCGGACTGCGGGTGGTGTCCGTCATCGTGCACGGCGGCGGCCATACCTGGCCGGGCGGCGAGTTCCGCACCTCGACCCGCACGGTCGGGGTGACCAGCCGGCAGCTTTCCGCCGCCGATACGGTGCTCGATTTCCTGGTGAACAGCCGACGCTGATCACCAGGTGACCGGAAGGCTCCGGGGCGAGCGCAGCAGGGTGCCCTCCTTCCACGGCACCTCCTCGGCGGGCCGGGTCAGGCGCAACTCGGGGAAGCGGGCGAGCAGCGAGCCCAGCGCGACCTGCAACTCACCCCGCGCGAGCTGCGCGCCGAGGCAGACGTGTACCCCGCTGCCGAAGGCCAGGTGCGGGTTGTCCTCGCGGGTGAGGTCCAGTTCCGCCGGATCGGCGAACACCTCCTCGTCCCGGTTGGCCGAGTTGGTGCTGGCCACCACGGCTTCGCCCGCCCGCACCAGCACGCCGCCCAGCTCGATGTCCTCGGTGGCGATCCGGGCGAACGCGCCGCCGGAGCCGAGCGGGATGTAGCGCAGCAGTTCCTCCACCGCCGAGGGCACCAGCTCGGGGCGTTCCCGCAGCAGCGCCCACTGCTCGGGCCGGGACAGCAGCAGGTAGACCGAGCTGGCGAACTGGCTCGCGGTCGACTCGTGCCCGCCGACCAGCAGCGTGATCCCGGTCTGCGTCAGCTCCTTGTCGGTCAGCTTGTCGTCGTCGTGCGCGGCGACCAGCGCGCTGATCAGGTCCTCGCCGGGCTGCCGGCGACGTTGCTCGGCCAACTCGCTCAGGTACTCCTCCAGCGCCGCCCGCGCGGCCACCACCTCCTCGCGGGTGTGCGTCGTGGTGGACAGCACCATCGCTGAGAAGTCCCGGAACCGGTGGTGCTCGCCCGGCGGCACGCCGAGCATCTGCGAGATCACCGATACCGGCAACGGCAACGCGAGGCTCTCCACCAGGTCGGCGGGGGGACCGGTGTGCTCGATCTCGTCCAGCAGGCCGTCCACGATCTCCTGGGTGCGGGGCCGGAACTCGCGGACCCTTCGCGAGGTGAACGCCCGCGCGATCAGCCTGCGGAGACGGCTGTGCTCGGGCGGGTCCATGCTCAGGATCGAGCCCGCCGGCGCCGCCTCGGGCGTCACCCGTGGGGTGTCCTCCCTGCCGGCCGTACGTGCCCGGCTGAACCGGTGGTCGGCGAGCACGGTCTTGACGTCCTCGTAGCGGGTCACCAGCCAGCATTCCGCGCCGTAGGGCAGCCGCACCCGCATCGCCGGTCGCTCGGCGCGCAGCTCGGCGTACCGGGGGTGCAGGTCAAGGCGGACCGGGTCGCTGAAGGGGTAGGGGCACGCTTCGACTGTGGTCACTGGGTTTCCTCTCCCGTCGAGCCGGTGTGGGTCATGGACCGGCGGTGGCCAGTTCCGCCGCGAAGGCATGGGGCAGGCTGGGCAGCCGGTACCGGGTCCCGCCGTCGGCGTCGGAGCCGGCGGGCTCCAGCAGATGCGCGTCGACCAGCCGCTCGAGTACGTCGTCGGCATCCGGAGCCGGGCAGCTCAGCAGGGTCTCCGCCGTCCAGCAGGTCAGCTCCGGGGTGGGCAACTCGCCAAGCGCCCGGTACAGGTGGGCCGCGGCCGGGTCCAGCCGGCGTGCGCTGGCGGCCAGCCCGTCCCGCAGCCGCTGTCCCGCGCCGCCCAGCCCGGCCAGCCGATGCCGCGGGCGGCACAGCTCGCGCACCATCCTGGCAACGTCCCAGTGTGGCTTGCTGGCCAGATGCGCGGCCGCCGCCAGCAGCGCCCCCGGTAGTCGCCCGCACAGCTCGACCAGCCGCGCCACCGCCTCCGGGTCCCGTGTCACCCTGGCCTCGCCGACGATCCCGCGCACCAGCGCCACCGCCTCGTCCTGCCGCAGGCTGTCCAGCCGCAGCGGCACGGTGCCGCAGCGGGCCACCAGCTCGCGCAGCGGGTCCCGCGAGGTCACCAGCACCTGGCAGCTCGCGGTGTTCGGCAGCAGCGGCCACACCTGCGTGGCGTCCCTGGCGTCGTCCAGCACCAGCAGCATCCGCTTGCGGGCCAGCAGCGTGCGGAACAGCTCGGGGCGCTCGGCGGGGCGTGGCACCTGCTCGGCGGGCACCCCGAGCGAGCGCAGCAGGCGGGCCAGTACGGCACTCGGATCCGCCGGTGCGCGGTGCGGATCGTGCCCGTGCAGATCCACGAACAGCTGGCCGTCCGGGAACCGGTCGGTCCCGCGCTGCCCCCACCACACCGCCAACGCGGTCTTGCCCACTCCGACGCCGCCGACAATCAGCCCGAGCGGTGGTGTACCGCCCGTCCCGCCCCGGTCGGCCAGCCGGTCCAATGCGGTCAGCGCCTCGGCTCGCCCGGTGAACGCCTGCGTCGCGGCGGGAAGCTGGGCAGGGGGCCGGTCCGCGGGCGGGCCCTCCTCGTCGCGCAGGATGCGCTCGTGCAGCCGCCGTAGCTGCGCGCTCGGCTCGAGACCCAGGTCCTCGACCCAACGGCGGCGGCAGCGCGCGAACGTCTCCAGAGCCGCGACCCGCCGGCCGGATCGGTACTGCGCCGTCATCAGCGACCCGTGCAGCCGGTCCCGCAGCGGGTACTTCTCGACCGCCGCGGCCAACCCGCCGACCAGCGAGCGGTGCTCGCCAAGGTCCAACCGCAGCTCGACCTGCTCCTCGTACGCGGTCAGCAGGCTCTCCTCCAGCAACTCGGCCGCTTCCTCCAGGGCCAGCCCGGTGACGTTGGACAGCACCGGGCCGCGCCGCAGGGCCAGGGCCGAGTCGAAGCAGCGCACCGCCTCCGCGGCCCTGTTCTCCCTCGCCTCCGCCCGCGCCTCGGCCACCAGTTCCTCGAACATCAGGGTGTCCACCCGGTGCCCCGCCGGGTGCAGCACGTACCCCGGCGCGGAGGTCTCGATCACCTCCCGCCGGACCCCGTGCGCCCGGAACGCCTTCCGGAGCGCCGACACGCAGATGGCCACCTGGGTCCGGCTGGTAGAAGGGGGTCGCGCGCCCCATACCGTCTCGGCCAGCGTGTCCACCGACACCACCCGGCCGGCATTCAGCAGCAGCGTCGTCAGCACCACGCGCTGCCGCAGCCCGCCGATCGGAACCGGTTCCGCCCGTGCGAGCACCTCCAATGGGCCGAGCAGGCGAAACTCCAACATCTCGTCCACGCCATCCCCCAGATCACAGTCCCGTGACTCGCCACGCGGTTCGTCGAGTACAGGACGTCACCGTCGACTCGCTGAACTCGGTACCGCCGGCGTTCCCACTCCGGCTCGCCGAGCCGCAGCCGTACGGAAAGGATGACGGAAATCCACGGCGACTGGTTACCTTCCCACCGGAAAATACTCCCAATGGCCCCGGAACGGACCCCCGAACGGGGGTAGGGGCCAACAATTTCCCACAATCGAGCCAACAATACGAGGTAACACGTTCGGCGGGTTCCTCGGTTGGTGACGGTCTGGTAGAGCGCCTGGTCGGGCGATGATATACCCGATTGTCGCCAACCCGAAAACGGTGAGGCTGGTCACCTTTGTTGTCGGTGATCCGGGATGGTTTTCGTTCCGGTGCAAATAGGCGCGATCTTCGGACCTGATGACCGGCCGGCTGGGGGCCTCGGCGGGCGCGGCGCATGACGTCGTGCCCCGCACCAGCTAGCTGAGTGCGACGACGGCACTCCCGGTGGCGAGCGCCACGCACAGCGGCGAGTACACCTTCCGGTCCATCCGGCCGAAGATGTCGCGCCTGCGGGAGAACACGGTGAGCCCGACGACTCCGCGCACCAGCAGCACGGCGGTCACGCCCCAAGCGCCGACGGTGTGGAGCCAGGGTGGCCCGATCTCGCCGACGATGCCTGCCCGCCCGGCCACCAGATACGCCGCGGCCAGCAGCAGCACGGCGACGGCGGCGGTGGACCACGCCGGCGGCGCCTCGTCCTCGTCGACGCCGCCGACCACCCGGGTGAAGTCGGCCCTGCTGGCGAACGGCCATACGGCGAAGATCCATACCTCGTGCAGGCCGCCGACCAGCAGCAGAACCAGTGCGGTCATCGCACCGACAACGACCACGAAGATCCCCCGCCCAGTTCCATACACCACTGTATTTTCCAGCTCGGATGCTACGGTACGGCGCGGTGACAAGGCGACGGCGAAGCCCCGCGGGCCGGATCACGACGGCAGTTCACCCCGGAAGGTAGCGGTGCCGCGCTCGAGAACCGCACTGATCGACAGGTCGGCCGCGGCCTCCCGCGCGGTTCCTCGATCGTGGCGACGCCGTCGATGGCCGGCCGGGCGACCGTCACCTCGGGCCCTGCTTCGCCGCGAGAACCGCCTGGCGCACCCGGACTGCCGCGGCCGCCACTGGCGTTGCTCGTGCTCGCTCCCGACCCTTCGAGCCGACGCGGCGGAAGGTGTGGCGGGACGGTGTGGTCAGCGGGTGAGCAGATCCTTCAGCGCGTTGTCGATGAACGCGGTGTCGGTGGGGTTGGCACCGCCGCCCGCGAAGTGTCCCCAGACTCCCGGGATCACCCTCAACTCCGCATGCGGGATGAACGCGCACGCCCACTCCTCGTCCTCCGGCGGGAAGTAGAGGTCCTTCTCGGCGGGCAACACCATCGCGTTCGCGGTGATCGAGCGCAGCGCCCGCTCGGTGTCGCCTTCGAAACCGGGTGTCTTGCCGACGTCGGCGTTGTGCCAGGTCCAGAGCATCGTGAGCAGGTTGTTTGCGTCCCGGTCGTCGAGGAAGAACCCTTCCCAGAAGCCGACCGCGAAGTCCTCGAGCGAGCTGAAGCCCAGTTGGCGGTAGGTCTGGTGCCAGTAGAACGCCTGGGAGAAACCCCAGCCCGCGTAGACTCGGGCCGCCGCGCGCAGTCCCTTGGTCGGTTGGGTTTCGTACCAGCCGCCCTGCCAGGCGTCGTCGGCGGTGAGCGCGGCCCGCACGCTGTCGAGGAAGACCTTGTTGTGCTCGCTGGTGACCGTGGAGCCGCAGAACGGTGCGATCCGTTCGACCATGTCGGGGTAGGCCACGGCCCACTGGTAGGTCTGGCCCGCGCCCATCGACCAGCCGGTGACCAGCGGCAGCCGCTCGATACCGAAGTGCTCGGTGACCAGCCGGTGCTGAGCCCGGACGTTGTCGTACATGGTGACGTTGGGGAACCGGGCACGGTCCCACGGTGGTGGGGTGTTGCTGGGTGAGCTGGACAGCCCGTTGCCGAACATGTTCGGCACGATGATGAAGTACTTGTCGGGGTCGAGCGCCATGCCGGGCCCGATCAGCCACTCGTTCTCCCAGTGCCGGCCGGAGTACCAGGTGGGATACACGATCGCGTTGTCCCGCCCGGCGTTGAGGGTGCCGTAGGTCTGGTAGGCAAGCTTGGCGTCGCGCAGGGTGAGGCCACCCTGCAGGGTGAAGTCGCCGAGGTCGTAGACATGGTGGTCGCGCACGGGAGACGCTCCTTTCTCGGCGTGCCGGACTGCTGGTGGGGGAGGGTACCCCTCGGCCAGCCCGCTGTCTTGATCGTCAGTGTCCGGTATCGGCGCACCGCGGCGGGGGCACCGGGTGTCAGCAGCCCGGCACGGTGCTGAAGGTGTAGCCGCGCGCGGCGAGTTCCGGTAGTGCCTCGCGCAACGCCTGCACGGTCTCCGAACGGTCGCCACCGCCATCGTGCATCAGGATCACAGCGCCGGGCGTGGCGCGGTCGACGAGCCGTCGCGCGATCACGGAGGCGCCCGGTTCGCGCCAGTCTTCCGTGTCCACGTTCCACAGCACGCGGCGCATGCCCTTCTCCTGGAAACGCGTGTCGACCACCTCGTTCGTGGCGCCGGAGGGCGGGCGGACACAGGGGCTGGTGGATCCGACCTGGTGCAACTCGGCGGTGGCCTTGTCGAGTTCGGCGTCCAACCCCGCCGGGTCCAGCGTGGTCAGTGTCTGGTGATCCCATGTGTGGTTGGCGAGGATGTGGCCCTCGGAGATCGCACGGCGGGCCAGGTCGCGGTGGGAGTCGAGGTTCCTGCCGACGGCGAAGAACACCGCCCTGGCGTCGTTCTCCTCGAGCACATCGAGGATGTGCCCGGTATCGGTGCCGGGGCCGTCGTCGAAGGTCAGGTACAGCTCCTTGCCCTGGTGGCTCGAGGACGCGACCGCGGTACAACCGGTCACCGCGAGCAGGCCGATGATCAGCGCGCCCAGGAGGGCGGGCAAGCGATGCGCGGGGGTAGCCATGCCCTCGACCCTGCGCGCGTGATGTCGGTGGGCGGTCCTCGCGATGTCCTGATCCTGTCGCAGAACGCCCCCGTCCCCGAGCGCCCGCGCTGACCTGCCCCGATAATCGATTGCGTGGCACAGGTTCTGCTGATCGAGGACGACCCGTCCATTCGCCGTGGCCTCGGCATGGCGCTTGGCAGGCACGGGCACCAGGTACGCAGCGCGGAGACGGGCGAGGAGGGCCTGAGACAGTCGCGTGACGCGCGGCCGGAGGTCGTCGTACTCGATCTCATGCTGCCCGGTATCGACGGGTTCGAGGTGTGCCGACGGCTCCGGGCCGACTCGCATGTGCCGATCATCATGCTGACCGCCAAGGGAGACGACTTCGACGTGGTCGGCGGCCTGGAAGCGGGCGCGGACGACTACGTGGTCAAGCCCGTGCTGCCCCGCGTGCTCGACGCGCGGATCAGGGCGGTGCTGCGTCGCGGCGCTCCGGAACCGCGGCGCACCGAGACCCACGCCGGGCTCACGATCGATCGCAGCGGCATGACCGTGACCAAGGACGGCGATCCGGTGTCGCTGACCCCGACGGAACTGCGCGTGCTGCTGGAACTGTCCCGCTCACCCGGCCAGGTGCTCAGCCGCCGGCAACTGCTGCAGTCGGTGTGGGAGCACGACTATCTCGGCGACTCGCGACTGGTGGACAACTGTGTGCAGCGCCTGCGGGCGAAGATCGAGAGTGACCCCACGTCGCCGGTGTTCGTGCAGACCGTGCGTGGCTTCGGCTACCGGTTCGGACCGGTGTGAGCATGCCGCGGTGGCTCACCGGCCTGCGGGTCCGGCTGCTGCTGGCGTTCGTGCTGGTCACCGTGGTCGGTGCGGTCGCGGCGGCGTGGGCGAGCTACGGCTCCGCCCGCGGTTCGCTGGTCTCCGAGGCGCAGCAACGGACCACCGAGGACGTCCAGCGCCGGGTGGGTTCCGTCGCCATCGACCTGACGTACCCACCTGACCAGGAGGCACTGGACCGGCTGCGGTCCGCGGTCGGCGGGCCCGCCCTGGTGACCTACGGTCGGTTGACGTCAGCGGAAGGAGCGGACCTGGGACTCCTGACCGGCACCCTGCGCGCGGCTGTCCGCGAGCGAAACGCGCTGGTCCTCCAGCGGGTCACCCCGGCGAGCGGGCCGAAGCTGCTGGTCGGTACCCCGGTAGTGAAAACCACTGTGGACGGGGAGAGAAGGCCGTCGGGTATCGAGGTCTACGCGGTCCGTGACCTCATGCCGACCCAGCAGCAGATCGACGCGTCGGCGCAGGCGGCGGTACGGACGAGCGCGCTCGCCTTACCGCTGGCGATCGTGCTGGCGCTGCTCGCCGCCCGCCGGGTGCTCCGCCCGGTGCGGGAGCTGCGCGGCACCGCACGGCGCTTTGCCCGCGGCGACCTGGACGTACGGTTGCGGGTGCGGGGTTCCGACGAGCTCGCCGAGCTGTCGGGCACGTTCAACCACATGGCGGCCGAGCTCCAGGCGTCGGTGGCCGAGCTTCGCCGGATGGAGACCGACGCCAGGCGGTTCGTCGCCGACGTCTCACACGAGCTGCGCACGCCGCTGACCACGTTGACCGCGGTGGCCGAGGTGCTGGAGGCCGAGGCGGGGCAGATGCGCCGGGACGCTCGGGACTCGACGCTGCTCGCGGTGGAGGAGACCCGCAAGCTCACCCGGCTGGTCGAGGACCTGATCGAGGTGTCCCGGTTCGACGCGGGCGCGGCGACACTGCGGCTGGAGGACGTCGATGTGGGCGGGGCCGTCGAGGACTGCCTCCGTGCGCGGGGCTGGGGTGAGCGGGTCGAGCTGGACGCTCCGGAGGAGATCGGTGCGGTCCTCGACCGGCGACGGCTGGACGTGCTGGTCGCGAACCTGGTCGGGAACGCGCTGCGGCACGGTCGGCCGCCGGTGCGGGTGCGGTTGCGTGCCGACGAGCGGGAGGTCGAGGTGGTCGTGGTCGATCACGGACCGGGCCTGCCGGAGGGCGGGGCGGAACGCGTGTTCGCGCGGTTCTACAAGGCCGACATCGCGCGGACGCGGTCCGAGGGCAGTGGGTTGGGTCTTGCGATCGCGGTCGAGAACGCTCGCCTGCACGGCGGCGACATCGACGCGGGCAACGAGCCGGGCGCCGGCGCGAGGTTCGTCGTCCGCCTGCCGAGGTTTCCTGAGGAGGACCCGTGATCCGGCGGCGAGTGCCCGCGATGCTCGCGGCAGGGTTGATGCTCACCGGGTGCGGGATCGAACCGACCGGGCCGCTCGACGGCGGGGACGCACCGACCGGCGTCGCGCCCGGCCCGACGCTGTACTTCGTTGACGCGCGGGGAAATCTGGTGCCGAGCGTCACGCCCAGCGAGCGGCTGGGCGAGGTCACCAACGCGGTGGACCTGCTGCTGCGGGTGGGCGACCAGAACCGCGAAGGCCTGCACTCGGACCTGCCCACCGTCGACTCGCTGGGGCCGCAGGTGACGATCGCGAACACCACCATCACGGTCGACCTGCCACTGGCCAGGAGTGAACTGGGCCCACGCGGCGTCGACCAGGTGTCCTGCACCGCGCTCGGGGTGCGGCGGCAGAGCGGCGACAGCCGCGTGACTCATGTGGTGGTCAATTTCACCGTCGGCCGCAGGACCGAACCGCGGACTTGCCCGGCACCCTGAGCGCGGCCGCGACCCAACTGCGACACGACGTCCACGCGTGTCGGACATCGGGTCGGCAATCTCGCGGCCATGGCCTCATCTGACACTGTTCCGGCCGCTGTGGAAGCCGGTCCGGACTCGCACCGGGTACCGAAGGGACGCCTGCTCGGCGTCGACGTGGTTCGTGCGCTGGCGATCATTGGCGTGTTCGTGATGCACTTCGGGATGACCGGCTGGCTGCACGCCGGTCCGCGTGCGCAGGCACCGGGATTCCTGCACTGGCTGGACACCGAGACATCATCCCGTGCGATGAGCCTCTTCGTGCTGCTCGCCGGGGTGTCGGTCGCGCTGATGACCGGCGGGTCGCGGCCCTACTCCGGGCGGCGGATGACCACGGCGTGCCTGCGGGTCGTGGTGCGCGCGGTGGCGCTGTTCCTGATCAGCCTGTGCATCGACGAGTTCGGCGACTCGGTGCTCGCGTTCTACGCGGTGCTGCTCCTGTTCCTCCTGCCCTTCACCCGGCTGCGGCCGCGCACGCTGTTCGCCCTCTCCGCGCTCGCCGTGCCGCTGGCAACGCTGTATCCCGTCTGGGTGATGAACACCCGCACCGACTGGATGATGGCGGAGATCCCGACCGGGCTCGCGGTGCTGACGCATCCGGCACAGTGGGGCGACTACCTGTTCAGCCTGGTGTTCACCGGCGGTGGTTTCCAGACCATCTACGGAATTCCACTGGTGCTGGCCGGTCTGGCGATCGGCAGGCTCGATCTGCACAGCCACACCGTGCGGCTGCGTATGATGATCATCGGTCTGGGGACCGCGATCGCGGCGAGCACGGTGTCGTGGCTCGCGCTCCACCCGTTCGGGGCCGCGGACGCCATCGACGCGACGCGGCTGCCGGCGATACCGTGGCAGGCGCTGCTGGCGCTGCCGGGGCCGCGTTCGCTGTACGCGACCAGCGCGGTGGGTGTCACGTTCATGATCGGCGCGGCGCTGTTCCTGCTCGGTGCCTTCCTGATGGTGATGGATCGGCCGGCCTGGCAGCGCGCGCTGTGGCCGCTCGCGGCGGCCGGCGGGATGGCGATGACCTGGTACGCGGGGCATTTCCTCTATCAGAGCGCCATCGGTAACCCGGAGTCGTACTCGTTCGTGTACTTCCTCGCGGTGGTCGCCGTGATGCTCGTGACGTCCGTGCTGTGGCGGCGTTGGCTGCGTCGCGGTCCGCTGGAATGGTTGGTACACAAGGTGATCATTACCGTCGTGCCGGGGCGTGGCTTGGCGAAGGCGGGATGACATGGACGCGGCGGATGCGGTCGAGGTGCCGCGAGCGAGGTTCCCCGGGGCGGCCCGAGGTTCACGTTTCTCGGACGGTGCTCGCGTTCAGCGCGGAGGGTGTCCGGCAGCCGACGATGGCGGGAGCCTCGTGGACCAGCGCGTCGTCGACGAGCGCCTCCACCATGAACAGCGCGAAATCGATCCGCCGGGTGATGTTGCTCGCGAGGATCGGGTCACCGACGTGCCTGCTCCATACCGGCAGTCCCTGGCTTTCGCCCTCTTCGAGGTCGCTGCCGCGCACGACGGTCCAGCGCGTGTGGCTGGCGAACACCCGGCGGCATGCCTCCTCCTGGTCGTGGACATCCACCACGCGGGCAAGGCGGGCCACCGCGCCGAAGACCCTGGCGAACGCTCGAAACCTGAGCGAGTACACGTCCTGGCTGTCGCGAGCGATGTGCCAGCCGCAGGAGAACACCAGACGCGCGTCCGCGGGTGCGTGGTCGAGCACCGCCTGGGCCGTCCCGGTCGAGTACCCGCGGACCCCCCAGGGGACCAGCACTGTCAGCACCCCGTCGCAGCCCGCGACGGCGCGCCGGACCACCGCCCGATCGTCCGTCCGCCCTGGAAGGATGGTGATACGGCTCGCGAGTTCTTCCAGCTTCCCGACGCTCTTCTCGCGGCACACGGCCACGACCTCGTAGCCCCGGTCCAACGCGTGCCGGACCATGTAGCGCCCGAGCTTCCCCGAGGCCCCGATGATGCAGACCTTCGGAGTGCGCTGGTCAGAGGCTTCGTTCTGCCCTTCGTGCATGTCCACGCTGCTGCCCTTTCCTGCGGATACGAAGGACCTCCGGAGGAGTCGCCGAAACCCGCGATCTTTCCTTACACCTGTAAGGCTCTAATGGGAGGTTATCCTTACGGATGTAAGGGCGTCAACTCGCGGCGTCGCGAACATCGAAGAGTTCAGGGAGACCACAGGTGGCGCCGAGCCCGAAAAGAAGTCGGAGGTCCCATGCTCCGCTGAGCAAGGAACGGGTCTTCGAGGCTGCCGTGCGCGTGGCGGACGAGTGGGGTGTCGGGTCGGTGACCATGCGGAAGGTGGCCGAGCAGCTCGGAGTCGAGGCGATGTCGCTGTACCACCACGTGGCCAACAAGGACGAGATCCTGGATGGGATCGTCGACCTCATCTTCGGCCAGATCGAGTTGCCTGGCCATCAGGCCGGCTGGAAGGTGGCCGTGCGCCGGCGGGCGATCTCCGCCCGCACGGTGCTCTCGCGCCACACCTGGGCTCTGGGGTTGCTGGAGTCCCGGCGCGATCCCGGGCCGGCGACGCTGCGACACCACGACCGGGTGATCGGGTGCCTTCGGGACGCCGGGTTCTCGATCGCGATGGCGGCACATGCGGTGTCGGCCATCGACAGCTACATCTACGGGTTCGTTCTGCAGGAGTCGAGCCTGCCGTTCGACACGCCCGAAGAGATCGAGGAGATCGCCGGAACGATCACCTCGCGGATGCCTCCGGACACCTACCCGCACCTCACCGAGATGATTACGGACCACGCGCTCCGCCCTGGCTACACCTACACGGACGAGTTCGCGTTCGGGCTCGACCTGATCATCGACGGCCTCGAGCGAGTCCTGCACGGGCAAGCTCGGGACTCCAGCCGGTGACCTCGCGGACGGAAACCGTTGTCGAGCACCCGCGCCGGTGCGGGATCACGGCGACCACTCCGAGCAAGGGGTGCCGCGGGTGTCGTCGTGGCCGTGGGCTGTCGGCCGATCATGGTCTGTGGACTGCGGGTCGCCGACGTTGGTGGTGTCCTCCGGCGGGAGCCCACCATCCACGAACACATCCTGGACTTCATCGACCTGGCTCAGGCCAAGCCGATCCGGAGTGTCGGTTTCAGCACCAACGGCATCCGGCTGGCCACCGACCGCCGGTTCGTGGCGCTGACCCGGCTGACCAAGTCCGATGTGCCGGCGCTGATCGCGCGGCAGCGCCCGGGCTGGTCCCGCACCGATGACGTCGTCCCGGTGCCGCGCGGGATGAGACGGGTTCGAGCCCGAGTGGCCTCGGGCTCGAACGGTCAGCGCAGCCAGGGTTGGTGCCGGGTGACGCGGGCCCAGCGGTTGCCGAGGCCCCAGGTGTGTCCGGCTCCGATGGCGGCCAGGCGCAGGCCCACGCCGAGCAGCAGCGCCAGGCCGATGCCGAGCAGGCCGGCCATGAACAGCCAGTCGGCCCACCAGGCTCCCGCCCAGCCGCGGAGGGTTCCCGCGAACGGTCCGACGTGGACACCGCTGAGGAAGCCAGTGGTGGGTGATCCGCCGTTGACCACGGCGTTGGTGGAACTGGTGGCGTAGCCCCAGCCGGAGGTCTTGTCCGCGAAGGCCCACAGGAACAGCAGGCCCATGCTGATCCTGGTCACGGCCGCGATCTTCCTGGCGGTGGTGCTGCTTTCGATCACGGGGTGCCGGGTCTGCTCGACGTGGCTCGATCCGTCTCGAAGGGACATGGTTCCCCCTTGGTCGATGGCTGATCCGAGGCTGGCAGGCCGGGGGCGAGCGCGTCCGCCGGCGGAAGTCCCGAAAGGCGGGGCCCTTTGTCGTCACCGGCGAAGCGGCCCGGAGGCCGGTGGCGAAGGTCCCTTCGACGAGGTGACGGAGGACCGGCGCGGACCGGCGCGGAACTCCATAGCGTCCAGGAAAACGGGCGAAAAGAGGTGAGGTCGATGTCCGGTACACCGGGCGGCGCGGTTGTGCCGGGTGCCGACGGTGCAGGTAGCGCGGTAGCTGAGACGTCTCTACGAGAAACGGAGAATACGAGATGAGTGAGACGGGAACGGCCGGCGCGATCGTCGTCGGTGTCGATGGGTCGGAGGCGGCCACGCGGGCCGTGCGCTGGGCGGCGGAGACCGCGGCGGAACGTGGCCTGCCGTTGCGGCTGGCGCACGCCTTGACGTTGTCCGGTGGCTACTACGGGGGTGGCCTCGCGGTGCCACGGGAATTCTTCGAGGCGATCGAGCGGGACAGCGAGCGGGTTCTCGACGAGGCGATGGAGGTCGCCAGTACGGCGGGCCCCGGGGTGGACATCGACACCGTTCTGGTGCGGGAACCGGTGATCCCGTCGTTGCTGGAGCTGTCCGGTGAGGCGCGGATGATCGTGTTGGGTGGTGTCGGGCAGGGCGGTTTCCCTGGGATGCGGCTGGGTTCCACGGCCGTTGCGGTGAGCAGCCACGCGCACTGCCCGGTGGTCGTCGTGCGCAACCGGGACGGCGAGGACGTGCCGACCGAGGGGCCGGTGGTGGTCGGTGTCGACGGCAGCCCGACCAGTGAGCGGGCCGTCGCGGTCGCCTTCGAGGAGGCCTCGCTGCGGGGCGCGCCCCTGGTGGCGGTGCATGCCTGGCTCGACGGCGACTACGACACCGTGTTCAGCCCCGCCCGGTCCTATTCGACCTGGGAGTCGGTGGACGAGGTGGAGCGGCGTGCGCTGGCCGAGCGGCTGGCGGGGTGGCAGGAGAAGTACCCGGACGTGCGGGTCGAGCGGGTGGTGGCCAGGGACCGGCCACGGCATCAGCTGCTGGAGTGGTCGGCACGGGCCAGGCTGCTCGTGGTCGGATGCCGGGGCCGGGGCGGGTTCCGCGGGCTGCTGCTCGGTTCGACCAGCCAGGCCATGCTGCAGCACGCCGACTGCCCGGTTCTGGTCGTGCGGTCCGACCCGGCCGGCTGACGATACGCCCTGGGTGGGGCGCACCCACCCGGGGCGGGCGGTCAGTCGTGCTGGTGCTTGTCCCGCAGTTTGGTGGCCAGCACGGCGGCCTGGGTGCGGCGTTCCAGGCCGAGCTTGGTGAGCAGGCGGGAGACGTAGTTCTTGACCGTCTTCTCGGCCAGGTACATGCGTTCGGCGATCTGCCGGTTGGTGAGTCCTTCGCCGATGAGCTCGAGCAGGGTGCGTTCGCGTTCGGTGAGGCCGGCCGCGGGCCCGGCCCGCTCGGTGCTGTCGCGGAGCCGGGCCATCAGGGTCGCGGCGGCCCGGTTGTCCAGGAGGGACTTGCCGGAGCCGACGTCGCGCACGGCGTCCACGAGCCGCAGGCCCTGGATGTCCTTGAGGACGTAGCCACCGGCACCGGCGAGGATGGCGTCGAGCATGGCCTGCTCGTCGGTGTAGGAGGTGAGCATGAGGCAGTTCAGCTCGGGTAACCGGGAGCGCAGCTCGCGGCAGAGCTCGACGCCGTTGCCGTCGCCGAGGCGGACGTCGAGGACGGCCACGTCCGGTCGCAGGGCCGGGATCCTGGCCAGGGCCTGTGCTGCCGAACCGGCCTCGCCGACCACGGTCAGGTCGGGTTCGGCCTCCAGCAGGTCGGCCACGCCGCGCCGCACCACCTCGTGGTCGTCGACCAGGAACACCGTGATCATCGGGACACCGCCTTCGCCATCGGACACTCCACCACTGTAGGTCCCCGCCAGGGCATTTCGGCCCGGAGAAAGTCCCCAGCCGTAGGGACCAAGGTCATCAACTCGGCAGTCTCGCGGAGCCGATCCCGGGCTCAGGAGGAGAACACGGCCCTGCCCGGTCAGGTCACCGGTGCGCTCCAGACGAGCCGGGTTCCGCCGTCGGACCCCGGGCTCACGCTCAGGGCGCCGTCCGACTGCCGGGCGCGGTCGGTGAGGTTGTGCAGGCCGCTGCGGGCCACCGTGTCGGGCATGCCGACGCCGTCGTCGGTGACGTCGATGGCGAGGTCGTCGGCGACCGACACGGTGATGGTCACGGTGCTCGCCCTCGCGTGCCGGATGGTGTTGGAGACAGCCTCGCGGACAACGGCTTCGGCGTGGTCGGCGAGGCCAGGGGAGAGGACGCCGAGCGGGCCGGAGACACGGACAGTGGTCTGCAGGGACGTCTCGGCGGTGAGCTCGGCGATGGCGTCGTGCAGCCGTTTGCGCAGCGGGGTGGTGCCGGTGGCGTCGCTGTGCAGGTCGAAGATGGCGGAGCGGATCTCGCCGATGATCCCTTGCGCATCCTCCACCAGCGTGCCGAGCCGTTGCTGCAGGTCGGTGTTGCGGGCGCGCTGGCGGGCGCTCTGCAGGCCGAGGCCGAGCGCGAACAGGCGTTGGATGACATGGTCGTGCAGGTCGCGAGCGATGCGGTCGCGGTCGCCGAGGACCTGAAGCTCGTGCAGCCTGCGCTGGTCGTCGGCCAGTTGCAGCGCCAAAGCGGCCTGTTCGGCGAAGGCGGCGGCCAGCGGGATCTGGTCGGGGGTGAAGGTGGGTTCGCCGGGCCTGCGTACCACGACGAGAACGCCGAAGACCGACTCGGCCGAGGTTCGCAGCGGCAGGACGAGGGCGGGGCCGAACTCCGCGTCGGTGCCGTCGGTGAGGCGGTGGGCCAGCTCGCCGACCCGGCGGGGTGTGGTGTCCCGGAAGGTGGTGCCGGAGGTGGACTCGTCCACCGGGATCCGTGTGCCGGTGAGGCCTTCGGTGTGCTGGCCCGCGCCGACGGCCACGACGAGCTCGGTGACCTCGGGCACGGGTTGGTCGGGGTCTTCGGGCAGGGCGATGAAGGTGTAGTCGGCCGCGGTGAGGCCGAGGGCGCGGTTGGCGATGAGGTGCAGCACGTCGGTGGTGTCGGCGGCGGCGAGCAGTTCGGCGCGGATCTCGCTGGTGGCTTCCTGCCACCGCTGACGGAGCTTTGCTTCCTCGTAGAGGCGGGCGTTCTCCACGGCGATCCCGGCCGCGGCGGCCAGCGCCTGCACGACGACCTCGTCGTCCTCGGTGAAGGCCTGGCCCCCGTCCTTCTCGGCGAGGTAGAGGTTGCCGAAGACCTCGTCGCGCACGCGGACGGGGACGCCGAGGAAGGTGTGCATCGGTGGGTGGTGCTCGGGAAAGCCCACCGAGGCGGGGTGCTGGGAGATCTCCTCGAGCCGGATCGGTTTCGGTTGCTGGATGAGCAGGCCGAGCAGGCCGTGCCCTTCGGGCAGGTGCCCGATGCGTTGCCGGGTGCTCTCGTCGATGCCCTCGTAGACGAACTCGGCGAGCCCGTCCCGGCCGGGTTCGAGAACCCCGAGCGCGCCGTAGCGGCAGTCGACCAGCTCGATCGCGGCATGCACGATCCGGCGCAGCGTGGCATCCAGCTCCAGACCGGAGGACACCGCGAGCATCGCGTCGAGCAGCCCGTCCATCTGGTCGCGGGCATCGACCAACTGCTCCACGCTGTACTGCACCTCACGCAGCAGTTCCCGCAACCGCAGCTGGGACAACGTGCCCCGCAACGAGGCGCCCGGGCCCGGACCCTTCTGAGATGGCATATGCCAAGCCTGGCACCACCGGCCACTACCAGCCAAATCTCCTCGCGGACGGTCCCGGCGCCCTGCTCCCGGGGCACAAAGACCCCTCGACCGAGGACGCTCGCCCCTGCTCCGCGAGGCCGCCGCCCGGCGAAGGTGGACGCAGAACCGATTCCTGGAGAGCCGAGATGACCAGCACCCCACCCCTGAACGACGCGGTGCGTGCCGCACTGGAAGCGGCGGTCCGCGTGCCGTCCCCGCACAACACCCAACCGTGGCGGTTCGAGACCGGCCGCGACGGAGTCGAGGTGTTCCTCGACCGGCAGCGGGTACTCGACGTGGTCGACCCCGATGGGCGGGAAGCCAGGCTCGCCTGTGGTGCCGCGATCTTCAACCTGCGTCTGACCTTGGCCGTGACGGGGTGGGCGAGCGAGGTGAGCCTGTTGCCGGACCGTTGCCTGCCGGACCATCTCGCCACGGTGCGGCTCACGTGGCGGCACCAACCCGGCGCCCGGGAACGGGAGCTGGCGAGGGCGATCGGGCATCGGCGGAGCAACCGGCGCCCGTTCACCGAGCGGCCCGTGCCCCGGTCGGCCCGCGAGTCGTTGATCGAGGCCGCCCGCGTAGAAGGAGCCGAACTGGCCCTGCTGGAGCATCCCGGTGACCTGGACGCGGTGGCCGCTCTGGTGCGCCGTGCCGAGCGCGTGCAGAGCGAGGACCCCGACTTTCAGGCGGAACTGCGGGCGTGGACGGTCAACGGCGGACCGCGGGACGACGGCGTTCCCCTCCTGGCCGGAGGACCGCGGCCGGCGCCGGGCAGCCTGCTCACCCCGCGCCAGTACGACGCGCACGCCCCGGAGCGGCCCTACGAGGGCGAGGTGCTGGTCGGCGTGCTCGGTTCCGGCACCGACACCCCGCTGGCGCACCTGCGTTCCGGGCTGGCGCTGCAACGTGTGCTGCTCACCGGCACCACTCTCGGGCTCAGCGCCTCATTCCTGGCCCAGCCCGTCGAGTTGCCCGACACGCGCGCCGCGTTGCGTGGGCTGCTCGGCGGACGTACGCATCCGCAGACGGTGCTGCGCTTCGGTTACGGCTTCTCCGCACCCGCGACCCGGCGCAGGCCCGTCGACGCCGTCACCCGTCCCCGGGAGTCGCTATGACCTGGTCGGGTATTGAGGTCGCGGCGCTCGCACGGGCCGTGGGCCGGGCGCCCTCGGTGCACCACACCCAGCCCTGGACGGTGGATGTGCGCACCGACTACGCGGACCTCCACGAGCAGCCGGTATCCCTGCCCCGGCACGATCCCGACGCCGGGACCGGCTGGTCTCCTGCGGGGCCGCGCTGAGCAACCTCGAGCTGGCGGCTCGGGCGCCGGGCCGGGACGCCGTGACCAGCGTCCTGCCCGACCCGGGTCGGCCCGCTCTGCTGGCCAGGGTGCACGCGGCGAGCCGGAGCACGGCTACCGCCGCGGAGATCGGCCAGTACACGGCGATCTTCCGGCGGCGCGGCCACCGGAGCCCGTTCGCGTTGCGCCCGGTTCGCGGTGACCTGCTGCGCGCGCTGGCCGCGTCCGCCGCGATCCCGCAGGCACGGGTCCGGATCGTGGACCGGGCCACCGAATCGTCCACGGTGGCCGAACTGTTCGGCTACGCGGCCGCCGTGTACCGCGACGAGCCGGCCTACCAACGGGAGCTGACCGCGTGGAGCGGCAGCTTCCCGCAACCGCCCGCTGTGGAGTCCACCCTGCCGTGGGCCGGACTGGTGCGCCGGGACACCCGGCTGCCTGACGAGCTCACCCTGGCCGACCGGCTGTCCGGGGAGCGGCTGCTGATCGTGCACACCCCGGGTGACTCCCGCCGGGAGCACCTGCTCGCCGGTGCGGCCATGCAACGCGTGTGGCTCACGGCGGTCAGCGCAGGCTTGGTGGCGTCGGTGCTCACGCAGCCACTGCACCTGACCGAGGTGCGTACGGGCCTGGCCGAGCGCCTCGCCCTGGACGGGGTTCCGCAGCTCGTCCTGCGCCTGGGCCACCCGCCGCGCGCCGACGAACATCACATTCCCCTCGCCGCGGGCGCGCGGCGAGACAACCGAAGGAGCCCACGATGACCGACATCCCCACCCGCCGCCTCGTCCTGGCCGGCGTGGACGGATCCCTCTCCGCCGAGCACGCCGTGCGCTGGGCCGCGCTGGAGGCCGCCCGGCGCCAGGTGCCGCTGCTGCTGTTCCACGCCTGCTACGTGCCGCCCACCATGCCCTACGTGCCGGTGTCGCTGCCGCGCAGCTACGGCGACGCGGTCGTGGAGCAGGGCCGGGCCTGGCTGGACGACGCCGAGCGTGTCGCCGTCCGCGCCGCCCCCACGGTGGCGGTCCGCAAGGACCTGCGCACCGGGCAGGCCGCCGACCACCTGATCCGCGAGTCCGCCTCGGCCGGCCTGGTCGTGCTCGGGTCCCGCGGCCTCGGTGGATTCAGCGGCATGCTGGTCGGCTCCACCGCGGTGGCGCTGGCCGCGCACGGGCACTGCCCGGTCGTCGTGGTGCGCGGCCGTACCCCCGACGACCCGCCACCGGAGACCGGGCCCGTCGTCGTCGGCGTGGACGGCTCGCCCGACGGCGACGCCGCGGTGGAGTTCGGGTTCGAGGCCGCCGCGTCGCGGGGTGCCCCGCTGCACGCCGTGCACACCTGGAACGACCTGTCCATGAGCGACACCTGGAGTGTCGCGCCACTCGGTCTGGACTACGACCGGATCGCCGAGGACGAGCGCAGGATGCTGGCGGAGCGGCTGTCCGGGTGGCAGCACAAGTACCCGGACGTCCGCCTGGTGCAGCACACGATCAAGGAACGGCCCGCACGCGGGCTGCTCGCCCGGGCCGAGGGCGCCCAGCTGATCGTGGTCGGCTCCCGCGGCCTCGGCGGCTTCCGCGGCATGCTGGTCGGCTCGACCAGCCAGGCCCTGCTGCATCACAGCAAGTGCCCGGTCGCCGTCGTCCGGCCCGACCGCGCCGTTCTGGCGAGCTGAGCCACGCACGTCCCGACCACGAGCCTGAGCGGGTTGCGCGTTGCGTGTTCACGGGGACCTCGCGCGGACGTGCGTCACTCACGCGGGGAAGGCCGATCGTGCGGAGTAGCCGAAGTCCATGGTCAGTGTCGTGCCGTGGATGCCGGCGGCCTGCGGGGAGGCGAGGAACAGCACGTGTTCGGCGACGTTCTCGGGCCGGTGTACGGGGTAGTCGACGCCGGTGAAGTCATGGCGGTCGAGGTCGCCGCGGCTCATCGGCGTGTCGACGACGGACGGGCAGACGGCGTTGACACGCACCTGGCCGGTGGTCTCCACGGAGAGTGCCCGTGCCAGCTGGACCACGGCGGCCTTCGACGCGCAGTACGGGACCATCCCCGGGGCGGCGACGAGCGCGGAGTCGCTGGCGACCAGCACCGCGGCGGCGTGTGGCGAGCGGCGCAGGGCCGGGAGGGTGTGTTTCAGCGTCAGGTAGGCGCCGGTGACGTTCACGGCGAGGACACGTTGCCAGTCGGTGAGGGAGACATGCTCCAGTGGGCTGCCGACAGGGCCGGAGACCCCGGCGCAGGTGACGACGATGTCGATGCGACCGAGGCGGTGGAGGGTCGAGTCGACCGCGGCGCGCACGGACGTCTCGTCCGTGACGTCCGTGGCGATCGCCAGTGCCGGGAGCTCCCGTCCGCCCGAAGGGTCGTGTCCACGCAGGGCGCTCGCCTGCTCCTGGGCGCCCTCGATGTCACGATCCAGCAGCACGGGCGCCGCGCCCCGGTTCGCGGCCAGCCTGGCGACCGCGGCGCCGATGCCACTCGCGGCGCCGGAGACGAGGACGACGGCGCCGCCGAGGTCCGCGGGAGCGGTCACGGGGTCACCTCGGTGCTCGGGTGGTCGAGGCCACCGTGGACGATGCGCGGGGCACCGACCGGGATGAACGACGTGCTCATCTGGCTCCTTGCCGTCGAGTGGTACGTCCGGATGCCAGCACCGTAGGGGTCCCTTACGGACACACCTAGGACACGCGCGTACGGGTCTTGTCCATGACGGCGCTCGGCAACCGTGCTCCGCGGATGACGATGTCGCCGAGACCGTCTCGGAACTGGGCTGGCTGACCCGACAGGTCGTGGCCGGTTCGCGGACGTTCCAGGCACCCACCGTGTTGAGATAGTCAACAGGCCATGGAACGTGCCGAATACCTCCGGACCACGCTCCCGGATCGCCGTGGTCCCCCGGGCCGAGGGCTCGGTCGGCATCTCCGCGGCCCGACGCGGCCTCACAGAGAGCGATGTGTTGACAAAATCAACAGAACGGGTGCATCCTCCCGGGCCAGGCG
The DNA here is from genome assembly GCF_006715045.1 of Amycolatopsis cihanbeyliensis. Lineage (GTDB taxonomy): Bacteria > Actinomycetota > Actinomycetes > Mycobacteriales > Pseudonocardiaceae > Amycolatopsis > Amycolatopsis cihanbeyliensis. Next base: position 1,660,554 of record NZ_VFML01000001.1, on the reverse strand, counting down.
CCGTGTATCCGAGTATCCCGAGCACAGACCCAGACAAACCACAACCTGAGGAACCTCCATGACAAGGTCAGCGAATCCCGGCGGGGTCGGCCGGGGACAGGCAGCCAGACGCACGGTTCTAGCCGCCACGGCCGCCGCCGCGGCGGCCGTGGCGCCCGGGACGGCCATGGCCACAACCGGTTCAGCCGCCGCTCCGGAGGCAGCACGGGGCAGGTGCGACCCGTTGGTGCCCGAGCCGATCCCGGCCCAGGCGCCCGCCAGGGAAGGCTTCCTGGACGTGCCCGGCGCGCGGCTGTGGTTCTGGGACACCGGTGGCACCGGACCCGCCGTCGTACTCGTGCACCCGGGCAGCGGTAGCGCCCTGTCGTGGCCTTACCAGCAACCGGTGTTCGCCCGCGCCGGCTACCGGGTGATCGCGTACTCACGGCGCGGGCACTACAACTCCAGCCCGCCTGCGCCGGGCAACCCGGGTGTGGGCGCCACGGACCTGCACGCCCTGGTCGAGCATCTCGGGCTGCGTCGGTTCCACCTGCTCGGGGCGGCGCTGGGCGGTTACTACGCGACGGACTACGCGCTGTTGCACCCCGGGCGGCTGCTCAGCCTCGTCATCCTGAGCAGCTTCATGGGTATCTCCGACCCGGAGTACCTACGGGTCACCGAACGGCTGCGGCCGCCGGGTTTCGGCGATATGCCGCACGACTTCCTCGAGTTGAGCCCGTACTACCGCGCGGCGAATGAGGAGGGCAACCGGCAGTGGAAGGAGATCTCCGATCGCTCGCTGGGTGGGCACTCGGTGGAGATCCAGGAGCTGTCCGAGCCGATCGACTGGCCTCGGCTGGAGACCCTCTCCGTGCGGACGCTGCTCATCGCCGGCGACGCCGACCTGTACCTGCCGCCACCGATCCTGCGGATGATCGCTGCCCACCTGCCGGATGCCGGCACGCTGGTGTACAGCAAGGTCGGGCACTCCGCGAACTGGGAGCGACCGTCGGAGTTCAACCGCGACGTGCTGCGGTTCTGGCGCGGCACCCGGTTCCCCCGCGAGTCCTGCCGCTGATCCGGCACACCGGTCCGGCAGTCCCGGAGCGCGCGCCGTGCCCTGCGGGTGGCATTCCGGCCATTGAGCGCCTGAATGCCCCCATTCAGCACCGGACTCGGCCGTCCGGAGTCTGGACAGGCGGGGTGGCTGGGCGTAGGACGAAAGGATGGGACACGAACGGCCCGAACGCCGGTTGTCCAGCCGGAGGGCTTTCCTTGCCACCTCCGCCACCGCCGCCGCGGGTGCTTCTCTGCTCGGGCAGGCGCCCGCCGTGGCCGAGCCGGCCTTTGGCGGGCCCGGCCGGCGGGTCCGGCCGCAGCGTCCCGATGCCGAACTGCGCGCCATCCTGCGCGAGTTCGACGCGCGGCGGATGTCCGCGATCGTGCACCGGCTGGCCGCCTTCGGCACCCGGCACACCCTGTCCGCCCAAGACGACCCGCGACGCGGCATCGGCGCGGCCAGAGACTGGATCCACCGCACGATGCGACGCCACGCCGCCGCGTCGAACGGAAGGATGACGGTCGAACTCCAGTCCTACCTCCAGCCGCCGGCGCCGCGTATCCCGGTACCGACCCGGATCACCAACGTGATCGCCACCCTGCGCGGTACCGGATCGTCGGACCGGGTCTACGTGGTCAGCGGTCACTACGACTCGCGAGTCTCCGATCCACTCGATGCCACCAGCGACGCTCCCGGCGCCGGTGACGACGCCTCCGGGGTGGCCGTGGTGCTGGAAATGGCCAGGGTGCTGGCCACCCGGGAGCCGGAGGCGACGCTGGTGTTCGCCGCCGTGGCCGGCGAGGAGCAGGGACTCTACGGTTCGCGGCACATGGCCGAGCGGTTCACCGAAACGGGAACCGACGTGCAGGCGATGTTCACCAACGACATCGTGGGCAGCAGCACAGCCGAGGACGGCACCCGCGATCCCCGTACGGTGCGGCTGTTCGCCGAGGGTGTGCCCACAGCCGAAACCCCGGAGGAGGCGGAGATCCGCCGCGCGGTCGGTGGGGAGAACGACTCCCCACCGCGCCAGCTGGCCCGGTTCGTGCGCGACGTCGCGGAGAACCGGGCCACCGGGATGTCGGTGCGGGTGATCTACCGCCGCGACCGCTACCTGCGCGGCGGCGATCACATCCCCTTCCTGGAACAGCGCTACCCGGCCGCGCGGTTCACCGAGCCAGCCGAGAACTACGCGCACCAGCACCAGGACGTCCGGGTCGAGGACGGGGTCCAGTACGGTGACCTCCCTTCGTTCTGCGACTTCGGCTACATCGCCAGGGTCGCCAAGGTGAGCGCCGCGACCCTGTGGTCGCTCGCTGTCGCGCCGGGGACACCGAGCGGCGCCCGGATTCGTACCGACCGGCTGACCAATGACACGGACCTGCTCTGGCAACGCGGTACCGAGGTCGACCTCGCCGGGTACGAGGTGCTGTGGCGGGAAACCACCAGTCCTGAGTGGACACATGTGATCGACGTCGGGGACGTCACCGAGGTGACCGTTCCGCTGTCGAAGGACAACGTGTTCTTCGGGGTGCGGGCCGTCGACCGGTCCGGTCATCGCAGCCCGGTCGCCTTCCCCACGCCGCTGCGTTAGCCGCCGCCGAGTTGCCGCCCGGTCATCCGGCGAGGGCGCGGGACGGCGTGGACCTCTCGACGCTCGCGGAGGTGCACATCGACACCCACGTCCCCGCCGCCGACGTCATGCTCGATGCCGGGCCGGGCCGGGCGTGCGCGTGGGCGGGGCTTCGACGGCACTGAACTCGTTCGCGCTGCACGCGGTCCTGGCTTCCGCGGTCGAGCAGGTCGTGACGGCAGGGGGCGAAGCCTGGGTCTGGCGGTCGAGTTATACCGAGGGGGGCGACGCGCACTCCACGACGCGCTGGTCCTGGCGACAAGGAACCCGGCGCGGCTCGCGCCGGGCGTCCGGCCCGGGGTCGGCGAGTTCCAGGTCGGCGGCCCGGCTGACCTCGTCGTTCTCGATGACACCGGTCCCCAGGGGCTCACCCTGCTCGATGTCGTCCAGTCTGGTCGTTGGATTACCCCCGCGTGTTGATCGTGCAGGACCGGACGGAGATCCGGGGTCATCCGCCGAGAGGGTCGTGACGGTTGTGACCCACTGTTGGGCCAGGGCCTAGCTCGCTAGTGTGCCGTCCGTGACGGATCGGCATGCGGAGATGTTCGCGCGACTAGGGTCCGAACAGGTGGCGGACCGTGTCGCGACGATACGGGAGCTGGAAACGCTGCTGTCCGGGCAAAACGGCGGACACGACGCGATCGTGGACAGGCTCGTCGAGTTCGTGCGCGGGAACGTCGCGCACCCGTGGCTCAATCGTATGGCGCCGATGATGCTGTGGAAGCGCGCCGCGGTACGCCCTGCGCCCGACGTGCAGGCCGCGTTGTCCGTGGTCGCGCGGCGCACGAGTGAACAATGGCTCGACCTGCGTCGGCTCGACCTGCGCGGGGCCGACCTGAGCGAGGCGCGGTTCGCCCATGCCAGACTCGCCGAGTCCGACCTGCACGACGCGTACCTCGGCGGCGTCGACCTGTTCCGTGCCAACATCGGCCGGGCCTTCCTGGCGCGGGCGAACCTGTCGGACGCCAACCTCACGTACGCGACGATGAACAGCTCCACCCTGCGCGAGGCGAACCTGCGTGGCGCACGACTGTCGCACACGTATCTCCGCGGCGCCGATCTCACCGGTGCCGACTGTGAAGGCGCCGAGCTTCAGTACGCCGACGTCTACGGATCCGAACTCGAGGAAACCCGACTGGCGAACGCCAACCTGTCCTACGCCCTGTTCGAACGCGCCACACTGGAGCGTGCGGACCTGCGCAGTGCGCAGGTGTCCTACGCGTCGCTGACCGGCGCGAACATGAAGAATGCCCGGCTGAATGACGCGATCTTGCACTTTGCCGAGCTGAAGAACGCGGAACTCGTCGAGGCGGATCTGACCGGGGCCCACCTCGGCAACGCGCACCTCGATCGCACGAACCTGTCGTACGCGCGACTCACCGGCGCGGACCTACGACTCGCGACGCTCGTGCGTGCCAGGGCCCGGTACGCGAACCTGCGTGGTGCCCGGCTCACCGGCGCCCGCTTGGGGGTGGCGGACCTCGAGCGCGCCGACCTCCGCGACGCCAACCTGAGCGACACCTACATGTTCCGGACGCGACTGCGCGACGCCGACCTTGCCGGCGCCCGGCTGGACGCCGCCGACATGTGGGAGGTTGACCTGACCGGAGCCTGGGGGCTGACGGCCGAACAACTGAGCACGGCGTGGATCCACAAGTCCGTCCGGTTGGACCCCGAGCTGGCCGAACACCCGGTGGTCAAGGCGCGGATCGACGAGACAGAGCACCGGTTCGACTGAGCTTACGCGACGATCCGCAGGCCGGCGAGCTGCTCGAAGCGGGTGCGGAACCGCTCGCCGTGGCTTGGTGGCAGTCCCCAGAGCCGGCCGATCTTCGGCATGGCGTCGGTCATGTGGCGCGACTGCGTCCTGATGTGGGTGAGAAACCGAAGGTCCGGCTTGAAGACCGACCACCACAGCCGCTTGCGCAGGTCGGCGGGTAGCGTCGAGCGGGCGATGCCTTCGAGCGTCGCGACCTCGTCGGGCAGCTGCGGCGGTGTCGCCCGGACGATCCGGCTGGCGACGTGCGCGATCAGCTGGTAGCCGAAGCCGAGCAGTTCGGTCAGCTTGAACGCCTCGCTGCGCACGGCCGTCAGCAGCCGCCGGGACGTGTCGGAGACCTCGCCGAGCGCCAGCGACTCGTCGAGTTCGACTCGGTGCTTACGGAACCCGCGTGCCTTCTCCCGCAGCTCCGCGAGCCGCGGCCAGATCTGGTCGATCCGCCCCGCGTCCGCGAGCGCGACGGCCAGGAAGACCGGCAGCACGAGGTCGGTGTCCTTGGCGAGCTGACGGTAGGCTTCGGTCGCGGCCTCCCCGGTGCGCAGGCGGTCGTCGAGCTCCCAGCAGCGTCGGCAGAAGTGGTGGCGAAACGGCATCCGGGCGGTCGCCGGGGCGTACGGAACGCCCAGCAGGTTGGCGAAGGTCTGGCTCGCGTACGCCCGGTACGTGATGTCCCCGAGGACCGGCCTGCCACTGCGGTCCGACGCCATCGGCAGGTCGTCGAGGTAGGAGTCCGGCACTACCTCGACCTTCGGCGTGAACCAGCGCTGCGCCTCGCGGGGTACGAGCGCCTGCCCGGCTCGGACCGGCCGACCGGTCAGCAGGGACCACGCGTCGGTCACCTGCTTGACCGCGTCCGCCCAGTACGTGCCGTCCGGTCGTGGCCTGCTGTGTACGAGAGGTGCGATCAGATCCCGGTATGCCGCGAGGTTCCGGCGATAGACGGCACTGAGCGGGTCGTCGTGTTCACCTGCCAGCGGCGGCACGCTCACGAAGACGTCGTCGCCGAGGAGGCCGTTGAGCTCCGCGGCCTGCACCAGGTGTTCGCCGGTGTAGTAGACGCGGTCGGTGAGGACGACCCGCTCAGCGACGGTGGCCAGATCCCACAGCGTCAGGGGAGTGAGCCAGGTCCGCTCGCCTGCCAGCAGCCGGGCGGCCGTCACCACCGTTGTCGTGTCGAGGTAGACGCTGTTGCCACGCCTCGGCGGTCGCCAGGCTGTGACGGCCTCGAGGTCCGCGTTGGTCACGTTGCCGAGCACGCCGAGCCCGGCGTCGAGGGCGGACGCGACCACCGGCTCGGCGGCATCCCACCGTTCGAGCCGCCCGGCCACCCCGGCCGCCGATGCCTCGCAGATGTTCAGCATCTCGTCGGCGTTCGCTGCGGACAGCGGATCCATGATGACCTTTCGCGGATGGACTCGGCTCCGCCAGTCAACCATCGCGTGCGGCTGAACGGCCACACCGCCCTTGCCGGACTGTGGCGAACTACCACGGGATGCTCGACGAAGTAGTCCCCTTCCCGCAGAACAAACAGGCGGTCGAAGAATGGTGCTCCCGGGGTGCCTCCGTCGAGGTGACCTGGGTGCCGCTGGCCGAACACGTTTTGGGCGTAGCCCCCTGGTACCTCGCCGGATACGCGTTCCTCAACGACCGATTCGCAGGCAAACCCGCCGTCAACGACTGCGGCACGGTCACCAACAGCTGACAACCACCCGCAGCAGCCAACAGCCGAGACAACCACAACGGGGAGCGTCAGACCAACCACGGCAACTTCCCACCGCGGTTCTGACGCTCCCCACCAGCACTGTCAGCAGCCATCAGGGAACCATCGAACGTCCGCTGTAGCCGCTGGTCGGTCGTTCATCGGCACATGCTGCGGTAGCGCCGTCGTCGTACCCGAAGGTGAGTGGCTCCTGCCCGATGGTGGTGTCGGTCAGAATAGGGTGGCGGGCTCGACCGGCTCCGGCTCGGGCAGTGCGTCGAGGCCGGGCACCTGCGCTCGCACGTCGTCGTGGAACCTGCGGGCGAGTGCCGGTGCGTCGTCGTTGTCGGGGGTGTGCAGGAAAACGGTCGGTGACCGGCCCTCGCGCAGCCAGTCGGCGACCACCGCGGTCCACGGCCGCCACCCCTCGACCGTCTCCTCGACCGAGTCCCGGCCCAGGTAGCGCACGATCGGCTGGTCGGTCAGTGCCCGCGTCCGGCGCGGCAGCCGCGGTTTCTTGGTCCAGGCATCCCGCTCGGCCGCACTGGTCGGCGGGCTCTGGAAGAAGACCGTGGTGTCGAACGGCACCCACTCCGCGCCTGCGTCGGCGAGCGCTCCCTCCAGCAGCGAGGTCGAGCCGGCATCGGTGAAGAACCCGGGATGGCGCACCTCCACGGCGCGCCGGCGGTCGGCGGGGAGCCGGCGCAGGAAGCGGCCGAGGGCATCGACGTCCGAAGGGCCGAACGAGCCGGGCAACTGGGTCCACAGGACCGCCCGTTCGCCGAGGGGTTCGATCGCGTCCAGGAACGCCCGCATCTCGGCCTCGACCCCGACGAACCGGCGCTCGTGCGTGACGACCTTGGGCAGCTTGACCACGAACCGGAAATCGGGGCCGGCCTGTTGCGCCCACGCCGCCACGGTGCTCCGGGCGGGAGTCGCGTAGAAGGTCGTGTTGCCCTCGACCGCGTTGCACCAGCCGGCATAGGCCCGCAAGCGCTCCCCGGCCGGCAGCGACCGCGGCAGGAACCGCCCGGGCCACGCCTGGTGGGTCCACATCGCGCAGCCGACATGAAGACGTGCCACTCCGCCAGCTCCCCTCGATCGTGAGTGAAACAGTATGGTGCCAGCCCGGCGCGACGGCGGCAGCCGAAACCGTCAGCCCTCGTAGCGTCTGAGAGTTTGTCGGTCAATTGTCGGTCGAGTCTTCGGAGAAGATCTCGCTGAGGGCGTGACGCGCGTTCCTGGCCGCCTCGTCGGCGCGGCCCATGGTCCGAGCGCAGGCGACGAGTGTCTTCCACAGCGCCCAACCGCGTCCGCGCGCCCATGTCGCCTCGTCGATGGACAGTTGCTCGCGGAACGCCCGCCGGCCGTCGGCGGTCAGCAGCGTCCAGGCGATGGCCATGTCGCAGGAGGGGTCGCCGACACCGCAGGTCCCGAAGTCGATGACTGCTGCCAGTGCCCGACGTCGAGCAGGAGGTTGACCGACGACTGCCCGGTCTGCCCGCTTCCCTGGGTCGCCGCGAAGGAGTTCCGGTCGGTGACGTCCACCTCGGGGTGGTGCGCCAGTGCCGCGTGCAGCGCGGCGGGGTCGGCGCCGTCGACGAGGACGTAGTCGTTCAGCCCGGTGGTGGTGTGCTCGACCACGACCTGGTTGGGCAGGGTCACGTCGCCGAGCCCGAGTCCGTTGCCGTAGGTGGTGTGCTCGACCACGACCTGGTTGGGCAGGGTCACGTCGCCGAGCCCGAGTCCGTTGCCGTAGGTGGCGATCACCTCGGCCGTGTAAGGGGTGCCGTCGCCGAGCCGGATGGTGGTGGTCGAGCCGACGTTGACGCCGAAGGTGTCGGCGGCGTTGCTCGTCGTCAACCTTGGGGTGCCGTTCCGCATCCGCGCCGGCGCCGACATCGAGACGGCTGAGTACGCCGACGGCTGCGTGGTCACCATGCCCACCCGGGCGTGGGAGTTCGGCTACCCACTTCGGACCCGGTCCGTCGGCGTGCACGTCAAGCCGTGGGGGCTGGCGCCGTTCCTGCCGATGCCCGCGGCCGAGCTGTGTGACCGGCCGGTGACGGTAGAGCAGGTGTGGGGTCGGCCCGCCATTGCTGAGCTGCGGGACCGGCTGGCCACGGCGGAGCGACCGCACGAGATGCTGATGCTGCTCGAGGAGGAGCTGATGCGACGGCTGTGCGAGACCGCCGGCCTGGGGCTGGTCCGCCACACGAGCAGTGTCATCGCGGCGACCAGCGGGGCGGTGCCGGTCGGCGACGTGAGGGTGGCAGCCGGTGTCAGCAGCACTCATCTGGCACAGCGGTTCAAGGAGCTCGTCGGCGTCACGCCGAAGCGGCTGGCCCGCACCTACCGCTTCTTCGTCACCGTGTTCGCGATCAAATTCGCCGGACCGATCGACTGGGGCGACCTCGCCGGTGGCGCAGGCTACTTCGACCAGGCCCACTTCGGCCATGAGTTCCGGGCGTTCACCGGGCTCACGCCGACCCGGTACGTCGACGTCCGGCGGCGGTTCCTGCGCGAACATCCCGGCCACGCGCTGGACAGCTGGCCGTTGCCGGCCGATTGATTTCTTACAAGAGCGACAGCTCACGACACGCTAATTTGGGGCACCCCAAAGAGAGGAGGGCCCCGTGGGCACGGTGGTCATGTACAGCTCGGTGTCGGTGGACGGCTTCGTCGCGGACGAGCACGACCAGCCCGGACCGCTGTTCGACTGGTTGTCCAGCGGTGAGCCTCCGGGCGGGATCGACCACATGGTCGTCGTGACGCACCGGCCGAAGCCCGAGGGCTGGCACCCCGAGGCGCCGTTCCACTTCGTCGACGGCGTCGAGGCAGCCGTGGCCAAGGCGCAGGAGCTTGCCGGTGACCGCATGGTCGTGGTCTCCGCTGCCGAGGCCGGTGGCCAGGTGCTTACCGCGGGCCTGGTCGACGAGGTGCGTATGGACGTCGTACCCGTGGTGCTCGGATCCGGCAAGCGCTACTTCGGGTCGGTCGACGCGCAGCACCTGCTGGAGGATACTGTGGAACGACGGTCGAATGACGGTGCTGGATGGAGGCGCGTTGGTCTGGGCTCCCGGCGTTCGGCCTCGCGTACCGCACGGGCGGCACGGTCGAGCCCAGCTGGCGGCGCTTGCCACGCTGCCTCCCACTCCTCGGACGAGACGATCGCCTGCAGCGTCATGGGTTTCCTCGTTACCCCACAGCGCGGCCGATGAGTTCGTGGCTCCCGGCTGGTCCAAGGTCGTGACACCCAAGGAAAGGATACCGCCATGTCAGAGCTTCTCGTCGACTTCATCACCTCCCTCGACGGCTACGCATCGGGAGAGGGCTGGCCCGGATTCTGGGGTCTCGAGGGCCCGGAGTACCTCGCATGGCTCGGCGAGCAGCCCGAGGTCACCCACCTGATGGGAGCGAACACCTACCGCCAGATGTCGGGCTTCGCCGCCGGCGAGGTCCCGAATGGCCAAGACGAGTTCAGGGCCGAAGAAGAGGCGTCCATCGACGAGCTCACGCAAGCATCCAAGGTGGTGTTCTCCTCCTCACTCGAGGAGCCACTGACGTGGGCCAACTCCACGCTCATCCGCGACGACGCTGTCGAGGCGGTCCGCGCCATGAAGGAGAACGGCTCGGGGCTCCTCAGCACGATCGGCAGCCTCAGCCTGTGCCGGTCCCTGCTACGAGCCGGACTCGTCGACCGCTTCCGAGTCGTGATGTTCCCGGTGATCACCGGGGCCACGGGCGCAGAACGCATCTACGACGGCTACCCGGACGTCGCCCTCGAGATGATCGAGCACCGCACCTTCGACGGCGGCATCCAGCTGGTCGAGTACAAGCCCCGTGTGCTCGAGCACCCGCCGCTCGGCGCCCCTGCGTGACGTCGCCCCGTCCGCTCCGGATGAGACCGAACTCGTCTGCACATACTTAAATCTGCTGCGCGAACGGAGTCGGAAAGAGTATGTGATCAAATTGAGACTGCGCTGGGTGCTGAATTTTCAGTGGGCTGGCAGGCGGTATGGTTAATCTGCGTGCTGCAGAAAGTTATTGAGGCTGGTTCTGCCGTTTCCAGTGGCCTTTGGGGGCTAGTTTGCGATATTGCTGAAGACGAAGAAGCTGACTGGATTGCTCGTGCGGCTGCTCTTGGGCTTATCGGACATGGCGGCGAGCTTGATCGTTCGCTCTACCTTCGTATGTGGTCGAGGATGCCGATTTCGTTGCGTCCTGACTTGGCAGATGCTACTTGCGTGTGCGCTGCGCGGTTTGCCGACGAAACATGGGCGCATGCCTTCGTGGGGACCCTCGATTCTGATCCGGTTCTTCAGGTTGTTGTCGTAGCGGCCCGAGAAAATTATCAGGCAAAGATGAGCTGATCTAAGATTTCTGGCTCTCTTTAGGATTACTTTGCCTGAACGATGTTGGTTTGTGTAGTCGCGAACCGAGTATCTTAGCAGCTTTACGATCACTGGCAGCGACCCAGGCAGCGTATACGCGGAGGGTTGTGGCGCCGCCTCCGCCGTGGCCGAGGCGTCCGGCGACGGTACGTAGGTCGATTCCGGCGGAGAGCAGTTCGGTTGCGCTGTAGTGGCGTAGCGTGTGTAGGTGGGTGTCTATGCCGAGGCGTGTTGCCATGTCCTTGTATCGTTGCGTGACGGCGTTGGGGGGAGTAGGGCTCGGAGTGGTCCGGTGCCTTGGTTCCGGAGAAGACGAACAGGTCGTCGGTGAACTTCCGACCCAGCTCCTTCGGTCGTTTCTGGACGCGCTTACGGTGCTCCTTTGAGTAGTACCACGGTTTCCGAGTCGAGCGCGATGCGTCGATTCTGGTGTGTCTTGGTGTCTTGCTCCTTGCCGCGTACCCAGTTACGGCGGAGGTCGATCACCTCGGCGTCCAGGTCGATTCGGGAGAACCGGAGTCGGGTCTTCTCGATCGTGCCGGTGCACAGCGAGCAGTGCAGCCCCGCGAGCTTCGCGCGGATCCGCCGATGCCCCTCCCGCGGGCTTGGCTCGGACTCCCACAGCCGGGCACGGTCCTCGGCAGCGGTCGTCATGGCATAGCCTCCTCGACCACCTCGAAGCCTGCCGCCTCGATCCGTTCCACCTGCACGTCCCGGCCGGGTAGCTTCGCGCCCACGCTGACCTCCACCCGGCCGGAGGTGTGATCGGCGGTCGCCGTACGCACCCCGTCCACGCGTTTCAGCACCGCGGCCACCCGCTGTTCACACGCGCCGCACTCCATGCCCCGCACGTCGAGCTCCACCCTGCCCATGACGCCTCCTAGCCCTATGGCCTGCGTTTCTCGTGTCGTCGTGGCACGGTATGACTTTGCCCCTGGGGGAAGGTCAACACAGGAACACCCGGCGACCGATACCGGCTGTCACGGGCCGGAAGGCCGGTCATCGCCGTCGGGATAGGAACGATCGGATGGATCACGGGTGCTGGTGTGTCCGCGGCGGTGCCGTCTGCGGATCTGCCATACGACGACGACCGCCGCGGCCAGGGCGGCGCCGATGACCCACGGGTTGCCCAGCCAGGCACCGAGCGCGCCCAGCGCGCCCGCGGCGATCAGGGCGGGCGCGGCACAGCACAACACCAGCACCGCCCCGAGTCCGAGCGTGGCCAGCACACCCCGCTTGTTCGTGGTGGCCATTGGTCCTCCCTCGCTCAGTTTCGCCTCGGCGCGGTCTCGGGGCCGTCGATGCGCTCGCAAGTGGCCAGGGCAGCGCAGTTGTCCGCGGCCAGCGCGCGGGCCAGCGTCACCAGTTCGGCGACTCGCGGGTCGGCCACTCGGTAGTAGCACCACCGGCCTGCGCGGCGGGCCTGGACGTAGCCGCAGTCGGCCAGACATGCCAGGTGGGTCGATACTCGCCCTTGGGACAGCCCGATGTGGGCCACGCAGTCGCTGACACTGTGCTCGCCGTCGAGCAGGAACTCCAGCAGCCGCAGCCTGCTTGGATCACCCAGGGCGCGGAAGAACTTCGCCACCGTGCCGACCTCGTCCCCCTCGCCCAGCAGCCCGGTACCGGCGGCGATGCCCGTGGTCTCGCTCATGCGGCGTTCCTCCCAACCATCCTTCACATATTCGTCAAGGCGGATACTATGGGACAGTATACATCCGCAGAGGCAAATACGACGAGGTAGGCCGCTACCTCCGTGTGGAGACGAGGCGACGGGTATGGCCTTCGAACTGGCGATCATCGGCTCCGGAGGCTCGGCGTTCGCCGCCGCGATCGCCGCGCGGCGATCGGGCCGTTCGGTGGTGATGGTTGAGCGCGGCATCGTGGGCGGCACGTGCGTGAACACCGGGTGTGTGCCGTCGAAGGCGTTGCTGGCCGCCGCCGAGGCCCGGCAGGTGGTCCTGTCGGCCGACCGGTTCCCGGGGATTCGGGCCAGCGCGGACGAGGTCGCCTTCGCCGAGCTGATCGCGGGGAAAGCCGACCTGGTGGCCGGGATGCGGCAGGAGAAATACACCGCGTTGGCCGCGGAGTACGGCTGGGAGATCGTCGCCGGCCAGGCCCGGTTCGGCGAGGGTCCGGCCCTGGATGTCGCGCTCGCCGGGGGAGGGACGCGCCGGATCGAGGCCGAGCATTATCTCGTCGCTACCGGCTCGGCACCGTGGACGGCGCCGGTGGACGGGCTGGAGGAGGTGGGCTACCTGACCTCGACCACCGCCATGGAACTGCCGGCTCTGCCCGAGTCGATGCTGGTGGTTGGCGGTAACTATGTCGGGCTGGAACAGGCACAACTGTTCGCACGTCTCGGGGTGCGGGTCGATGTCGTCGAAATGCTGGAGCGGCTGGCGCCGACCGAGGAACCCGAGATCTCTGCCGCACTCGCCGAGATCTTCCTGGACGAGGGGATTGGCGTGCACGAGGGCACGGTCCTCAGTCAGGTGCGTCGCGAGGACGGGCAGGTCGTGGCCGAGTTGCGCGACGCGGAGGGTGCTACCCGCCAGCTGCGGGCCGACGAGTTGCTGCTGGCCACCGGTCGCACACCGGTCACCGGCGGTCTGGGTCTGGATGCCGTGGGGGTGCGTGTCGGTGAGCGCGACGAGATCGTCGTCGATGAGCGGTTGCGCACCGATAACCCCCGGATCTGGGCGGCCGGCGATGTGACCGGGCATCCGCAGTTCGTCTACGTCGCCGGCGCGCACGGCGCGGTCGTGGTCGACAACGCCTTCCACCACGCCGAACGCAGGCTCGACTACCACCATCTGCCGCGGGTGACCTTCACCGGTCCTCAGGCCGCCGCGGCGGGGCTCACCGAGGCCGAGGCCCAGGCGCGGGGTTACGACTGCGAATGCCGGGTGCTGCCGCTGGGACACGTGCCCCGCGCGCTGGTCAACCGCGACGCCCGAGGGCTGGTCAAGCTCGTAGCCGAACGCGGCACCGGGCGGCTGCTCGGAGCCCACGTGCTCGCCGACGGCGCGGGCGAGGTGATCGCCACCGCCGTCTACGCCCTGCACAACCAGATGAGCGTCTACGACATGGGCGAACTGTGGTGCCCGTACCTGACCATGGCCGAAGCCCTCAAACTCGCCGCGCAGACCTTCACCCGCGACATCACCAAGCTTTCCTGCTGCGCCGCCTGACCCACCACACCCGAAAGGCTTCCCATGACCACCGAACGCGACCGGCTTGCGGCCACAGTGGAAGCAGTGTTCGGCTGCGAACGGAACACCGCCCACGGCTGGCACGGTGCGCCACTGCTGCGGCTACTGGCCCACGGCGAACCCGTCGAGGTCGAGAACCTGGCTGAGGCTTACGGTCGGCCGGTGCACGAGGTACGGCAAGCGCTTGCCGAGGTACCGGACATCGAGTACGACGAGCACGGCCGGATCGTCGGCGCCGGTCTCACCCTGCGCCCCACCCCGCACCGGTTCGAGATCAACGGGCACGTGCTCTACACCTGGTGCGCCATGGATACCCTCATCTACCCGCGGCTTCTCGCCCAGCCGGCCCGGGTCACCTCCCCGTGCCATGCCACCGGAACACCCATCCGCCTCACGGTCGATGACACCGGCGTGACCAGCGCTGATCCCGTCACCGCCGTCGTCTCGCTGGTCACGCCGGACGACCTCACCTCCGTGCGCACCGCCTTCTGTAATCACGTGCACTTCTTCGCCAGCTCCGTGACGGCGCGGCCGTGGCTTGACCGGCACTCCGAAGCGGCTGTGCTCCCCATCGCTGAGGCGTACGACCTCGGCCAACGGGTCGCCCCGCCAGAGACTACGACCCCGCCGTCCTGAAAACCGCTGGTTGACCGCGCCTGCGGGCAGCGAGGCGCCGGTGCGCGGCCCGTCGAGTGTCCGCGCGCTGACATTCGGGATGCGTTCCGGCACGATCGTTGCTGAGCTGGGCTCTGCACGATCACCAACGTCGAGGAGCGGCCGGTGGCGGATCAGAAGCGGGATCGGGACGAGGTGTTCGTCGAGTACACCAAGAGCATCTGCCCGGTGTGCAAAGTGGTGGTGGACGCGCAGGTCAACATCCGCGAGAACAAGGTGTACCTGCGCAAACGCTGCAAGCAGCACGGGCCGTTCGAGGCGCTGGTGTACGGGGACGCGCAGGCGTACCTGTCCTCGGCGCGGTTCAACAAACCGGGCACGATCCCGCTGACCTTCCAGACCGAGGTGAAGGACGGCTGCCCCTCGGACTGCGGCCTGTGCCCGGAGCACAAGCAGCATGCCTGTTTGGGCATTATCGAGGTCAACACGAACTGCAACCTGGACTGCCCGATCTGTTTCGCCGACTCCGGTCACCAGCCGGACGGCTACTCCATCACGCCTGCGCAGTGTGATCGGATGCTGGATGTGTTCGTGGCCTCGGAGGGTGAGGCGGAGGTGGTGATGTTCTCCGGTGGGGAGCCCACCATCCACAAGAATATTCTCGACTTCATCGATCTGGCCCAGGGCAAGCCGATCCGCAACGTCAACCTGAACACCAACGGGATCCGGCTGGCCACGGACAGGCGGTTCGTGGCCGCGTTGGGGGAGCGCAACGGCCGGGCGGGAAAATCGATCAATATCTACCTGCAGTTCGACGGGTTCGACGAGCGCACCCACCGGGAGATCCGGGGGAAAGACTTGCGGGAGCGCAAGCGGCAGGCGCTGGACAACTGTGCCGAGGCGGGGTTGACGGTGACCCTGGTGGCCGCGGTGGAGCGCGGGTTGAACGAGCACGAGCTGGGCGACATTGTCGAGTTCGGGCTGGGGCATCCTGCGGTGCGGTCGGTGTCGTTCCAGCCGGTGACCCATTCCGGGCGGCATGTGGAGTTCGACCCACTCACCCGGCTGACCAACTCCGATGTGCTGGAACTGATCGCGCGGCAGCGGCCGGACTGGTTCCGTACCGAGGACTTTTTCCCGGTACCGTGCTGCTTCCCGACCTGCCGCTCGATCACCTACCTGCTGACCGAGGGAACCCCGGGCGAGCCGGGTTTCGGGGTGGTGCCCATCCCCAGGTTGCTGCGAGTGGAGGACTACCTGGACTACGTGTCCAACCGGGTGGTGCCCGACTACGCGATCCGGGAGGCGCTGGAGAAGCTGTGGAGCGCCTCGGCATTCCCTGGCACCGAAACCACCGAGGAGCGGTTGCGGGCCACCGCAGAGGCGCTGGACTGTGCCGACGCGTGCGGGGTGAACCTCCCGGGTGCGCTGGCCGATCTGACCGAGCGGGCGTTCATGATCGTGGTGCAGGACTTCCAGGACCCCTACACGCTCAACGTCAAGCAGCTGATGAAGTGCTGCGTCGAGGAGATCACCCCGGACGGCCGGCTGATCCCGTTCTGTGCCTACAACTCCGTCGGGTACCGGGAACAGGTGCGGGCGCAGCAGTCCGGGGTCAAGGTCGCTGACGTGGTGCCGAACGCGATCGAGCTGCAACCCCTCGTCGTGGACTCGCCGTACGGCTCCAAGGTCGCGAGCGGGCCGGACGCGGCGGGCAGCGACAACGGCAATGGCGACGGTGCCCGACCCCTCGCCCCGGACAGCACCAACGTCGGGCGCCGGGCGGTCGAGCCATGAGCCGCGCAGGCGACGCCGGCACCTCGGCGGAGATCAAAGCGTGCTGCACGGCCGCCTACGGCAGCGACGCGGTGGCACTGCTGCTCGGCGAGTCCTACCACCCTGGCGGGCTCGCGCTGACCAGACGGCTGGCCGCTGCGCTCGAGTTGGGTGGCGGACAGCGAGTGGTCGACGTCGCCGCCGGTTCCGGCGCGACCGCTCGGCTGCTGGCCACCGAGTACCACGCCACGGTGGATGGCGTCGATCTCGGCGAAGACACGGTGCGGCGGGCACGGACCGCGGCGGAGAAGGCGGGCCTCGCCGAGCGGACCCGGTTCCACCTCGGGGACGCCGAGCGGATCCCGCTGCCCGACGGTGTCTTCAATGCCGTGTTCTGTGAGTGCGCGTTCTGCACCTTCCCGGACAAGCCGACCGCGGCCACCGAGTTCGCCCGACTGCTTCGCCCGGGAGGCCGGGTCGGGATCACCGACGTGACCATCACCGAGGCCGGGCTACCCGAGCAGTTGCGCACGCTGACCGCCTGGATCGCCTGCATCGCCGACGCCCGGCCGCTGGAACAGTACGCGGACATCCTCGCCGACGCAGGCCTCACCACCATCCGCACCGAGCGGCACGACGACGCGATCGCCGGCATGATCGACCAGATCGAGGCCCGGCTGCGGCTGCTGCGCATGACCGCACCCGACCGGCTGGCCGAGGCAGGTGTCGACATCGAAGCCGTGCTGCGCTACACCCAGCCCGCCCGGCAGGCCGTGGCCGACGGCGTGATCGGCTACGGCCTGCTGGTGGCGCGGAAGCCCGGATGAGCAACAGCCGAACGGTGCGGGCTTCGTTGCCGGTTGCCCGACCGTGAATCGCCCGCCTTCCGGCGCGGAGGTGGCTTGCCGGCACGTCGGCAGCGACACCTGCGCCAGGTGCAGCTGGAGCCGACCTGGTGAGGCGCTCGCGCTGGTGCTGCGCGGGCGGACGGCGGGTAAGGCGCTGCCGGTCGCGATCGTGGTGGGCACCGTGCTCTCGCTGGTGAACCAGGGCGCGGTGATCATCGACGGGACCGCGGCGGCTGATACGTGGTTTCGGGTTGCGGTGAACTACGCGGTGCCGTTTATCGTGGCCAGCGTGGGTTACCTGTCGGGGCGGCGGATCCGGCCGGACGCGGCGGGATGGTGCCGCTACCTGGCCAGGTATCACGACGAGCGGCCGGGAATCACCGAACGCGTGCTGAACGTGGCGGCGGCGCGCGGGGTCGGCTCGCCCTACCGTTGGCTGGTCGAGCCGCTCCGGTCGAGTCCCGGCCCGATCCTCGACCTGGCCTGCGGCTCGGCCCCCACCCGTGACCTGTTGCCGGATGCGCGATGGCTGGGGGTCGATACCTCGTGGGGCGAGTTCGGGCTCGCCACGGCGGCCGGCAGGGGACCGGTGGTGCTGGGCAGGGCGGATGCGCTGCCGGTGGCCGAGGACGCGGTCACCGACGTGTGCGCGGCGATGTGCCTGCCGCTGCTGACCCCGCTGGAAGGCGTGCTCGGCGAGGTACGCAGGGTGCTGCGACCCGGTGGGCGGATCGTCGCGCTGGTGCCGTCCCGACTGGGCTGGCACCCGGTCGGCGCCGCCCGCTGGCTGCGCGTGTTCCGGGCGCTGGGCATTCACGATCAACCCTGGCCCAACCCGCAGGCGCGTGACGGGCTGGCACCGCTGCTGCGAGCGCACGGCTTCGTCGTCGACAGGTGCGAGCACAAGGTGTTCTGGCGGGAGGTCGACACACCGGAGCAGGCTGCGCTGATCGTCGACGGGTTGTACCTGCCGGAAGCGGAGCCGGGCCGGGTGGAGCAGGCGAAGCGAGCGCTGGGTTCGCGGGCACGGCCCGGCCGGAGGTTGCCGTTTCCGCTCCGCCGGGTTGTCGCCCAGCTACCGGACCACGAACCGGAGAAAGAGGGTTCCCCACCGTGACCTACCTTCCCTCGTTGCCCGAGGGCGCCACGCTGCTGGACGTGTTCCGCTCCTACCCGCAGACCTCGGCGCCGCTCGTGGACTACCACCAGGTGCTGCTGCGCGGCCCCTCCCCGCTCAGCGTGGCCGAGCGGGAGCTGATCGCCGCCTATGTATCCGGGTTGAATGCCTGCCACTACTGCCACGGTGTGCACACCGCCACCGCGGAGGCGTTCGGTATCGCCGAAGGGACGCTCACCGCGTTGCTGTCCGATGTCGACACGGCGCCGGTCGAGGACTGGATGAAACCGTTGCTGCGCTACGTCGGCAAGCTTACCCTCACCCCGAGCCGCATGACCGATGCCGACGTCGACGCGGTCCGTGCCGCGGGATGGGACGAGCGGGCCCTGCACGACGCGGTCTCGGTCTGCGCGCTGTTCAACTTTATGAACCGGCTGGTCGAGGGCCTCGGCATCACCGCGACCGGGGACTACTTCGCGACCTCCGCGCAACGGCTGACCGAAGGTGGTTACGCCGGGTTGAAGAAGCTGTTCGACCAGGAACCGTGAGTCAGCTGACCGACCGGCTGCTGGGCGAGCCGGACAGCAGGGCGGCGACGAACGCGCTGCTCGCCGAGGTACGCGCGGGGCGGTGGGGGCCCCGAGCCTGGGTGAGGTTCCTCGCCGACGCCACACGGCGATCCGTGCACCAGGCCCGCCGGCACCCGCGCGCGCTGGCCGAGGTCACCGCGCTGCACGTGCTGTTCGCCGTACTCGCTGACCGCCGCGGCCGGGCCTGGGTGGCGGTGAGCTGGGGCATGGCCGCCAGTCACCTCGGCCTGCTCGAACAGCGCAGCTCGATCGGCCTGGCCAGCACAATCACCCTCGCCAGGGCAAACCTGCCCGCGTTGGCCGGTGGGCGGTGGGTGTCCGGGCTCGCGCTCGGCAGCGACCTCGCCGACGGGTGGCTCGCCCGCGGGCTGGGCGCGGA
The DNA here is from genome assembly GCF_006715045.1 of Amycolatopsis cihanbeyliensis. Taxonomy (GTDB): domain Bacteria; phylum Actinomycetota; class Actinomycetes; order Mycobacteriales; family Pseudonocardiaceae; genus Amycolatopsis; species Amycolatopsis cihanbeyliensis. Next base: position 1,641,469 of record NZ_VFML01000001.1, on the reverse strand, counting down.
GTCGCGGTTCGGCGCGGCCGCGGACTCGCTGGCCGACGCCGCCTTCTGGACCTGGTTCACGCTGCGCCACGAGCCCAGCCACCGGGTGCGTGCCATGGCGCTACTGGCGTGGCTGGCACCGGTTGTCGCGGTGACCGCGGCCAGCGCGCGACAAGGCTCGATGGTCGACGCCCCGCGCCCGGTGGTGCTGCGTCCGGCCGCGGCGTTGCAGGCGGTACTCACCGCCCGCGGGATCTTCTCGTCGACTTCGACGCCCAGGTACGACTGAACGGGCCGCGTCACGCCATATTGGACGATCATCCTAGGTGCCGTGAATGGTCACGCTTGTGACAGTTATTCGCGATCGCCGGTGCGGTCTTCGGGTAAGCGAAATTCATGGGTGCTGGGGCGGGTTTCCTTCGCGTCAACGTTCCTCCCGTCGTTGGGGTTCGTTGACAGATATCGACGGTGGGATGAATGCACGGTTTGTTGCTCGCGGTCGAGCTTGGGAGGCGATTTCGACCGGCGTGCACGGGATCGTCCCGCTGACTTTCCACCCTACGACGGAGTAGTACCCATGACGACGCATTCAGCGAACAAGGCCGAGCCTGGTGCGGCCGTGACGGCCGCCCCGGACGGCAAGCGCGAGTTGACGCGTGCCCTGACCCACGGCGCGGTCGGCGGATTGCTGGCCGGGATGGTGTTTGCCGGTATGACCATGTGGTTCATGGCCAGCCAGGGCGTCCCGACGAAGCTTCCCCTGCTGGCGATCGCGACGATCCTGCAAGGAGATGAGTCTCTCGGTACGGCCAGCCCGGCCCTCGGTGCCGTGTCGCACGTGGTGTTGTCGATGGCCTTCGGTGCCGCGTTCGCTATGGTCGCGCTGCGTTTGCGGCTGCGTACCGACGCCATGGTGATCCTGGTCGGTGCGCTCTACGGCGCTGTCCTTTACGCGATGAACTTCGTACTTTTGGGCAATGCTGCCTTCGATGTCTTCACCCGGTTCAATCAGCCGTTCCAGGTTCTTAACCACACCGTCTTCGGTGTATTGACAGCGTTGATCATGGCAGTGTGGCAGCAATATTCAAGGCGAGCGAATCCGGTGAACCGGTCCGTGCGATGAATGGATCAGTCTCTTCCGATGGTTCCTGGCACGCGCAGCACCGGCCGCATGGGCGCGCGCTCGGCACCGACCGGTGCCGCGCAGGCCGATGTACTTGGCCACGTCCCGCTACGACAGAGGGCTTATCTGACCGGAGAGTAGCCCGCCTGAACTACCGGGTCGGGTGAGTCACATCGACACGGGCTGGAATACCGCTGGACCGCGACCGGGTTTCCAGGTCGGCGCGCACCCGTGTGCGCAGGACAGTCACTGTCACGAGGAAAGGTTCACTACCTTGCGAATGAAGATGAGGGGACGCCGCACCCGCACGGCTGGCCTGATCGCGGGCATCGCCACGCTGGCGCTGACCGCCGCGGCCTGCGGCGACAGCGGTTCGGACACTGGTAACGAAGCGCAGTCCCCCGCCCCGTCGGAGGACACCTCGGCACCGGCCGAGAGTGACCAGGAGACCAGCACAACGCTGGTGACCTGGGAATCCAGCAAACCGTTCGAGGACACCGTTGGTGCGTTGAAGGAGGCGGTGTCGAGTAACGGGATGATGGTGCTGGGTGATCTGAATCAGGCTGGGGCGTTGCAGTCGACCGGGTTGGACCTGCCGGGGGCGCACACGTTCTTTGTGGGGAATCCGACCGCGGGTAAGACGTTCTTTGAGAAGACCGCGGCGATCGGCTCGGTGATTCCGTTGCGGATGTACGTCTGGGCCGATAGTGAGGGTACGGCGAAGGTGAGTTATTTCGATCCGAAGCCGTTGTTCGAGGCGGTCGACCCGGGTCTTGCCGAGGGTGGCCAGAAGATGTCCATGGCCTCGCAGAAGATCGCCAACGCCGCCGCCGAGTGAAGCGTGGCGCGAGGGCAACGAGGATGGTGATCGCATGACCCGCTCGGCGTCACGGTGGAACACGCTCGGCGAGTTGGTGGCCACCGGGGTCGTGCTGGTGGCGGCGACCACGTCCGGTGCGCTGCTGTTCGCCCTTGCCGCGACGGAACGCTGGCAGTTCCAGGACTTGCTGTTGCGGGTGGGTCTGCCCGCCGTCGTCCTGCTCGTGCTGGCGTTGGTGCTGGCCGCGGGGGTGGGGTGGCATCGCCTACGGCGCGGGATCCTGGTCGGCGGCCTCTCCGGCCTGATCGCGACCATCGGGCTGGAAGCGGTGCGGATCACCGGGTTCCGGGCGCTCGAGACGATGCCCGGTGACCTGCCGATGCTGATGGGAGTCAAGGCCACCGGCCGGATCATGGCCGGTCCCAACACGACATCCACCATCCTGGGCTATGCGGACCACTTCTGGAACGGCGCCGCCTTCGGGGTGATTTTCGCCTTGTTGATCGGCGGCTTCCCGAGGAAGTGGGGCGCCTGGTCCGGTGCCCTGCTCGGAGCGGTGTATGGCCTGTTGCTCGGCTTCGGGTTCGCCACCGGCCCGGTGCCGACGTCGCTCGGGATCGGCGGTGTGTTCGCCACCGTGACCGTGGCCGAGTTCCAGACCACCGTGTACCTCGCCCACCTGGTGTTCGGGCTGATCCTCGGTGCGCTGGTACACCGGTTCGGCTCGCGCATCGCTCCGCTGTGGGTGCCGGTAGTCGACCTGTTCCGGGGTGTCCCGCGGCAGGGCGGAAGTGGGAATTTCTCGAATAAACCCCTGACGGAGTGACCTTCCGTGTGTCGGTACCGGGTCCAGCGTTTCGTGTGTGATGCTGATGCCTGGATCCGGTACCCGACGGAGGCGCGATGACCGACCTGCTGGTCCTCGCCGCCCTGCTGCTCGGCTACGGGTTGGTATCCGGTCGCCTGCACGGCACCGCGATCACCGCGCCGATGGTCTTCGTGACCGCGGGGCTCGTGCTGGGGCAGGGCGGGCTCGGCTGGTTGAGCGGCACAGCGGGTGAAGGAGCCGTCAGAGTACTGGCCGAGGCCACCCTGGTGCTGGTGCTGTTCACCGACGCGGTGCGCATCGACCTGCCGACGCTGCGCCGCGAGTACCACTTTCCCCTGCGGCTACTCGCGATCGGGATGCCGGTGGGCATCCTGCTCGGCACGGTGGCCGCGTGGCTGATTTTCGAGGATTTCGGCATGTGGGAGGCGTGTCTGCTCGCCGCGGTGCTGGCACCCACCGATGCCGCCCTCGGCGCGGCCGTGGTCGCCGACCGGCGGCTGCCGGTGCGAGTCAGGCAGAGCCTGAACGTCGAGAGTGGACTGAACGACGGTATCGCGCTGCCGGTAGTGCTGTTGCTGGTCGCCCTGGCCGCGACCGGCCAGGGCGATGCCGGCTCGGCGGCGGAATGGGCGTGGTTCGCCGTGCGGCAGATCGGCCTCGGTGTCACGGTCGGCGTTGCCGGCGGAACCGTTGGCGGGTGGCTGCTCAACCGGCTGGACTCGGCGGGCTGGCTGACGCCGACCTACCGGCGGTTGGCCGTGCTCGCACTGGCCGCGCTGGTCTACGCGGGCGCGGAACTGGCCACCGGGAACGGTTTCATCGCCGCCTTCGTCGCTGGACTGTGCTTCGGCTCGGTGGCTCGCGAGCAGTGCCAGCAGGTGCACGAGTTCGCCGAGCGGGAAGGCGAGCTGCTTGGTATGGCCACGTTCACCATGTTCGCCGCGGTCATCGCGGGCAGCAGGCTGACCGATATCGACTGGCCGGTGGTGGCGTACGCGGTGCTGAGCCTGGTGGTGGTGCGGATGCTCGCGGTGGCGATCGCGATGCTCGGCTCCAGGGTGCGGTTCGAGACCACGCTGTTCTTCGGCTGGTTCGGTCCCCGCGGCCTCGCCTCGATCCTGTTCGCCCTCCTGGTGGTCGAGCAGTCGGGCGTTGCCAGCGGCGAGCGGACCATGCTGGTGGCCAGCGTGACCGTGGTGCTGAGCGTGTACGCGCACGGCCTCACCGCCGCCGGGTGGGCACGGGGATTCGCGCGGCGCGCCCGTACCCTCGCGCCGGAAGCCCCGGAACACCTTCGGGTAACCGAACACCACGTCCGCTAGCCCGGGGTGATCATCCGGCGTAGGCGGGCAAGGGCGCGCACTGCGGGCTTGTGCAGGCCTTGCTGCGCCTCCGCTACCGCGGCGTTCCACACCCCGTCGGTCCACGAGGGGTAGGGATGCACCACGGAGCTCAGCTCGGGTAGCCGTGCTCGCCTGGCGACGAGCCCAGCCAGCTCGGCGATCATCTCCCCGGCACGGGGCGCGACGATAGTAGCTCCCAGCACCCGTGCCTTGCCGTCGAGCACGATATGGGTGAAGCCGCCGGTCTCGTCCTCGGTGACCGCGCGGTCCACGTGCTCGTGCTCCAGCAGGCGGACGCGGATGTTCGTCCCGTGCCGCCGCCGGGCGTCCTGCTCGGTCAGCCCGACATGAGCGATCTCCGGGTCGGTGAACGTCACCCAGGGCATCGTGTCGTGGTCGATCCGCCGTAGCGGGGCGAGCAGGGCGTTGGTGGCGGCGATGCTGCCGTGCATTCCCGCGACATGGGTGAACAGCAGCTTGCCGACAACATCGCCCGCGGCATAGACGCGTGGATTGCTGGTGCGCAGCTTGGCATCCACCACGACATGGCCCCGCTCATCGAGGGCGACGCCCGCCGCGTCCTGGCCGAGGCCCGCGGTGCCGGGGCGCCGTCCGGTGGCCACCAGGACCCGATCGGCCTCGACGACCTCGGCTCCCACGGGGCCGTCGACCTCCAGCCGTACCGTGCCGGCGTCCTGCTCGGCCCCGGTCACGGTGGTCGAGGTCAGCACCCGGATGCCTTCCAGACTCAACGCCGCGGACAGTGCGGTGCCTGCCCGGGGTTCCTCGCGGGGCAGCAACCGGTCGGCGGCTTCGATGATCGTCACTTCGGCGCCGAGGCGGGACAGGGCCTGGCCGAGCTCGCAGCCGATCGGGCCACCGCCGAGGACGGCGAGCCGGCGCGGTAGTTCGGTGAGTTCCCATACGGTGTCGCTGGTCAGCGGATCGAGTTCGGCGAGCCCGGGGATCGGTGGCAGCGCGGGGGAGGAGCCGGTGGCTACCACGGCGTGCCGGAACCGCAGCCGCCGCTGGCCAACGAGCACCTCACGCGGCCCGGTGAACACCGCGGTGCCCGGCACCACCTCGGCGCCCGCCTCGGCGAGCGCTTGTGGCGAGTCGGCGGGTTCGATGCGTTCGATGGCCTTGCGCACGTGTGCCATCACGGCGGGGAAGTCGACCTCGGGTTCGACCGGGGTGATGCCGAACCGGCCGCTGGTGCGCATCCGGTGCGCGGTCGCGGCGGCGGCGATGAGTGCCTTGCTCGGGACACAGCCGGTCCACAGGCAGTCCCCTCCCGGCCTGGCGACCTCGACGAGCGCCACCTTCGCGCCAAGGGCGCCCGCCGTCTTGGCCGCGATGATCCCGGCGGTGCCCCCACCGACCACCACCAGGTCATAGGTCTTCGTCACCGGCCCTCCTTACTGCCTAGGGAAACACGGCCGTCCTGCTCGATGATTCCAGCTCGTGGGTGGCCGCGCCGGACGGACAAACCTGATCGAGACCGTCCATTCAGGAGTGTCACGGGTGGGAAACCGGGTCGGCATCCTCGCGTTTCGACTTGCGTGCCCTGCGCCTGCCGATGGCGACACCGCCGCGACACCTGCGCGGCACTGATCATGGAGGGCGAGGCGGTGGACCGGTCGAACGGTGGAGCCGTCGCCGTCGACGCGCTGCATCGGGTGGTGCTGGCCAACGGGTTGCGACTGACCACCGACCTGGACCATCTCGATCCGCGGCCGGTTCGGGCATGGCGGGTCGTGGTCGACGACGCAGGCAGGGTGACGGTCGAATGGCCGCCGTTCCACCCCCTGTTCGACCACGCGTCCATCGACCTTCCGGCGGGGTGGTTGCCGAGCGCGGTGGATGTGGGTTCGGTGCGGTTGTTCGTCGGGTACGATCTCGGCCTGCACGAGCAGGCTGGCCTCGGCCCCGCGCCCGTCACCGGCAGGGTGGAGCGGGCCGCCTACACCGGCGCGCTCGCGTCCGGCGCGGTGCGGCTGGTCGCTCCGGACGTTGCCGCTTAGGGAACGGTGATCTGCGGGATTCCGACCACGACGGTGGCGACGTAGTAGGGCGGGGTGTCCGCGGGAAAGCCGAGTACCTCGGGGTTGTCGGGTACGGGCTCGGGTCGCAGGCACAGCGCGGCGATCCCGACGCCGTGAACGTGGTAGTCGAACACCGACACCGCGGAGCTGCCCTCGAGACGGCCCGGGCTGGGCAATGTCCACTGGTCGTTCAGCTCGACGCGTGCCCGTAGCGGCAGGACCCAGGTGGGTACCAGGCCCAGCAGCCGGCTGGGCTGGCAGTCCGGCCCGAGCTCGGGGATCCACCGCACCGGGTCGCTGGGGAGCTGGACCTGCATATGCGCGCCGCTGGGCACGGTCTGCGGCAGCCAGGTGCCGTTCCACCAGGACACGTTGTCCCGCTGCTGCTGGGTGAAGACGTAAGCGTGGTCGTTGGTCAGCGGCTGGTTGCCGGGCAGGTCGACGTCGGGGACGGCGACCGCGGCCGGGACACTGAGCAGCGCCGCGGTGAGCAGACCGGTGATCGCGAGGGAGCGGGGGCGCATGGTCAGTTGCCCTTCTCGGGTGGGGAGATGAGCAGGTTGCCCATCATGCCGTTGTCCTCGTGCGGAAGGATGTGGCAGTGGAACACCGTCTTTCCGGTGATATCGGGCCGGAAATAGGTGCGCATGGTGAACTGCCCGTGCGGCGGCATGCGGAAGGTGTCCCACCACACCCCGGGATCCGGCGGTGCCCACGAGGTGTCCCCGGCCGGGATGCCCTGCACGTCGATCACCTGGAACGGGTTGACGTGAATGTGGAACGGGTGCTGGAACACGTCGTCGTTGACCATCGTCCACTCTTCCACGGTGCCGGCCTCGACCTCCTGGTCGATGCGGTCATGGTCGTACTCCTTGCCGTCGATGAGGAACCGAACCCCGATACCTTTGGTTCCGGAGATGTCCCCGGAGAAGCGCAGGGTGCGCCTGCGGGCGACGGGCAGGTCGGGCATGCGGGGCGGGTCGACCAGCCGGGCAGGGATGCGGCCGGTCGCCTTCGGCCCGGACACGACGAGGGTGGCGAGTTGGACGTAGGGGCGGGCGCCGCCGGGGTGGCCCTGGTCGTAGGCGGGGGCGTAGACGCGGTAGCGGCCGGGTTCGCCGCCCTTGATGACGACCTCGGCGCGGTTGGCGGCGGTCATCATAATGTGCGGGCGGGGCCGGGAGTGGGCCAGCGGGATGCCGTCCTGCCCGATCTGGTGCAGGGTGTGGCCTTCCACGTGCAGCCACAGGGCGCGGTGCGGGGAGGCGTTGAGCATCCGCCAGCGCTGGGTTTCCCCGGGCCTGATGTGGATCTCCGGGAGCAGCTGGCCGTTGACGGTGAAGTACATGCTGCTGGGGATGGCAGGCAGCCCGTTGAAGGGCACTGGCCCCGCGGTCGGGACGACCAGGGTGGTGGGAACCTCACCGTTGTCGTCGCCGACCCAGAGCTCGTTGCACACCAGAATGCGTTCGCGCATGTCGGCGATCTCGGGAACCTCGTCGATATCACCTTCGACGATGATCGGGCCGGACAGCCCGGCCCAGCCCTGGTGGCTGGTGGAGCCGTGGAAGTGCGGGTGATACCAATGCATCCCGGCCGGGTGATCGGCGGGGATGTCGTAGGAATACTGGTGCTGCCCGAGCGGGTCGATGCGGAGGAACACGTTGTCCGCGTTGCCGGTGGGGGAGACCTGGAGGCCGTGGGTGTGCAGGTTGGTGGCGATCATCGTCTGCACGATCGTGCCGCCGTGACCGACCTTGTGCACCGCGGAGTCCACGCAGTCCAGCGTTCCGTCCGGCTCACCCGGTGCGGTGGCGGTCTCGTCCGGGTGGGACGCGCACAGCGGTGGTAGCCGATTGAGCGGGATGCCCATCGGCCGCATCAGGTTGCGCAGCAGGATACGCATATTGTCCCCTGGCCGGATGCGTAGCACCTGGCCAGGAACCTGGCCGTTGTAGGTGTCCAGGTTCAGCACCCGGTCCCGCACCCGCACCTGGGTGGCCGCCATGTCGATGTGGTGCTCCAGTAACCCGCCCGCGCTGCGCACCTCGGGCAGATCCCGCAGCGGCTCACCATCAGCGTGGGCGCTTCGTGGGCCGAACGCGCCCGCCGAGCGGGGTAGCAGGAACCCGGCCGCGGCGGCCACCGGGATCCGTGCCAGGAATGTCCTACGATCCATGGTCTCTCCGAACACGTTCCCTGAACAGGTTCAGGTGGGATGATGGTGGAGAAACCTGTCGTGGATCCGCTATTAGTTCACTTCACAGCCGTTCTCCCCGCTCCGGGGGCGGAAATTCACTACGTCGAGTGGTTTGGATCGGACTTTTTGCGCAGCCGGTTCCACACCCCGCGCAGGCCGCTTGCGCCGTCCGAGTCCGGTTCGCGCTCCCCTTCGACGGTGACCGTGAAGTCGAAGGCGACGTGGTTCTTGATGCGCCGCGCCAGCGGGCTGGGATGCGGGTAGTACCAGGCGGCGTTCGGCATCACCGCGTCCTCGGTGGTCAGGTCGTAGTAGCTGGCGATGCCCTTCCACGGGCAGAGTGTCTTGGCCTTGCTCTTGGTGAAGTGCTTCGTGTACACCGATTCGGGAGGGAAGTAGTGGTTGCCTTCCATGCGCACCGTGCGGGGTGCTTCGGCCAGGACGGTGCCGTTCCATACCGCGCGTAACATGAATCTCCCTTCCATGGCTTCCTGGTCCCATGGTGGATCAGGGAGCGCGTGCGGCGCGCGAACAGTGTCGGCATAGTGACACTCGCCCTGTGAAAGGGTCAGCTTAATGACATGATTCAGTCATGGCACTCTCGAAGTTGCCCGGCGCGGCGATGGAGCAGACGATGCGGCTGCTCGGCACGGGCTCGGCCGCCGATCTGGCGATCCGGCAGGCGGCCTGGGTGGCGCGCTGTGTCGGCCGCGGCTCCGATGTCCCGCTGGCCCAGGAGGACCTCGCGGCGCTGGCCACCGGGCTGCACACCCGGGTGTACCAGCGAGGGTCGGTGCTGTTCCGTGGCGGTGCCGCCGCGGACGGGGTGTGGATCGTGCGGCAGGGCCGGGTGGAGCTGGCGGTCGGGTCGGGCCGCCGACGGGCCGTGGTGCACGTGCTGCGCCCTGGCGATGTCGACGGTGATATCGCGTACCTGCTGGACATGCCGCTGCCCTACACCGCGCGCGGGCTCGACGACTGCACCATGCTGTTCCTCGGATCGGCTGATTTCGAGGGGCTGCTGGCGCGGCGACCGCCGATCGCGCGCCGCTGGCTGTCCAGCGTCGCGCAGCGGCTGGCGGCCAGCCAGCAGCGGATCATCGGGCTGCTGGGGAGGTCGCTGACCGAGCAGGTGGCGCGGCTGCTGCTGGACGAGGCCGCGGCCGATGACACGGTGCCGCTGCCGCAACGCACCCTGGCCGCCATGCTCGGGGTGCAGCGCCCCTCACTGAACAAGATCCTCAAGGAGTTCGAACGCACCGGCTGGATCGAGCTGCGCTATGCCAACATCACCATTCTCGACCCTAAAGGGCTGGCCGGGGCCGCCGGTTGACCAGACGGTGGTTCGTGGTCAGCAGCCGTGATCGTCGCAGGCGTGTTCCAGCGCCGCACCGAAGGCGCGCAGCCGGGTGATCGCCTCGGCGTCGCCGTGCCGGTGCTGGGCGAGCGCATCCGAGATCGCGCGGTAGGTGTCGGCCTCGAGCCCGCACCGGCGGCATTCCTCCAGGTGCTGGGCCACCCACCGCGAGGTGTCCTCGTCGACCTCCCCGTCCAGATGCGACTGGAGCGTCCGCATCACCCGCAGGCAGCGCAGCGAAGGGATACGGTGCCGCGCGCCGCTCACCGGGAACCCCGCCCCACCGTGATCCCAGCAGCGGTGAGCTGCCGACGGATCTGCTTGCGGCCGCGATGCAGCCGGCTCATCACCGTGCCGATCGGCACTCCCAGCGCCGCGGCCGCCTCGGCGTAGCCCAGGCCATCGACGTCAACCATGGCCACGACCTCCCGGTACTTCTCTGGCAGCGCGTCGAACGCCGCGGAAACCTCGGTGGTGAACCGGAGGTCGACGATCACATGTGCGGGATCGGCCGCACCGTCCTCGTGCTCGGCAGCCCGTTCCATGGCCTGCTCCGGATCCAGCAGCAGCTGCGGGCGCCTGCGCCGGTGCCGATTGTGCTCGGCGTTGCGCAGGATGGTCAACAGCCAGGCGCGGGGATGCTCGCCGTCAAACCTGTCCACGGCCCGATAGGCCCGCAGCAACGTCTCCTGCACCAGATCCTCGGCGTCCGCGGGCTGCGCGGTCAGCGTGCGAGCCACGCGGTAAAGCACCTCCGTCTCGGGCAGAACGTACTGCGCGAAAACCTCGTACCGGGTGCGCAGCGTCGCCACGGTCACCTCCACCTCGAGCAACCCGACAGTCATGTCGGGGCGTTCCCGGAATCCAGCGCGGGCGGCCCTGAGACAAGGCATGACAGCACATGCGCAAGATGACGGAAGCCTACGTCGGAGGTGAGCCGCCGAGGAGGTGGATTGTCGGCGTGATGACACATTCGCAAGGTTCAGACCGAACGTCACGAGTGTGACAGTTTCCGGCGGTTTCCCGAATTTTTCGGTCGAGTGTGGAAGTCGATCGTGGACAGTGGAGTTTCCCTGGTGCCGTTCTCCGCGCCGATACCGCGGGAGGCGGCATGGAAGAGCGCGGGCGGCGCCGGGCAGATCGGCGCGTCGCCGCGTGGGGTGTTTTCGACGAACGGAGAAGAGACTATGCGACGTAAGGGCTACTGGGCAGCGGCCGCACTGGGTGTCGTCGCGCCGCTCGCACTGGCGGCGCCGGGATCGGCCATGGCGTCCCCGGCGGACACCACGGCCGCGCACACCGGGGAGCACGACATCCCGATCGTCAGCGACCTCCTCGGCGGTCTGGACCTGCTCGGCGGCTCCGACCACGACGACTTCGACCGCGATCCCGCCGATTTCGACGAGCGCGACGGCGACGTCAGCGAGTTCGACGAGGGGTACGTCACCGTGTACGCCTCGGACGCCGATCGAGGCGGCAACGTGTCGTTCATTGTCGAGGGCCGGGACCTGCCGTCGCTGATGGAGGTCACGCTGAGCAGCGCGGGCCTGGACGCGGCATGTGTCGGCGGGAACAGCCTGGACGGGCAGACCGTGCAGGCCGATCTCTCCGGTGACTTCAACGTTGGCGCCACCGGGACGACCTGCATCGACGGCACCTACCGGGCCGATGTGACCGAGCAAAGCACGCCGTACGAGACGTTCTCGGCGGACGTCACCATCGAGTCCTGACCGGTCGCTGGTGTGGTTCGGTCGCGCCTGAGCCCTTTCCGGCGCGACCGGACCATGGCTCACACCCGCCGCCTCCGAGGAGACAACCTTGACGACGCATTCGACCGACGGCCGGCCCATTGTCGCTGGAAGCCGCAGTGGCGCGGCCTGACCCAGCGAGCATGGACACCCCACATACCCGCAGGCCGCCCGGCGCACGCCCGGTCGTGACCACGCGCGCCGCCGACTGGGTGGTTCGTTCCCTGACCGGGCACACGAATCCGTTGCCGGGTGCCGACCTCACCGCACTTGCCGAGAACCTGTGTATCCGCAGGCTGCCCACCGGGCATCTCGCCTCCGGAAACTGTCGGTGAGTACTGCTGCCGGAGGCAACCGGAAGAACCCTATCTGTCTATTCGGGACTGTCAGCTAGCTGACCATGTCAGCATAGTGTCGGCAAGCTCCGCGGCACACGCGCGCTGCGGCGCGTCGGCGGATTGGTCCGCTTGGTCAGACAAGCGGCCATGCGCTGTAGGTCAGCCCGAGCACCAGGCCGTAGACGAGGTGTCCGAGCAGCGCCCATGGAATGGCGTGTTTGTGCGGTGCCGACAGGACTGCTCTCTCCTGCCGCCTTCCGGCCGAACCCGTCGATAAGCCGCGTGACGGGGCAACTGCCCGGATGATGACGGAGTTCGACCGGCGTTCACCGGCGGCGGCGGAACGGCCAGGCGCGGCGCCGAGGCTCGGCCGGGCGAGCCTCGGCGAGCAGCGCGGGCGCGTGCTTGCGGACGGCGGCCTCCACCTCGCGGAAGCTCGGGTTGACCATGGCGTGTTCGCCGATGAACACGGTGGGCACGGTCTCGTTGCCACCCGCCGCCTGCCGCACCCTGGCCGCGGCGGTGGGGTCGTCCCAGATGTTCACCTCGCGGACCGGCAGCCCGCTGCGCCGTAGTGGTCGCCGCAGGGCCGAGCAGAACGGGCATCCCGGCCGCCAGTAGAACTCGATCATGCTCGTGTCGCACGGCTGCGTGGTGCCGGTGGGTTCGGTACTCATGTCGCTGTCTCCCCTGTGGAGTGTTGATCAGGCGAAGGTGCCCAGCCAGGTGGTCACCGCGTACAGGGCCACATAGGTGGCGACCGCGATGGCGAGTACGCCCAGCAGCCGCCAGCGCCACCGTCGCATCCCGGCGATACTGCACTGGTCGCGGCGTCGCAGGGCCAGCCAGACCAGCAGCACCAGTACCGCGAGGCCGCCGAGGCGGAACCACCAGGCGTAGTTGTCGTAGAGGTCGGTGGACCATGCGAACGCCGTTCCGGCGCTGACCAGGCCGAGCAGCGCCAGTACGGTGGGTCCGACGCAGCACAGGATGCCGACCAGCCCGCCGGCCAGCCCCATCCGCCAGACGGATAACCGGTCCGAACGGGACTTCGTGGTATCGGCAGGGGGTGTTTCCTCGGTGTGGGCCACAATGCTCCTTTCGATCTCTTCGGCCAGTCCACCGCGGCTGGTCGACAATCCGCATGGGGATTGTCATTCCGCTGACAGGGTCGGCGTTCAGGAATGGTCACGATCCCGTCACGGCCTCGGTGTTGTGTAACCGAGTTCACTGAACCACACATCGGGGATGAACAGGGTTCGGGGCGGTCCCCACCGGCACGCGGTGGGAGCTAGGGAAGGAGCCCATCGTGTCCACAGCTGCTCACTCGACCACCGTCTCCGGGCTGGTGGCCCGCGCGCTGCATGGCGTGTTCGCCGGGCTAGCCGGAGGTGTGGTGTTCGGGATCCTGATGGCGATGATGGACATGCTGCCCATGGTCGCCATGCTCGTCGGTAGCCAGAGCGCCGTCGTCGGCGCGCTCGTGCATCTGGTGATCTCGGCCGGGATCGGGGCGTCGTTCGCCGTCCTGTTCCCGATGGCCGCCGTCGGTGCTCTGGTGGGCGCGGGTGCGATCTACGGCGCCGTGTGGTGGGTGCTCGGCGCGTTGATCATCATGCCGGCCTGGCTGGGCATGCCGGTGTTCATGTTCAACAACAACACCTGGTTCAGCCTGATGGGTCACGTCGTCTTCGGCATGGTGGCCGGTACCGTGCTGTTCGGCCTGCGCCGCCGGGGCGGGCACGCCTGACCATGCCGGCCGAGCCGCGACCGCCGATGCTGGAGATCTACGTGTCTCCCGGGTGCGTCGGTTGCCGCAGGGCATCGGCCTATGCCGATGCCCTGCGGCAACACCGGCCGGACCAGCCGGTGCGAGTGATCGACCTCGCCACCCACCAGGGCCCGCTACCCGATGGGGTGATCGGAACGCCGACCTACCGGCTCGGCGGGCGGATCATTTCCCTCGGCAACCCGGCATGGGAGGAACTGCTGGATACACTGGACAATAGGCTCAATCGGGTTCACGATGCCTGACGTGACCGAGATCTGGAGCCCGGGTGGATGACCATTACTGCCTGACCGGCGTCGAGGTGTTCCGCGACCTGTCCCGCCGGGAACTGGCCGCCCTCGACGCGCGCGTCCCCCTGCGCAGTGTCACTGCGGGCCAGGTTGTCTACACCCCGGCTCAGCCGGTCACGGTGCTGTTCATCGTCAAGCGTGGGCGGTTGCGGCTGTTCCGGCGAGTGCCCGACGGGCGCACGGTCACGACCGCCTTCGCCGGCCCCGGCACGATCTTCGGGGAGATGGACCTGCTCGGCCTGCACATGCGCAGCACGTGGGCCGAAGCGCTGGAGCCGGGCGAGCTGTGCCTGATGAGCCGGAACGATGTCCGGGAACTGCTGATGGCCGACCGTCGGATCGCCGTCCGCATCGTCGAGCATCTGGATGCCCGCGTCGCGGATCTGGAGGATCGTCTGACCGATCTCGCCTGCCGATCGGTGGCCGAACGCCTGGCCCACACCCTGCACAGGCTGGCCAGGGGCGGGCAGCCGTCCAGTGAGTCGGGGCAGACGGTCAAACTGACCCACCATCAGCTCGCCACGCTGGTCGGCGCCACGCGGGAACGCACTACCACCGCGCTCGGTGATCTCGCCCAGCGCGGGCTCATCCAGCTTCGCCGGGGCACGATCGTGGTACGCGACCCGGCACGGCTGGCCGCCTTCAGCGAGAGCGGGGCGGACGATCCCGCCCATACCTGAGCACCGCGACCGGATCGGCGGCACCGTCCTACGACCCGTCACGGTGGACGGTTGTTAAGCGAACACCAGCATGTACGACATCCCGGCGGCCATCGTGGCCAGGCTGAGCCGTAGCGCGGGACTGGCACGGCGCGTCGACTCCAGCGCGGCGCCAGGTCCGGCGAGGTAGTGCCGATCCCATCTGCCCAGCACCCACAGCGCGCCGACCCCGGCCAGATAGGCGGCGAGTCCGTAGCGGATCGCAACCACCTGAGCGGCTGCCGGTACGAACATGTAGGCCATGACCGACATCTCGACCGCGATCAGGAGCCACAGCAGATCGACGGTCCGGTCACGGGACCAGAGGACGAGCGCCACGACAACCGCCAGTACCGTCGCGGTCCCGAACAACGCCATGGCCAAGGCTGCTGGTACGGGCTGTACCCGGTGCGGTAGGTACATGTACACCATCCCGAGCGCCATCAGCACGTGACCGGCGTGCCAGTAGCGCCGGCGGCCGTTCATCGCCCACATGTGTCCAGTATGGAGCAACGCCACCACGCAGAGGGCGACGATCCACGCCACGCGCAGCCACTCGGGGAGAATGCCGGTGTGGTGTGTCATCTGCGGCATCATCGATCCTAGTGGTCGCCTGCCTGTCGCTTCTCGGAAATCGTCACTCATGTCGCCGTACCGAGGTACCGCCAGGTAGGCGACCGGGTATACAGATGGAATGTCGTCGCTACGAAATGTCATCCGCAACCAGTATTTGGTGCCTTGGCAAGAAAGTGTCTCCTTGCTGACACGAGTGCATGAGTATGGCTGCCTGCCTGCGTTCGTCGATGCAGGATGAGTTCGACACGAACCGGGGAAATCGGTTTCGTTGAGGTGCCGGTCGTGAACGGGGCCGCCGCGTGCTGTGTCGACAACGAGAGTGAGGGTGGGCGAGTTGGAAAGCAGGAAGATCGAGTTCCCGGGGTCCCAGGGTGTGTCGCTGGCCGCTCGGCTGGAGCTGCCGGACACCGAGTCGCGAGCGTACGTGTTGTTCGCGCACTGCTTCACCTGCGGCAAGGACACCGTTGCCGCGGCGAGGATCTCCCGTGCCCTTGCCGAGCAGGGGATCGCGGTGCCGCGCTTCGACTTCACCGGACTCGGCCAGTCCGGTGGCGACTTCGCCAACACCCACTTCAGCTCGAACGTCGAGGGCCTCGTGCACGCCGCCGACCACCTGCGCGAGCGGTTCGCGGCACCGAGCGTGCTGATCGGGCACTCGCTGGGCGGGGCGGCCGTGCTGGCCGCGGCCCACCGTATCCCCGAGGCACGGGCGGTGGCGACCATCGGTGCCCCGGCCGATCCCGAGCACGTCACGCGCCTGCTCGGCGGTGAGCGGGCCGCGATCGAGCGTGCGGGTGCGGCGGAGGTGTGCCTGGCCGGTCACACCTTCCGCCTCCGGCGCGAGTTCCTCGACGACATCGCGGCGCAGCCACAGGCCGAGCGCATCCGCGCGCTCGGCCTGTGGCGCTGCTGGTGCTGCGCTCGCCGACCGACGAGATCGTCGGAGTGGACAACGCGCGACGGATCTTCGACACCGCCCGGCACCCGAAGTCGTTCGTGGCGCTCGAGGGTGCCGACCACCTACTCACCAACCGGGTAACGGTGGATCTGGTCTTAGCCTGATCGAGAGGACATGACCGATGACCACGACTGATCCGGGCGATGGTGAGGTTGGCTCGGGAGAGATGATCGATCCCGTGAGCGAAGAGATCATCGATCAGCGGCAGTTGGCCGAGCGGTTGTTGGCGCAGGCGAGGGAACAGGGCGTCGATCTGGTCGGCCCGGATGGGCTGCTGAACCGGCTGACGAAGAACGTGCTGGAGACGGCGCTGGAGGCCGAGATGGATGAGCATCTCGGGTATGGTCGCCGCGCACTTCGACGAGGTCTACGGGCCAAGGTCTCCCAGGACACGATCTCGAAGATCACCGACAAGGTCATCGATTTGAATCCGTGCGGTACTGACCCTTCAATATCTGGCACTCTGGTGCGCACGGCGGCATTCCGTCGGTCGTAGACGCGATCGAAACTACCGGAGCCAACGTCGTTGCCTTGCAGGAGACCGACGAGCACGTCACCGCGCACATCGCCGACGAACTGGGTGGAACCACACCACCGGCGGCGGCGATGCCGATGACATGGCGTCGCCGCCGATCCAGAACGAATGGCTCACCGACGTCAGCTACGGCACGACAGCCGTCGCCGCCCAGATTCAGGACACGCTCGTCTACAGTGTGCACCTGAGCTACCGGAACTATGGACCGTACAACGCCTGTCTGGAGGGTCAAAGCGTCGAGACCATCCGCGCAGCCGACCAGCTCCGGGTGCAGCAGGCGCGGGAGATCGAGCGGTGGCCACGTCGACGTACGACCTTCCACAGGTAACTGTCGGTGACTTCAACACGCCGTCACACCTCGACTGGACGTCGGCCACGAGCGCGACGCACTGTGGTTACATAGGCGACTGGCCGGCCACGGCTGTCTTCGGCGACGCTGGTTGGCGTGATTCCTACCGGGAGGCGTCCCGACGAGCATGCCTATCCGGGCAACACGTGGTCCCCGGTCGTAAAGTGGCACGACGACGCGCGGACTGTTCCGGAGCCCAAGGATCGCATCGACTTGATCCTGTTCGAAGGCGACGAGCTGACTCTGTCCGGCTCCCAGGTACATGGTGGCGGGTCGGACTGGTCATCCGACCAAACACCGTCATGAGTACCTTCACTCGCGCCTGAGTATCCACTCGCCCGTAACTCAGGCACGATAGCGGCCACCTCGCGGTGCTGGAGTAGCTGCGAACCGGAACCCGAGTGCTCCCTGGTGTTCGCCGACCACCAGCGGACGTGGCGGGGGTTGGGGCCGTGTTACGTACCGGCCAGTTGACCATCCCAGCCTTGGCGCGAGGGACACACATCCTACATAGCCCAAACGCAAGCGTGGACCCAGCAAGTCGTGAGCGAGGAACGTACTGAACAGAATTTCCGTGAAACCCTGCCGGGGCTGATGCGCACCGATGAGCAGCAGGCAACAGGCGTCGCGAAGTGTGTAAACCTGACCAAAAGATTGCGTTTTAGAGCACAAGTGTGCAAAGTTGGCAACTGGAGCGAGCGGGTGTCGTGGCTCGCGTGTGGGCGAGCCCCGCCGAGAGGTCTAAATCTAGACCTCTCGGCGGGGCGAAGCCGCTCGATGTCAGGCGCAAGGTATCGACTTCGTAACATGAAGTTGCTGCTAGTTGACCGAGGTGTGCGATGGGATCAACCCTGTACCAACTTTAAAGGGTCCATAATATACCTTTGGTGGGAGTCTTATGATCCTGTGGCGCGCGCTGGTGTGCACGGTCGCCGTAGTGGCGTCCTTGTTGTCATCACCTCACCTCACCCAAGCGAGTCCCCGGTACTGCCCTCGGCTAGACGCGGAGCTGGCCTGGCACGGCGCGAACCAAGCCCGGCTTCAAGAGTTCCTTTGCAGTCAGCGCCCGGGGCAGCGGGGTATCGCGGTGTTCGACTGGGACAACACGATCATCCGCAACGATATTGGTGACGCCACCCTGTTCTGGGCCCTGCGCAATGAGAAGATCCTGCAGCCCCCTGGTCGCGACTGGCGGGTGACCAGCCGATGGCTCACGGCCGACGCTGCGGCGGCGTTGCGCTTGGCCTGCGACGGCGCCTGGCCGGGAAGGCCTCTGCGAACGGCCGGGCGCGATACTCGCTGCGCCGACGAGATCCGATCCGTGTATGCGGATCAGAAGACGACGACCGGTCGGGCAGCTTTCGCGGGGTGGGACCACCGCCGAGTGGAACCCTCCTACGCCTGGGCTGCGCAGCTGCTGGCTGGGCACACCAGGGCTGACATCCGCAGGTTCGCGGCGGCGGCCCGCCGAGAAGCGCTTCGCGCTCCGGTTGGCGCGACGCAGACCGTCGGCAGCGGGAATGTCAACGCCTGGGTGCGATACTACCCGCAGCAACGGGATCTGATTCGCGCGCTACGCAAGGCGGGCTTCGACATCTGGATCGTGTCGGCCTCCCCGCAACCGGTAGTGCGCGTATGGGCGCTCGGCGCTGGCGTTCCCCCCAGCCGGGTGATTGGCGTCCGAAGCGTCTATCGGTCGGGCCGACAGACCTACCGGCTTCAAGGCTGCGGGGGCGAGCGCGCGGGCGTGATCACCTACGTGGATGGCAAGCGCTGCTGGATCAACCAAGTCGTGTATGGCCAGCGGGGGCCTGCGGCGTGGGACCAGCAGCCAGCCGCTCGGCGGCCATCGTTTGCCGCCGGTGATTCCACGACAGATGTCACCTTCTTGCGCGACGCTACCGAGTTGCGCTTGGTGATCAATCGGAATAAGCAAGAGTTGATGTGTCATGCGTACGACGACGTCGACGGCCGTTGGTTGATCAATCCGATGTTCATTCAACCGCTGCCGCAACGGGGTAGTCCGTACCCGTGCTCTTCGACCGCATTCGTCGACTCCAATGGAGAC
This sequence comes from Amycolatopsis cihanbeyliensis, assembly GCF_006715045.1. Taxonomy (GTDB): domain Bacteria; phylum Actinomycetota; class Actinomycetes; order Mycobacteriales; family Pseudonocardiaceae; genus Amycolatopsis; species Amycolatopsis cihanbeyliensis. The sequence goes on along the minus strand of NZ_VFML01000001.1, from coordinate 1,622,424 downwards.
AGCGGCCCGGTCCGCCGATGGGACGGCACGATCATTCCTGACCAGCCCGACACGATCTTCGGTCCCGAAGAGAGGTAGCAATTATGGATCGACGCACCTTCCTCCAGGCAGTTGGTGCGGGGACCGCTGTGTCCCTGCTACCGCCCAGTCTCGTCGAGGCGCTGGCACGACCTGCGCCCACCGGTGGGCTGGGTCTGATCGAGCATGTCGTGATCTTCATGCAGGAGAATCGGTCGTTCGATCATTACTTCGGCACGCTGCGCGGCGTCCGAGGCTTCGGCGATCGCAATGCGGTGCTGCTGAACGCCAAGCACTCAGCCGACGGTAAGACCAGCCGTTCGGTGCTGCACCAGCCTGACCAAACGCACCCGGACGGATACGTCCTGCCCTACGCCGTTGACACGCACCAGCTTGTCGGAACCGCGCATGGCTGGGACGACGGGCACGAGGCGTGGAACAGGGGGCGGTACGACAACTGGATCCCTGCTAAGAGCCGATACACTATGTGTCACTACGAACGGGACGACCTGCCATTCTACTACTCCCTGGCTGATGCGTTCACCATCTGCGACTCCTACCATTGTTCAGTTATGAGTGGCACGTCGCCGAACCGTAGTCATCTGTTCACCGGTATGATTGGCTACGAGCCGGACGGTCGTCGCGCAATCGGCAACGCGGCGTACGCCGAGGACAGTCATGGCGGATATGATTGGACGACATACGTCGAGCGTCTGGACGGTATGCACAGTTGGCAAGTCTATCAAGAGTGGGACAACTACCAGGACAACAACCTGGAGTTCCACCGGCCTTTCAAGGCTGTTGCCCGTAAGGTCCTGGCCGAGCTGGACTTGCGGAGCATGCATACATTCTACGAACGTGTCCGCGAGGCAGACTCCGCAGAAAGAAAGCGATTGTTTTCCGCGCTCGAAGACGGCGTCCGTACCTTGAACGCCGTCGAACGTCGTTACTACGACGGCGCGCTTCGGCGGGTCAAGCCAGGCAGACTAGCCTCCACCTTCGCTGCGGATGTGGCGGCCGACGCACTGCCGACGGTGTCTTGGCTGGTGGCGCCGGAAGACCAGTGTGAACACCCCAGTTCGGATGGGCCGAGCACGGGATCGGAGCTGGTGTGGCAGGCACTCGAAGCGCTGGCGGCCAACGAGAAGGTGTGGAACAAGACCGTCTTCCTGCTGACCTACGACGAGAACGACGGCTACTTCGACCACGTCCCGCCACCCGTTCCACCGGTCGCGGAAGCGGCGGAGTATGTCGATGGCCAGCCGATCGGCCTGGGTCCACGGGTGCCGATGTTGGTGGTTTCCCCGTGGAGCAGGGGAGGAGCCGTGTGTTCCGAGATATTCGATCACACATCGATACTACGGCTGCTGGAGCACGTCACCGGAGTGGGCGAGCCCAACATCGGTGCTTGGCGCCGAGCGGTATGTGGGGACCTCACCTCGGCCCTGGATCTGGATTCGTCCGGCTCGTATCCGGATTTCGAGCGACCGACTCCGACCCAAGGCAGCGGACCACGCAAGCCCAGTCCGCCAGAAAACCAGACCTTTCCGCGCCAGGAGAGCGGCAGTAAGATCGCCCGCCCGACCCCCTACCAGCTGGATGGCAGCGCTCGGCAAGACGTTTCGGCCGGACGGATCTGGATCGACATGTCGAATGTCGGCACAGGAACAGCGCACTTTTCGGTGTATGCGAATAGGTATCGCACCGACGGCCCATGGCGCTACGACATAGCAGCGAATGACGCCCAGTCCGACTACTTCAGTGTGCGTACCTACGGCGACGGCCAGTACGATTTGTCCTTGTACGGTCCCAATGGCTTTCAGCGGCGGTTCACCGGTGACCTCGATTCGCTCGGGGCTACCACGGAGGCGAACTCGATCATCGAGCCTGAGACGGAGGGCGGTATCGTCACGTTGACCTTCACGAATGTCGGTACTTCCGACGTGACGTTTACGGTTACCGCCAACGGCTACCGGACCGACGGCCCGTGGACGTACGGGGTTCCGGCAAATAGTTCGGTATCGGATCGCTGGCATGTCGGCTGGTACGGCGATCGATGGTACGATCTCATCGTCACGATCGATATTGACCCATCGTTCAGTCGTCGATTCCTCGGCCACCTCGAGAACGGTAAAGCCGGTGTTACCGGATAGCGCGGGCCGGCGTCGATGCACGGGATTCGGCTATTGACGAGATGCAGACGGACGAGCTTCTCATTGCACATCACCGGGCGAGCCGCACGATGCATGGCATGTGCACGACTCGCCCGGTGTGCTCCCCACGGCGGCGGGGCTCGCGCGCGGTGTGCAGTGGCTGAACGTCTCGTAAGTCTACCCTCACGTTAGGGTAAGATTCTCCGGGTGGACGCGGCCGGACCGAACCAGACCACCCCGCTGACGGCGCGGGAGCTGCGCGAGCACATCGAGGACGCCTTCATCTCCGTGTCCCCGACCGTGGTCGACCTGCTGGACGCCGCGATTCGCAGCCATGCACGACCGGTGGTCTTCGCGGCATTGAATCGCCTTCCCCCGCGCCGGTTCGAGTCGGTGGCGGATGTGCTTCGCGAGCTGCCGGATCTGCCGGACGGCCCGGTAAACCCTTAGGCCGTGTACCACTGGTCTACGGGTTCGGTGGGGGTTTGTCGATGTAGTCGGCGGTGGCGTAGCTGGGGCCGCGTTGCCAGCCATTCTGGGTGGTGGTCGAGACCTGTACGTCGATGCGGTCGGTGGGGTAGCGGTAGCGGACTTCGTGCAGGGTGCCCCAGGCTCGGGGGTCCGGGTTTCCGGTCAGGCGGGCGGGGATCTCGTGGTAGGTGACGACGGAGCGCATGGCGGCGAAGGCGCCTGCGAACGGCCGGTAGTCCCGGGCAAGGTGGCCGTGGTGGGCATGTTGGCCGGGCGCGGTGACCATCAGGGTGGGCGGCTCGACGAGGCCGTCGGCCAGCACGGGAAGGCGAGCGCAGGGGTACCAGAACGAGATCGGCCAGTCGACGAGGACGGGGCCCGGCGTGCGGGCCATTTGCTGGGTCAGCGTGGTGCCGTCGTCGAGCCGGACGTGGTCGGCGGCGCCGCAGGTGGAGCCGGTAAGCGAGGCGAGGTTTGTGGCCGGTGGTGACCACGAGCCGGTGGCGTGCTGGTTGAGCGCGGCCTTGCCGAGCGCCCCTGCGGAGAGGACCGGCACGGCGAGCAGGGACAGACCGGCGACGGCGACGGCGGACCACCCGGCCCATCTGATCGCGACCGGCTGCGGGTCCTCGGGGCCGGTTCCGCGCCGGTGCTGCCAGTACAGGATCGCGGCGGCGGCCACGGCCCCGGCGGCGAGTAGGTTCAGTGGGTTGGCCAGGGTCCCTTCGAACAGTGGCTCGTCGAGGTCGGGCATGCCGAGGCGGTGGTAGCCCCACCACGAGTTCGGTCCGTCCCAGCTCAGGCTGGCCACGAGGACGACGAGGAACAGCGCGCTGAACCGGATCGCCCAGCCGGCGTTCTCGCGGGCGAAGGCGCGGGGCAGCGCGGCAAGCCCGAGGGCGAGAACGAGGGCGGTGAAGAAGTCGAGCGCGGCGAAGTGCGAGGCGATCTTGGTGGGGGTCACGACGAGCGCGGCGAGCCCGAGACCGAACCAGGTGAACGGCCATCCGTAGGCCCCGGCGAAGGCATGCGTTGGCTGGCGCCGCGGGGCCAGGACCAGCGCGATGAGCACCAGCGCGATGGCCAGCAGGACGGGCAGGCGGCGGGCCGGGTGCTGTTCGAAGGCGAAGTCGTCGCCGACACCGCCGAGCAGCATCTGGTAGCGGCTGAACTCGCCGTGCCAGCTCTGTGCCGCGCCGTACCAGTAGCGCGCGCCGGTCGAGTCCAGGAAACCGCCGATGCCGGATTGGAGGAACACCAGCGGCGAGGCCACCGCGACCGCGGCCATGGCCAGTGCCACGAGCGCGATACGGTCACGGGTGGCGGGCAGGTGACGGCAGGAGTGCACGAGCCCAAGCGCGAGCGGGATGAGGGCGAGCATTCCGGTGGAGGTCACCGCGAAGCACACGCCGGTGGCGACTCCACCGACGACCAGCCAGGCGGGCCGTTCGGTAAGCCGGGCGCGGACGGCGGCGTAGGCACTGATCGCCGTGCACAGCGCCACGAACGGCTCCGGCCGCAGACCGACGCCGTTGGGCATCCACGCCGCGAAGAACGCGGCGGCCAGTAGCCAGGTCGGCACGCGGGGCGCGGTGGTGTGCTCGTGCAGCAGGCGGACGATGCCCAGCAGCAGCACCCACATCGTGAATCCGGCTGCCATCGCGGGTAGCCGCACCACCAGCGGTGCCCAGGATACCTCGAACAACGGAGCGAACAGATGCTGCAGCAGGATCGCGGGATTCTCCGCCGCGTTGAGCGCCATGTAGTAGTCGCCTGCGAACCCCGACGGGCCGAAATTGCGGTGCATGCCGAGGAACCAGCCGTCGTCCACGGTCTGCGGGCCCAGCACGCCCCAGGCGCCGATACCGACGGCGACCAGGCCGGTCCAGGCGAGGTCCACGCGGCGGCGCACCAGCGGACGGGTTGGTCGCGGTGGTCCGCGGAAGGTGCGGAATGCCAGCACGACGCAGACCACCACGCCGAGCCCGCACAGGATCATCAGGAGCGGCTTCAGCGGGCTCGGCGAGGTCTGGAAACGGGCATCGGCTCGCGCCACCGCGGACACCGCACCGGTGGCCTGCTCCGCGGGCAGGTCGGTGACGAAGGCCGTCACCTGTGGAACCCGCATCGCCCGCCGGGTCAGTTCCCGGTCGCCGACCAGCACGACCAACTCGTCGTCCTCGGCGTGGACCAGGTACCGGCAGTCCGGGCCAGGGGGCGCTCCAAGTGGCGTCTCGGTACCGTCGGCGACAAGCACGAGCTGCCGGTCCCGCACGACAAGGGAAAGGCCCCAGTCGCGGGCGATGTCCGCGTCCGGCGGAATCGTCGCGAACGCGGTGACGTCCCGGCCGGGTGACGTCCCGGCCACCGCTGAGCAGGCCACCGTCACGTCCAACCGCAGTGGCCGGTAGGGCAGGAACATCGCCACCGCCGACTCGGCCGCCTGGCCCGCCTTCGGCCAGCTCACCTCGACCCGTTCCGCCTCCACCGGCGCGAACGGAATCGCGATGGCCGTCACGGCCGTGACCAGCGCCGCCCCCAACAACCAGCGGAAGCCGCGACGGGAGCGTGCCGGGGGGTCCGGCGCGCTCACCGGACGCGGCGCGGTCGCTGTGTCCGTCATGTCCCCGACTTCCCCTCAGCCGACCAGTGGTCAGCCGCCCGTCATGTTATGAAGTCAGTCGCCGATGGGGACATCGGGAAGGTGGTCCCACAGGTCGCGAACGTGGCCGAAGGTGCGGTCCGGAAGGCGTTGCAGCGTGGCCTGCAGTTCGGCAGGGGCCTCGTACCGGATGGCGGCGTCGAGGATCTCCTGCGTGGTCGCCGAACCGTCGCGGAAGGCGTCCTCGACGGCGTCGATGATCTCGTTGCGGGTGACCGCTGGATTCGTATTGGTATCCGTCACACCTCGAACTCTACCCTGACGTGACGGTAGGGTTGCGGGGGTGTCCGGCGAGTTGGTCGGCCAGGTGATGGAGCTGGTCGGCGGCTTCGAGGCGGGAGATCAGTCCGCGGGAGAGGGTGCTGGCGCCGTTGCGGGCTCCGGCGAGCGCTCCGGCCATGGCGGCGATGGTGTCTGCGTCTCCGCCGGTCTGGATGGCGTAGCGGATGGTCTGCGTGGTGTCGTCGGGGTGGGTCAGGAACGCGGTCAGTGCGGTGGGGACGGAGCCCAGGGCGCTGGCGTCGTTGCCGAGGGCATGGGCAGTGTGTTTGGGGCCGGCGCCGTTGCGGGTGAGTTCGGTGGCCCGGTCGAACTTCTCGTGCCAGGGGCGCGACCGCACGGCCCGGGCGAGGTCCTGGAGGAACCGGGTGCGGTCCAGGGGGTGGGCGGGGTCGCTGTGCAGGGCGAGGTAGGCCGCGGCGGCCTGGCAGGCGGCGCCGTGCTGGCCGTGTTTGTGGGAATGGGTGGGTTCGCCGCTGCGCTGGCCCAGTTCCGCGGCGTGGTGCAGACTGTCGGCGACGAGCGCGACCGGGGCGACGCGCATGGCCGCGCCGTTGCCGTAGGAGCCCTGGCCCTGGAAGGTGGCCCGGCTGGCTTCGGTCCACGGCACACCGGCGTTGATCAGGCCGAACACGTGGGGTGTGCCGGAGCCGTAGCCGCGCCAGGGTTCGGCGCGCCAGGCCCGCGCGAACTCCAGGGCGAGCGCGTCGACGTCGAGCCGTTCGGCGTCGCGTCGCTGGGCCAGGTGTTCGGCCAGGGCGAGGGTGAGTGCGGTGTCGTCGGTGTGCACCAGCCGGCTCGGCGCCCGCTCCTCCGCGGCAAGGTCGGCGGCGTCGACCGATGGTCGCCCTTCGAACGGGGCTCCGAGCGCGTCGCCGAGTGCGCCGCCGAGCAGGAGTCCGAGGACCTTGTCGTGGGTGACGGCGGCGAAGGCGGCGGTCATGGTAGGGATCCGTTCCGGGGTGGCTGGTAGACGCAGCACGGAGGTGGCAGCGCACGCGACGCGTTGGCCGCGGATGCGCCGAGCCGTGCCTCGCCGAGCATACCTCAAACTCTACCCTGACGTCAGGGTAGGGTCGACGGGGTAGGACTGACGAGCGGGTATGCACCGCCGCGGGAGCGTACTGTGACGTGAGAGTAGAGTTCGAGCGCAATGGCCCAGCAGAGCACGGACGTCGTGGCCGAGGCAGGCAGGCGGCGTACGTTCGCGGTGATCAGTCATCCGGATGCCGGTAAGTCCACCTTGACCGAGGCGTTGGCGTTGCATGCCGAGGTGATTTCCGAGGCGGGTGCGGTGCACGGCAAGTCGGGCCGGCGGGGTGTGGTGTCGGACTGGTTGGAGATGGAGCGCAGCAGGGGGATCTCGATCACCTCGGCGGCGTTGCAGTTCGCCTATGGTGACGCGGTGATCAACCTGTTGGACACGCCGGGTCACGCGGATTTCTCCGAGGACACCTACCGGGTGTTGTCGGCGGTGGATTCGGCGGTGATGTTGCTGGATGCGGCCAAGGGGTTGGAGCCGCAGACGTTGAAGTTGTTCGACGTGTGCCGGTACCGGGGGATCCCGGTGATCACGTTCATCAACAAGTGGGACCGGCCGGGCCGGGAGGCGCTGGAGCTGTGTGACGAGCTGGTGGAGCGGATCGGGTTGCAGCCGATGCCGCTGACCTGGCCGGTGGGGATCGCGGGGGACTTCCACGGGGTGCTGGATCTGGCCGATGGCTCGTTCGTGCGCTACACCCGCACCGCCGGTGGCGCCACCCTCGCCCCGGAGGAGCGGATGGACGCCACCCGGGCCGAGGCCGAGGAGGGCGTGGACTGGCACCGGGCGCACGAGGAGTCGGAGCTGGCCGTCGGCTCGGGCGGGGAGTTCGACGCCGCGGCGTTCCTCGCGGGGACGGCGACGCCGGTGCTGTTCGGTGCGGCGGTGCTGAACTTCGGCGTGCGGCACCTGCTGGATCTGCTGGTCGAGCTGGCCCCGCGCCCGTCGGCGCGGTTGGATGTGGACGAGCGTCCGCGTGCGTTGGACGCCCCGTTCTCCGCGTTCGTGTTCAAGGTGCAGTCCGGAATGGATCCGTCGCACCGGGACCAGGTCGCCTTCGCCAGGGTGTGTTCCGGGGTGTTCGAGCGGGGGATGGTGGTGACCAACGCCTCCACCGCGCGCCCGTTCGCCACCAAGTACGCGCAGCAGGTGTTCGGTCAGCAGCGCTCCACTGTGGAGGTGGCGTATCCCGGTGACGTGATCGGCCTGGTGAACGCCTCCGCGCTGCGGGTGGGCGACACCTTGTACACGGACAAGCCGGCCGTGCGCTTCCCCGGCCTGCCCAGCTTCGCGCCCGCCCATTTCGCCACCGCCCGGCCCGCGGACCTGAGCCGGGCCAAGCAGTTCCGCAAGGGCATCGAGCAGCTGGAGTCCGAGGGCGTGGTGCAGGTGCTGCGTTCCGACCTGCGCGGCGACGCCGTACCGGTTTTCGCCGCGGTCGGGCCGATGCAGTTCGAGGTCGCCGCGCACCGGCTGGAACACGAGTTCAAGTCCCCGGTCAAGCTGGACCGGCTGCCCTACACCGCGGTCCGCAGGCTCGCCGACTCGGGGCAGCGGGGCGTGGTCGACGGCGCCCGCCGCTGCGAGGTCCTCACCCGCACCGACGGCGCGGAGCTGGCGTTGTTCGAGGACGAGATGACGATGCGCATCCTGCTCCGCCAGAACCCCGAACTCGCGCTCGAACCGCTCGTGGCCGAAGGCGCCTGACCGCCGGGACGGTTACGGCGCCGGTGCGGTCAGGAATCGTGGCGCGGTGGTGTTGGTGGCGGGGTGCGGACCAGGGCGCCGGCCAGAGTGACCACGAGGGGTAGCGCGGTGGCGGCCAGGAGGATGGGTTGGTAGCTGGCGGTGTGTTCGCGGCCGAGGGCGAGGAGTAGGGGGCCGAAGGCGGAGGCGCCGACGGTGACGGAGTGCACGACGCCGCGGATGGTGCCGAGGTGGCGCAGGCCGAAGCAGCGGGGGAAGGCGACGGCTTCCAGGGTGCGGATGCCGTTGCCGCAGGCGCCCAGGGCCAGGCCGTAGAGTACGGCGGTGAAGCCGGGGGTGAGCCATCCCGCGCCGGCGGTGGCCAGGGCGAGGACGGCCATGGTGACGATGATGAGCATCCGGTCGGAGAACCGGTCGGCGAGCCAGCCGAGGCCGAAGGTGGCGATCAGCCCGGCGATGGTCTGGGGCAGGAAGGTCGCGGCGGCTTCGGCGGGGGAGAGGCCGCGTTCGCCGAGTAGGGAGACCTGGTGGAAGTTCAGGCCGGTGGTGACCAGTGCGCACACGGCGACTCCGGCGGTGACGACCCAGAACATGCCGGTGCGCGCCGCTTGGCCGAGGGTCCAGTCCACCGGCGGCAGCGCGCTGCCGCGTGGGGCTTCGGTGTCGCCGTCATCGGCGGGTGGTGCGGGTGCGTGCCGGGGCAGCAGTAGGAGGGCGGCGGGGATGACCAGTGCCCAGACGGCGAGGCCCTCGATCATCCAGACCTGGCGCCACCCCCAGTCCGACACCAGCCGTTCCAGCAGCATCGGGGTCAACGAGATTCCGGCGGTGCCGATCGCGGAGGCGACCCCGGTGGCGAAGCCCCGGCGCCGGTGGACGTAGATCGCCACCGTGGTGGTGGCGACCAGGTTGAGCGCGCCCTGGCCGCCGACCCGGATGCCGATGAACGCCGCGGTCAGCCCGGTGATCTCGGAAGCCGCGGTCGAGACCATCAGGACGGCGCCGAAGCACAGCGCGATGGTGGCCATCACCCGGCGCGGGCCGTAGCGGTCGATCAGCCTGCCGAGCACGGGCATGACGAACGCGCCGGTCAGCGACCCGATCAGGTAGGCAGTGGACACGGCGGAGCGGGAGACGCCGAGATCACGGATGAGCGGATCGACGAACACCGACACCGCGGCCGTCTGCCCGGGCGCGGTCAGGGCCAGCGCCACCGAGGCGGCCGCGACCACCCTGGGCACGTGCGCGCGCCCCGGGGCCCCGGTAGCCGGCGGTTGCGTAGCGGTGGTGCCGGTGGGCACGAGGAGTCCTTCCTGTCGTGGCGACCCCGGCTTCGGACAGCACGCCAGCACCCGAACCCGAAGGCTCGGGCGCTCACCGCGATGCGGAGGCTGCTCCGGCCGGGCTCGGTACATGATCGGTCGGGGTGCGCTGGTGCCATCGGAGCGTGCGCGGGAACAGGCGATCCGCCTTACTCTCCGCTTCGGCACGCCGATCACGGTAGACACCTGGGCGGCACCGGTTACTGCACGGTGATGGCCCGGACCCGCAATCGCGTCAGCGCTACCACCAGGCTACGCGACCGCGCCGTCGGCCGTTGCCCGGTCGTGATCGACGTCTCGCCGCTCATACAGGTCCGAGCCTGCTGGCTGTCCCCTGGAATGAGGTCGAAGACGGTCGGCCCGCGTCACGGGGTGAGGTGCGGACGCTGTGGCACTCCGGCGGGAGTGCGTGGGGCGACCGTCCCGGCCAAGTCTACCCTCACGTCAGGGTATGGTCAGGCAAGCTGAATCAGGTCGCGATAGTCGTCCGACCAGTGATCCTCGGTGCCGTCGGGCAGCAGGATGACCCGTTCGGGTTGCAAGGCGTCGACCGCACCGGGGTCGTGGGTGACCAGGACGACGGCGCCGGTGTAGCTGCGGAGCGCGTCGAGAACCTGTTCGCGGCTGGCCGGATCGAGGTTGTTGGTCGGTTCGTCCAGCAGCAGGACGTTTGCCGCGCTGGAGACCAAGCCGGCGAGCGCCAGCCGGGTCTTCTCGCCACCGGAGAGTGTTCCGGCGGGTTGGGCGAGTTGCTCACCGGTCAGCAGGAACGCGCCGAGCAGGTTCCGCAACTGCTGGGCGTCGGTATCCGGTGCTGCGTGTCGCACGTTGTGCCAGACCGTGTCGTCGTGGTTGAGGGTGTCGTGCTCCTGGGCGTAGTAGCCGATCCGCAGGCCATGCCCGGGGATGACGCTGCCGGTATCGGGTGTGCCCATGCCGCCGAGCAGGCGCAGCAGGGTGGTCTTGCCGGCGCCGTTGAGGCCGAGGACGACGACGCGGGAGCCGCGGTCGATCGCGAGGTCGACTCCGGTGAAGATCTCCAGTGAACCGTAGGACTTCGACAGTCCGGTGGCGGTGAGCGGTGTCCTTCCGCAGGGAGCCGGGGCGGGGAAGGTGATCCTGGCGACCTTGTCGGACCGGCGTACCTCGTCGAGGCCGGACAGGAGCCGGTCCGCGCGTCGTGCCATGTTCTTCGCCGCGGTCGCCTTGGTGGCTGTTGCGCCCATCTTCGCGGCCTGTCGCTGCAGGGCCGAGGCCTTCTTCTCTGCGTTGGCTCGTTCCCGCCGTCGGCGGGCTTCGTCGTCGGCCCGGGTGGTCAGGTAGCGGTGCCAGTCCATGTTGTAGATGTCGGCCTCGCCGCGGGTGGCGTCGAGGAACCACACCTTGTTCACGACGTCGGCCAGCAGGTCCACGTCATGGCTGATCACTACCAGGCCGCCGTCGTGGTTGCGGAGATAGCCGCGGAGCCAGGAGATGGAGTCGGCGTCGAGATGGTTGGTGGGCTCGTCGAGTAGCAGTGTGGTTCCCGACCGGCCGCCGGCGCTCGCTTCGGAGGCGGTGAACAGGATGCGGGCCAGCTCCACCCGGCGACGCTGGCCGCCGGAGAGGGTGCGTAGCGGTTGGGCCAGGATGCGGTCCTCCAGGCCGAGGTTCGCGCAGATCCGCGCCGCTTCGCTTTCCGCAGCGTAGCCGCCGAGCGCGGCGAACCGTTCCTCCAGCCGGCCGTAGCGGGCGATCGCCCGGTCCCGTTCACGCTCGTCCACCAGTTCCGCCATCTCGGTCTGCGCCTTGATCATCTCGGCGAGCAGCGTGTCCAGACCTCGGGCGGAGAGCACACGATCTCGCGCGGTCACGGACAGGTCACCTTCGCGCGGGTCCTGCGGCAGGTAGCCGAACTCGCCGGCGTTACTCACCTGCCCGGCATGGGGCCGGCTCTCCCCGGCCAGCACTCGCAAGGTGGTGGTCTTACCCGCGCCGTTACGGCCGACGAGCCCGATGCGATCGCCCGGTCGCACTCGTAGCGTGGCGTCGGAGAGCAGGACACGTGAGCCGGCGCGCAACTCCAGCCCGGTCGCGGTGATCACAGGAAACTCCGTCTGCGGTGGGAACGGGTGGGTGGCCGCCGCGACGACGGAAGCGCACGGTGTGCGGCAGCGAGTACCGACGTCGGCGGGCGATTCTACTCTAACGTGAGGTTAGAGTGACTTCTCGGCTGGGCCGTCATGCCTCGACGACGATGGGGATGACCACGGGCTGGCGGCCGAAGTTGTTGCGCACCCACTTCGCCGTCTCGCGGGCGATGATGTCTTCGAGCGCGCCGAGGGCCGTGATCTTGCGTTCGGCCGCCTTGCTGAGGGCCTTGTCGAGGGCGGGGCCCAGCTGCTCGAAGTCGGCGGGGGAGTATTCGAAGCCGCGGGCGATGATGTCGGGCTCCTCGGCGAGCTGGCCGGTATCGGTGTCGATCAGGGCCACGACGGTGAGCACGCCCTGGGCACCGAGTTCGCGTCGTTGGGCGAGGGAGGCCTCGGTGACGCCGCCGACCGTCTGGCCGTCCACGTAGATGTTGTGGACCTCGACGCTGCCGGTGATCCTGGCGTGACCGTGGTGCAGGTCGATGACGTCACCGTTGCCTGCGACCAGGACCCTGTCGTGGTGCACGCCTGTGCTGAGGGCGAGGTCGGCGTTGGCCCTGAGGTGGCGTATCTCGCCATGGACCGGCACGACGTTGGACGGTTGCACGATGTTGTAGCAGTAGACGAGTTCGCCGGCGCTGGCGTGCCCGGAGACGTGCACCTTGGCGTTGCCCTTGTGCACGACGTTCGCACCCTGCGCGGTCAGCCCGTTGATCACCCGGTAGATCGCGTTCTCGTTGCCCGGGATCAGGGAGCTTGCCAGCAGCACGGTGTCGCCGTGGCCGACGGTGATGGTGTGGGTGCCGGTGGCCATGCGCGACAGCGCCGCCATGGGTTCGCCCTGCGAGCCGGTACACACCAGGGTGATCTGGTGTGCGGGTAGCCGGTCGATGGTCTTCTGGTCGACGACGAGCCCGTCGGGTACCCGGAGATAGCCCAGCTCGGCCGCGAGGCCCATGTTGCGGACCATCGACCGGCCGACGAAGGCGACCTTGCGGCCGTGGGCGTGCGCGGCGTCGAGGACCTGCTGGATGCGATGGACGTGGCTGGCGAAGCTGGAGACGACCACCCGTCGCGGGGTGCCGCGGAACACCGCGTCGATGGCAGGGGTCAGGTCGCGTTCGGCGGTGGTGAAGCCGGGCACGTCGGCGTTCGTGGAATCGACCAGGAACAGGTCGACGCCCTCCTCGCCGAGCCGGGCGAAGCCCCGCAGATCGGTGATCCGGTTGTCCAGCGGAAACTGGTCCATCTTGAAGTCGCCGGTGTGCAGCACCATACCGGCCGGGGTCCGGATCGCGATCGCCAGACCGTCCGGGATGGAGTGATTGACCGCGAGGAACTCCAGTTCGAACGGTGCGCGGCTGAGTTTCTGGCCCTCGCGGACCTCGATCGTGCTGGGTTGGATGCGGTGCTCGGCGAGCTTGGCGCCGAGAAAGCTCAGGGTGAGCCGGGAACCGATGAGCGGAATGTCCGGCCGCTCGCGCAGCAGGTAGGGCACGCCGCCGATGTGGTCCTCGTGGCCGTGGGTCAGCACGATGGCCACCACGTCGGACAACCGGTCGCGGATGGCACCCCAGTCCGGCAGGATCACGTCCACGCCAGGCTGGTGCTCTTCGGGGAAGAGCACTCCACAGTCGACGACGAGCAGCTTGCCCTGGTATTCGAACACCGTCATGTTCCGGCCGACTTCTCCCAGCCCCCCGAACGCCACCACACGGAGCGCGTCGGGAGGAAGCTGCGGAAGACGGTGCGCCGCGGTCGCGGCATCAACAGTCATACTCTTACGTTACGTGAGAGTGTCGGCAACGTGCCCTGTGATCCTGCTCAACTCTACCTTGACGTGAGGGTAGTGTCAGTCCGGTAGCGTACGTGCTGCGAGAAGTGGGGTGTCACGTGGGCGAGCACATGCGGATCGGCGAGGTGGCCCGCCGGACAGGTCTGTCGCTGCGCGCGATCCGCCGTTATGCCCAGGACGGTTTGGTCCGGGCCAGCGCTCGCGGTCAGGGTGATGTCCACCTCTACACCGGCCAGGACCTGGTTCGCCTGCATCTCGTCCGGCGAATGGAGCACCTCGGATTCGACCTGGCGCGGATGCGCGACGTGCTGGCCGTCTTGCCGCCCGGGGTGCCGGTCGTCGGGGAGGACGACGGCACCTGGCTGGCCGAGCTCGTGGCCGCGGCCGAGGGGCGCTGCGGTGAGCTGCGCGCCGCCGTCGCGGCCGCCGAGGAGTTCGCCGCGGCGCTGCGGAAGCTCGCCGACCATATGCGGATCCTGTCCGCCAGCCGGACCACGTCCACGACTCGGTAACCCCGTCCGCACGTGGGTCACCGGCCCTGGCGGCCGCCGCGAGGGCGCCAGCCCGCTCACGACTGCCGCTCCCGCCGGTAATGGGCGAGCTGGGCGCGGAAGAGGTCCGCGAACTCCTCGGCCCTGCGCAGCTGCGCGTGTAGCTCCGCGCACCGGCGCTGGGCGATCACGGCGAACTCGGCCAGCCGGGGCGCCGGATCCTCGATCCGGGGGCCGCCAGGAACCGGATCGAGGATCGCCAGCAGCTCCAGCATCTCCTCCAGCTGGAAGCCCAGCGACTTCATGCGCTTGGCGAGGGCCAGCCTGTTCACGTCGGGCTCGGTGTAGAGGCGGAACCCGCCCTGGCTGCGGGCGCTGGGCACGACCAGCTCCACCTCTTCGTAGTAGCGGATCGTGCGCAGCGACAGGCCGGTGCGCTCGGCGACCTCACCGATCTGCATCAGCCCGTCCATATACGCTCCTTCCTCGGCAGGGCGCCACTGTACGTGTCCGGGCGCCCACGTTGTCCGGCAACCATGCGCCGTCACGAGCCCAGGGGCCGGGCCTCCTGGCGGCGCGTGGCATCGGCTAGGAATGTCCTCACCTAGGTTCGGCACCCTCCCGGGTGCGTAACGAGGATCAACCCTTCTCTTACGTTAAGGTAGAATCATCGTCGTGATCCAGCCCGAGACCGATCCACGGCGACCGTCCGAGACGACTGTCGGCGAGCTTCCGCGGCGGTTCGCCTCCGCGGTGACCTACAATGCCGCCTACCCTGCCTGCGCGCTGCCGTCCGAGCCGCACAGGCGCAACGCCCTGCGTGGCTACCACGCCGCGATGGCCGGGGTCGAGGACGATGTCACCGGCAGCGGTGCCTCGTTGACCGTCGACTTCCTGCCCGGCGGTGCGCCAACGGTGGCCGAGCCCGATCGCCTCGGTACGGTCGTCGCGACGCACTGGGGCCAGCCACCGGTCCTCGTGCTCGCCGAGTCCGTCTCGCTGCACGCCGCCTGGAAAGCCATCACCGGACATTGGCCGACCCGGCTCTCGGATGTCCGTGTGGCGCTGGCCGCCCTTTCCGCTTATCCAGGTCCGCATCGGTGACCAGTTGAGCTGAGTGCGCCCGGGAGTCCGGTGTCGCCCTGTCAGTGCCAGGGTGGCCCGGCGGCCGGTAGCCGGTATCGGTGCGGCTTGTGTGGTCATGCGCGGTGCCCTGTTACGCCGGTGGGAAACGGTTCGGCATGCAGGCGGTACAGCGGCGGGGACGCCGGGGCGATCCAGTAGTGGCCCGGCGCGAGAACGCGGGTGTTGTCGTCGATCGTGACCCGCAGGGGCTCCAGCGCGCGCAACGACTGCGCACCGTGGTGCCACCGTGCGATGCTGCCCCGGTCATCGGTGACACCGAGCAGCATCCCGCCCGATGAGGGGCGGGCGAGGACTTCGATTACCGAGTCCTCGGGTTCGGCGGAAGGGAGTTCGAGCGCGCCGGTCAGGTGCAGGTGGTGCAGGACCGGCTCGCTCTGCCGGTCGTCGCGGAGTTCCAGAGTGGGCTCGGGCCGGAGCCACAGCCGCAGCGGTGCGGTGGTGGTGTTGAGACAGCCGGGCAGCAGGACGGGTGTGCCCGTGGCCAGCGCGAGGTGGCAGGCCGGCGCGACGATGGAGTGATGAGCCGCGACGACCAGGTCCACCCTCTGGTGACCGGTCGCGGCCGACTCGGGCGGGACGTCGATCAGGGTGGCACCGGTGTCCCGCGCCACGGCGCGCAGTGCCCCAGGCAGGTCCCCGCTGCCGGGGTCGCCGACCACCGCGATGACATCACCGCGGGACAGCACCAGAGGAGCAGGGGTATGGCGGTGCCGGGACCCGGTCGTCAGCATCCGGACTGCCGCGAGAAGTCCTTGCTGGAGCGGGTCGAGTCGATCGGATGGGACAGCGTGATCCTGACGATCGGTGGTGACCACATCCATACCCGCCACTCTACCGTGACGTGAGGGTAGAGTCATGGAGATGCGCCGATCTGGTGCGGCGCCGGGAGCACGGGGTCGGCGGGTGTCCAGCCCGGCCCAGCCCAGTGCCCGGTTCGGCTTCCACGGTGCGGACGTGGGGCAGTGCCGCATGACACGGCTGGCGTGCGCTGGACCCGCGCGCGAATGCCCGTGTCGCCGAGCGAACCGGGAATGAGGTCAGCGCCGGGGGCGGGCCGCGGTTGCCTGGCGCTTGCTCTTCCGTCCCGCGGCGGCCTTGTGGGTACGCAGCATGAGGGCGAACTCCTCGGCTGCGTGTAGCTTGTCGCGTAGGTCGTCGCACGCCCGCTCGGCGGCGGCGCTGAACTCGGCCAGCCGCCCGACCGGGTCCTCGACCTCGGTCGTGTTTCCGGTGGGTGCCAGGATCGTCAGTAGCTCGCGTATCTCTTCGAGCTGGAAACCCAGCGGTTTCATGCGTTTCGTCAACTGCAGCCGGTCGAGGTCCGGCTCGGTGTAGAGCCGGAAGCCGCCCTGGCTGCGGGCGCTGGGCACGACCAGGCCGACTTCCTCGTAGTAGCGGATCGTGCGCAGCGACAGGCCGGTGCGCTCGGCCACCTCGCCGATCTGCATCCGCTCACCCACGTCGAGTTCCTTTCAACGGGTACGCACTCCCTTGCGTGGCGAGTGCGATCGATCACTCAAGACTACCGTTACGTCAAATTACCGTGGTCGGCGACAACCCGGCGAACCCGGCGGGTGCCGGTCGTGATCGCATACTCACCTGCGGGAAACAGTTGCGGGTGGCCGTCGAGCGTGCCCCGGGTCGGCTCGGGCAGGTCGAGGCGGAGTGTGGTGTCGACCATCCGTACTGTGCCGCGCCGGCCGCCGGTCAGGTGCTCGAGCAGGAGTCCGGCGCCATTCGGTTGAACGGCGACCGCCGACGCGACCACGTCCGGTAGACCCTCGCTGCGGCAGGTGACCGAGCCCGACAGCTCGAAGCGGGACGCGATGCTGTCACCCGCGCCGCCCGCCGTCGTCACCGCCAACGCCGGGGCGTCCCGCAAGGCATATGAGCTCGTGGCGGTCCCGACCGCGCCGGGATCGAGCAGGTGGCAGTCCCAGCAGGCGGCGCAGCGTTCCGCTACCGGGACCAGTGAACGGTGCGCCACAACCACCAGGCGCATATCGTCGGCGACCGGGATCGTCCCGAACCCCGGCACCGTCGGCAGGTCCAGCATCGACCAGCCGTGACTGGTCGATGCCGCCCGCAGTTCGTCTCGCACCGCGCGGCTCGCGTGGTCGAACCCGCGCACCAGACCGATGCGGCCGGGCGCCACGCCGGTCCCGAGTACGCCATGGCCGGCCGCTGCGTGTTCGAGCAGGGCCCGCACCGCAGTCCCCACCGGGGAGCGGTCGCCGCGACGGTGACGAGCCGGGACGTAGGAGGCGGTCACGAAGAGGCGGGTGGCCATCAGACGCCGCCTCCGGGTGAGATCTGCGGCGTGGGTGCCACCGAGCCGCCGGGGTGACTGACGTCCACGGACACTTCCGGCAGTTCGCTCAACACGTCCAGCACCGAGTGGAACCGCCGCTGCGGCAGCCGGTTCAGCGCGGCGAACACCACCGGCCTCGCGTGGCTACGAATCGCCGCATCCAGCAAGTCGGCCACACCCACCTCGGCGGAGACAAACGCGTCCTCGATGTGGTCGCTCAACTCGTGCACGGTGAGCGGCCTTGGCCGACTCTCCCCAACGCTGTCCATCCGTCAAGGCTACCCTAACGTGAGAGTAGAGTCATCGAATGGTCCACGGTGCGCCGGTGCCGTGGGCGTCGGCGCGGGTGCTGGCGAACCCAGAGCGTTACCGTGTCGGCCATCACCAGGACTCTACTCTAACGTTAGTGTAGAGTATGGTCGTGGCAGACATCGAAGACCAGAAGACATCCGGCGTCACCCGGATCGAGATCATCGACGCCGTCGAACACGCCTTCGCCGACGCGTCGGCGACGAAGCAGGAGGTCATCGACGCCGCGATCCAGCAGGAGGCCCGCACCGAGCTGCTCGCGGTGCTTGACCGGCTGCCCGATCGTGGCTACCGGCACGTCCGTGACCTGTGGGATCACCTGCCGGACATCCCGTTCGGCGACTGAGTGCCTCGCCGTGCCGGCTACCGCGTCGGTGCGGTGGTCGCGGTCGCCTCGCGTTCCTGGTACGGGTTGTCGAACCGGGTGATCTCGGCGGTCGCGGTGGCGAAGGCCCGGGTGAGTGCGGTGGTGAACTCGTCGGCCGGTGGGTCGTTCAACCAGAGGGTGAACACGCCGGCTGAGTGGAGCCGTTCGGCGAGGCGTCGCAGACCCTCGGGTTGGTAGAAGTCGGTGTGACTCGGGTAGCAGCGTGGGTCGGCGGTCAGAGTTCTTCTCGCGGGGATCAGCCCGCGCTCGTGCCACTCGATCACTTCGCCGAGCGCGTCGATGACCACGAGAGAGCGCACGTCACGGTTGGCCAGTATCCTTGCGAACGGCGGGATCCCACCGGCGGCGCAGCACCAGTTTCCCATCGGTGTCCGGCGCCAGTCGAGTTCCGCGAACCGTGACTCGTCGTCCGAGCCTACGGCTGCCGCGGACCGCCGCGTCGAAGGGGGCCATACCCTACTCTAACGTGACAGTAGGCTCCATACGGAAGCTGAACGGGAGGTGGCGTTGACGGACGCGCAGACGCGAGACGAGGAGCGGGAGCGCCGGTACCTTGCCGAGACGGTGCGGCTGCTGGCCACGGAGCTGGAGCGTCTTACCGGTGACATCGACGAGTCCGCGCGCACCATCGAGGAGCGGAAGAAGCACCTGTGGGACAACCTGCGGGACATGGACTTCGCGGAGAAGGCCAACTTCCGTGGCGAGGTGGACATGTCGGTGCGGCTGGCCGAGCACGCGGTGATGCTGCGCAAGCGGATCGAGCGGTTGCTGGAGTCGCCGTACTTCGGGCGGG
The DNA here is from genome assembly GCF_006715045.1 of Amycolatopsis cihanbeyliensis. GTDB lineage: Bacteria > Actinomycetota > Actinomycetes > Mycobacteriales > Pseudonocardiaceae > Amycolatopsis > Amycolatopsis cihanbeyliensis. Next base: position 1,603,405 of record NZ_VFML01000001.1, on the reverse strand, counting down.
TAGACTTCCGCCCCACGGGCGATCCGGAGGCCGGTGCTCACTACATCGGTGTGCACAACTTCTCGGACCCCGAGACGCAGGAGATCGTGATCCACGACTGGCGTGCTCCGGTGTCCAGCCTCTACTACGACTTCGAGTCGGGCGAGGCGTTCTTCGAGACCCCGGCGGGCACCACCCATGGCGAGATCACCGGCAAGCGCCAGTACAAGATTCAGGGTGGGCGCCTGGAGTACATGTTCGACAGCACGCTCAACATCGGCGACGAGGTGCTGCAGCGGGAGCTGGGTCAGTCCGCCGACGACCGGATGAAGAACATCGTCGCGACCATCCAGCGCGAGCAGAACGCGGTGATCCGCAACGAGACGGCACGGGTGCTGATCCTGCAGGGTGTGGCGGGGTCGGGGAAGACGTCGATCGCCTTGCACCGGGTGGCGTTCCTGCTGTATCGCTTCAAGGACACCCTCTCCTCCGACAACGTCATGATCCTCTCCCCGAACAAGGTGTTCGGGGACTACATCGCCGACGTGCTTCCCGAGTTGGGTGAGGAGCAAGTCGCGGAGATCGACTTCGACACGATCGCCGGCAGGTTCCTGGCGAAGGTCACCGGCTACGAGACGTTCAGCGAGCAGGTGGTCACGCTGCTCGACCAGGTCGACGACGCGGCGGCCGCACGCATGCGCTACAAGGCCACGCCCGAGTTCGTCGCCCGCCTCGAGGACTGGATCACCTCCCGCCCGCACGAGGAGTTCACACCAGCAGACATCGAACGCAAGCACAAACGGCTCTCGGCGGACTGGGTGGCCGACCTCTTCCACGAGTCGCCGACCCTTCCGGTCTTCACCCGGCTCGACCGCGTCGCCAATGCCGCTGTGCACAAGCTCAAACACGAGGTGCTGGACAAGGGTGGCACGTGGGCCGCCGCCGACACCGCCAGCATCCGCAAGCAGGTCCGCGCCATGTTCCCCTACAAGGACGCGTTCGCCATCTACCGGGCGTTCTACACCGCCGATCCGGCCCGGCGCGGCCTGTTCCAGCCACTCGGGCGGAAGAAGATCGAGTACGCGGATGTGTTTCCGCTGATCTACACCATGATCAGAACGTCCCGGCAGGAGAGCTACGGCCACATCCGGCACCTGCTGGTCGACGAGATGCAGGACTACACGCCCATCCAGTACGCGGTGCTGCGCGAGCTCTTCTCCTGCACGATGACGATCCTGGGTGACGCCAACCAGTCGGTGAACCCATTCAGCTCATCCTCCCTGGCCACCATCCACAGCATCTTCCCGCAAGCCGACTGCCTGGAGCTGTGCAAGAGCTACCGCTCCACCAGCGAGATCACCGAGTTCGCCCAGAACATCTCCCGCAACGACAAGCTCGTCCCGATCGAGCGCCACGGGCCGCCACCCCAGGTCATCGCCTGCACCGACCGGCGGGACCAGCAGGCGCGGATTCTGACCCTCATCAAGCAGCACGAGCACAGCGACCGCCGTTCCCTCGGCATCATCTGCAAAACCGTCGACCAGGCGACAACGCTCACCCACGCCCTGTCCGGGGCCGGTGTCGAGCTGACCTTCCTCGACTACGACAGCACCTCGTTCGCCGGCGGCATCATCATCACCTCGGCACACATCGCCAAGGGGCTGGAGTTCGACACCGTGATCGTCCCGCGGGTGGACGAGGACAACTACGCCACCGACATGGACAGGTCCATGCTCTACATCGCCTGCACCAGAGCCATGCACGAACTCCACCTGACCCACGATGGACCGCTCTCCCACTTCCTGGCGTTCGCGCAGGCCACCCAGAACCTGGTCGGCGTCGACGACACCGACCAGGCGGAGACCCGCGACCACGCGACGGACGTCCGAGTGGGCTGACGGGCTGTGGCTGTACCGACACCAAGGAACAGCGGAGCTCGCGGGTCTAGGGCAGTGTCATGTTGTTGAGGACCGGAATGAGCTGCTGTTCTTCGTAGTCGAGGTGGGCTTCGACCTCGGTGGTGAGCCGTTCGACCTCGGCGAGCACGGTGACAGGATCGGTGTCGGTGGCGGAGACGGCGTTCTGCAACTGCTCGAGCAGAGCCGCGATCTGGCGGTGTTCCTGGCGGAGGCGGGCCAGGGTGGGGGCAAGCTCGGGGTGCTGCTCCTCGAGCGCTGGATACATCTGGTCGTCTTCGCTGGTGTGATGGTGTTGCAGGCCCTGGCACAGGGTGAGGCAGTTGATCCGCAGCTGTGCGCCCAGACCGGCACCGGCGGCGACCTCCTTGCGGATGAGCGCGAGTTCGTGCCGGAAAGCGCCGTGGATCTGCTGGAGGAAGTCGCCTTCCCGGCCGGCGTTCGCGGTGCCACCGAACGGGTGCAGCGCGACAACAGGGATCACGCGATCGGCGGCGTCCTGACGATCGGCCCAGATAGGATCGGCTTCCGCGGCGCGGGCGATCAGGTGTTCCCGTTCGTCGTCGGGCACGGTCTCGGCTTCGGCGTGGAAGGTGAACACCCCGGTCTCGACGGTGACCTGGGGGTGCGTGCTGAGGTCCTGGTGCCAGGCGGGCCGGTTGCCGGTGTCGTCGGCGGCAAGGAGCAGCATGCGTCTGCCGCCGTCGGGTTGTTGGTCGTGCAGGAACTCGACGGGAGTGGTGCGGGGTGTGTCGGACGCGGCGGTGGTGGTCAGTAGGACGATGCGGCGTTCGCCGAGCGGACCGCTGAGCCGTCCATGGTTGGCGCGGAACTCGTCGATGGTCTGGTTGTCGTTGGGCATACGCTGCTGTGTGCTCCTGGGTCGGGGTGTGGTCGCGTCTGGGCGCGAGAAGAATGATGATCGGCAAAGGAGCGACGCGGCCTCATCGGCTCAGCGGCGTGCCGCCGCATGCGAGAAGTGACGCGAGAGAGACCGTGCGGGTGGTCGCGGCCGGAGCGGGGGCGGGCCGCGGGCCCGCCTTGTGTTCACGCTCTGGCCGGGTACCTTCCTCGCTGTTGGCTCTGGGCCGACCCGGCAGTCACGCGGGCACGATAACACGAACCATGTCCCACCGGGAGGTACCGGAGCCGAGTTCGAGGCGAAGCCGTGATCCCGCCCTCATTTGATCACAGGGGCTGCGCCGAGGGGTGGTCCCTCGTCTAACGTGAGGGGAGATTTGCCGACGACCGCGGCGCGTATGTCGCTGGTCCGCCGGGGTCATCGACGCCCCCGACTCCGAATGACGAGCCGAGGAGCGCCGCGTGTCTGCCGAGCAGGTGTTGTGACCCACCCGAGCTAGTCGTCGTGCCGCGACAAGATTCCTACCCGGGCGGCGACGAGCCCTTCTTCCCGTAGCCCACGTACCGGCGGTAGCCGGTGCGAGTGTCCTTTCGCGCCGTGGAACGGTGCCCCGAACACGTCTGGTTGTCCTCGTGTCTTCTTTTCCGTCCCTGTCGCCTGCTCGCCTGCGCACCCCGCGCCCGGCCTGGCTGTCGCCCAGGGTCGCCCGTACCGAGATCCTCGCCGGTCTGGTGGTTGCGCTGGCGCTGATTCCGGAAGCGATCTCGTTCTCCATCATCGCCGGAGTGGACCCGAGTGTCGGCCTGTTCGCCTCGTTCACCATGGCGGTGGTGATTTCGGTGGTCGGCGGCCGGGCCGCGATGATTTCCGCGTCCACCGGGGCCATCGCGCTGGTGGTGGCCCCGCTGGCCCGCGAGTACGGCCTCGGTCATCTGATCGCGGCGGTCGTCCTCGGTGGGGTGTTCCAGGTCCTGCTCGGCTCGCTCGGGGTGGCGCGGTTGATGCGGTTCATCCCGCGCAGCGTGATGGTCGGGTTCGTCAACGCGCTGGCCATCCTCATCTTCATGGCGCAGGTGCCGGAGCTGGTCGACGTGCCATGGGCGGTCTACCCGCTGTTCGCGGGTGGTCTCGTGTTGATGATGCTGTTTCCCAGGATCACCAAGGCGGTACCGGCACCCCTGGTGGCCATTGTGGCCCTGACGGGGTTGACCGTCGCCGCCGGGATCGCGGTGCCGACCGTGGGGGACAAGGGCGGGCTGCCGTCGTCGCTGCCCACGCCGGGTGTTCCGGACGTACCGTTCACTGTGGACACACTGGCGCTGATCGCGCCGTACGCGCTGGCGTTCGCGCTGGTGGGCCTGATGGAGTCGCTGATGACGGCCAAGCTGGTGGACGACATCACCGACACCCACTCGAACAAGACCCGCGAGGCGATCGGGCAGGGCGTCGCCAACGTGGTCACCGGGTTCTTCGGTGGCATGGGCGGCTGCGCGATGATCGGCCAGACCATGATCAACGTGAAGACGGCGGGCGCGCGGACCCGGCTGTCCACCTTCCTGGCCGGGGTGTTCCTGCTGGTGCTGTGCCTCGCACTCGGTCCGGTGGTCTCGGATATCCCGATGGCCGCGCTGGTGGCGGTGATGGTGCTGGTCGCGTTCGCCACCTTCGACTGGCACAGCGTCGCGCCCGGCACGCTGAAGCGGATGCCGGCCGGGGAGATCACCGTGATGGTCGTGACGGTGGCCGTGGTCGTGGTGACGCACAACCTCGCGGTCGGCGTGGTCGCCGGGTCGCTCACCGCGATGGTGCTGTTCGCCCGCAGGGTGGCGCACCTGGTCGAGGTCACCGCCGCCATCGACCCCGACGGTGGGCAGGTGGTGTACGCGGTGACCGGCGAGTTGTTCTTCGCCTCCAGCAACGACCTGGTCTACCAGTTCGACTACACCGGTGACCCGGACAGTGTGGTCATCGACCTCACCGACGCCCACATCTGGGACGCCTCCACCGTCGCCGCCCTGGACGCGATCACCACCAAGTACGAGGCCCGCGGCAAGACCGTGGAGATCGTGGGACTCAACAAGCGCAGCGCCACCATGCACCGCAGGCTCTCCGGCGAACTCGCCGGAAGCCACTAACCCGGCGCGTCCAGGGCGTGCGCGAGGTGGTAGCGCTTCCCGCGCAGGGAACGCACGCCGGGGAATCTGGTGAACAGCTCGTGCAGCTCGTCGTGCGCACCGCTGGCGGCGGCCTCGTGATGGGCTTGCTCCGAGGTCCACTCGGTGTAGTTGAGCAGGCGGGTGCCGTCGGTGCTGAGGTGGAAGTGCGCGGAGATCGCCCCCGGATGGCCCTCGTCCTCGGGCAGCGCGGCCAGCAGCGCGTCGACGAACCGGTGTTGCCGCTCGGGCCCTTCGGTGGCGAACAGCGCGGTCACCAGGCAGCCCGGTATCCGGGTGTCGTCCGGCGTGGTGATGCTGTGGTGCAGCCGGTAGACCAGCGGCTGTTCCCGGGTGCCGGGCAGGGCAGTGGATGGCTGGTCGACGGCACTTTGTGCGTAGGTCAGGACCCCGGTGCCATCGGTACTGAGGAAGCACGCGGCGGACAGGACGCCGCCGGGCCAGTCGCCCGCCCAGGCAGTGCGGAAGGCTGCGGCCTCGGCCCGCTGCCTTGACGTGTCCACATCGTACTGAGCGATTAGTACGGTCGCGGCGTCGGCTCGATCGACAACGGGAAACCGTGCGGTCACAGGGTCTCTCCTCCCATCCGGTCGGTGTCAGCTCATCTCAACCCGGTGGGCCGGAACCATCAACGGAATAAGTCGGAGCGGCGAGCAACGCGACCAGCCCCGCGCCGGCGAGCATGCCAAGGGCGACGATGCCCGCCTGGAACCCGGGCTGCCCACCGCCTGCGATGCTCCAGGCTAGGGCGGTCACCGCGGGGCCGATGGTGCTGCCTAGGGTGCGCGCGACGTTGGTGACACCGCTGGCGGTCCCGGTCCGCTCGTCGGGTGTGGCGGCGAGGATCAGGGTCATGGTGGGGGAGTTCGCGAGCGCGCCACCGACGCCGATCACCGCCATCCGCCAGGACAGCCCGACCACCCCGGTATCGGCCGCCATCCCGAGCAGGAGGAGCACCCCGATCAGCCCCACGGCAATGCCCACGGCAGCCACCGGCCGCGGCCCGTACCGGTCCGCGAGCACCCCGGCCACCGGCGCGACCACCGACGCGGTGGCGACGAACACCAGCATCGCCACACCCAGCAGCTCCGGGCCCTGCCCCAGCACATCGGAGATGAAGAACGGCAGCGAGAACCCGAGCAGCCCGGTCATCGAGGCCATCGCCAGCAGAGTTAGCACCGGCAGGCCGAATCCCCGCCGCCGCAGCAGCCCGGTCACCGGACGCGAGCCCGGCAGCCGGGTCCACCACGCGGCCGCGGCGACGGCGACGGCCAGCAGCGCCACCCCGACCGGCCACCGCCCAGCCAGTTCCTCCACGCCCAGCAGGCCGGCGGCGATGGCCACGCCCACCAGCAGCACGTCCCACAGCATCGAGCGATCAGGCCGGGCTGGCCCACGGCCACCGGCGCGGGAGTTCGCCGGGATCGTGCGGTATCCCAGCCAGAGCACGACCAGCAGCAGGGGCACCTTCACCAGGAACACCGCGCGCCACCCGAACGTCCCCGCCACCAGCCCGCCCAGCGGGGCCACGGCCATACTGCCCACCATCATCACGGTGGCGATCACACTCAACGCCCGCCCCCGCTGGCCCTGCCGGACCGTGGCCGTCACCAAGGGCAGATAGGCCGCCAAGTAGAGCGCCGAGGCGCACCCCTGCAGCACCCGACCCACCAGCACGAGCCACAACCACGGCGCCGCCGCGGCGAGCACACTGGTCACTCCGACCCCCACCAGCGATACGCCGAACACCCACCGCGGCTCGGCCGAGTCCACGCACCGGCCCACCGGGATCGCCAGCGCCGCCAGCGGCAGCGAGTACGCCAGCAACACCCACGTCGCCGTGCCCGCACCCACCCCGAACTCGGCGCCGACCAGGGGCAAGGCGAACCCGGCCATGCTCAACTCGCTGCTCACGACCAGCGTGGCGATCGCCAGCGTGGCCACCGCCGCCCACCGGGTCGGCCGCCCCGTCGCCAGTGGAGTCTCGGCCCCCGGTTCCGCCACCATGCCGACAAAGTACAATGATGATGGTAGTTTTGTAAAATATCAATTGTAGTTAGGTGTGGAGATGGACAGGCAGAGCGGCGGACGGCCCCGCGGGCGGGTGGACAAGCGCGACGCCATCACCCGCGCCGCACGCACCGTGTTCAGCCGGGAGGGCTACGCCCGGGCCGGTGTCGAGACGATCGCGGCCGAGGCCGGGGTGTCCACCCGCACCGTCTACAACCACTTCGAGGGCAAACAGCAGCTGTTCACAGCGCTCATCGAACACAGCGCCGGCCAGGTGGCGAAGGCCCTCACCACGATCATCGACCGGCACCTCGGCACCGAGTCCGGTACCGACCTGGACGCCGCCCTCATCGCGCTCGCCCAGGACTGGGTCAGCCCGGACGGCGAGTTCGCCGACCACTTCGCGATGGTCCGCCACCTCACCGCGGAAGCCACGACCCTGCCACCCGAGATCCTCGCCGCCTGGCACCAGGCGGGCCCGGAGCGCGCCCAGCAGGCGCTGGCCCGGAACTTCCAGCGCCTGGCCGACCGGGGACAACTCGACATCACCGACGCCGACCTGGCCGCAAGCCACTACATCTGGATCGTCCTCGGCGAGATCACCAGCCACCCGCAGACCGGCGCCCCACCACTGACCGAGGACCGCAAAACCGAACTCATCACCGCAGGTGTCCACGCCTTCCTGAACGGCTACCGGCCACGGCCCATCCGGCCATAGCGTCACCCGGAGGACGGCGCCCGCGCACAGAGCGGTTCATGCGTTGGCCGGGCCGTACAAGATCGGTACCTCGTGTGCGGCTGTCGCAGGTTCGAACCTCCGGCGGGACTACCAAAGGATGGGAACGGGGCTGACCAAGGACTCTTCGGCACCTTGGTGGTCGAGGCGAGCCTCGATCTTGCAAGCTCGCCGTCGGATCAGTTGTCGAGAAGTTCGGCGAGCAGGTGGCGGACGCGCCGGTCGATTTCGTCGCGGATGGGGCGGACGGCGTCGAGGGATCTCCCCGCGGGGTCGTCGAGTTGCCAGTCCAGGTAGCGCTTGCCGGGGAAGATTGGGCAGGCGTCGCCGCAGCCCATGGTGATGACGACGTCGGCGGAGGTGACGTCGTCGGTGGAAAGCTTCGTGGGCACTTCGGTATGGATGTCCAGGCCCCACTCGGCGAGTGCCGTGGCGGCGGCGGGGTTGACCTTCTCCGCTGGTTCGGAGCCCGCCGAGCGCACGGTGACCCGGCCGAGGGCGTGGTGCTGGAGGAGAGCCGCGGCCATCTGGGAGCGGCCCGCGTTGTGCACGCAGACGAACAGAACCTCGGGGGCATGGCTCACCAGGTACTCCTCAGCGTCGGTAGGGGACTGGCTTCTGATGATGCCTCCTCCGGGTGAACGGCCGGTGACGCCCGCCGTGGCCGCCTTGCCCAAGTCGTTCGTCGGGTCAGAACTCGCGGTGCAGTTCGGGCAGCAGGCCTCGGACGCGGCGGTCCAGGTCGTCGCGGATGTAGCGGACCTTCTCGATAGGGGCTTCGGCCGGGTCAGCGATGTCCCAGTCGAGGTAGCGTTTGCCCGGGTACACGGGGCAGGTGTCGCCGCAGCCCATGGTGATGACGACGTCGGCGGCGCGGACCATCTCGTCGGTCAACGGCTTGGGGTACGCCTCGGTGAGCCGGATACCGAGTTCCCGCAGTGCGCGGGTGATGGTGGCGGGAATCTCGCCGCGCGGCCGGGAGCCCGCTGAGCGGATGGTGACCCGGCCGAAGGCGTGATGTTCGAGCAGGGCCGCGGCCAGTTGGGAGCGGCCGACGTTGTGTACGCAGACGAACAGGACGTGCGGCACGGTGACGCGAACGAGGCCCTGGGCGTGGCCGTGGTCGACGAGTCGTTCCCTGGCGAGTCGCGCGGTCAGGGTGACCAGGTGCGTCCGGACGGTCGCATGCGCCTCGAGCAGGGCGTAGGTCTCGTAGACGAAGCGCGTCACCGTGCCGTGGCCGAACACGCCGTTGAAGGTGTCGGCGAGCTCGTCGGCGATCCGGTCCAGCTGGTCGGCGACGTGACGTTGGGGTGGGTTGCCCGCACGAGTCATGGCAGGTTCCTTCCGGGGATCCGACAGCCTGGATCGAGATTCACCGATTATCAGCACATCGGGTCCGGTCGTCCGTGTCAAGAGCTGGATCGACTTCGGTCGATTCAGGCTGGCGGTCACTCGTCCAGTCGGCTCACAGGTGGCGAGGTAGAGGTTCACAATCGTCCGGCTACGGGGAGATGTCGCCCGCGCACGAGATGTGGGCGCGTTTCGGCAGGTGGTCACCTGGAACGACTTTTTTCAATTGAGGCTCTGGTGCCATGTCACGTTCACCGGTCGTTCAGATCCAAATTGTTGGATCCAGGCGTCCCGCGAACGTGGGGTTCACGACCTTCCCGGCAGCGGGCCGGGACTGAAGCAGGAGGCACCTAGTGACCATCCGCCATTCGGAGCGGGCGCGCATCGCGGCCGTGGTTGTGGCAGCCGGACTGACACTGGCCGCATGTGGAGGCGGCGACGGTGGGTCCGGTGACGGTAACGGCGAGGCGTTGTCGGGGCCGGTGGTGATCGACGGTTCCAGCACGGTCGAGCCGCTGTCCTCGGCCGCCGCCGAGCTGTTCATGGGCGAGCACCCGGACACCAACGTCACGGTGGGCACCTCGGGCACCGGCGGTGGGTTCGAGAAGTTCTGCGCGGGCGAGACCGACATCTCCGACGCGTCCCGCCCGATCAGTGACGAGGAGAAGGAGGTCTGTGCCCAGAACGGCGTCGAGTTCAGCCAGCTGTTGGTGGCCAACGACGCACTGAGTGTCGTGGTGAACAAGGAGAACGACTGGGCCCAGTGCCTGACGGTCGAGCAGCTGAATACGATCTGGGCGCCGGACTCGACGGTGAAGAACTGGAACGAGGTGGATCCCAGCTTCCCGGACCAGCCGCTGGAGCTGTTCGGCGCGGGCTCGGACTCGGGCACGTTCGACTACTTCACCGAGGCGATCAACGGTGAGGAAGGCGCCAGCCGCACCGACTACAACCCGACCGAGGACGACAACGTCACCGTGCAGGGGGTGTCCTCGACCAAGGGGGCGCTGGGTTACTTCGGCTACTCCTACCTGGAGGAGAACGCCGACAAGGTCAAGGCGGTCGAGATCGACGGCGGCAGCGGGTGCGTCGCGCCGTCGCCGGAGGCCGCGCAGGACGGCTCGTACACGCCGTTGTCCCGGCCGCTGTTCATCTATGTCTCGAACGCGGGGCTGAGCAAGCCGCAGGTGGTGGCGTTCGCCGAGTTCTACCTGGAGCACAACACCGAGATCGTGGAGGCGGCCCGGTTCATCCCGCTCACGCAGGAACAGGTGCAGAAGGCACAGGCGGACCTGGAGGCGCTGAAGGCGAAGGCCGGCGGTCAATGACCTACAGCCCGATCACGGCGGGCTCCCCGGGCGCGGGGAGCCCGCCTTCGGCCGACGAGCCGATGGACCTGCGTGCCCGGCACCGGCGGGTCGGCGAGCGCTTGATCAAGGTGCTGCTGGCCGGCTCGGCGCTGCTGTCCGTCGCGGTCACCGCGGGTATCGCGGTGTCGCTGATTGCTCCGATGTGGACGTTCTTCGGCAATGTCGACATCGGCGAGTTCCTCACCGGAACGAGCTGGACGGCCGGGTTCGGGGACAAGTCGTCCTGGACGGACAAGGACTGGGGTGTGCTGCCCCTGGTGGTGGGAACGCTGTCCACGACGCTGATCGCGTTGCTGGTGGCGGTCCCGCTCGGTCTCGGCGCGGCGATCTACCTTTCGGAGTACGCGAACGCGCGTACCCGCCGGGTGCTGAAGCCGGTACTGGAGATCCTGGCCGGGGTGCCGACGGTCGTCTACGGCGTGTTCGCCCTGACGATGGTCACCCCGATCCTGCAGGAGCTGTTCGGTGCCCAGTTCTTCAACAACCTCGCACCCGGCCTGGTGATGGGTTTCATGATCGTGCCCACGGTGGCTTCGCTGTCCGAGGACGCCATGTCCGCGGTACCGGACTCCCTGCGCCAGGGCTCTTACGCGCTGGGCGCGAACCGGATGAAGACCACGCTGCGGGTGGTGTTCCCCGCCTCGCTGTCGGGCATCGTCGCCGCGGTCGTGCTCGGTCTCTCCCGCGCGGTGGGCGAGACGATGATCGTGGCGATCGCCGCGGGCACCCAGCCGCAGCTCACGTTCAACCCGCTGGAGGGGGCGCAGACGATGACCGGCTTCATCGCGCAGGTGGCCAGCGGTGACGCGCCGCAGGGCAGCCCCGTGTACTACTCGCTGTTCGCGGTGGGTGCCCTGCTGTTCGTCATCACCCTGGTGATCAACATGATCAGCATCGCGCTGGTCCGGAAATACAGGCAGGCCTACTGATGTCCATGACCGCCTATCCCGACACCGCGACGCGACTCGCCGGCGGGCGGCGTACCGATATCCGCTCGGCGGTCTTCGCGGCCGTGTTGTGGGCCTGCCTGGCCACCGCGTGCGTGTTCCTGCTGCTGGTGCTGGCGGCGATCCTGACTGAGGGCCTGGCGCGCTTCGACCTCGACCTGGTGGCCAACCAGCCGTCCAAGCTGAACCCGGAGACGGCGGGTGTCCAGTCGGCGATCCTCGGCACCCTGTGGGTGATGGGCGGCACGATCGTGCTGGCGCTCCCCCTCGGCATCGCGGCCGGTGTCTACCTCGAGGAGTACGCGGACAGCACGAAGTGGTGGAACCGGCTGATCGAGCTGAACATCCAGAACCTGGTCGCGGTGCCCACGATCATCTACGGCATTCTCACGCTGGCGTTCGTGGTGCGCAGCCCCCTCTCGGTCGGCGCGGTCGTGCTGGCCGGATCGGTGGCGCTGGCACTGTTGATCCTGCCGGTCATCATCATCACCACCCGGGAGGCGCTGCGTGCCGTGCCGAGGGAGATCCGGGACGCCTCGCTTGCGCTCGGCGCGACGGAGTGGCAGACCACCTGGCGGCAGGTGCTGCCCGCGGCGATCTCCGGCATCGCGACGGGCTCGATCCTGGCACTGTCCCGCGCGATCGGCGAGGCCGCGCCACTGATCCTGGTCGGCGCCACGGTGTTCGTCACGGTCAATCCGGACGGCGTTTTCGATCGCTACACCGTGCTGCCCGTGCAGATCTTCAACCTCGTGTCGCTGCCGGACGTGGAGTTCCAGGAGCTGGCATGGGCGACGATCCTGTTGCTGATCATCATCCTGCTGGCCATGAACGGGGCCGCGATCTGGCTGCGCAACCGGTTCCAGCGCCGCTGGTGACCACTACTTCTCGGGAAGGAACGACGGCATGACACGAGCGGAGCGTAGGAGCGTGAGCGGCGACCGGCGCGGCACGGAGACGGACGGGCAGCACCGGGACCTGCACTTCGACGTCTCGCACCACACCGTCCGGGACGTTCCCGGCACCGGGCCGGACGGCATGATCTCGGTCCGGGACCTGGGCGTCCGTTACGGTGGCTTCCTGGCCGTGGACGAGGTCGACCTCGACTTCGGCAGCAAGGAGATCACCGCGCTGATCGGGCCTTCCGGGTGTGGAAAGTCGACCGTGCTGCGCTGCCTGAACCGGATGAACGACCTGATTCCCGGCGCCACCGTGCACGGGCGGATCGGATACCACGGCGTGGACATCTACGGTCCTTCGGTCGATGTGATCGAGCTGCGGCGCCGGATCGGCATGGTGTTCCAGAAGCCGAACCCGTTCCCGAAGTCGATCTACGACAACGTCGCCTACGGGCCGCGGGTGACCGGGATGAGACCGGCCAGTATGGACGAGGTGGTGGAGAACGCGCTGCGTGCGGCCGCGCTGTGGGACGAGGTCAAGGACAAGCTCAAGCAGAACGCGGCGGGGCTGTCCGGCGGGCAGCAGCAGCGGCTGTGTATCGCCAGGGCGATCGCGACCTCACCCGAGGTGATCCTGATGGACGAGCCATGTTCGGCCCTTGATCCCATCGCCACGGCGAAGATCGAGGACCTGATGACCGAGCTGGCGACGACGTTCACCATCATCATCGTCACGCACAACATGCAGCAGGCCGCGCGGGTTTCGCAGCGTACCGCGTTCTTCACGGCGGAGGCCGACGAGCACGGGGAGCGCACCGGCCGCCTGGTCGAGTTCGCCACCACCGAGCACATTTTCGGTAACCCCACCGATGCGCGGACCGAGGCGTACATCACCGGCCGGTTCGGCTGAGGGAGCCGGGCAGTGGCGCACACACTGGCGCACAGCTGGGAATCCGACAACTCGCAGTTCCAGCTACGCAGGCGAGCCTGCCTGTCCGGGCGCGGCGGCGCCCCGGACCGGCTGGCCGTCCTGCTGGTCGAGGGCGACCCCGAGATCGCCCGTGCCCTCGTCGAGGCGCTCACCGGGCAGCCGGTGGAGACCCACCTGTGCGCTGAGCCGGCCAGGGCCCTGCTGGCGGTAGGCAGGGCGTGTCCGGACGTGGTCGTCCTCGGGCCCGCCACCGGGCTGCTGGGTGCCGAGGATTTCCTCACGCTCGTGCGCGAGGTTGACGGCGAGCTGCCGGTCGTCGCGGGCGCGGGGCCGGGGTCCGGTGATTTCGCCGCCCGCGCCGCCGAGCTCGGCGCGACCGCGGTCGTGCCCCGCCCGTATCACCCCAGGCAGCTGCTCGGCCTGCTGCGCTCCTTCGCGCCGCGGCCCGACCGTGTGGTCCTGCGCCCGCTGGGCATCGATCTCGGCCGGCTGCGCGTCGACGGCGCCGTACCCCGGTTCTGGCTCGACGGGCAGACCGTGCAGCTGCCTCCGATGGAGTTCCTGTTACTGCGCTACCTGGCCGAACGCGCCGGGGCCGTGCTGACCCGGCGGGAGCTCATCGCGGCCGTGTGGGGGGAGGGAGCGACCGCGCGAAGCAACACGCTCACGGTGCACATCATGCGACTGCGCAAGCGGCTCGGTGACGACGAACACGACCCGCAGTGGATCAAGGCCGTCCGCGGCCTCGGATACCAGTTCACCGTTCCACCGCGCGCCGAATAGGCAAGGCCGCGCGACGGCCGGGTTCACCGAATGTTCATTCGCCCTGATCATGATGTCATCATGGGCTGGGACACCGGGCATGTACGCGTGGACGAGGTGGGATCACTGGCCGTGTTACCGACGGGAGAAAGCATCGTCACCCTCGACGAGCTGGCCGAGTCGGCGTCGCTGTTCAAGGCGCTCGGTGACCCGGTGCGGGTGAAGCTGGTCGCCCTGGTCCGGAGGACACCGGACGGCGAGGCCTGCTTCTGCGATCTCGCCGACGAGTTCGACATGCCGCAGTCCTCCCTGTCGCACCACCTCAAGATCCTGGTACGGGCCGGGGTACTCGCCAGGGAGCGGCGAGGCACCTGGAGCTGGTACCGGATCCGTCCGGAACCCCTGGAGATCATGGAGACGCTGCTGCGCCCTGGCGGCCCGCTCCGTGAGCCCCCTGGCGATGTCGCCACGCAGCCGAACCGCTGCGACTGATCCCACACCGTGGTCGTCGGCCACCAGGTATGGTCCTGGCATATCATTCCCTGGTGATATCAGCCAGTGGTGATGTGTTTCCGATGGACGCCGTGCGGTTGCTGGCCGAGCCGCTGCGGGCGCGGATCGTCGAGTTGCTGGCCCGCGAGTCGCTGTGTACCTGCCATCTGGTGGCGGAGACGGGCGCGAGCCAGACGAACGTGTCCAACCACCTGCGGCTGTTGCGCGACGCCGGGGTGGTGACCGCCGAACCGTGCGGGCGCTACACCTACTACCGCCTGCGGCCCGAGCCGCTGCGCACGTTGGCCGCCGGGTTCGCCGGGCTCGCCGACATCGCCGAGGACAACGCCGAGACGAGGAGGCCCTGCCCGTGAGCCAGACCGTGGAGACCACGGCCGACCAGCCCGACGTGCTGCACCGGCTGTCCTTCCTGGACCGTTTCCTGCCGCTGTGGATCCTTGCCGCGATGGCCGCCGGGTTGGTGCTGGGCAGTGTGGTGCCGGGCCTGCAGGGAGCGCTGGACGCGGTGAAGATCGGGCAGGTCTCGCTGCCGATCGCGCTCGGCCTGCTGCTGATGATGTACCCGGTGCTGGCCAAGGTGCGCTACGACCGGCTGGACACGGTGACCCGCGACCGCCGCACCCTGCTGCTGTCGCTGGTGCTGAACTGGGTCGCGGGTCCGGCGCTGATGTTCGTGCTGGCCTGGCTGATGCTGCCCGACCTGCCCGAGTACCGCACCGGGCTGATCATCGTCGGACTGGCCCGCTGTATCGCGATGGTGATCATCTGGAACGACCTCGCCTGCGGCGACCGGGAAGCGGCCGCCGTGCTGGTCGCGCTGAACTCGGTGTTCCAGGTGATCATGTTCGGCGTGCTCGGCTGGTTCTACCTCGATCTGCTGCCCGGCTGGCTCGGCCTGGACACCACCAGCATCGACGTCTCGCCGTGGGAGATCGCCGCGAGTGCGCTGATCTTCCTCGGTATCCCGCTCGCCGCGGGCTACCTCTCCCGCAGGCTCGGCGAGCGCGCGAAAGGCCGCACCTGGTACGAGAACCGCTTCCTGCCGCGCATCGGGCCGGTCGCACTCTATGGCCTCTTGTTCACCATCGTCGTGCTGTTCGCGCTGCAGGGCGAGACCATCACCGCGCGCCCACTCGACGTCGCGCGGATCGCGCTACCGCTGCTGGCCTACTTCGCGATCATGTGGGCGGGCTCGTACGCACTCGGCCGCGCCGCGGGCCTTGCCTACCCCCGCGCCACCACGTTGGCCTTCACCGCGGCAGGCAACAACTTCGAGCTCGCCATCGCGGTCGCCATCGGCGTGTTCGGGGTGACCTCCGGCCAGGCACTCGCCGGGGTGGTCGGCCCGCTGATCGAGGTCCCGGTGCTGGTCGGCCTGGTCTACGTCAGTCTCTGGCTGCGCGGGAAGTGGGCCGTGCGCGCCCGATGACGCCGGTGGACGTGGTGGTCGTCGGCGCGGGCCAGGCCGGGCTCGCCGTCGGGTACTACCTGCGCCGCGCTCGCCTCGAGTTCGTCGTCCTGGATGCCCAGCAGTCACCGGGCGGGGCGTGGCGCCACGGGTGGGATTCGCTGCGGCTGTTCTCCCCGGCCAGGTACAGCTCCTTACCCGGATGGCCGATGCCGCCGTACCCGGGCGGTGGCTATCCGGCCGCCGGTCATGTCCGTGACTATCTCGCGGCCTACGAGCGTCGCTACGAACTGCCCGTGCACCGGCCCGTCCGGGTGGGTGCGATCCGGCGTGCCGGTGACCGCCTGGCGGTCGGCACCGACACGGGCACCTGGTCCGCTCACGCGGTGATCAGTGCGACCGGTACCTGGTGGCGCCCGTTCGTGCCGACTGTGCCGGGCGGCACGCTGTTCACCGGCCGCCAACTGCATACCGCGGGCTACCGCACCGCGGACGACTTCGCCGGGCAGCGGGTCGTCGTGGTCGGCGGGGGCAACTCGGGGGCGCAGATCGCGGCCGATCTGCACACGGTGGCCGCGGTGACCTGGGTGACGCGGCGGCCTCCCCGGTTCCTGCCCGACAACGTCGATGGGCGAGCCCTTTTCGAGATCGCCACGCGTCGCCGTCGCACCCTCGACGCGGGTCACCAGGACACGTCCGGAGTGGCGGGGCTCGGGGATATCGTCGTGGTGCCCGCGGTGCGCCGCGCCCGCGATGCCGGAGTCCTGCGGGCTCGTGAGATGTTCGCGCGCCTGGATCATGACGGTCCGGTATGGACGAACGGCGTCGCCGAGCCCGCCGACGCCGTGATCTGGTGCACCGGGTTCCGCCCGGCACTGCGGCATCTGGCGTCGCTGGGACTGCGTACCGAGTACGGCGTGCCCGCGACCGATGGCACCCGCGCGGTAGCGGAACCACGACTGCATCTGCTGGGCTACGGAGACTGGACCGGACCGGCGTCGGCGACGCTCGTCGGCGTCGGACCCACGGCACGGTCGGCGGTGGCCGAGATCGCGGCGCTGCCCGGTATCGGGGCGCGGTGGGCGGATGCGACCGCCGGACGGTCCCCGGGATGAGGGCGGGGTGGCCCCTTCGGAGCCACCCCGCGTCGACCAGTGTTCCCGGACTGATCAATCACCACCGGCCGTGCCGGCCGGAGGGTTCGGTTATCGCAGCCCGATCCGGCGGCAACCGGTCCGGGCCACGTTGACCACAGAGCGGCGGGCGAGATTGCCAGGTCCGTCCGGCCACACCGAGACCGGGTCCTCGACGCTCGCGCCGTCGACCTCGCCGGGATGCTGCACCGCGACGACCACCCGCCGGTCCTCCACGATGGGGCCGCAGGTCTCGGCTCCGACCGGGACGGTGAGGAACTGTGTGACCCGGCGCCTGCTCGGGCCGTCGACCGCCACGCGAAGTACTGGTTGAAGTTCTCCGCACCGGACAGCACGGTCCGCCACGGCGTTTCCCCACCGCCGCAGTTGTTCAGGGCGCCCAGCACGGACCTGCCGGTGGGGTCGGCGGTGGTCTCGAGCAGGTCGCTGCCCGCGGCGGGCCCGGTGACCTCGCACGGGGTGGTCGTGGTGATCCGCCGGTTGAGCCGGTGCCCGGCCACCGGAGTCAGCGACCCCGTCGCGGCGATGCACGTCCAGGACGACGACCGACATGCCGTGCGCGGCCCAGGCGATCTCCACCTGTTCGCGGGTCGGGTTGTCCCGGTCGTAGCCCGCGAACATGGGTTCCTCGTCGGTGTACTCGTGGTTCGCGACCAGTACCCGCCGGTTCCACTCCCACAGCAGGTCCAGCAGCGCCAGGTAGCCGCAGTTGTAGCCGAACTGCCCAGCCCGCCGACCGGGTGCCGCGCGTCCGGATCGAACGGTGGGGCGGCACGGATGGGTCGGGTGCCCCGGGCGGCCACGTGCCGCCCGGCGTCGCGACCGCGGCTCCGGATACGGTCCCGGCAGCCCCGACGGCCAGGGCTACCACCGCACCCGCGCGCAGCAGCGAGTGACGCGAGACGGCACCGGCGATCACGTCGCCGAGGTAGGGGTTGTCCGAGGTGTTCGGCGCGGGATGGGCGCACGCGTTACCGCAGCGGTATTCGCAGGTCAGCGCGGCACGACCGGTCGGGCGGTGGTGGGCGAGCAACGGCAGCGGCCCGGTCTGCCTGCGGTCAGGCCACCAGGTCACCAGCCTTGTGCACGTGGGCGGCCAGTGCGGCGGTGACGTGCTCGGCGTCGCGGTGCACGCCGCGCAGGGTGTTGGAGGCGAAGGAGCGTTGGAACTCCAGCCCCACGTACACCAGGCCGGGGTGAGTGGTGGAGATGCCGCCCGCGTGCGCCGGGTGCCCTTCGGTCAGGGCGCCGAGCGATTCGAGGTAGTCCAGATGCGGGCGGTAGCCGGTGGCGAGCAGGACGG
The DNA here is from genome assembly GCF_006715045.1 of Amycolatopsis cihanbeyliensis. Lineage (GTDB taxonomy): Bacteria > Actinomycetota > Actinomycetes > Mycobacteriales > Pseudonocardiaceae > Amycolatopsis > Amycolatopsis cihanbeyliensis. The sequence continues at coordinate 1,585,088 of NZ_VFML01000001.1, read as the reverse complement.
TGTCCACCCGCTCCCGGCCGCCGTCCGGCCAGACGACGTGGTCGCCGTCGAAGCCGGTGAACATCGGGCGGCGGTCCAGTTTCCCGGTGTCCAGGGCGTGCTGGTAGCTGCCGGTGTCCAGCACCAGCGTGGTGGTGACCAGTCGGGCCAGCCATGCCGGGGGCAGGTCGTCGAAGCCGGTGTGGCGCAGCCAGTAGTGCAGGTCCCTGCCCTGCTGGCGCTGCGGGACGAAGGCGAGCGGATGCCGGGTGGCGAGGGTGACCCGGGCGACGTCGGCCAGTTCGTAGCCGATCTGGATCGCCGAGTTGCCCGCGCCGACCACGACGATCCGCTGCCCGGCGAAGGGCGCCGGATTGCGGTAGTCCGCGGAGTGCAGCAGGCGGCCGGTGAACTCGTCCTGACCGGGCAGCACCGGCAGGTGCGGGTTGCCGAACGAGCCGCTGGCCGCGACCACACCCGCGGCGGGCCATGTCTGGCCGTGCGCCGTCCGCACCACGAACCCGCCACGGTCGTCGGTGGCGACCTCGGTGGCCCGGGTGTGGGTGCGGATCTCGACGTCGAGTGCGGCGGCGCGGTCACGTAGGTGATTGGCGACCTCGTCCCGGGTGGGGTAGCGCTCGGGGTCGCCGGGGAACGGTGCGCCGGGCTGGCCGCTGTAGCCCGCGGGGGAGAACAGGGAGAGGCTGTCGTAGTAGTGCGGCCAGGACCCGGCCGGTTCGGGCCCGGCTTCCAGTACCACCGGGGTCAGGCCGTGGAGCTGGGCGGCGCGGGCGGCGGCGAGGCCGGACTGGCCGCCGCCGATGATGATCACGTCGTTCATGGTGTCCTTTCCGTCGAGGATGGTGTGGCGGCCAGCCCGAGCGCGGAACCGCCGAGGGCCAGGGCGGCGAGTACGAGGAACATGGGGGAGTAGCCGCCGGTGAGGGCGGCGATGCCGGCACCGGCCCACGGGGCCAGTGCGACGGTGATGGTGAGTGGCGCGGACAGGATTCCGGTCAGCTGCCCGTAGTGGGTGGCTCCCCACCGGTCGGTCACCGCGGTGGCTTGCAGCAGGGTGAGGATGCCCCGCGCCATGCCGGCGACGACGGCCGCGACGATGAGTGCGGTCACGGAGGTCAGCACGCCCAGCAGTGCCGTGGTGATCGCCACCGCCGCCAGCACGACCACGGTGCGGGCACGCACGTTCAGCCACCGAACCAGCGGCGCGTAGCCGAGGCGGCCGAGTACCTGGCCGAGTCCGCCCAGGCCGAGCGCGACGGCCGCCGTGCCCGCGTCGACGCCCCGCTCCAGCAGCAGCGGCACCAGGTTGATCACCACGGCGAACGTGGCGAACGCCGTCAGCGCCAGCGCCGCCACCAGCACGATGAAGGGGCGGCTGCGCACTACCCGTCCCGGTGGCTGCCCTGCCGGGCCCTGAGCGTCCTCATCGGATCGTGGCCAGGGGCCGCGCAACCCCCAAGCGTGCCCGATGATCGTGATCAGGCCGAGCACGATGGCGAGCACGAGGTAGACCTGGCGCCACTCCAGCCGGGCCGCGAGCGCGGCCGTGAGCGGCGCGAACACCGTGCTCGCCAGGCCCGCCGCCAGGGTGAGCACGGTCAGGGCCCGTACCCGATGGGGTCCGTACCAGCGGGTCAGCGCCGCGAACGCGGGCGGGTAGAGCACGGCCCCCATGGCCACCCCGGCCAGCAGCCACGCACCGGCGAACCACGCCAGGTTCGGCGCGGCGGCGATCGCCAGCACGGCGGGTACCGCCAGCACCGACCCCGCGGTCATCACCGCCCGGGGGCCGTGCCGGTCGAGGACGCGGCCGACGGGAATGCCGACCAGCGCCGCCACGAGCTGGCCTGCGGAAAACGCGGCGATCAGCCACGCCAGTGGCCACCCGGTCGCCGCGCTGATGTCGGTGGCCAGCACCGGAAACGCGTAGTACAGCACGCCCCAGCTGGTCACCTCGGTGACGCACAGGGTGGCCAGCACCCGGCTCAGCCCGGCCCGGTTCAGCGAGCCGGGCCGCGCCGCCGTGGACAGTGCCATCAACGAGCGCCCGAGGACGCCGGGGGGCCGATCGGCTCCGGCTCACTCGCGCAACACCCTCCGGCCGCCGCGGCCTCCGGCTCGTCGACCAGCCCGGCCCCGCCGCACACCCCGGTCTCGGGCAGCACCAGCTCGACTCGCTCGGCCGCGGAGCGGTCCCCGGCCAGCGCGGCGACGATGCTGCGCACCTGCTCGTACCCGGTCATCGCCAGAAATGTCGGTGCCCGCCCATAGCTCTTCATCCCGGCAAGGAACACCCCGGATTCGGGGTGGGAGAGCTCGCGCACGCCATGCGGGTAGACGGTGCCGCAGGAGTGCACGTTCGGGTCGATCAGCGGTGCCAGCGTGGTCGGCGCCTGCAACGTGGCGTCCAGCTCCAACCGCAGCTCGGACAACCAGGAAAGGTCGGGCCGGAACCCGGTCAACGCGACCGCCTCGTCCACGCCCTCGATCCGGTCGCCCGTGGCGGACACCAGCGCCAGCCGCCCGCCAGGCTCGAGCTCCACGGTCTCGGTGCGGAACCCGGTCACCACTCGCACCTGCCCAGCCGCCACGGCCTGCTTCGCCCGCAGCCCCAGCGCCCCCCGCGCCGGGAGCTGGTCGGCCTCCCCGCCGCCGAACGCGTCACCGACCGCGCCTCGGCGCAGCACCCAGCTCACCCGCGTCCCGCTGCCCGCGAGCCCGGCGAGCCCGACCAGCGCCGTCAGCGCCGAATGCCCGCTCCCGGCCACCACCACGTGCCTACCTGCGTGCCGCTCACGCGTCTGTTCGACGGTCAGGTCCGGGACCCGGTAGGTCACCCGTTCGCCGGCCACCCGCTCACCCGGTGCGGGCAAACCATCGGCACCAAGCGGATTCGGGCTCCCCCAGGTACCCGACGCGTCGATCAACGCCCGCGCCGCCAGCAGCTCCACACCACCATCGGAACGTCTAATGTGGACTGTCAGTGGCTCAGTGTCCCGGCCCGCGTCCACCACCCGATCCCGGCCACGCCGCGCCACCCCGACAACCTCCGCACCGCACCACACCCGTTCACCCAGTGCCGCCGCGAGCGGACGCAGGTACGAGTCGGCCCACTCGGCCCCGGTCGGGTACACCGCACCGGACGGTCGCTCCCACCCGGTGTCGGCGAGCAATCGAGCGGCGGCCGGGGCAATCAGCTCCGACCAGGGCGAGAACAACCGGACATGGCCCCACTCGGCCACTGCCGCTCCCGCCCCGTCACCGCGCTCCAGTACCACCGGCTCGATCCCGCGCTCGACCAGTTCGGCCGCCGCGGCCAGCCCCACCGGGCCCGCGCCCACCACCGCCACAGGCAATTCACCCATCACTACCACCTTTCATCGATCACGAACGATAGAGTTAAGGTGAATGTATCGATGGAGTTCGATTGACGCAACCATCGAGTCCGGTCGATAATGAGGGCATGACGATCACCGCGCCGCTCCTGGCCGAGCCCGAGGCCGCCACCTACGCCGGGTGGTTCGCGTGCCTGGCCGAGCCGACCCGGGTGCGACTGCTGCACGCGGTGGCCACCGCCCCCGGCAACATCACCGTCGGCGCGCTCACCGAGCAGCTCGGCATCAGCCAGTCCACCTGCTCGCACCACGTCCGCAAGCTCGCCGACGTGGGCTTCCTGCACCTGCACAAGGACGGCACCACCACCCGGGTCTCGATCAACGAGAACTGCTGCGCCGGGCTGCCGCACGCCGCCGACGCGGTGATGGGCCTACTCGCACCACGGCCGTGCTGCCCGGAAGACACCCCGGCCGACGTCCGCATCCGAGCGTTGCGCGCCGAGGATTGGCCGGCCGTGCGGCGGATCTACGGCGAGGGCATCGCCACCGGGATCGCCACCTTCGACACCACCGTGCCCAGCCGCGCCACCCTGGACGCCCAGTGGCTGCCAGGACAACGCTGGGTCGCCGAGATCGATGGCGAGATCGTCGGCTGGGCAACGTTGAGCCCCGCGTCCACCCGCGCCTGCTATTCCGGCGTCGCCGACAGCTCGGTCTACGTCGCCGCCGACCACCGTGGCCGTGGCGTCGGTAAGGCACTCATCCGCCAGCAGGTCGTCGAGGCCGACTGCGCCGGGTTCTGGACTCTGCAAACCTCGGTGCTCACCGAGAACCGCGCCGGCCTCGCCCTGCACCGCAGCGCCGGCTACCGCACCGTCGGCGTCCGCGAACGCATCGCCCAACGCAACGGCACCTGGCACGACACCATCCTCCTCGAACGCCGTGCCGATGCCGTAGCCAGACCACACAGCCACTGACCGAGCAGTGCCGTCCCGACCTCGACCCTGGTTGTGGAGCAGCCGGTCGGTGGCCTCGAGACGCGCGATCCAGGTGTTGGGCAGGGTGGTCGTGCCGTTGCTGGCCCGGGGAGGACACAGGCCATGGCGATGATGGTGTCGGTGTCTCTTCCGGCCCGAACGGCGTAGCGGATGGTCTGGGCGGCGTCACCGGGGTGGGTCAGGAACGCCGTCAGCGCGGTCGGGACCGATTTCGGTGCCGAAGCGTCGTTGCCGAGTGCGTGTGCGGTGTGTCCGGCGTCAGTATCGCTTCCGGCGAGCTCGGCGATCCGGTCGAACCTCTCGTGCCAGGCACGTGAGCGTTACCGCCCGGGCGAGGTAGGTGGCCGCGGCCTGGCAGGCGGCCCCGTGCTGGCTGTGCTTTGTGGGAGTGGGTCGGCTCGGCACTGCGCCGGCCAGTTTCCGCGGCGTGGTGCAAGGCGGGTCCTTGGCCGGGTGGCATGGGCAAGCACGTCATCGGCGCGGCTGACGACAGCCAAGACGTCGCGGATGCGGCGCATCTTGGCCAGCGTGCGGACGAGCGCGATGTGCAACATCGCCTACTCATTCGGTCGCAGGGAGCCGGTCGGCGCGCAAGCCGAGCTCGACTACTAGGTCGGCTCCGGCGGCGCGGCACACGCCGCCCGAAGTGCCACCGCAATTCACGATAAAGGAAAGGGATCAGCCATGCCCAAAACAACCGAGAACTACTCTCCACTGTACATCCTGTATGAGGTAGCCAGCTTACTGAAAGGAGTCTTTCAGCGACTTGACTGGGCAGAAGACGAGATTCGTGAGGCTATGAGGCGGCATTCGTCTGAACGCGACCTCCTCTACCACAGCGTTCCGCTTCTCGCGGCGACGCACAGACTCATGGCCACCGAGTTCGTCTACCGGTCGCACTGCCGCGAACTCCTGGAGCGCCTGGTGAACGACGCGGACACGCGGCCGGGCACCGCGGCGGAAGCGTGCTGCCTGTGCAGCGATCTCAGTCTGCGTGCCCCGCTGCGGTCACCTGTCGCGGGCCTGTGCTTCCGCATTTGGGCCACTGCGTTCCCCGGCAATCCACTCGACGATGACAGCCGCCAGCATCACGAAGCGCTGGAAGGGCCGACCATCGACGACATCGAAGTGATCGCACGGCGCAAGCTGGCCGTCAAGAACCGCAAGCTCGGCGAGATCACCTGCGACGGTCGCCACGACGGCGACATCGTCCAATGCAAGTACGCCGGAGCATGAAACAGCCGGTCCCGAGCGTGCCAGCGAAACCGTGCCACGAGTAGCCGGGCCCCGCTGATCGTCTCTCGGCGAATGGGCCCGGCCGCCGACTTTGGTGCTGTCGCCATCCCTCCGCCGCACGAATACCCATCCGCAGAACAACAACGCACGGAGGGTGGAATGGAGAGGAGTGCACCCGACGCCTCCACTCACGTCGACACCAACCCGATCCGCTACACCGAGCTGATGCCGTATGCGTGGTCGTACGGCATGGGAGCAGAGTCAACCGCCGCGATATACCGGATGCTCACCGACCCCGCCGCCCGACCTGACACGACCGCACGCGACTACTCCAACCTGGTCGTTTTCGTCACACAGACCGGGGATGAATGGAGCACCACCGGCAAGCTCGCCGAGCGGCACATCCTTCCGTTGCTCCGTAAGCACAACGTGCGCTTGGTTGAGGTCGCCCGCAAGGGTCCGACCAAAAAGGACAGTGCCGCGATCCTGCAAGAAACGCGCCAACCGTACCGACTGCACCTGGAGGGCGCCTACAAGCGCTCGCACGAGAACCGGGCAATGGAACGGGTCCGTCCGCTGAACGTGCGAGTTAGTTACGGAATGTAGACAGTTGATCATTGTCAGTGTGAGCTGTTCGAGTGTTTCCAGCCTTCGGACTGGTCAGCCTCGTGCGTTCGGGGTTTAGGCTCGTTGGGTGCGGGGAATGACGGAACGGCTTGAGGAAGCCTGGACTAAAAACTGGTTACTCCGTCTTCGGTAGGTGAAGGGGTGTGGTGGGGTCGATGATGCTTGCCAGTGGCCTGAGCGGCTGGGGGTGGCTAGGGTTGAGGGACCTTTCCTTTCCGGGACAAGCGTTTGATGTTTCCTTATGCCGCTTGCCGGGCGGCAGCGACTGCTGGGCGATGGTGGGCGGCGACGCCCGCCAGCTCAACTACTACGGGATGACCGGCTCGTTCTCCCGGCCGGTGATGTCGGGACGGCTGTCGTTCGCGTTCGACCTGCGCGGGCCGACCCGACGATCGACACGTCGCGCGCTACTTGCGATCGGGCGGCGCACTGGTGCCGGCAACGCCGACCGGATCCGGGTCGTGAAAGCGTGAACGGCTGGCCGGTTCCGGTGGCAGGAGCTTGCGACGGTGTGGCCCGGCAAAGCGACCAGCGCCGTATGGAACGAGTTCATGATGAGGCTTCACGGTGCGACGTGGAAGAAAGTATCTGGGATACGACGTACTTGTGTGCCGGGAGCCGGTACGTGACACCGGCGGCATGGCGGTCGTCGGCGGCGGGCCAGCTCTCGAGCTGATGGAAGGAAGCTCCCATGAGCGTGTCAGGTTACCCAGGGTCCATGGATTCCTCAGCTGATGTGCGCCATCCCGCGGAGCCCTGGCGGATCAAGAGCATCGAGTCCATTCGTCTCACAAGCGCCGAGGAGCGCAGAGCAGCTCTGTCGGCGGCCGGCTACAACGTGGGCCTGCTGCCGGCAGAGCTGGTGTACATCGACCTTTACACCGACTCGGGGACCGGCGCGATGTCGGACCGGCAGTGGGCTGCGGTGATGCTCGGTGACGAGTCGTACGCGGGCTCGCGGAGCTTCCACCGCTTCGAGGCGGCGGTGCGTGACTACTACGGCTACCCGCATGTGATACCCGCTCACCAGGGGCGGGCAGCGGAGCACATACTCTCGCGCTGTCTCATCCGACCGGGCCATCACGTCCCGGGCAACATGTACTTCACCACCACACGCGAGCACCAGGAGCTCAACGGCGGGGTTTTCCACGACATCGTCATCGACACGGCCCATGACCCGGATGTGGACTTGCCGTTCAAAGGGAATGTTGACCTCGCCAAGCTGGAGCGGCTCATCGACGAGGTGGGGGCCGAGCAGATTCCATACGTTTCGCTGGCCGCGACGGTGAACATGGCCGGAGGCCAGCCCATCAGCATGGCCAACCTCGCGGAGGTCCGTGAACTCACCTGCCGCCACGGGATCCCGATCATCCTTGACGCGGCGAGAGCGGTGGAGAACGCCTGGTTCATCAAGCAGCGCGAGCCGGGCTGGACCGAGCACTCGGTGGCAGCCGTCCTGCGGGAGATGTGTGAGCTGACCGACGGCGCCACAATGTCGGCGAAGAAGGACAGCTTCGCCAATATCGGCGGTTGGCTTGCTGTGCGCGATCCAGCACTCGCCGAGCGGGCACGCAATCTGGTCGTTGTCTACGAGGGACTGCACACCTACGGCGGGATGGCCGGCCGTGACCTGGAGGCGACGGCCCAGGGCATCGAGGAGTCCGTCCAGGAGGACAGCATCCGCACCCGCGTCCAGCAGGTGGCCTATCTAGCGGACCGGATCGCCGCAGCGGGCGCGCCGATCGTACGCCCGGTGGGCGGGCACGCCGTGTTCCTCAACGCGACCGCATTCCTGCCGGGGGTGCCCCGCGAGCAGTTTCCCGCGCAGACGCTGACCTGCGCGCTCTACCTCGACGCCGGGATCAGGTGCACGGAGCGGGGAGCGGTGTCGGCCGGGCGGGATCCGGTCACGGGCGAGAACCGGTATCCACCTCTCGAATTGGTCCGGCTCACCATCCCGCGCCGCGCCTACACCCAGAGCCATATGGATGTCGTAGCCGACAGCGTCATACGACTGTACGGGCAGCGAGGGGAGCTGCGGTCGGGCGTGGAGTTCACCCACGAGCCTGAGACGCTGCGCTTCTTCCAGTCCCGGTTCCGGCCGCTGTCGAGCGAACCGCTTTTCGGCGAGGTCGCGCGACACCCCGCAGAACCCGCAGGGGACGAGCGAGGCAACTCGTCCTTCCCTTCCCTCGTGGTCGATCGTCGTGCCTCTCAGGAGTTTTCCATGCCGCAATCGCGCGAAGACATCTCACCGCTGCTGCCTACCCCTCTCATGCAGCTCGCCACGGGGTTCTGGAGCTTCAAGACCTATGCGGGTGCTATCGAAATCGGCCTGTTCGATCTGTTGGCCGGAGGACGTGAACTGACCATGGAGGAGGTGTCAGCCGAACTGGGGATCGCCCACCGCCCGGCCGACCTGCTCCTGGCTGGCTGCGCATCGTTGGGCCTGCTGAACAAGTCCGGTGCCCGGTACCGGAATTCGGAACTCTCGGAGGAGTTCCTGGTCAAGGGGGCGCCCTACTATTTCGGCGGGTTCGTCCGCTACCTGGACCGCCGGGAGTATCCTGCCTGGCAGTCCATTGTCGAGGCGCTTCGGACAAACCGTCCCCTCACCTGGACCCCGGGCACGCAGGAGTCGCTGTTCGACACCGGGGACCCGGAGACGCTGCAGCTGTTTTGGGACTGCATGTACTGCATCTCCACCTTCACGGCGCGCGCGCTCGCCACGGTCTATGACCTCACCCGGCACACGCGGCTGTTGGACGTGGGTGGCGGCGCCGGCGCCTTTCCCATCGAGTTGTGCCGTCGCTTCGGTCACTTGAGCGCGACGGTCTTCGAACTGCCGCACGTGGGCGATCTGGCGCGCCAGAAGATCACCGCCGCCAATATGGACGGTGCCGTCGATGTGGTCGCCGGTGACTTCATCTGCGACCCCGAGCTGCCCCGCGGCTACGACGCCATCATCCTGAGCATGATTCTTCACGACTGGGACGAGGAGACCTGCCGGACACTGCTGCGTAAGTGCCGAGCCGCTCTTCCCCCGGGCGGTGCCGTGCTGATCTGCGAGCTCCTGCTCAACGACGAGCGGACCGGCCCACCGGCTGCGGCCTTGATGGGGATGAACATGCTGGTGGAGACGGAGGGCGGCAAGAACTACTCGGCCGCAGAGTACCGCGGCTGGCTGCAGGAGGCAGGCTTCGCCCGCGTGGAGGTGATGCCCATCGAAGCGGCCGGCGCCAACGGCGTCGTCGTCGGCCACCTCAGCTGACTACGGACGTGGGCACCAAAGCTGTTTCCCGGAGCGGCAGAGTCTTCAAGCCGTGGCCCCTACTTAAGGAGTTCCCATGCGACCGCATGAGCGCCCAGCCGGATACGACCGTGCCAGGCATGGAATCCACTTACTCAGAACTCCCGAAATCATCGCGGATCCATCCGTCTACATCGACGCCATCGCCGATCTCGGGCCCCTGTTCTTCGACGAGGTCGGGGCAATGTGGGTGTGCTCCGGCTACGCTGAGGCTGTCGAGATCCTGCGCAACCACCGAACATTTTCCTCCGTGCGCGAGCACGACCAGGGCACGTTTCAGGAGCTGGGTCTTCACACGTCCGCCAACTTGAGCACCATGGTGCACGAGCAGATGCTCTTCATGGATCCGCCACAGCACAAGGCCATCCGCACAGCCCTGGCCGAGCAGGTCTCCGGCACCCGCGTGAGGAGCCGCGAGAACGACCTGCGGCAGATAGCCGCCCGTGCGCTCGACGACCTGCCCTCCAAGGGTGTCTTCGACCTGGTGGGAGACTTCGCAGCGAAGCTGCCCTGCGCGCTGGTGGCGCAGTTGCTGGGCATGGAGGGAAGGGAAGCAGAACTCACCCGGTGGGCCGAGGCTTACGAACGGCTGCTGGGAAGCCTGTCCGCACTGCCGGCCACTCCGGACCCAGAGGTGGACGCGGTTCTAGGCGATGCCCTCGCCGTGCTGCAGAATGAAGCGAGAAGCCGACTGCGCGCTCCCGGCGGCGACGTGATCAGCTCCCTGACCGCCCCGCTGCTCGGCCGGGAGCCAACAGACGGAGAGCTGTTCGCTGTTGCGGCGAACTGCATCGTCCTGGTGGGCGGCGGCTACCAGACCCTGACCCACCTCGTCACCTCGGCTCTGCTGACCCTGCACGACGACCCGGTCCTGCAGAAGCAGCTGCGGGAGACACCCGAGCTCATCCCACCGGCCGTCGCAGAGTTCATGCGGATCAACGGGTCTAGCCAGTACGTCGCGCGAAAAGCCACCACCGACGTGACTGTCCAGGGAACGTTGATCGCGGCAGGCGAGAGCGTCCTGGTCCACCTGGCCGCCGCCAACCTCGACCCCCGGACCTTCACCGCACCCCGCACCCTGGACCTGACCCGAGACGGCCCGAAACACCTCGGCTTCGGCAGCGGACGCCACGCCTGCCCCGGCGCGGGCTACGCCGAACGCCTCGCCGGTTTCACGATCCAGGGCTTTTTGGCCAAGTACCCGGCCTATGCACCGGAACCGGAACCGGAAGCGCTGTCCTGGGGTCTGCACGGGAACACCCGCTGCCTCGAACACGCACGCATCCGTGTCGATGCCGCGGCGACCCCCGAAGCCAGCGCCGACCTGCAACCGGCCGAAACCGACACCAGCACCGGTTACCGCGACCCTGCCCTGCCTCCGTCCATCACCACGTCCGCAGCCTGCTGGCACGAGGTGTTCGAACGGCAAGCCCTGCTGACCCCTGACGCACTGGCGGTAGAAGGACCGGACGGCGTCATCAGCTACCGCGAACTCGACCACTGGGCCAACGCCCTGGCCCATCGACTGCGGCACCAAGGCGCCCAGCCGGGCACGGTGGTCGGCATCGTCATGGAACGTTCCGTCGAGTTCGTCCTCGCTGTGCTGGCGGTTGCCAAGGCCGGTGCCGCGTTCCTGCTGGCGGACGTGTCCTGCCCCCGAGAGCGCTTGAGAACCATGCTCGACGAGGCGAAGACGCACCTCGTCGTGACCGACGGCAGCCTCCCCGCCTCGGTGTTCGGCACCCAGACGATCGACGTAGGAGCGAAAGCCTCCCACCCGGACGCCCCGCTGACCGGAGCCTCGCCCGGCGACGTCGCCTACCTCGTCTTCACCAGCGGCAGCACCGGCGCCCCGAAGGCCATCGCGATCAGCCACGAGGCCACGGTCAATCTCCACCTGGCGCAGCACCAGATCTTCCGCCTCGAACCCGGCGACCGGGTCCTGCAGTTCCTGTCACCGAACTTCGACGGCTGCATCGCCGACCTCACCGCCGCACTCCTGTCCGGCGCCACTTTGATCGTCGCGCCTGCCGACCAGCTCACCGTCGGGCCGCCGCTGGTCCGGCTGCTCGCATCCCAGCGGATCACCACGGCAATCCTCACCCCGTCCGTCTGGATGGCCCTCCCCTCGGACCAGCCCCTACCCGAACTGCGCATCGCCGCTGCCGCGGGCGAGCGGCTGCCGGCCACATGGGCGCGCCGGTGGGCGGCACCGGGACGACGCCTGCTCAACCTGTACGGTCCGGCCGAGACCGCCGTCCTGGCAACCTGGCACGAATGCTCCCCGGGCGAGGACCGCCCGCCGATTGGTAGGCCGGTCGCCAACAAGCTGGCCTATGTCCTGGACCACCGCCTGCGTCGCGTCCCACCCGGGCAGCAAGGGGAACTGTGGCTCGGCGGTGTCGGAGTCGGAAGATACCTGAATCAGCCGGACCTCATGGAAGAACGCTTCATCCGCAACCCCCACACCACCACCGACAAGGCGAGCCTGCTCTACCGAACCGGTGACATCTGCTGCCAGCGCCCGGACGGCACACTCGACTACATCGGCCGGGACGACCGCCAGGTCAAGATCCACGGCCAACGCGTCGAACTCGACGAGCTCGAGCGCGTCCTGGAGTCCGCCCCCGGTGTCGCCGCCTGCGCCGCATACCAACAGGACGGCCGCATCGGAACCCTGGTTGTCCCCGCCGGCCCCCAGCTCGACGAGACACCGATTCGCACCTACCTGGCCTCCCGTCTGCACAGCGCCATGCTGCCCGCCGTGTTCACTGCTGTCACCGAACTCCCGCGCACCACGAACGGTAAAGCCGACCACCGCCGCACGCCCACCAACGCGCCCGCTGCCCAGCCCTCTCACCACTCCGGGCCCGTGCCCCCACCCGACGCCCATGCAAGACATCTCTCCCGCCTTACCTGGGAAATCGCCGAACACTTCGCTCAGGTCCTGGACATCCCGCTGCGCCAGGTCCAGGCGGACTCCGACTTCTTCGCCGCAGGCGGCGACTCCATCACCATAGCCGCATTCCTGGCACGTCTGGAATCACTGACCGGCACACCCGTGGACACCGCCGCTCTGATCACCGCCCCCACTCCCGAGCAGATCGCCCCCCTGCTCCTCGCCGACGGGACACCATCGTGATCCGTCCACTACTGCGCACGAGAAGGGGAACACAGCCCGAGACGGTCCTGTTCGTCCACGGGACGATGGACCACAGCGCAAGCTTCCAGCGAGTCGCAGCGCACCTGCCCGGATGGACCGTCGCCGGGTACGACCGGCGCGGATGGGGCACCTCCCGCACCCTCGCGGACCCGCAGACCAAACTGGCCGACCACGTCACCGATCTCATCTCCGCAGCCTCCAGATTGCCGAAGCCCATCGTGGCAGGACACAGCTACGGCGCACTCGTGGCACTCATCGCAGCGGCTCAACACCCCCGCCTCAGCAGGGCAGCCGTCGTCTTCGAACCACCCGTCTGCTCGCTGCCATGGTGGCCCCGCACCGCCCCCTGGGAGCAGTTGGTCGAAGACGCGTCAGCCCGGGGCCCGGCTGCCGCGGCCAGAGCCCTCCATGAGGCCGTCGTCGGTCGCCCCACCACGGGACAGACGGACGAGGAACTAGAAGCGGCCGGCACAGCCCTGATCCGGGAGATGACCGACCCCACCCTCAGCCTGCCCTCCATCGACCCGACCACGCTCACCACACCCGTGATCACCGCGTCGGGAAGCCGGTCACTGAAACACCACCGACAGACCGCGCTTCACCTCGCGAACCTGATCCCCGCCGGCCGCCACGCATCCATCGACGGTGCCGACCACCTCGCACACGTCACCCATCCACAGGCCCTCGCCGCGCTCATAGAGCAGGCAGCAGCCATGGATGGCGGCTGACGCACGCCCGGGCCATCGCAGGCAAGGGCTGCACAGGCCGGATACCCCACAACGACAGGGAGAGCCACCATGCTGCCGGGCAACTTGGAGAAGGTCATGTTCGGCGTGATCTCAACGCCGGTCCTGCACCTGGCCGACCGCTACCAGGTATGCACCCACCTGATCGCGAACGGACCTGCAGTCGCAGCCGACATCGCCGAAGACCTCCATATCGACCCGGAAACCACGGAACGGATGCTGCTGGTCTTGACCGCATTCGAGATCGTCCAGCGCACACCCGAGGGCCGATACAGCCTCCCGGACGCCGTCCGGCCCTTCGTCGACCCGGACAGCGACCGCTACATCGGCGGGTTCCTTGCCCATCTCGTCCAGGAGACAGCGAGCAGGATGGCCCTCCTCGACTCCTATCTCCAGCACGGCAAGGACTCGGTGGACGGACCCGACCGCCAGCCGTTCAACTCCCTCTATCGAGACGAGGAGGCCACCAGCCGCTTCCTGAAGGCTATGTGGGACCTCAGTTTTGCCCCGTCCACAGAACTTGCTGCCCTCGCCCGACTAGCCACCACCACCCGCTTGATCGACGTTGGCGGCGCCAGCGGGCCGTTCGCGGTCGCCGCGCTCCAGCACTCGCCCGCGCTCCGGGCAACCGTGTTCGATCTTCCCGAAGTCGAACCGTACCTCGAGGAAACCCGCACCGCCCGTGGGCTCGGGGACCGACTCACCTTCGCCCCGGGCGACTTCTTGACCGACGAGTTGCCCCAAGGCGACTGCATCGCTTTCGGGTACATCCTCTCGGACTGGCCCGACAACACGTGTGTCCAGCTCCTGCGCAAGGCACACCGGGCGTGCCACGACCACGGGCGGGTGCTCGTGATGGACAGGCTCTTCAACGAGTCAAAGCAAGGACCCCTCGCAACCTCGGCAATGAACCTGACCATGCATCTGGAGACCCGGGGGCGCCACCGCACAGCACACGAATACACCACACTCCTCAAAGAGGCAGGATTCACCCAATGCGAAGCGTATAAGTCTAACAGTGACAAGCATTTAGTCATCGGACACAAGGCCTGAGTTTCATACGGAGTGATTCGGATCCTGGCCCGGGAGAGAAGAAGGTGCGGGACTGTCTCCGTAACGGCGACAGTCCCTCTCAGGAGTTACACCAACGAAATTACAGTGGGAGTGTCAGCGATCTTGTGGGTGGTGATGTGATCACCCTGTCACTGCTGCACGTCGAGCCGGTCGCCGTAGTGCATGGCGAGCGCGTTCAACGCCTGCTTCCAGCCTACTACCTTTCCAGTGATATTGGAACGGTTCTTGAGCGGATTATTGATCACGAGATAGAGCACTTTGAGCGCAGCCTGATCATTCGGGAAATGACCGCGCCGCCGCGTGGCTTGCCGAAACCGGGCGTTCAGGCTCTCAATCGCATTCGTGGTGTACACCAGCCTCCGCAACTCGGGCGGATGGGCAAGGAACGGTGTGAACTGTTCCCAACTGTTACGCCACAACCGGACCATCGCTGGATAGCGTTCCTCCCACTCGGCGCAGAATTCGACGAACTCGACTTCGGCGGCCTCCGCGGTGGGCGCGGTGTAGATCAGCTTGAGCCGTTTCGTGATCGCCGACCAGTACTTCTTCGAGGCGTAACGCAGGCTCGCCCGCACCAGGTGCACCACACACAACTGGACCTCCGCCTGGGGCCACAACGCGGCGATCGCCTCGGGGAGCCCCTTCAGGCCGTCACAGGCGACGATCAGGACATCCTCGACACCACGGTTCTTCAAGTCAGACAAGTGGTTCAGCCAGCCCTTGGCGCCTTCGCCGCCGGTGCCGACCCACATGCCCAGCACATCCCGCTCACCAGCCAGAGTGATCCCCACCGCGATATAGATCGGCCGGTTCGCCACCGCCCCATCACGAATCTTGACATGAATAGCATCGATCAGCACAACGGGATACACGCGATCCAGCGGCCGGGCTTGCCACGAATTCAGATCGTCAACCACCTTATCGGTGATCTTCGAGATCAGCTCACGCGACACCCGAGCATCATAAATATCGGCCAGGTGTGCCTGAATCTCGCCGGTCGTTAACCCCTTAGCGTACAGGGAAATGACCGCATCATCGAACCCCTCGACCCGGCGAGCGTACTTCGGTACGATCTGCGGAGTGAACGTCCCCTGCCGGTCCCGGGGCACGTCGATCCGCACATCACCCACATCGGTCCGTACCGTTTTCGACGACGAACCGTTCCGCTCGTTCCCCCCGAACTTCCCGGCAACATCGCCCTTCGCATAACCCAGATGATCATCGAGCTCGGCGTTCAGCGCCGACTCCAGCACCGTCTTCGTCACCTGCCGCAACAGCCCGTTCGGGCCGACCAGCGACACGCCATCCGCACGAGCCTTGTCGATCAACTCCCGGGCAACCCGCACATCAAGATCATCACCAGAGGAGTTCCCGTCAGCGGCCGAGCCGACCACCCTGTCTTCGCTTGTCAACCTAGATCCTTCCCAGCCGGAGCGACCGCTCCAGCATGGTCAAGATCACCCACCACCCACAAGATCACGGACAGTCCCATTACAGTCCCTGTCGGCGGGCACGTTTCGGTGGAGTGGGCCGAGGGCATGATCGCGGTGCCCAGGGTGGAGTTCACGAGCTGCCGCGAGTATCCACATGAGGACCTTCACCGGCACCGTCGCATGCCTCCCGATCGCGGGTGTCCCGGTGGTGGGGCTGTTCAGGCTGTCGCGCCTGCTCGGCCCCTGCGCCCGCCGATTGGAGGTGCAGGAGCGGCTGACCTGGCAGGTTGCCGAGGCGCTGGACGCTCATTTCAAGGTCGAGGGCGCGGCCGTATTGGCCTTATGGGCGGACTTGATGTGGAGGTCGGACGGCGTTGTAGATGGCGTCGCGGCGACGTCCGCCGATGGAGTGGCCGTGTTGGCGGATGCGGTCGAGGGGGCGGTCGCGGGAGAGTTGTGGGCCGAGTTTGACGGCGATCTGCTGAGCGAGGGGGAGAAGGTCGCTGATGTCTACGGCGGTGTTGTTGGGCGGCGCGGCGGCTGTGTGTGCTTGTCGACGGCGATTTCGTGTCTGATCCGGCTTTGCCGGGGCGCTGTGCTGGTGGTTGGAGTTGTCGCCAGCCGGGTTGGGAGTGGGCGTTGTCCGTCGGGTCGGCCGCGACGAACCGCGGTGACGGTGTTGGGGCCGGAAACATCGGCCTTGTTCGTCGTCGGCAACTTGTAGTCGGCCGTGGGCTTGAGGGACTGGGTATTGGTGGAGCGTGGTGGCCGGTTGGGCGTGGATGTCGTGGGGGTGTTCGGCGTTGGCGAGGCGCTGGGTGATGCGATCGAGGGCCTTCCGGTCGAAAGCTCGGCGGGTGTCCTGGACGAAGCGGCGCTGTCGCCGGTCAGCGTCGGCGATCGACAAGGCGGTGACGGGGTCGGTAATGCCATCGCGGATGGCGGTTGACAACGCTCGCCAGGTGCGCAGCGGGAAACGTAGCCAGTGGGCAGGACCGAACTGCGGTCGTCGGGCAGGCAGGCGGGTGGCGATGCGCTGGCGGTAGGCCTGCCGTTCGCGCAGTTCCCAGCCGGCGACCGATCCGACAGATAGGGACGCGAAAACGACACCGGTCAGCCCGGGCTGGGACCAGGCGGATGAGCCGTGTCGGTAGTTCACAGCGGCGGCCATGAAGACGATGGCCCACATTCCGATTCGGTAGGGCGCTGCGGAGTCCTGGACGGCGCGTGCCTTGTGGGCGAGACCGGCGAAGGCCAGGCCCAGGGACTCCAGCGACGTCGCCACCGTGCAGGCCAGCAGAACGGCGAGTCCGGCCGCGCGCATCGCGTTGTACTGGAACCACCATGCCGAGGCTGTGGCCGCAACGATCGGTACTGCGATCACATTCACTCCGAGATGTACCAGGGCTCTGCGGAGGACCGAGACGGCCGTTGTGATCGTCTGGCGGCGTCGTTTCCGGCGTTGTGCGCGTCGGGTGGCGCGTTGCCGCTGGCGACGTTGCGCGATGGCTTCCGCACGTTGCCGGGCGCGCTCGTCGATTTGTCGGCGCCTTTCGGTGAGGTCCAGGCGGGCGGCGCGCTCGGCGATGCGCAATTCGGCGCGGGTCGGTCGTGGACTGGTCCTGACCGCGGCGGGTAACGCCGGGTGCGGCGCGGATGCTACGGAGAATCTGGGATCGGGCACGATGCGCTTCTTTCAGTACGAGTTCACGGTCTGCGCCGGGGCAGCGGTGGCGCCGAGGGACACCGGAGCGGGTGCTGTGGGGTGGTCAAGAAGTGCGGGGGCGAGGGGGTTGGCCAGGTGACGGCCGAGGTAGTCGTTCTGGGTGGTGGAGACCTTGGCGTGGCCGAGTTGGTCGGCGATCTGGCGTGCGGTTTGCCCCGCGTGGTCGAGAACGGTTGCGACGGTGCGCCGACCGACGTGGGTGGTGAAGGTGGGATACCCGGCACGTTCGCGTAGGCGACGGACGGAGCGCTGCACGTTGCAGGGGTGGCGCCAGCCGAGCGTGGCAGAAGGGAAGACGGGATCGTCGGGACGTGCGTCGGCGGGGTGACGGGCCATGAGCACGGTGGTGAGGTATGAGGGCAGGCCGAGGATCCGGTCGGATTTCTTGGTCCGGTTGGCCTGGCCTGGGCGGCGGAGGATTCCTCTGCCGGTGACGACGACGAGGTGGGCACTGATCCACACCGACCACGGCGGGATGGCCTGACCGTCGCGGGTGACCGTGATGGTGGTGAGGTTGAGGTCACACCAGCGCAGCGCGAGGGCCTCGCTGATCCGGACGCCGGTACCGAACAGGAAGCGAACGAGGTCGGGAAGGTCGGCTCGGCGGGCGCCGGGATCGGCGTCGAGCCGGGTGAGGAAGTCGCTCAGGTCGGTGGCGGTGAAGGTGAGCTTGGGGCGGGTGTTGCCGCCTTCGATGGGCTCGATGTCCCGGACGGGGTTGTGGTCCAGGGCTTGGTGGCGAACGGCGAGCTGCAGGATCCCGGAGAGCACGCTGCGGATGCCCCGGAGGGTGTTCGGAGCCAGGGTAAGGGCCAGGTTGTCGAAGTAGTGTTCGAGACGGCCGATCGTGCACTCGCGCAGGAGCAGGTCCCCGAGGGTGGGCAGGATGTGGTTGTCCAGGCGGCCCCGGTAGCGGTCGTAGGTAGTGGGTTCCCGCCGGCTGATCACCCGTTCGATCCAGAGGTCGGCAGCCTCGGCGAGGCGGGACGAGGCCGACAGTTCTGGACTGCCGCTGGCGGCGGTCAGGGATCGCAGGTGTTCACGGAGACGGCGGAGGGCCGCGGTATGGCTGGTCCCGCTTCGCTCGACCTGGCGGGTACGGCCATCGCGGCCACGGTACTGGGTGAAGGCCCGCCATCGGGCCTTTCTCACCAGCGCCCCGGTGTCGTCGAGCACGGCCGGGACCTGCAGCGTACGGATCTCACCCCACGTGCCGAGGGGCAGCGGCGGACGAGGCACTCCAGACCTCCCCCGGACGTTCTCCATGGATAAACCATGGACCCGCCCGGCGTCACGGTCGACAGGCCCACCCGCCGCGCCTGTGACCTGGCCTTTTGGTGCCCCCGGTGCGACTCGCGCAGGACGCACACGGATTCGGGGTCCGTCCAGCGGACTCGGGCGGCTCGCTCAGGTAGCACACGTCTGAGCGGGAGGCCGCTGGTCATCGCGGCGCGGGTGCCGTTGGTGATGGATCGCCGGAATCGGGGGAGTCGGCGATGACCACCGGCAGCCTTCGATGCGGTGGGCCCGTTGCTGTTGATCGGTTGGGCCGAGGCGGGCCCCGGGCTGCTGGATGCCTTGTCAGCCACAAGCCGGGCAAGCAGGGCGACGGCCTCCGAGGTGTCATGTTTGGAGACGACCAGCCCCGGCGGCGATGCGACACCAGTCCGGCAACCGGAACACGATCGAATGGCGAACGGTTCGATTGATGGCGAAGATCCGGATGCGACGGGGAGAGTATCAAGCTCGCTTCGGGTCGAGGATGATTTGGTGGAGCGGGCGCGACAGGAGGACGCGCGCCACTGGGCGGAGCGCCGTCGACCGATCTCTGCCGAGACGTTGCGTCGACGACTCCGGATTGGGGCCGCGCGGTCCCGGCTGCTGGTATCGATGATCAGGATAAGCCAGCCGGGGCAGGTCGGTACGCCACACCGGAGGGCCACCGGGGCGTGAAGTGCAAGATTGACCTGGGAGAACAGGCAGCGCACGATACGGGCGCTCGGACCAGCGACCACTACTGTGTCAACAGTGGTGCACCGCTGGGCAGACGAGGGAATGGGCTTCGGGGCGATCCATTCGGTGCCCGATGGGCAGTCCAGGCCGACGCTCGTCGCAGGTTCAAATCCCCGGTGCGGTTCGTACAGCGTCCGTACGAAGCCGTGTGTGCCGTGAGCTGCGGCTTTCCGCAACGGTTAGGTTTGAGCGGCCCAGGAGCAGCCAGGCCGGGTGACTGCGGGGTCGAACCCTGGTCAGCGGCTTGCCGGTGTCGGTGAACCTGCTCATGCGAAGATCCGGCGCGAGGGATATCGGCGGATCCGATGATTGGTAACGGAGAGTAGTGTCAGGGGCTCGTGGTCTCGAATCGCGCTTCGCTGGCGGATGCACGCGACCCCTCTGCTGAAGATTGAGCACCTGCCGTGACCTGTCCCTGGAGATGGCCGAGGGGGTCGAGACTGTGCGAGCGGCGTGTCGTGCCGGGCGTGGCATCGTGTCGTGCGTTGGTGTTGTGGGGCTCTATACGGTGACGGGTAGGGCGAGCAGGCTGTGGGAGCGGAATGACGGTCGCCATCGCAGCGCGGTGATGTCGGTGGCGAGGGTGAGCCGTGGGAAGCGTCGCAGCAGGGTGTCGAAGGCCAGTTGCAGCTGTTGCCTTGCCAGGGCTGCACCGAGGCAGTAGTGCGGGCCGAGCCCGAAGGACAGGTGGGTGTTGGGGTTGCGGTCGAGGTCGAGCCGATCGGGGTCGTGGTGTCGGGCTGGGTCCCGGTTGGCTGAGGCCAGGGCGAGCATCACTGTGTCTCCTGCGGGGATTCGGGTGCCGTGGATATGGAGATCTTCGGTGGCGAAACGGCGGATTGCCATCATGTCGGCGTGGGCGTAGCGCAGCAGCTCCTCAACAGCTACGGGGAGCAGGCCCGGATCGGCGCGCAGCCGAGTTATCTGCTCGGGATGGCGCAGCAGCTGGAGGGTGCCGTGGCTGATCAGGTGTGTGACGTTCTCGATCCCGGCCCACAGAATCAGGAAGGTCAGGGAGACGAGCTCGTTTTCGTCGAGCCGGTCGCCTTCGTCCCTGGCGGTGATCCATCCGGAGAGCAGGTCGTGGCCGGGCTGGGCGCGGCGGTCGGCGATGAGGTCGAGCAGAAACCGGTGGATCGCGGCCACCGCGTCACTGACCTGCTCCGGGTGGTCGGGGGCGAGCATGGTGCGGGTCCATTGGGCGAAGCGGGCTTGGTCGTTGGCTGGCACGCCTAACAGGTGGCCCATGGTGCGTAGGGGGATGGATGCTGCGTAGTCGGCGACCAGGTCCCCCGTGCCCCGCTCGGCGAGGCGGTCGGCCAGTTCGGTGACCACCTCGTCGAGGCGGTCACGGATTCCGTCGATCCGGCGTGGGGTGAACGCTACGGCGGCCAGGCGACGCAAGCGGGCGTGGTCGGCGCCGTCGCGGTTGAGCAGGTTGGCATCCAGGGTCGGCGGGAGGGAGAACCCGGCGTAGCCACCGTGGGCGTGGGCCTTGTTCAGCGCGAGACGTGCGTCGAGGAGGGCGGCCCGCACTTCGGCGTCACCTGTGATCAGCCAGATCGGCAGACCGTCTGGGGTGAGCACTCGGTGTACCGAGCCGGCCTGGCGCAGGCGCGCGAATGTGGCGTACGGGTTGGTGAAGTAGGCGGTGTCGAACACTGTCGAGGGTGTCGTGGTGTTGGGTGGTGGTGTCATGCGGGCTCCACGTCGGCGGTCGGGGTGAGGGTGGCCAGCGCTGCGACCACGATGGCCGAGGGCTGGAAGTGACGAGCGAGTTTGCGTTGGAAGGCCAACTCGGCGACAAGATCTTCCGGTTCGACCGTCTTCGGGCTGCTGACGTGGGTGCTCGGTTGCTGGTGGGTGGTCTTGGCGTGCAGCGCGGCGCGCAACTGGGCCGCTTCGATCGCAGCGGCCGCCTGGTCACCGCGTAGACCGGCCGCCACAGCATGCTGGGTGGCGGCTTCGCGTACGACGGGGGCCATCCAGACGCGTAGGGCCCATTGGGCGTCCCGAATCTCTACGATCAAGCGGTAGAGCCGAGTGCGGCGGTCGACGTTGCGATGGCGGTAGATCGCCGGCGCGCCGTCGTTGCGGGTCGGTGCCCCGCCGACGTGGAGGACCACTTGAGGCACATGCCGGGTCAGCTCGTCGTGCAGAGGCAGCAACTGTCGATAGGCGCGGCGCCGGTCCAGCCACGCCCACGCCTCGGACAGGCGAGGCCCGACATCCGGAAGGATCCACGCGGTAAGTTGAACGATGCTGCCCGAGCCGACGGCGATCACCACGATTGGTTCCCACGCGTGCCCGGTGTAGCCCATCAAGCCCGCGATGATATCGGCGAAGCGGCCGGCGAGGTAGATCACGAGGATGCCGACGCTCGCCACGAGAACCATCAGGCCGCGCCGCAGCCACACCGTGGGCGCGATAGCGCGGTAGCGCCAGCACAAGCGGGCAACGTCGATCTGGCCCACGGCGTAGGCGGTCAGGTACACAGTGAGATACCAGGGATTGACTGCGGCCTTGGTTACGGCGAAGTCGGTCGGGTGTTGCCCCATGCCTTCCGCCGCTCGAATAAACAGCACGATCATTATCAGCAAGGCTAGGCACAGCGCGCACAACCGGGGCACGGCTTTGCGCTGGGCCGTGGTGGCGTTGTAGCTGAGGTGAAGTAGTACAATCTGCTGGCAGGCCACCACGAGAATGACGGCCAGTTGGGCTATCAGCCCTGACACGTTGGGCAGGCCGAAAACGTCGCTGAAGGGTTGCCAGAACCCCGGCAGCATTACCGCCCACACGCATGCGGTGAAGAAGTAGATACCGGCCAACCCCCACTGGGCAGCAGAGCGCTCGCGGCGCAGAACCCGCAGGCGGTAGAGCATCGCGACGACAGCGACCGCCGCGCATACCGGATACACGATGCTCGTCATAAACAACCACTCCGGATCACTGTTCCAATAGGGTGGACAAGCGCGCGGCGATATCCTGCGTTTCCGACGGTACTGTAAAGGACGGGTTCAGCGTCCAGGACACAGTCCGCCGCCCGAGCAGCGAACCGACGAACTCCGCTTCCTGCTCGGCCAGCGTGTCAGCGTGTTCCCGGCCGAGAACACGCTGGACGAAGGCCGGGTTCAGCGATGGAAGAAAAGGCCAGGAGGATTTTGCGTTGATTACAGGCGAGTTGTGATCGCAGACGATGTGCCCGAGTTCGTGCAGGATCACCTGGTGTTGATGAACCGGCGTCAATCGTTGTTCGAACACGATGTAGTCATCGGTATCCGAGGAAATCCACAGTCCGTTGAACTGGGGCGGTAACTCGTGGGGGAGCAGGTGGATCGGCCGCCCACGCCGTTGGCTTAGGTGTTCGATCGTTGCGTCGAGGGTCAGAGTGCGCCTAGCTGGAAGGTGAAGGTCACGCACCAGGCGCTTGCATCGTCGCAAACTCTGTGGTCGCCGGCCGGTGTGAGCAACCGCATTCTCTGGAGGAATCCGCCGCATGATGGTCACGACCGCTCAGGAGCGTCGTGGTCGCTGGCAGTCGCGGGCTGGACCTTGCTCCGGGCCCTCTGCACGTCCTGTGCGATGTGGGTGAGTAGCTCCGTCAACTCGGAGTAGTCGGTCGCGCTGGCGAGGGCCATGGCGGATGCCTCCCGAAACCGAACACTGGTGATGTTGCGCTGCCGCAGTTCCTTGAGCATCGCCAGTTCGGCATTGACCTGGCGAAACACCTCCTCGTCAAGGAAATAGGCCACCCGATCGATACCCAGACTGGTCGAGATCTTGATCAGACTGTCCAGCGTTACATTCGCACCCTGTTGAATCCGATACAACGACCGCTTCGCCAAGCCGGACAAATCTGCCAATCCTTGCATTGTAAAGGGGCCATCCGGGTGATTTTCCAAGACATGCCGGAGACGCTCGGCGATCGCTTGATGAACTTCTTGTGCTGGCATGTATGCACCCCCGGGGTGTTCCAACCGTGCAACATATGGCACACATTTGTGATGTATGTTGCACGACTTACTGGTCCGTGTCTATCCTCGTCTTGAAGCTTACGAGAGGAGACACGCAGTGACGATACATCCGAACAACGCTGGGGAGAGTGCTTGGGGCTGTCACTTGGTCAACCGAGCAAGGCGTCGACATCAGTGGCATCGGTCACCTGCTATCGGTGCCCCTGCATAATCAGGCGGCGCCACGTGTGACGCCCGGTGTGGGCAACGTAGACGCCAAAAATGGCAATCGTTCTAACCAGAGAGGGTGCTACCGTCCCCTGGTGTCCAGTGCAGAATGACCATGTCCGACTTTCTTGGCAGCTACGACGGGGCGTCGCCGCACGGCCCGCGAGTGTGTCGTTGATGCTCGCGTCACGGTGAACGGTGTAGTCGTTGAGGGTACCTGGTTGCGGATCATTAGTGGCGATCACCAGGAAGTTTTTGAACTCAACAGCGACTTGGCGGTTGGTCGAGTAGCGGTAAATCTTCAGGCGCGGCCGGGCGGGTGACCGCGCGTCGACCCAGGATGTCGTCCACGATCGGAGGGCGCGGCACCCGAAACGGGGACTGGAAGGGGCGCCTGGCTGCTTCTCCTGATTAGTTATTCTCGGTCGGCGACAGGCGTACCTCGTTCCTGCTCGTCGGCGGGCGACCTGTAGTGGGGTCGTCGTACTGCCTAATGGATGGCCGGGGCTGTCGCGAGGAGGAAACGACAGGTGTCAGGGGAGATTGAGGGTATCGACATGGGGTCGATCTCAGTCGAGGGGGAGCAGAGCGACGCACTGGTGGCTCAGGTGCGCGTCGGTTTGTTGTGTCGAGCGGATTCCCCTCGTCAAGCCGGTGAAAGTGACGAGCACATTCGCGCCTTGGCGGCATGCGGCGCACTGCCCCCGATCCTGGTGCACCGTCCCACCATGCGGGTGGTCGATGGCATGCACCGCTTGCGTGCGGCCGTGCTGCGCGGGGACGAGGACATCGAAGTACGGTTCGTTGATGGGAGCGTGGACGACGCGTTCGTTCTGGCAGTCAAGGCGAACATCGCGCACGGCCTGCCGCTGTCGAGGGCTGATCGGAGGGCAGCAGCCGAGCGGATCGTCAACACACACCCGGAATGGTCGGATCGGGCGATCGCCCGCGCTGTTGGGCTGTCGGATAAGACGGTAGGGGTGATCCGGCGGTGTGTGACCGCGGAATTTCCGCAGTCACACACCAGCCGGATCGGAAGGGATGGGTGCTTCCGGCCGCTGGACAGTTCCGAGGGGCGTAGGCGCGCGAGCGAGTTGCTGACGAGGAAGCCCGGTGCGTCGTTACGCGAGGTCAGTGCCGAGGCTGGTGTCTCGACCAGTACGGTGCGAGACGTTCGCAACCGGATGCGTCGCGGCGACGATCCTGTCGTGCCGCGGCAGCGCAACGCCGCGAAGCGACCAGAAGGCGCGGAAGCCGGGAGGGCCGCCGTGCGGTGTGGGGTCGGTGCGCCGGTTCGTGGTGAATCCGGGAGCGATCCCGCCTCGGTCCTGCGGAGTCTGCGTGCGGATCCGTCTGTTCGCTTCACCGAGTCTGGCCGCATCCTGCTTCGAATGCTTGAACCATCCGCACTGAACGCCGACATGCGGCGGCGGCTCGTTGCCGGCGTGCCGCAGCACCGTGTCGATGCGGTTGCGGCACTGGTCAAGGAAAACATCAATATGTGGCAAGAGTTCGCCGAGCAGATCAATCAGCGGCAACGCACGTCGGCATAGACGCGCTCCGGAGACACCGGCTGCATTGGGCGTGATGGGTGCTTCCGGCCGCTTGACAGTTCGGATGGTCGTCGTAGTCCGAGACGATCACGCCGTAGAGGTGCAGTGCCGCGTCAAGCTGATAGAGGGAGGTAATCGGGTTGGCGGATTTGGATCCGATGGCGAAGCGTCGTTTGGGTTGCGCGTGCTTGTTGCGCCAGCGGATGTAGCGGGCGATCGCGGCCTCCTGGGTTTCGTGGCTGGGGTAGTCGCTGCCGTCGAGGGCGAAGTAGCGATCGCGGTGAACTCGCACTCGACCCAGTTCAACCACGACCCGTGTTGGACGGGGTGAATACCAACTCGATGTCGTTGGCCAGGCACCAGGTGGTGACTTCGGCTTTGCTGTGAGATCCGTAGTTGTCGCAGACCAGGTAGAGCTTGCCGGTCGGGAAGCGGCCCCTCGGTGCACAACACCGCATCCGCCAACTCGAACAACCCAACCGCTCGCGCGGCCAGGCAGCCGTAGAACTCCTGCCGGAATCGGTTCAGCTCCCCGAGCACCCGCCCCCGATCGACATCATACACATTGACCATGCAGTCCTTGAATCGATCTTCATCTGTCGCAAGAGGAATCATCGACCAAGGGCTGCACCCATGATCACCTGGGGTGCACGCTGCCAGCCAGGTCCTTAAAACACCAAGCTGAAAGGTGGAAGGCATCGATGTCGGTTTGTGAAGACAGACCTCGATACCGTCTTGATCGCACTGTACGTGCTGATCGATGACCACGTGGTTTCGCCGTGCCAGTGGCGGCCTGGTCGGCCTGAAGGCACTCGTGGACATCCAGATCGATGACGGGCATCCCCTGGTTGCCCGGCTGGTCGAAGCCTGTCAGAGGCTGGCTCGCCACTTCAACCCAGTCGCCGTTCGCGCCGCGGGCTGGGCGTAGCCGGTGGACACGGTCTCACCATTGCCAAATGGCTATGCGGCACCGTTGACAGCGGTCAAGCGTTGAGCTCGAGGGTGCCAGCCTTCCGTTCTCGAATGACCAGGAGATGGAAGCCAATCCCAGCTGCGACGAGCCAGCCGATCGCCACAAGCAGTTCCAAGGCCGTCTGCGCGACCACTTGAAACGCATCACCGTCCGTGATGAGTAGTCTGATCGCGTCCAGGCCGTGGGTGAGTGGCAGGGCCGAGGTGATCTTCTGCACCCAGTCCGGCCAGAACGAGACAGGTACGTTTACGCCACAGAAGGTCATCAGTACCAGGTAGCTCAGATTCAGGGCGATCCAGCGCGCTGATGGGAATCGCATGACCATCGCCGCAATGCAGGTTCCGTACGCGTAGCACGCGAAGCCTGTCACAGCGACAAGACAGGGAATCACCAGGCTTCGCGGCCAAGGCAGTGATAGGCCGAAGAGCGGCGTAAGGCAGCCGAGTGCGATGACCGCGGCAACAATCCCTGAAATCAGGTGCATAAGACCTCTGCCGAGGTAGACGGTCACGTGCGTGGACGGTGCTGCCACCATCAGACCGAGGGTTCCGGTGCGGCGCTCGAGAATAGTGAGAATAATGACGACGCACGCGTCGATGGCCACGATGGCGACAGAGTTGCCGATCAGCAGAAATTCGAGCCTTTGTGGTGACTGCAGCATTCGGCCGATAACTGCATAGAAGCACACCTGCAGCAATAGCCGACCGAGCCAGGTGACGGTCCACGTTCGCCAGGTGTAGAATGCGGTGAACTCGGCCCAAGTGGCGACTGCGGCTTGCGACAGGACCCTGAGTTCGTCACGCATAGGTCATCGTTCCAGTCTCCTTTCCGCGGCGTAGAACGGCACCAAGCAGGAACCGACCTCCTACAGCGGCGGCAGTACCCAGCCCCACAATAGCCGCGAGCCGCCAGATCACATTGGCTGGTGTGGCGTTCCCGAAAGCGTCTCGCATCAGATCAGCTGACCACGAGAGAAAGACCACAGAGGAAATCGGTCGTACGAACTCGGGTAGATAGGAGACGGGGACCATGACGCCGGATA
Source organism: Amycolatopsis cihanbeyliensis (assembly GCF_006715045.1). Lineage (GTDB taxonomy): Bacteria > Actinomycetota > Actinomycetes > Mycobacteriales > Pseudonocardiaceae > Amycolatopsis > Amycolatopsis cihanbeyliensis. Next base: position 1,557,678 of record NZ_VFML01000001.1, on the reverse strand, counting down.
AAAGGTATATAGGGAAGGTCAGGAAGTTGCCGTAAACTGATCCGTTGCGGCTCAACAGCAAAGCGGCCACGAGAACCAGGCTCGTTCCCGCCATCGCGCCGAGTGAAACGAGCCATGTGAGAAGGAACACCCAGGGGTGCTGTAGCGTGATCGTCACACCGAAGAACGCTTTCGCCAGGAGCCAGGTTTCACCTAGGGGCAGGACGCCCAGGACGATCGCAGTACTTACCTTTCCGGCGAGGACCGAATGCAGCGCGGCCGGCGCGGCCATTGCCTGCTCCCAAGTGCCGAGCCGTCGTTCGTCGTCGATCAGATCGGTGACGAAGCTGATCGAGAATACCCATAGGCCGATCAAGGCCGGAGCCAGGACAGCATTGAGTACCAGATCTGGACGCTTGGCATCAATCACGATGGACAACAGGATGACTGCAGTGAAGGGGAGGGCGCACAGAGTCAAGAGGGCGTCGGGCTGACGTCGGACGAGCCGAAACTGGATTCTCATTCCGGCGAGAAAACTCGTCACAGGCTAGACTTCCATTCCACGTGCGCCGAAGAGATCTAAATAGACGTCGGCGAGGGTCGGTGGCACGATGCGTACGGTGCGTACCCCGCGTCCGAGCAAGAAGTCGAGAACGCCTCGTGCCGCGCCCTCGCTGTCCGTCTTGACTCGTGTGACCGCGCCCTGTCGAACAACTTCGACAACGCCGGGCAAATGCGCCACGTCGATGTCGATGTCGTCAGCTTCAACCCAATGATGACCGGCCGAGAGCCGAGCCAACCCTCGCGGTGTTTCGGTGGCGAGGACGCGGCCTCCGCCGATCAGCGTCACGCGGTCGCACACCGCTTCGGCTTCGGCCATGTCGTGTGTGGTCAGAAGGACGGTGCATCCTTCGGTACGCAGTTCGGTGATGAGCTCCCGGAAGTCGTGAGCGGCGACCGGGTCCATGCCGATGGTCGGCTCGTCGAAGACTACGAGTTTCGGTCGGCCGATGAGGCCTCGTGCCAGATGTAGCCGCTGTTTCATCCCGCGGGAATAGGTTTCGACCAGATCGTTGGCCTCGGTGCCGAGACCGACGCGGTCGAGCAGTTTCTGAGCGCGTTGCCGAGCGACGGCGGAGGGGACCTTGTACAGCGCAGCCCAGTATTGCAGGTTCTGGCGTCCGGTGAGTTTCCAGTAAAGTCCACGCTCGCCACCGAAGACGATGCCGAGTCGTGCCCTGACGTCGGCAGCCTCGGTCACGACGTTGTATCCGAGGACGTGCGCGGTGCCCGACGTCGGTGTCAGGACCGTCGAAAGAATTCGGCACAGCGTCGTCTTGCCGGAGCCGTTCGGCCCGAGCAATCCGTGTACTTCACCGCTGGGGACGTCTAGCGATAGGCTGTCGAGCGCGGTGACCACATCGCCATTAGGGCGCCATCCTTTGCCTCGCCGATACTTCCTCGTCAGGTGACGGGCGCGGACACTCATGGTTGGCACTTCCCGAATTCTGCGCTCCGAGGCTTACGTTCCATGGTGGATACCTCCAAAATCCCTCCGCCCGTGAGCGGTTCGGCCTCGCCGGTCGGTCCGAGTGAATCTGTCGGTCGTTCGACTCGATAACGGTGTTCATACCATCGTTAGCGCTCGGCAGGGAAGACGTCGGGATGTCGTGCGATCTCGGGCCATGGTGCGCGTTCGATCCATTGGAACCCTCCCATACGCAAATAGTGATGGACGCAAAGCGTGAGCAAGCCAGTCACGCTATCTTGCTTGTTCGTCTCTCGCTGTGATTGTAAACTGTCGCCCCAAAGGGGTTTGTAGTACGGCGTGATAGGGGAGGCAGCTCGTCCTGTGTATTCGCAAGTCAGCAAGCTCGTCGGCGAGACAAGGCCGGCCATGCGCGAGTGTAGGCAAGTCAAGATATCCGATTTGGACCTTGGATATTCATTACGATCGATGGGTATCGACGTTGAACATGTCAGATTGTTGGCGGAGTCGGAACTCCGGCTGCCGCCAATTACGGTACATCGAGCGACGATGCGAGTCATGGATGGGCTGCATCGAGTACGAGCGGCGATCCTCCGCGGTGAAGAACTGATCGAGATCGAATTATTTGACGGCACTGAGCGTGATGCCTTGGTGCAGGCCGTTAAATTGAATGCGAAGCACGGGTTACCGCTGTCGCAAGAGGATCGAATCGGTGCAGCGGGTCGTATCCTGGCTGAGTTTCCGGACTGGTCGGATCGCACGATTGCCGAGCTGATCGGGATATCGGCGAAGCGAGTCAGCGAGCTTCGCAAGAGCACGGAGGGTGAGCTGGAGGCGAACGTACGGGTCGGCAAGGATGGCCGGGTTCGTCCGCTTAGCACCACCGAGGGCAGGAACACCGCCGCCCAGCTGTTCGCCGAGCGACCTGGAGCGAGTCTCCGGGAGGTCGCCAGGGAGGCGGGTATCTCAGCGGGAACGGCCCGTGATGTCCGAGCGAGATTGAGCCGCGGTGAATCACCTGCCACGCCCTCTGAGCGCGGTGCACGCAGGCGGTTCCGACCGTCAGCTCCTACACCCCAGGCGCCTGAGCTCTCACGAGAGGAGTTTCGAAAGGTGCTTGGCGTTTTGATGCGCGACCCGTCCATGCGGCTGTCGGAGAACGGTCGCAAGGTTTTGCGTCTCCTTGAGGCTCATTTGCTTTCTGATGCGGATTGGAGCGTCCTGGTGGAAGGGGTTCCCACGTATGCAATCGATGTCCTCGCGCAGACCGCGCGAGGATGTGCCGAGCGGTGGTCGTGGTTCGCCGAGACGCTTGCACGGCGTGACGACGCTATTTGAGCGACACCACCCCCCTGTCAGCTTCGTGACGTCGGCTTGTCGGGCTGTGCAACTGCTGCCGTTGCCGCAGTTGCACAGCCCGAGAGTCCCTCAAGTATGCCGGATCGGACGGTAGGTATCGCGTACCAGCAAAGCCCAAGCCGCCGGAACGGAAGTCTCCGAAGAGCTCTTCGGTCATGCCCACGAGCTCAGCGCGATGCGTAAGGAGATGGTGCCGGCCGACAATGACTCGTCCGGCAAACAGATGGAACGTTTCGTTGCCGACCAGATCGGCGTGCTCCTGATACACCCCTACCGCAAGGACGCCAAGAAACGCCGCTACGGCAACCTCGCGGGTATGCGCCAGTGCATCGAAGCGGTCTACGACACCGTCAAAGAGCAACTCAACCTGGGAGGCCACGGCGGGCGCACGCCAACAGATGTGTTCACTCGCGTCGCCCAGCGCCTACTCGCCCTCGCCACCGCGATCTGACACAACTGGAAGACCAATGCCCAGGCCAAGCTCGCCTTGGTGTCACGGACAGTCCCATCGACCCCGAGAAACACTAGTTGTATGAGGCCATGACGTTGGTGACGCCGGTGTGGAGCCGGGAGGCTGGTGGCTGGTTTCCGGCGGCAGTGTGTGGTCGATGGTAGTTGTAGTGCAGGTTCCAGACGTTGAGGGCTGTGGTGCGTTGCTGTTCGCTGGTCCAGGTCCGGGCGTAGAGGAATTCCTCGCCGAGGATGCGGTTGTAGCGCTCGACCTTGCCGTTGTGGCGGGGCGTGTATGGGGTGATCCGTTGGTGGCGTGCTCCGTGTAGGACGGTGGCGAAGTGGCGGGCGAAGAACGCTCTGGCTCGGTGGGTGAAGCCGATCGCGGTAGAGGCTTTCTCGTTGGGCAGGGCTTCGGTGTAGGCCGGGCGGGAGTAGCCGTCGACTGCGGAGTGCAGGTAGGTGTAGCCGGTGCGGGCTCCGGCATCCTTGGCTCGTTCGACCTGTTTAGCTTGCTCGCTGCCCCTGCCGTGGGCGCGCCACCCACCGCCGTCGGGGATGGCGCCGACCTTCTTGACGTCGAGATGGACCATGTGGCCGGGCCAGCGGGCGGTGATGCGTCGAGGCACGCGGTTGCTCGCGCCAGTCGGGTCCAGGAACCGGCGGCGGTTGAGGCCCAGCTGAGCCAGGTGACGGCCGACTGTGCGCACCGAGATGGCCATGCCCTCGCCGGCCAGCTCCTGGGCGATGCGGCGCGCCGACCACTTTCGGTCCCGGCGCAGCCGCTCGATCCGGACCACAACCTCGGCAGGCGTGGCGGTGGGCTGCCGGTTCGGGACGCTCGGGCGGTCCACCAGGCCCGCGTCCCCGTACTTGCGGTGGCGGTTGACCCACCGGGAGGCACACTGCCGCGAGATCCCCATCTCCGCCGCGACGTGGGCGATCGGTCGGGTCTTGCAGCGCTCGACAAGGCGGTGACGGCCTTCGACAGTCAACGGGGCGTTACTGTGAGATACGGACGGGTCTTTCTGCTCGGCGGACGAGTTGGTCGTACTTCTCATCCTGCCGCCGAAAGACCCGTCCCCAGTCTCAGGCCCTCTCAGCCGTCACCAACGTCACGACCCACAACAACTAGCCCGGGGCTTTCATGGCAGTGCGGGTTCGGAGTGTGCCATTAACAGAGAATGGTGCTCTGAGCTGCGATAATACGGCTTGTCGAAGGTCGTATCGGTCGCAGTTCAGGAGCACCATTCAGGTGAGTAAGCATAGTTCGCCCTACCCGAGGCTGGTCGCGGACGGGTCTGGTTCGGGTGTCGTGTCGCAGGCCGGGGCGGTGTTGTTGCTGCGTACCGCTGAGGCGGTGGGGCTGACCGGCGGGATGTCTGAGGTGTTGGCGCCGTGGCGCAAACCGGCCGCGGTGCATGATCCAGGCAAGATCGTGCTGGACTTGGCCGTCACCGCGGCGTTGGGCGGGGATTGCCTGGCCGATGTCGGAATGCTGCGTGCCGAGCCAGGGGTGTTCGGTGTCGTCGCCTCGGATCCGACGGTGTCACGAATGGTCACCGCGCTGGCCGCCGATGCGTCGAAAGCGCTGGCGGCCCTCCGTTCGGCACGCGCGTCAGCACGGGCGGTGGCCTGGGATCGTGCTGGCGAACACTCCCCGGGTCACGGCATCGACGCCGACCATCCGCTGATCATCGATCTGGACGCGACCTTGCTGGACGCGCACTCGGACAAGGAACACGCCGCGCCGACGTTCAAGAAGGGCTACGGCTTCCACCCGCTGGGCTCGTGGGCCGATCACGGCGCCGCCGGCACCGGCGAACCCTTGGCGATCCTGCTGCGGCCGGGTAACGCCGGTTCCAACACCGCTGCCGACCACAGGCGGGTACTGGCCGCAGCGCTGGACCAACTCCCCTTCCGGCCGGGGTATCGGGTGGGCCAGAAGGTGTTGGTGCGCACCGATTCCGGCGGCGGCACCCACGACTTCGTGCGGTACTGCCACCAACGGCGGCTGCAATACTCGGTCGGGTTCGGCCTGACCGAGACCACCGCCGCCGCGGCCGACCTCATCCCCGCGCACGTGTGGACACCCGCCTACGACGCCGACGGACAGGTCCGGGACGGGGCCTGGGTGGCCGAGCTGACCGGACTGCTCGACCTGACCGACTGGCCGCCGGGCATGCGCGTGATCGTCAGGAAGGAACGCCCGCACCCCGGCGCTCAGCTCCGGTTCACCGACCGCGACGGCCTGCGGCTGACCGCGTTCGGCACCAACACCCGCCGTGGTCAGCTGGCGGATCTGGAACTACGGCACCGCCGCCGCGCCCGCTGCGAGGACCGCATCCGCACTGCCAAGAACACCGGCCTGGCCAACCTGCCCCTGCACGGCTTCGACGCCAACCGGATCTGGATCGAGATCGTGTGCCTGGCCACCGAGCTGATCGCGTGGACGCAGATGCTCGCCCTGACAGCTCACGAAGCGCGCCGCTGGGAGCCCAAACGGCTTCGCCTGCGACTGTTCTCCGTCGCCGCGCGGCTGGCCCGCCATGCCCGCCGGACGCGGCTCCAGCTCACCACGCACTGGCCCTGGACCGAATTGATCATCACGGCGCTGACTCGCCTGCATCCCGGTTGACCAGCGGCAACCCGACCCTACGAGACAAGGACCAACCATCCCCGGGCCTGTGGAACCCGGCAGCAGCCCGCTGAACGGGCCACCCGATCATGCCCTCACCACACAGCAACCGCCCAAAACACCAATCCCGAACCAGCCCAGACCAACCCATCAGCCCACGCAAGATCCGGGCTAGACGGCTACAAACCCACCGAAGTATTCAACAAACTACTAATAGAAGCCGGTGGTGCACCCACCACTTGACACCGCGCCCTCATCGCCTAGTACCACTGAACCCATAAAGAATCAATCAGCTAGGGCCTGCCACAAGAGACGCCCGTGGACCGTCCTGCAACGAGGTGTTCGCACAATGAGGATCCGCCCCCGGGTATGGTGGCGGGGACATATGGTCGGTTTCGGTACTCTGCCTCGTCGGTCGAAGGGGGAATGGTGTTCGACGAAATGATGGAGACTCTCAACCGCGAGCGTCTTCGAAATCTACAGCTGAGCAGACTGCGAAATCTGATAGATCGACTCTTGGTATCGCCAAATGACCGTCCGCGACTCAGAAGCCTCGGCCTCACATCCGGTGAGGATGTCGATCTGAACACACTGAAACGCTTACCCTTCACGACCAAGGACGACGTCGTTGACAGGTACCAGGTTGCAGAAACCCTGGTCGACGAGATCGTCGAGTGGCACGGTTCAAGCGGAACGGGCGGGCGCGAGACGCTAATCCCGTACACCCGACGAGACATCAAGACCTGGGGTGCACTGTGTGCGCGGCTCCTAGTATCGGCGGGGATCAGCGAGAAGAGCATCGTCGCAAATGCCTATGGCTATGGCCTGTTCACTGGTGGGCTCGGTTACCACTACGGGTTGGGGTGCGTTGGAGCCTCAGTTGTCCCGCTCGGACTCGGCCCGATGGCCCGGCTGGTGCGGCTCATGCGCGACATGCAAATCGACACGCTGGCGTGCACCCCGACCTATGCGTCCCGGATTCTCGAGTACCTAAAAGTCACAGGGATGGATCCGCGCGAGTCCATGAACCTCTGCGTAGGGGTCTTCGGTGCCGAGACATTCAGCGAGGAGATGCGCGGGGCGTTGGAGACCGGTCTCGGATTGTGCGCCTTCGACTTGTACGGCTTGTCCGAGGTGACCGGCCCCGGTGTCGCCGGAGAATGTCGTGAGAGAGCCGGCCTGCACGTCAATGAGGACCATTTCCTCCTAGAGGTCATCGATCCGACCACCGGGAAGGAATGCGCGGACGGGGTGACCGGGGAAGTTGTCCTAACCACGCTGTCGAAGGAGGCGAAGCCAGTCCTTCGGTACCGCACAGGAGATTTGGCGTCGGTGTCGCATCATCTGTGCCCGTGCAGGAGGACTTTTGCACGCATCAGTCGGATCCAGGGACGACTGGACGACATGGTGATCATCAACGGCGTCAACATTTTCCCCCGCGACATCGAGGAGGTCGTCTTTGCGTCGCCGCATCTGTCGGGCGAATTCATCGTCGTACTGTCCGAGCACGGTTCTCGCGCAGTCGTCGCATGCGAGTCGGCTGGCATGGACCGTGAGGCCCGGTACGAGGTCGAGGCCGCGCTTGCCGCGCGTCTCGGGATCGCGGTCCGGGCGGCGACCATCCCGCAGGGAAGTTTGGAGCGTGGGGATATGAAAAGGGGCCGTCGGGTCATCACCGCGGGTACGCCTGAGGCGTCCTCGCTCCTCAACCAGCTTGAGTTGTAGACGTCTCCTCGTTCGACGTCGTCGGCCCGGGCGCCAGCCGGCTACTGCAGGCCACCGCCTGAATGCCGGCTGGCCAGGGTTGGACGAACACCTGCCCGTCGGCGATTTCGGTGTCCGGGTGGGCCTTGCGCACTCCGCGACGACGTAGGGGATCTCGGGGATGCGCATGCCGAGGATGAACGACATGCCTTGGGTCTCGATCGCCTTCATGTTGCTCTCGGAGATCATCCCGGCGTCTGCGACGATGACCACATCGGTGAGCCGATGAGCGACCATGAACGCCTTGATCGTCGGCAGCATGGTCGTGGTTTCAGCCTTGTTGCCCTCAAACGCGTTGATCATCAACGGAAACCCGGCCACGTCGGTGAGCAGCCCGACGGTGATCTGGAATTCCAGACGACGTTCCTTGGACAACCTGGACTCGCGGAACCCGTCCCCAGTATCGGTCTCGAAGTACAGCGTCCTCACGTCGTAGAGCAGCAACGTCGCCAGCCCAGACCGACATGAGGGGCGCATAGGGCCGCCAGGCTCTCCCGCCACTCGTCCTTGGCATACGTGGGCAGGCGCCGCTTGAGAGTCCGGTAGGAAACCGGCGTGATACCGGCCCCTTTCAGCACCCGCAGCGAGTCCAGCTTGCTGGTCGGCTCGATGATCCGTGCCAACACCAACTGCCGGAACACCTCATCCCCGGCTGCCGCGGCCTCGAACCCGAGCACCTCATAAGCCAGTGAGAGCGCGTCCCACAAATCGACGACGCGGTGATCGGCAACGGCCCGCCCGCGTCGGGCGGCGCGTCCAAGCCGAGGTCCAGCTCCCCCCTGCGCGGCCGCGAGCCGCTGACGGGCAACGGTCCTGAGCAACTCCGGCTCGACGTCGTCGTGGGCGGAACCGATGTGCACGGCTGGTCGCGGCCGGGCACTGGACCGATGGCGACCGAAGATCCTGATCGTGATGGACAATGGCTACGACGTCACCCGGCTTGCCTTCGTGCTGGCCGATCTGCCCGTCGAGGTCCTCGGCCGGATCCGCGCGGACCGGGTGCTGCGACTGCCCAAGCCACCCCGGTTGCCCGGCGCCAACGGCCGACCACCCAAGCACGGGCCTGAGTTCGCCCTGGCCAAACCCGCCACCTGGCCCGAACCTCAGCACACCACGACCACGGACACCGCGCGCTACGGCACCGCGCGAGCCCACAGTTGGGATCGGCTTCATCCCCGGCTCACGCACCGCGCCTGCTGGCCGGACCACGAGGGTGAACTCCCGGTCATCGAGGGCACACTGCTGCGTCTGCAGGTCGACCACCTGCCCGGCGACCGCAACCCGCACCCGGTGTGGCTGTGGTCCTCGACCACCGGCGCCACCTGCCAGGACGTGGAGCGCTGATGGCGGTCCTACCTCCGCAGGTTCGATCTTGAGCACACGTTCCGTCTGATCAAGCAGACCCTGGGCTGGAACCGGCCGAAGATTCGTACCCCCGAGGCCGCCGACCGCTGGATCTGGACCGTGATCGCCGCCCACACCCAACTCCGCCTCGCGCGTACCCTCGTCGAGGATCTGCGCCCTCCGTGGGACAAGCCCGCCGCCCCTGGCCGACTCACGCCCTCTCGGGTCAGACGTGGCTTCCGGAACATCCGCCCGACGATCACCCTGCCGGCCAGGGCACCGAAACCCGGCAAGCCAGGCCCCGGACGCCCACCTGGCTCCAAGAACCCCAGGCCAGCCGTACGCCACGACGTGGGAAAGACCCGCCAAACGCGACCTCACCATGGCCGTTCATCAACACGGCACAGGTTAAAGAACAAGCTCAGACCCGGGTTTAGTGCGTAGATTCCACCCACCCACACGACGAACCACCAGGTCAGCGAACCACCCCGCCGATCAGTCCCCAACCGTGACCGAGTCAGGTTATAGTGAGTCGTCATCTGACCGTGCCGCAGCGGTGACACGGGCGGCGTTCGTCGCGAAACGACCCTTGGGGGTGGGGATCGTGCGTGCCGTCTCGCGGTAGAGTAGGACAGAGTCAAGTGAAATTCCGCTCTCCCACCACGTGAGGCTGCCCAAGTCGCTGGCGGGGCCACCCCCGGCCGCCCCGGGGGCGGCCTAAGATATTGGGGAATAAGTCATGGGTCCTTTCCTGTCCGTACCGATGGCAGTTGTTGGTGTCGCCTCAGCTGTGTACGCCGCGAGGGTGATGCGAACGGTGCTCGACCGCAGGTCATACGAGAAGCAGGGTGTCGTATTCAGTAAGACCTACCCGTTCATTGGCTCCGAGACGGATGTGTCGGAGCTCCTTGAGCGGAACAAGACGCGGGACTACCTGTACCTAGACCAGCCGGCAACAGACCTCGTTGGCAGTATTCGCGGGTTCGATATCCAGTTATATGGTATGAACAGGCAGACGGCGGAGATCCTTGTCAGCCCGACGATCACCGGAAAGCACATCGACCGGGATACTCCCGCACTATACTCGTTTGGGCAGCTGTCGCCGTCGGCAATTACGTTCCAGAAGATCACCACAGATCACTTCGGCGGCCGGAAGCGAAACCTCGGGAAGGGTTTGGACCTAGAACGGATCTCTGTGATCTCTAATCGGCGAGCAGCTGATTTTTGTAGCGAGTTCATTAGGGACGCTCCACTCGATCTGAAGCGTATTGTGGGTGACTACACCCGTGAGGTCATGGGCGAGTTCGTCTGGGGAAAGGACGCGGGGAGGCGGATCGTTTCGTACAAGGACCGCGATGGCGAAGTGTCGGATGTTCCATTCATGTTCGCGTTGAACGAGACGTTCACGCGCCTACGGTTCTACTCAAACCGATTCTGGAACCGAGTCCACTTCCCGATAGCGACCTGGCCGATCACCCGCGAAGCGAGGCGTCTGCAATACAATTGCAAGAAGCTGCACGAGCACCTGGCTGACGTGTTGCAAGGAACTCCAGAACCGGAGACGGTGTGGGAGCAGGTCGCCGCGGGCAATGGGAAGCTTGCTATACCTATCGAGATCACGCGGGATGACCTTCTGACGGCTTCCATCGCAGGCTTGGACACGGTCCAGAACACCATCCTAGCCACCTTGTGGTATGTGCTCCTTCCGCGGAACGCGGAGTGGCGGGAGGCGATCGTGTCGAGAAGTGGCCAGCGGAGGGATCAGTTGATCGAAGCGTGTGTTAGCGAATCACTTCGCCTTAGCCCCCCTGGATCGGTCATCAACAACAAGGTCGTCGAAGACTTCGACATGGACGTCGAGGGACGGAAGTACCGGTTAAAGAAGGGTACTCGAGTGATGCCCAACATTCACGCGCTTCACGCTAAGTACGGAGACGCCTTCAAACCCGAGCGATTCTTGCCAGAGGCGGAGGAGCCCGAGCCGTACATGATGCCGTTCGGCAAGGGGCGGCGCAGCTGCCCTGGTCGCAATCTAGGCATAGCTGTAGCCAGGAACTTTGTCAAGCAGTTTATCACGGCTTACCCGGAAGCCCAGATCACCAACACCACAGATAAGGACGTCCACTTCAACAACCTCTCGCACTCTCAGCTCACGGTCGTGATCGATCCCAGCGCGGTGCGCAGTGCCGCGACCGCGGGCTCTTGTCCTGTCCTTCTTTCCTAGCCATGTCATTTCAGAATGAAAAGGCCAGCACGGGGTGGGGGGTCGAACACTCGTGGCTACCGTCGGTCGCGGTGTCCCTATGCGTCGGCGACAACACCTGGTACGAGAGGCCCACGCTGACATCGAACGATGTGGGTGGCTTGGCCGAGTTTAGTGCGGACGGGATTCAGTTCGGATTTTCGGTCTTCGAAGGGATGCGCGCCTATGTCGCGACTCATACCTTCCTTGTCTTCAGGGCACACGACCACTACAAGAGGTTGAAGAACTCATGCACAGCGCTTGCACTGCCGTGTCCGGCGTTCGATGTGTTCATAGAGGCCATCGAACAAGCAGTGCGGGCCAATTGGGACGGCTGCGTGACACGTCTTTACCTCAGACCTGTCGTATTTGCGGCCGGTGGCGATATTATGCCGCAACAGATTCGCAAGTACGTCTTCGCTGTCCTCGTGAAGGGGTTCGATCTCGCGCTAGAGAGCTTGAGTGTCCTCGTCGAGCAGAGCATGCCGCGAACTATTCCGATGTTCGCGAGTGTCAAGACCGCCGGCAACTACACAAGCGCAGCGCTAGCGACGCAGAACGCCCGCGAGGCGGGATACGATACGATTCTGTGGGTTGACGGCGACGGTCACCTTCAGGAATGCACGACCATGAACGTCTTCTTATGTCTAGGCGGGCAGCTCGTCACGCCGAAGCTTGGCTCGATTTTGCCCGGTGTCACCCGCAGGACCGTCCTGGACTTGCTGGCAGCGATGGGCGAGCGGGTGGTCCAACGAGACGTCTGTATTTCGGAGGTGGCCGACGCGCTTGCACGGGGAGAGCGCCTGAATATGTTCACGACGTCTACCGCGCTCGGCATCCGTAGAGTGGCCCTGTTGCGACTGGGCTCCAGCGACTACGAGCTTGACGGGAAAGTGTCTAGCGCGTGGAGCCGGGTGGAGAAGCAGTACTCTTTGGTGACGGAGCGTTTCCCAGAAGCAGATGACTCGTATTCGGCGATCATGTCGCGTTCTCATCGGTTCGATTTGAGCCGGTAGGACAGGCTCGGTACGAGCGTATCGGCGCCGATGGTGCGTTTCCGAAACGGATTGGAACGAAGTGATAGTTCAATTAGCGCAGGGACCGTTACACACCCATTTCGGCGCTTTCACTGAGTACTTATTTTACGATGGTCAGAGTGAATCGATCGCGATCGTCAAAGGGGAGATTTCGGGCAGAGAAGACGTGCTCTGCAGGGTTCACTCGCACTGCACAGCCGCGCATTTCTTCAACGGTAGCGAATGCGACTGTCGAGAACAGATGGCCATGGCGCAGGAGAAGGTCGAGCAGGCTGGCACCGGCATCATTGTCTGGCTAGACCAGGATGGGAAGGGCAACGGCCGCATGGCTGAGCTGCTCACCGCGACCCTCCGGGCGAAGGGAGCTGCACAGACCGAGGCTTATGCAGAGCTGGGATTCAAGCGGGATGGCCGGTCGTTCGAGCGAGCGGCTGAGATTCTCAAGTTCTTCAACTTGGGCTCGATCACGCTGATGTCCAACAATCCCGATAAGATCAGCGGATTGACGGAGCGCGGCGTAGTAGTATCCGGCACCATGAACCTGACGATTGTTCCACGGAATCTGTTTCTGCAAAAGACCTATCGAGACAAGGTTCAGCACCAGGGCCACTCGATCAAACTCTAGGGTGATCCCGTTCGATGCCTCGGTCGACGTGAACGGCCCGTCAGAGCAGTCGTTTGGGGGCGGGGCGGCACGAGATGCATTAGTCGGCCGCCGGGGCCCGGCGATCGTGCTGGGGCTCGCCGACTCAATTCATGAGGAGAAAGAATATGGCTGGCGATCCGATCAAGGTCTGTGAAATATCCGACCTTTCTACGGACAAGGGCTACAGGGTCACGTCGGTGGCACCACCCCTTGCGGTCTTCCTTACCGTGGATGGGGCGGTGCACGTGCTCGACGACAGTTGCACCCATCAGGATGCCGCGTTGTCGGACGGGTGGGTCGATGACTGCATCGTGGAGTGTCCGTTGCACATGTCCCGATTTGATCTGCGCACCGGAATGGTTGACGCTCCACCTGCAGCACTGCCTGTGCGAGTACACAAGGCCAAGGTCGTCAACAGTGAGGTCTGGGTAACACTGTCTGAGGAAGCGCCGAATCTGCCCCCGGGTACTGCTCCTTCGTAACAGATCGCAATCACTGCGTCATCCGGAGATGACGAGCATGGTAGGATAACACGCGCGCTTCGCGGCGGTCCTCGACGGGTTGTACGTGGTTGGTGCCAGTCAGGCCGACGCAGCCTGCGGCCTGATCACATTATGCGCCTCGCTCGCCCTCACCTGGCCGACGCCGGACACTGCCGTGCTAGCTAATTCGGTCTGAAGGAGTTGCACGCCGCGCCGACTCTCATCATTGGGCCGATGGCAGTCGTGACTACACCGCAGTGGGCGACCCCAGCCGCTTTCGGAGCGACCGTGACTGTCGTCGACGTCTTCGTCGACGCTCGAGATGGCCTGTCTGGACCATGGTTTTCTGAACTCGCCTTGGTGTCATAGGGTTGAGTGGAGCAGGGACTGATAGAATGTCGTTTCTTAGGTGTTCATTGGATTGGGGAGGTTTGCTTTTTCGTGGGTGGTGTTGAGTTGTGTGCTCATGATCGGGAGGTGATTTCTCGAGAGTTGGTGAGGGGTCGGTCATGTCGTACTATTGGGTGTTCTCCAGGCAGGAATCATTCCGTGATCTCGCGGGAGGTCGAGCGGAATGGTGGGGCGAGAGTGTTATCGTGCGATTGAGGCGCAGGATCGGGCAAATGTGTGTCGTTCGCGACCCAAGCCGCGATTACTGGAGTTGAACACGGCGTTTCATGACGTGGTGAATGACGGATTGAAGAAGGAATGGTCCCCCGCGACAGATCAGTATCCGCTTGCGTAAGGACGTCCCGGACGATGACACTATGTGGGTGTCGGATGAGACGATGTACCAGTTGCTGTATCTCCAGGGACGTGGAGAGTTGAGGACTCAGCTGCGGATCGTCCTGCGTCAAGGCCGTATGAGTCGGGTTCTTCGCGCCCGGCCCGCGGTGGCCAAGGGTACCGTCAAGGACATGGTCAACGTCAGCGAGCGTCCGGCCGAGGTCGCCGACAGAGCTATCCCTGGAGCGTGGGAGCGTGACCTTATCCTGGGCAAGGCAACAAATCTCAGATCGCAACGCTAGTCGAACGCGCAAGCCGTTACGTCATACTCGTGCGCAATCCCTACGATCGCACAGCCGACCGTGTCGCGGGCCTACTCGCCCGAAAAATGGAAACCCTCCCCGAGCTCATGCGCACCATCGTCACCTGGGACCAAGGTAAAGAGATGGCCGCGCACGCGAGATTCTCAGTGAAAACCGGAATCATCGTCTATTTCTGCGATCCATACTCACCATGGCAACGTGGCGCCAACGAGAACGCCAACGGACTCCTGCGCCAATACTTCGCCAAAGGAACCGACCCCTCGGTCTGCACCCACACCGAACTCGACGCGATCGCGGACAGGCTCAACGATCGACCCCGAGGAACACTAGACGGCTACAACCCCACCGAAGTATTCAACAAACTACTAATAGAAGCCGGTGGTGCACCCACCACTTGACACCGCCCGCCTGGCGGCACCTCATTTAACCGTGGCTGCAATCGCCGGCATCGCCCTCCCGTCGTAAGTCATGACGATCGCCGCGCTGAATGTACCTAGGTCGCGATTATGAGTTCGCGCGAAGTCGATGGGCCTTCTGCGTTGCTGCTAACACACGACTGAGAAGACCCTGGAAAGGATTGCTCGATGCCTCGTTCAGCAGGAATGAAACTTCATCACCTCGGAGTCCAGACCACAGATATAGACAACTGCCTGGAGTGGTACCTCGAGTTCTTCGGCGCCCAAAAAGAGTGGCAGCTCGACCACTTCTCCGAGCTCACCCAGCGTCGGCTTCCCGGTATTCGTCGGTTGGTAGAGATTTCAGCTGGTGACGTGCGTATC
The DNA here is from genome assembly GCF_006715045.1 of Amycolatopsis cihanbeyliensis. Classification (GTDB taxonomy): domain Bacteria; phylum Actinomycetota; class Actinomycetes; order Mycobacteriales; family Pseudonocardiaceae; genus Amycolatopsis; species Amycolatopsis cihanbeyliensis. Next base: position 1,542,420 of record NZ_VFML01000001.1, on the reverse strand, counting down.
CACCTGTTCGATCGAGCAGGCCACAGCGAGATGCAGCCGGATCCGAATGGATTCATCTTCCAGCATGTGTGCGTGTCGGTGTCGTCGCCGGAGGAGCTCGGCGAGATGCGGAGCAAGTGGATCGAACTCTACGAATCGGGGAGGTTCTCATTCGCATCTACTGAGCAACCGACGGAGATCGTCGTGGACGACGAGGGTGTGCAGAGTCTGTACGTCTACGATGTCAATGGCCTCGAGTACGAGATCAGCTACATGCCGGAGGGCACTCGATGAATCCCGGCGGTACGGTCAGGGCGGCCAAGTCGGACCTTGGCGCCATTCGCTGGGAGTTCGGCGACTTTCCCTACGGCCTGGAGTTTCTGGTCCTGCCTCCTGCAGGCCACGCGGCCGCAGTGTTCCCGAAACCGCCTCCGGTCCTCCCAGATTGCGACCCGCATTTTGCATTATCGCAGGTCCGGATCTTGTCTAAGGGCGGTCCCGGACTCGTGTCGGCTGACGCCGGGCCCTCGGCCGAGGGGCTCTTCTGGTTCCGGTGGATCACCGGTCATCAGATCACATTCCTCATTTGGCGATTTATGGGAAACTTGTTGAACGGCAGGTCGTTGCATTGCCTCGACGACGGAGAGGCGACCGTGCTCCAGACGTACATCGACGGGTACAGCGCGATGCTCGTCTACACGGCGTCGTGTCCGCGGGAAATCTACCACTCGTTGATCCGGCCGCGGATGTACGATCAGCACCCTGGTTTCAGCGGAAAGTGGGCGCCTGACTACGCGCCTGTGCGCAGATTCTTCCGCAGCGGTGCAGTAGCCGACTCGGTGGAGACGCGCGCTGCGGACGTCGCGCAGGCGATAAAGATAAACCGGGAGGTCCATGACGATGTGGCTGCTTGGTTGGTCCCCGACGGGCGTTCATTGTTGCAGCACGCGGCTGAGGAGTCCCCGGTGGGTCTATCGCCGCGGACCGCGCTGCTGTACGACAACTTCTTCATGACGCTGCGGTCAACCATTGACGTCGACGCGCTGATCGCACAGCTCCTCCACAGAATCCGTCCAGCGTTGATTGATGTTGCACGGCATGGTCTGTACCCGCACGGTAGGAACATCGCATGCAGTGTCGGCGAGTCAGTCCGCCCCTCGGCCGTCGAGTGCGAGGATCGATTCGGGCAGGTGATCGCAGACGTCGCACACGCGGCGACACTGGGCAATTCGGCCAAGTGTCTGTCCGCGTCCGAGTGACTCGGCACCGTCCGGGCCCGGCTCTGAACTTCATGCAGAGAAACAGATGACGGACACGTCCGACGGATGGTCCCGCGTCAGAGAGGAACTGATGTTCTCGATCGTGGTCGATCGGCCGGGCGATCCGGGGGTTATGAACTACCGTGAACTTCCCGACCCGATTGTCGGCGCAGGAGAGCTGCTAGTCGAGGTCGCGGCCAGTGGGGTCAACTTCATCGACGTGTACCAGCGGAAGGGGACGTACGACGTCCCCGTGCCCTTCGTACCGGGACGCGAGGGCGCGGGCACGGTCCGGGCTTGCGGCACGGGCGTCAACGGTGTCTCGTCGGGTGACACCGTCGCGTGGGCCAGCGGTGTCCTCGGCTCTTACAGCACGCTCGCGGTGATCCCCGCTGACCGCGCCGTCTGCGTCCCTCAGGGGATGGCGATGGACACGGCCGCCGCGAGTCTGCTCCAGGGGATGACTGCCCACTACCTGACACACTCCACTTACGTGGTGCGACCGGGCGACAGCGTGTTAGTCCATGCGGCCGCAGGGGGTACGGGGCTACTCCTGGTGCAGATGGTCAAGATGCGCGGCGGCCGGGTGATCGGGACGGTATCCACCCCAGAGAAGGAACGGCTCGCTCGCGAGGCCGGTGCCGACGAGGTGATCCCGTACGAGGGCTTCGACCGGACCGTTCGCGAGCTCACGAACGGTGATGGCGTGCCGGTGGTGTACGACGGCGTAGGACGGGCCACAGTCGACGGGAGCCTTCGCAGTTTGAGGACTCGCGGGCTGCTGGTGCTGTACGGCGCAGCCAGCGGGCCGGTACCGCCCGTCGACCCGATGCGCCTGCGAGCCAAGGGCCTCTTCATTACCCGACCCACGCTGATCCCGGCTTACCTACACGACAGGGAGGAGCTGCTGTGGCGGGCGACAAGTGTGCTTGGCTGGGTGAGTTCGAACGAGATTCGGGTGTGCATCGGGGGCCGTTACCCACTCGCCGATGCGTGCCGGGCTCACCAGGACCTCGAAGGTCGCGCCTCCAGCGGCAAACTTCTGCTCATTCCCTGATCGTCCAGGCCTCCATTGAAGGTGCTCCGACCCAATGCAACCGATGAATGAGACAACCGGCGCGCGTGCAGTGCTCGACACTCTCCGCCACCGGGGGGTGGAGGCTTGCTTCACGAATCCCGGGACCTCGGAGATGCATTTCGTGTCCGAGCTCGGCGTGCAACTTGACATGCGGGCGGTTCTCTGTCTCTTCGAGGGCGGCGCGACGGGTGCGGCCGACGGGTACGGCCGCATGGTGGACAGGCCAGCCTGTACCTTGCTCCACCTGGGGCCGGGTCTGGGTAACGGAGTCGCAAACTTGCACAACGCCCGACGGGCCGGGACCCCGATTCTCAACATTGTCGGCGACCACGCGACCCACCATAAGGTCTTCGACGCCCCACTGGAATCCGACATCGATGCGCTGGCCAGTACGGTGTCCCGATGGGTCCGTCGCACCACAAGCGTCGGCGAAGCTGGGCGGGATGCCGCCGACGCCGTAGCTGCCACGGGGTCGGTGCGGAACGGCACTGGCAGCGTCGCGACTCTGATCCTTCCCGCCGATATGGGCTGGGGTGTGGGAGGCCGCGCCGCAGCCGTCTCGCCAGTGTCGATGCCCGAGCCGGACCGTGGGCGTGTGGAGGAGGTCGCGCTGTTGCTGCGACGACACGCCCCGCACGTCACCGTGCTCCTCGGCGGGGATCTGCTGAAGCGACGCGGCCGGGAGGCGGCGAGCCGGCTCGCGACGGCCACCGGCGCGCGGATCCTGGCGGAGAGTTCCCCAGCCCGGCAAGAGCGTGGGGCCGGAATCCCCGAGGTCGAGCGTCTCGTCGAGGTGACGGCGGCCGAGCAGCTGGCGGGGACTCGGGTCCTCGTGCTGGCAGGGGCGCGTGCGCCGGTGTCATTCTTCGCTTCTCCAAGACAGCCCAGTTCCCTGGTGCCGCTCGGCACGGCGGTGGTCGAGTTGGGTGCAACGGTCGCAGCTCTCCAAGAGGTCGCAGACGTTCTTGCGCCAGGCGTCAACCCGGTCCTCGTCGGGCTCACCCGCCCCGGGATGCCCTCCGGCGAGCTGACCGCCCGGAAGGCCGCCGCCGTCGTGGGCGCCCTATTACCTGAGGGGGCGATTGTCTCGGACGAGGCGGTCACGTCCGGCTGGTGGCTGGCCCAGGAGACGGCCCATTGTCCTCCCCACGACTGGCTCACTCTGACCGGTGGTGCGATCGGGCAAGGGATGCCCGTTGCGCTTGGGGCTGCAGTTGCCTGCCCAGACCGGCCCGTGCTTAACCTTCAAGCGGACGGCAGCGCCATGTACACCCTCCAGGCGCTGTGGACGCAGGCCCGCGAGGGTCTCAACGTCACGACGGTCATCTTCAACAATTCATCCTACGCCATTCTGAAGATGGAGCTCGAACGGCGAGGGCCGTCAGTCAACGAGCGCAGCAAGAAGCTGCTCGAGCTCCCGGGCCTCGACTTTGTGTCGTTGGCCCGTGGCATGGGTGTTCCGGCAGAGAAGGTCGCGACCGCGGAGGACCTCGCACAGCAGCTTCGTCGGAGCTTGGCCGAACCGGGACCCTCACTCATCGAGGCGATCGTTCCTGCCGTGGCCTCGTTTCGGAATCGTCCCACTGCTTCGTCACTCGACGAAATTGCGACAGATGTTGGCGACGAAGGTCTCGGCACAGGCCCAGGGGTGTAGTTACTCTCATCCGGTGACGGAAAATCGCCGACTCGTAGCGGACATGCGACGCTACTTCGACAAGATCGGCCTCCACTCGGAGCCCTACCTTCCGACCGGCCCGGTCACATTGTCTGCGGAGCTGGGAAACGACCTGGACCGCGCTAGCGAGCGACTACTGCGCCTTCTCCGTCGTACAGTCTTCGAGATAAGTGAGAATCCGAGGGCCCGCCACGACGATCTCGGTCTCGACGACCGCCTCGTGCCGCTGTACCAGGACCCTTCTCTGGAGTCGGCCTGCGCGACGATCCTCGCGCGACCCGACGCCATCCTCACTACAGACGGATGGCAGTTCATCGAAATGAACGTCAGCAGCGCCGTCGGCGGCACGGGCTATGTCCACCTGCTAAACGAGTTCTGGCGGGACCGCATATCACCCGATCTCCGCATCCGATCGCCACTGCGCGACCGATCGGCAATGCTCGCGGCAACCGCGACGCAGTTCGATAAGCCCAAGGTGATGGACCTCGTTGGGTGCACGAGGGACATCAAGAATGACTCCTGGTACTACGAGCTCGGGGTCGACGATCTGCGTCGTGCTGGCTTCGAGGCCGAGTTGATCGGGATCGAGGACTACACCGATAGCCTCGCGGGCGGGCACGCTCCGGCACCGCTTGTCTTGCATGAGTTCGTCGCGCAGGATTTGCTGGATGCTGGGCGCGACCTCGCTCCAGCGGTGAGTCTGCTGGACCCCGGGCGGATCGTGGTGTCGCCATACAGCGCAGAGCACGTCAGCAACAAGCGGGCCTTGGCGCGGCTGTCAACGGGGCCTGAGTGGCTGGAGCCAGCCGACGCGGAGTTCGTCGAGCGGTATGTACCCTGGACGCGTGAGGTGTACGACGGGCCAGTGCTCTACAAGAGCCGACGTCGTTCTCTAGTGGATCTGGTGCAGGCCCAGCGGGACCGCTTCGTGCTCAAGCGTTCGGACGGCAGCCAGGGCAACAACGTGCACTTCGGGTCGAGCACCGACGCGACCGTGTGGAACGTGCTGGTGGAGAACGCGGTCGCAGCGGGGACGTGGGTCGTCCAAGAACGTGTGCACTCGCTAGGGGTGCCGGTTGAGGTCGCTGATTCGGACGGTGGAGAGGCCAGCAGGATCATGGCTCCCTCGGTGTTCGGACCCGTGCTGGTCGGCGGCGTCGCCAGCGGTTGCCAAGTCCGGTACGATACGGTGGGCCTGCCCGGGGCTGAGGTGCTGACGCGGTCCGTGCCATCGGTCCTGCTGAACTGCGCTGTATGGCCCGCGCGTTGAGGAACCGTTTCTTATTCCTAGGAAATGCCGAGGGTCTGATCACGACATTTCTCGCGAGGGCTGCAGACGGCCTCGCGATGGCTATCCCAGCAGCGGTTTCGACTGGTTCGACGGTTGACGTCCCGCCTGCTATCAATCGCGCTGGTGTCGACGGTTTCGAGGATGGATCACTGGGTGCTCTCGGGCATTGGTGTCCGGCCTATATGGTTGAATTCCGTGACAGTCATGTGAGGCGCGTCGTGAGCACGGTGAACCGTCCCGGCCGTCGTCTACGCTACCTGCATAGCAAGGACGACCCGCCCGATGCTGAGTCCGCTGCTCGCGCGATGTTGCCTCGGGACGGCGACCGCGCTACCGCAATCCGCGGATGGCACCGTGGAAATGATTCGTCAAATCGAGATTGCGAAGGACACGGCGGCCAAGTGTTGTATCCAAGCAATTACTACCTTGAAGACGGTGGTCGCGAATGCATTCGCTAGAATTGTGGGAAGATCTGGATAGACTGGCTGATATGAAGCTAATCGCAACGTGAATAGAGCCACAAGGCGACGGTATGCTATCTTCGATAGATTCCGCCCCGTGCGTTGCAGTCGTTGGCCGAACGTTACCACGAATTCGACAAGGAAGCACGGCTGCACGATCTTATTCTCGCCACGCTCGCCGACTACGCTGCACCTGCAGCGTAGTCCCTGCAGCAATTTCCAGATACACGACGCCGAATGCCTACGATGACACCACCGCCGATGGGTCTCCACATGCGCCTCCAGTGAGGCGCGGTGCCGCGAGGACGCTACCGAGACCGGACACCCATCGAGCTTCGCTATGGTCCTTGATAGCCGAACGAACTAATAATCGCGACGTAGGCACATTCTGCGCGGCGATCGTCATGACTTAGGACGGGAGGGCGACGCCGGCGATTGCAGCCCAGGTTAATGAGGTGTCGCCAGGGTGAGTTAGAAAGCCATGGCCCAGACACGCCATCTCGAGCGGCGAGGAGGAAGTCGACGACAGTCACGGTCGCTCCGAAAGCGGCTGGGATCGCCCACCGCCATGTAGTCACGACTGCCATCGGCTCGTGATGAGAATCGGCGCGACCTGCAACCGATACGAGGCAACAGCCTTCACGTGAACCAAGCAGAGTTCCGCCTTCGCGAGAAATCTCGAGTCGGTTCGATGTGACACGTTTGCATGTCCCACTGTCGAACTCGTAAACGGATACGGGAATCCGGCGGGTTGCGGTCCTTCCCGGACGTGCGCCAGGTGAGCAGTACGTTGCCCGTCCTACTCCCGCCGAGTATGGTTTGATATGGAATCATACGCGGTCCGCTCATTCAGCACCATTCGGCTGCGCATACGCGAGCACGCATACCGGCACCGAACCGGGATGAAAGTTCCCCGAGTACGATGACATGCGGCCGACCAACCACCGAGCCCTATCCCGAAAGCGAGGACCTCGTGGTTCGCCCAGCGCCAGGCGATGTGCGGGACCTCCCGCCGCACACAAGCAACATGATGACGCCGCAAGAACGACGACGCGTACTGCTTCAGGACATCGACATCGTTATAGATGGCGGGGCGAACAGCGGTCAGTACGCGAAGTGGATTCGCGAGTGCGGCTTCCACGGGACGATCATCTCCTTCGAACCGGCGTCGGAGACGTTCGCACTGCTCTCCGACGTGGCTCGAAGGGACGACGACTGGCACTGCCGCCAAGAGGCGCTAGGCCCCGAGGACGGCTACGTCGCCCTGAACCTGACCCGTACTTCGCTCGGGTCGTCGGTCTTTCGTCGAACCAGCCTCCACTTTCACATGTGGCCGGACGACGTCAACGCCGGCACCGAGCAGGTCTTCGCTCGATCACTACGGTCGCTCTGGGAGGAGCTTGGCTGCGAGGGCAGCCGAGTGTTTCTCAAGCTTGACGTGGAGGGCGCTGAGCTGTCCGTCCTAAAGGGCGCAGGGCCGGTTCTTGACCGCATCGCGCTACTCGAACTCGAACTCCCGCTGGTCGCGATACACCACGAGGCGCCGACCCTGACCGAGATGCTGAACTTCCTGACAGAGCGAGGCTTCTCCCCAGTTGCGTTGGAGCAGAACCACAGTGGCGACGAGACGACCGGTCAGATGCTCCTGGTCGACGGCATCTTTCGGTCGTCGACCAGCGACGGCGTGACGCAGTCGACGTGACATTTCAATCTTCAAGAACGGGGCTCATGAACCACATCTCAGTGACCGTGGACGGGACCACCCACGAGGGCGAGGTTGAACCCCAGCTGCTCCTCGTTCTTTATCTGCGGGACCGTCTGAACTTAACCGGAACGAAGATTGGCTGCGACACTGGTGACTGCGGGTCATGCACCGTCGATCTCGACGGTGCGAGTGTCAAGAGCTGTTTGGTCCTTGCGGTCCAGGCGCACCAGCGGGAGGTGACTACCGCACAGGGACTCGTAAGAAAAGGAGAGCTGCACCCGCTCCAGCAGTCGTTTCACGAGCACCATGCGCTCCAATGTGGCTACTGCACCTCCGGAATGGTGATGGCGGCGCGTGACCTCCTGCGGCGCAACCGCGATCCCAGTGCCCAAGAGGTCCGGAACGCCCTGAAGGGAAACCTCTGCCGCTGCACGGGTTATCAAAATGTCGTCGCGGCGGTGCTTGCGGCGGCGCCAGGCTGCGACGCGGCCCAATTAACGGAACAAGGTCGGGTGTCGGTTGCGCCATTACTCCCGGGAAGGTTGAGACCCTGATGGGGCCAACCCCTCAGTCATCGGAGCGGACGGACGCCAGCGGCGAATGATCTTTGGAGGAAACATGGAATTGAGTTCCCTGCAGCAATTGACTTGGGACAACAAGGTGCGGAAGGGTTACAATACCACCGACGTACCGCTGGAAGTTTGCATGCTTCAGGTGAAGGCGGCCGCCACCTTCACCTCCTGGCGGAAAGGGCAGGACCGTCTGGGAGAAGAACTCGCAGATACCGTACTTTACGTCGCGAGTATCGCCGAGATGCTCGGGCTCGATCTCGAGCACGAGGTCACGGCGAAGATTGAGAAGAACTCTGCACGTCCGGACTGAAGAGACGGGCGAGGAAAGGGTCGCATGGTAGACGCAACGCGGGCACTGTCCTTCGGCGAAATCGCGGAAAGCTACAGCCGCTATCGCCCCGGTGTGCCCGCCGCCGCCATGGACTGGCTGCTCCCGGACGACGTCGACACCGTGGTCGACCTCGCCGCAGGTACCGGTGCGTTGACTCGGGACCTCGTGGGCCGCGTCGGGTGCGTCGTCGCCGTCGAGCCCGACCCGCGGATGCGTAAGCTGTTCGCTCGAAACTGCCCCGGCGTGCAGATGCTTCCCGGAACGGCCGAATCCATACCGCTGCCCAACGGCAGCGCCGACGGGCTTCTCATTGCGATGGCATGGCACTGGATCGACCCGGAGCGCGCCATTCCAGAGATCGCGCGTGTCCTCCGGACCAATGGCACTTTTGGCGTCATTTGGAACTACCGGGACCTGTCCGTTCCTTGGGTTGCCGACCTCGACTACTTCACCCGTGGAGTGCGTGCCGGTGAGAGTGGGCGGGGTGGCGCTCGGCAGGCCGCGCGCAACGACGTCATGGACCCCCCCACCGGGTCCTCCTTCGGACCCCTCCACGAGCGGCACATGACGTGGCTCATGACCGTCACCGCAGAGGAGCTCGTGGGGCACCTCGGCACCGACGCCAGCGCGATTGCGCTGTCCGCAAAGGCCCGGCGCGCCGTGGACGAGCAGGTCACCGGCTACGTGCGCGACGAGCTGGGTCTCACTGGAAACCAGACGATCGAGCTGCCGATGGCCTGCCGCTGCTTACGTGCCACGAGGAGCCCGAACGCTGCGCCGGTGTACGCATCATCGGACGCCCGGTGATCCGCGTGCACGTCCGGTCCAACGGCGACCTGGTTGTTCCGTGAGTGTCTTCGGCACCAGGGTGCGGAGGGTGGAGGACCGCCGGCTGCTGACCTCCGGCGGCACCTACGTCGACGACTTGCGGAATCCGGAGCTCACGGAAGCCGTGCACGTGACCTTCGTACGAGCCGAGGTCGCGCACGCAGTGCTCACGAATGTCGACGTCTCCCGCGCTCTGGCCCATCCCGGCGTGGCGGCCGTCTACACCGCCGAGGACCTGACCGACCTTCCGCCACCGAAGCCGTACCGACGGTCGGACACGGTCGGCGATGCCTTCACCGAAGCGCTTCTCGTTAGGAGGACGATCCGGTTCGTCGGCGAACCGATCGCCATCGTACTCAGCTACACCCTCAGTGAGGGCCAGGACGCCGCACAGCTCGTGACGGTGAGCTATGAGCGGCTTCCCGCTGTCGTAGGCCCCGCCCAGGCACTACTCGACAAGACCCTCCTGTTCGAGGACGCGGGAACTAATGTCGTCGACGAGTATAACCGTGACACCTACGACGACGGTGTCTTTGCCGACGCCGAGGTTGTCGTCGAACAAGAGATCGCGAATCAGCGCGTTCCTTGCATCCCGATAGAGTGCCGCGCCACCGCCGCCGCGTTCGACGGGACGACGCTCACGGTCTGGCACAGCAGCCAGAACGCCCAGCGCAGCCGAACCTCGCTGGCCGAGTCTCTCGGTATGCCGCCGGATGGCATTCGTGTGATTGTCCCCGATGTCGGAGGGGGCTTCGGCGCGAAGATCGGCATCGACCGGGACTCGATCCTTGTCGCCTGGGCCGCGTGGCGGTCGAGGACCGCGGTGCGTTGGGCTGAGACCCGCTCCGAGAACCTCGTCGCCATGACCCAGGGACGTGCACAGCTCCACCGCGTTAGAATCGGTGGCAGACGGGACGGTACCATTACGGCCTATCGCCTCGACGTCGTCCAGGATGCGGGTGCATACCCGCGGACGAGCTCCCTCACTCCGGTGACCTGCACGATGGCCCCTGGCGTCTACGACATCCCGCACGTCCAATCCGGTTTCCGGATCGTCGTCACGAACGCCACGCCAGTCAACAAGTATCGAGGAGCTGGCCGACCGGAAGCGACGGCAGCCATCGAACGAGCGGTCGACCTGTTCGCCGCGGAGATCGGCATGGACCCGGCCGACGTCCGAGGCTGCAATCTGATCGCAGCGAGCTCGTTCCCGTTCCGCACTGGGACGGGGGCTCGCTACGACTCCGGCGACTACGAGTCTGCCTTAGACACAGTCCTCGCCGCCGCCGACTACCGCCGTCTCCGGGCCGAGCAGGCAGCCCGAAGGGACAGTGGGTGCGTCAGTGTGTTGGGCATCGGCATCTCCGTATACGTGGAGATGACTGGTGGCGGCGGTGAGACCGGCTCGGTGACCGTCGACCGGGCGGGACGCGCCACCGTGCTAACGGGCAGCTCCACACAGGGCCAGGGACACCATACCGCCTGGGCGATGCTGGTGGAGGACAAGCTCGGTATACCGATGGATAGGGTCACCGTCGTCCACGGGGATACCGACCTTATCCCTCGGGGTGTCGGCACCTACTCGAGCCGTTCCCTCCAGCTCGGCGGTTCCGCCGTCCACGAAGCAGCCACGACGGTCCGGGCTCAAGCCTGCGAGTACGCGGCAGACCTCCTGGGGTGCCCTGTAGCCGATGTCGTCCTCGACACAGGTTCCGGCACTTGGTACCGCACACGACACCCCGACCGGCCACTGAGCTGGGCTCAAGTCGTCCAACAGACCTCGACTGGGACGATCACCGCGGACATCGAGTTCGTCTCGCAGCAGCCGACGTTCCCGTTCGGCGCTCATCTCTCGGTCGTGGAGGTCGACACGGAGACAGGGAGGACCACGGTGCTTCGCCATATTGCCCTTGACGACGCCGGTCCCGTGCTCAATCCGATCCTCACCGAAGGGCAGCGTCACGGCGGAATTGCACAGGGAATCGCCCAGGCCTTATTCGAGGAGGTGCGCCACGACGGAAGCGGCATCCCACTGACCCGGACGCTCCAGGACTGTGCGCCCATCACAGCAGCCGACCTGCCCGACTTCGAGCTGAAGTCGAGCGAAACTCGTACGGATGCGAATCCGCTGGGCGTCAAGGGGATCGGCGAGGCGGGAACGATCGGTTCCACCCCGGCGGTTCAGAACGCGGTCATCGACGCCATCGCCCACCTCGGCGTGCGACATATCGATATGCCTCTGACGCCGGGCCGCGTCCTGGCGGCAATCGCCGAGGCTACCGACGAGCGCCAGCCGCAACGGATCCCATCCGAGAAGCCGATAGCGTGAGGACCGTCGACAATGAGGAGGAAATGTGGCCGCAGGTGGTTTGTCCTCGAAACGGCTTACCCGCGTTCGGGAGGTGCTTGAGCGACACCTCGACGTCAGCCACGAGCCCGGTGTCATCGCCGTTATCGCCCGCCGGGGCGAGGTCCACATCGAGGCCGCGGGCCACCTTGCGCACGAGGGCGCCGGGTCGAGAATACCGATGGCGGCTGACACGATTTGCCGTGTCGCCTCGTGGACGAAGTCTGTCGTCGCCGCCTGTGCGATGACCCTCGTCGAGGAATGCACGCTGCGCCTGACCGATCCGGTCGACGCGTTCCTCCCGGAGCTTACGAACATGACCGTGCTCGTCGATCCCGAGGGGGCGCTGGACGACACGGTTCCGGCGAACCGTCCGATCACTTTGCACGACCTGCTCACCTGCCGCCTCGGAACTGGCACGATCCCGGCAGAGCCGGGAAAGGTCCCGATCTCCGATGCGCTCCGCGCCCTGGAACTCTGGGACGACCCCGGGAGTCCCGGGCCATCTTCGGAGGAGTATGTCCGTCGTCTCGGCGCCCTGCCGCTCGTGTACCAACCGGGTGAACGCTGGATGTATTACACCCCTGCTATCGTGCTAGGCGTCCTCGTCAGCCGCGCGGCGGGCATGCCTCTCGAGGACCTCGCGCGCGAGCGGATCTTCGAGCCACTCGGCATGAAGGACACCACGTTCGTAGCCCGGCGTGAGCATGTGAGTCGGCTAGCGACCGCGTACGCGGTCGACGAGGCCACGGGCGTGCGGACTGTCGAAGGCGATCTCAACGACGTCTGGGTACCCAGGTTTCCGTTCAAAGAGGCCGCCAGCGGGCTCGTCACCACACCCAACGACTTCCTTGCCTTCACCTCCGCTCTACTAGGCGGCGGCACCCATCGCGGCGAACGGATCCTCTCCCGGCCAGCGGTGTCGCTCATGACGACAGACCACCTGACAGCAGCACAGAAGGCAGCCTCGACGTTCGTCTTGCCGCCGGGCTTCGACGAGGGCTTCGGCTGGGGTTACGCCGTAGGGATTACAAGCCAGCGCAGGTACCTCGGTCCCTCGATCGGCAGCTACGGGTGGTACGGCAAGTACGGCACGATATGGTTCAACGACCCGAACGAGGACATGACGACGATGTTAATCCGCCAGACCGACACCGGGTGGATGCCGACTTCAATCTTCCGGGACTTCTGGACGGCTGCCTACCAGGCGATCGATGACTGACCGTTGTCGCGTCCATGTGGCTGGGTCACTCGGCGGGAGCGGTCGAAAGAAATGACTGGGCACGACTCACCTCAGCCCGGACAGCAGCGCGTCGGATGTGTCGACGAGCTCGGCGACGAGAGTCGGTCCGATCGCGTCCCGGATCTTCGTCTGGAGACCTTCGAAGCCCGCGTCGGTACTCACCGCCCGGTCAAGATCGGCCAACGCATTCGTCATTAGGGTACGTATCCGATGCCCCCCCGGGGCATCCTGGATCGCTCGGTAAACCGCGACGTCGCCGGCAGCCACACGCGCGGATAGGGATAGCAGAGCGCGGAACGGTGGTGGCGCCATGCCCATGAGGTCGTCGACGGACACCTCGGTGCGGCACTCAGCCACGGCCACGCCGAAGACGAGTAAGGAGGCGTGGGCAAGCGCCTGGGTGATGGCGGCGAGCCGGTCGTGTTCCGCCGCGCCGAGCCGGACGAGCAGCGCCCCCTTCGAGGACAATGCCTCCTCGACCGACTCGGCGTGTCCTCCACGCTCGTATGAGACAATGGCGACGCGTCGACCGTCGATCCCGAGTGACGGCCGGAACAGCGGGTTGATCCCGAGGGCGGGTCGACCGCTCCAGAAGGTCCCTAGCGCCGCCGCCACGTCTGCTTTCACCGAGCAGGTCTCGACGACGAGGGCGCGCTTGGAGGCATGTGTCGCAAGGGTGAGCAACACCGTCTTGACGACGGTCTCCGGCAGGCTGAGTACGATGACCGACGCCTCGCGCAGGGGCGCCACCCAAGCGGGCAGATCGTCTTGAGAGGTGACGTCCGCGACCACGCATTCTAGCCCGTCGCCCGGCGAGACGCCGAACGCCGGATCCAGGTCAACCACCGTCGTTCGCGACGATCGACCCCGCAACGTCTCCACGACGAGCATCCCGACAGCCCCGCCGCCAAGGACTACCACGTGGTCGAAAATGGCGTCCGCGCCACTCATTGTAGGCGTCACCGCGGCGCTGGCTCTGGCGTGCTGCACCGGTGACGCGCCAAACTCTCGAGGACCGAACACATCACCGTTGACTTCACCCGCGTTTCTTCCCACTCCTCTTCGGGGTCGGACAGCGCGAGGATAGCTCCGCCGGTTCCGAACGTGGCGTCTGGGCCGTTCATGGTGATTGTCCTGATGACGATGCTCAGATCGCAGGCACCCGTCAAGGAGAACCACCCGAGGGCGCCAGAGTAGACCCCCCGCGGCCCACCCTCAAGCTCGTCGATCAGCTCCATCGTCCGGAGCTTCGGGGCGCCGGTCATCGAACCGCCGGGGAACGCTGCGCGGACGGCGTCAATCGCCGTCATCCCTGGGCTCAGCTGTCCAGCCACTGTCGACACGAGCTGATGCACCGTCGCGAACGTCTCGACATCGAACAGAGCGGGGACGTGGACCGATCCGACCTCGCACACCCGCGAGAGGTCGTTTCGGACTAGGTCGACAATCATCAGGTTTTCTGCCCGGTCTTTCTTGCTCGCCTGGAGCCTCGCGCGAATTCGCTCGTCCTCCACCGGGTCCTCGCTGCGCGGCCGCGTCCCCTTGATCGGTCGCGACTCCACGCTCCCGTCGCCTGTGACGGACATGAAGCGTTCGGGCGACGCACTCAGCACTGACAGAGTCCCGAAGCGGAGGAGTGCCCCAAAAGGCGCTGGGTTCAGCCGGCGGGTCTCTTCGTAGAGGGTCACGGGATCGGCGTCCGTCGTCACTGAGCCTTCGTTGGTTAGGCACAGCTCGTACGTCTCACCGGAGCGGATGAGTTCCAGGGTGCGTTCGATCCTCGACAGATACGCGCGGTAGTCGTGCCGCATCTCCACTCTGCCCACACCGTTCAGGCCCTCGTCGGGTAGCGCATCGGAACGAACGCGCGGCGTCATGCGCTGCAACCGATCGGCTGTCTGGTCGAGCCATCGCGCGACGGCCCCGGGGCTGGCGTCCGGCGCCCCGTCACAGCTCAGGGCGAGCAGCCAGCCGGACCCGTCGCGAGCGTCGTGGACGACCGCTCGGTCCGCAAAGACGAAGGCCGCATCGGGTATGGCGTTCCGGTGGGTCAACGAGCCGCCCGTCTCCGCCTTCATCTCATACCCGAGGAAGCCCACGAACCCGAGCTCGAACTCCAAGTCGAGGCCATGGGAGCTTGCTGGCGCAACCTCCGCGCACCGGTCCGCGAGGTACTCAAAGATTGATGTCTTGAGCACGTGCCGCCGTCCATGGCGAAGGCTCGTTAGCTCGGACTTCTCGACGTCGTACTCAACTACCTCGGCGAGGGGGCCTGCCGCGTCGCCGAGGATGCTGAACCTGGCCCGGTGATCGGTTGCGGGCCCTCCGCTGTCCAGCCAGAAGCTGTACGTGGACTCCGTGAACAGCTCGGAGAAGATCGTGTCGGGATCGGGCATCTTCGGAACTCGCCGGAGATTGATGGTAAAGCGGGGGCCGGAGTTGGCTTCTACGCGAGGCCGGTCGGCCCACGACTCCGTCAGCCGACAGAAGTTCACGATGATCTCTCGACCGTACTCCGTACAGATCGATTCCGGGTGGAACTGCACGCCCCAGATGGGTCGAGATACGTGCTCGACGGCCATCACAACACCGTCCTCGGACGTCGCGGTGACCCTGAGAGTGTCGGGGATATCATCGGCTGCGAGAGAGTGATAGCGAATAGCAATAAAGGGGCTGGGGATCCCCGCGAACAACCCCACCCCGTCGTGCTGAATGAGGGACCCGCTCCCATGCATCGGCACGGGAGCGGGGGCGACTCTTGCCCCCGCGAACTTGCAGATTCCCTGGTGCCCCAGACAGACACCGAGGATCGGGAGCTCGCACCGGGCGATGATTTCCGCGCAGATCCCGAAGTCCTCCGGGCGGTTGGGTTTCCCCGGCCCAGGCGAGATCACGACGTTGTCGACTTCGCTCCACGGGATGGACGCCCAGGAAACATTGTTCTGGACGACGATGGGATCGACACCCCGTACCTGTCCGACCAAATGTGCCAGATTGTACGTGAATGAGTCGTAGTTGTCGACGATGAGCGTCTTCACAATCTTTCCCCCATGGAAGCTACTCGGAATCCTGGCCGATGATCCCGTCCTCGAGTCGACAGGCCTCCGCGACGAGCGTCGAAAAGATGGCAGTTAGCGTCCCTGCTGGAATGTTGTAGTCGGCCTCGAACTGGGTAGCCCGGGAGACGACGGCGTCCACTCGACCCTTCTGCATCATGGGGATGCCAGTCGCGCGCTTCAATTCACCGACCTGCCTGACTGCCTCGAACCGGTCGCCGACGCTCTCGGCAATCCGGCGGTCGATTCCATCGAGCCTCTGTCGAATTTCGGCAAGGCGAATATTCGCGTTTTCATCGTTCATTGTCGATACCGAGTTGCCTTTCATTTGCTTATCCCGCTCATCGACCGATTTCGTGCGATGGTGGGTCACTCTTCGCGCAACAGTTCAAGTCCGTGCGCCCTACTGCCTAGGCCCTGCCCTGCAAGTCCCTGGTCGCGGTACTCGCGCCAGAGTGGACCTTGGCTGCGTTGGCGGAGGGCCCGAGGACAACCACGGTACGGGGACTTCCCACCGCCTCGCCAGGAACCGCCTCGATCACGAATCGTATCGACTGAGAACCTGTTCCTGAACTCAGTTGAGGCGTTTGCTGATGGTGTGGATCATGGCCCAGCGGACGGATTCGTCGTGCTTCACCGCAGATGGGTTCTCGCCCAGTCGATCAGGGTGCCGGTGTAGCCGGAATCGGCCCACAGGTGCCGCACGCTGGGGCAGAGGTAGCGCGGCCTGGCCAGGAGGTTCCGGGCGGCGGTGTGGTCCTGGACGTCGGCGCTGGTGACCAGCACACAGATCAACAGGCCGACGGTGTCTACGGCGATGTGCCGTTTGCGGCCGTTGATCTTCTTGCCCGCGTCGAACCCGCGGCTGCCGGATGCGACGGTGTCGGCGGCTTTGACCGAGGCCGAGTCGATCATCCTGGCGTTTGGCGCGGCCCGGCGGCCTTCGGTCAGCCGGGCCCGGTCGCGTAGCGCATCGAGTAGATGTTGGGTCGCATCGTGGTGTTCCCACGCGGCGAAGTGCTTGTACACCGTGGACCATGGCGGGAAATCAGCCGGTAGAGCCCGCCATGTGATGCCGTTGTCGACCACGTACAGGATCGCGTCGACGATCTCGCGCCGACAGTGCTTCGCACGGCGACCACCCCTGCCGCCCAGCCAACCCGGCTTCGGCAACAATGGTTCGATCGTAGCCCACTGAGCGTCGGTCATGTCCGACGGATAACGCCGTGACCTGAGCGAAGGGCGGTGCGTGGTGGCCAACAGACAGCACTGTCGACCCCGCGCGAAGGGGGTCGACGAACTCGGGCACGATGGCACCCGGGACTCCTCGGTAGGACGGTTGACTAGACACCACCCGATCTACCAGGAGTCCCTTCTCACCTCCGCAGTGGCCCAGCCGACAAGATCAGTTCAAGAACAGGCTCTTAGACTTGCCCGATGATGCATACTCCAGATGAGATCACTACAGATTTGGTGGTGACGCTGCTTCGCGAACAGCATCCGGACTTGGCCGATCTGCCGGTGACGTTCGGTGCGAGCGGCTGGGACAACCAGATGTGGCGGCTCGGCGACGACCTCGCAGTGCGCCTGCCATGGGCTACCGACGACGCGAGCGAGCTCTTGCTCAAGGAGTACACACTGGTCCCGGAAGTGGCGTCAGG
The DNA here is from genome assembly GCF_006715045.1 of Amycolatopsis cihanbeyliensis. Classification (GTDB taxonomy): domain Bacteria; phylum Actinomycetota; class Actinomycetes; order Mycobacteriales; family Pseudonocardiaceae; genus Amycolatopsis; species Amycolatopsis cihanbeyliensis. The sequence goes on along the minus strand of NZ_VFML01000001.1, from coordinate 1,524,934 downwards.
TCTGCCGCTGCAGACGCCCTTGCCGCAGCGCCTAGGCCAGCCCTCCGAGACCTTCCCGCAACCCTGGATTGTCACGACGTGGGTCTCGGGAGAGCCTGCCGACCGAGCCCCAGCGACGCGTGGCGACGAGGCGGCTGACACCTTGGCGTCCTTCCTCACCGCCCTACACCGCCCGGCACCCGCCGATGCGCCAGCTGGGCGACATCGACGGGGCGGTCCCCTGGCTGACAACGCTGTTGGCTTTGCCTACGCGCTGGAGCAGGCCGTCGATCGCGGGTTGGTCCCCGAGCCGGACGCCGTCCGCAGGGTGTGGAGGGACGCACTGGCTGCTCCAGAATGGACCGGACCGGCGGTGTGGCTTCACGGCGACCTGCACCCGGCCAACGTCCTCACCGTCGACGGCACTTTCTGCGGCGTCATCGACTTCGGCGATATGTGCGCCGGGGACCCAGCCTGTGACCTTGCCGGCGGCTGGCTTCTTCTGCCCGACGCAGCGATGGATCGCTTCCATCGGGCCTATGGCTCGGCCGACGCGGCCACCTTGCAGCGTGCCATGGGTTGGGCACTCATCAAGGCGCTGGCTTGCCTGGTCATCGGCGACAACGGCGACAAGGGGTTGCCGGGTGGGAAGCCCACGTGGGGGCCGCCGGCGCAGGCGGCCTTGAGGCGGCTCGCCGCATAGCCCCTGCTGAGACGCGGGTGGCTCCTGTGCCGCGGTGCATGGGATCGAAGAGGCCTCAGGATCTCGCGCCTCGCTGCAACTCCAGGTGACGGGACCAGTTGGCCTGAGGTGGCGGTGTTCGTCCTCGTATGGTGCTCAAGTACATCGCCGGGCTGACAAGCGTGCGCGCCGTCTACCTTCCCGTGCTTACGTACACTGCCACGCCTAAAATCACGAAGTCCGACTAGGCATGTCCTGCAAGTCTAAGCCTGACTCTGTCGGGAATCTTGGGGCGGTCGGTGTGGTCGTGGAGGGTGACCGGTGGGTAACAATGAGGCTTTCGGGGTTAGTGAAGTCGTAACGCTGTCCGAGGTGGTCAGATGTCCTTACCGGTTGGTACGCGGTCCGTGGTGGAGGTCCCGGAGCTCACCGCGCGGGTGGCTCGGGCCAGTAACCCCGGTGGTACGACGGCGATGTGGGTACGTGATCGTCTAGGCGGTCTGTGGGGGGACGAGGACTTCGCCGACTGCTACTCGCGCGACGGGCGTCCTGGGCTCTCGCCCGCCCAATCGGCCACGGTGAGCGTGTCGCAGTTCCTGTTGGGCTTGTCCGACCGCGACGCCGCCGAGGCCGTACGTTGTCGTATCGACTTCAAGTACGCGCTCGGCCTGGAGTCGGACGACCCCGGCTTTCACCACAGCGTGCTCGGCGACTTCCGCGACCGTCTGCTGCGGGCCGGCCGGGCGGACCGCCTCCTGGATGTCGCCTTGGCCCGGTTGAAGGAGGCCGGACTGGTCCGCAAGCGCACCACCCAGCGCGCTGACTCCACTCACGTCCTGGCCGCTGTGCGCGACCTGACCCGCCTGGAGTTGGTCACCGAGGCCGTTGCGCGCGGCCCTGGAGGAACTCGCCCGCACCGTCGACCACGCGCTCGACGGCCTGGTCGACGAGCACTGGGGCCGCCGCTACGGCCGACCGGTGCGTTTGGGCAAGAACCCAACTCGGCCCAAGACCAGGATCAACACCACCGGGGCGGACGCCCGTCACCTGCTCGAACCTCTGAGCCGTCATCACCCCGGCCTGCTGGACGGGCCCCGGGTGCAGACCCTGCGGCAGGTGCTGGTGCAGAACTATCACTGGGATGCCATGGGCCGCCTGCGGTGGCGCGACGCCGAGTGCAGCGGCCTGCCGCCCTCGGCGAGGCGGATCGTCTCGCCCTACGATTCGGCGACCCGCTACGCACGTCGGGGGGAGGTCACCCGCTGGCAGGGGTTCCTCGCGCACGTGACCGAGACCTGCTCCGGTGACAGGCCCAACGTGATCACGGACGTGACCACCATGCCGGCCACCAGCTCGGACGCCGAGGTGCTGCCCGACGTCCATACCAGACTGGAACATCGGGGCTTACGGCCGGACCGGCACCTGGTGGACGGCGGCTACACCTCCCTGGTCCACGTGGAGCGGGCCGAACGCGAACACCGGATCACCGTCGTCGGGCCACTGCCGGGCAACCCCACTCACCAGCACCGCCGGGCGAGGGCTTCGCCCGCGACGACTTCCACATCGACTTCGACCGCCAACAGGTCACCTGCCCGCAGGGCCAGGGCTGGCACTGCCCCTACCCCACATCCTCGCCGACCTCGGCCGCTGATCGTGGCCCGTTTCACCAGGAGCCAGTGCCAACCCTGCCCGGTCCGGGCCAGTGCACCACCTCCCGCGACTCCGCGCGCAACGTGGGCTTCCCCCGAGAGAGCTGCTCGAACTACAGCTGCACAGCGGCGCCGAACGGCAGGAACCAGCCTGGCACAAGCACTACGCCGTCCGCTCCGGCATCGAGGGCACCCTCTGCGAATTCGTCCACGGCCACGACATGCGCCGCTGCCGCTACCGAGGACAAGCCAAAACCCACCTGCAACACGTACTCACCGCCATCGCCGTCAACATCGAACGCCTCAGCAGGCAGCCTCCCGGCGACCCTGCGGCCCCACGACCACCAACAGCCTTCCAGGACTACCTCGACCAGCAGAACATCCCACGCCAACGCTCCTGGCGAGCCGTCAGCTAACAGCAACCACCGAGATCCCCGACAGAGTCAAGCCCAGAGCCTGTTCTTGAACTGATCTTGGTCGGCTGGGGTCGCTGCGGAGGTGAGAAGGGACTCCTGGTAGATCGGGTGGTGTCTAGTCAACCGTCCTACCGAGGAGTCCCGGGTGCCATCGTGCCCGAGTTCGTCGGTCCCCTTCGCGCGGGGTCGACAGTGCTGTCTGTTGGCCACCACGCACCGCCCTTCGCTCAGGTCACGGCGTTATCCGTCGGACATGACCGACGCTCAGTGGGCTACGATCGAACCATTGTTGCCGAAGCCGGGTTGGCTGGGCGGCAGGGGTGGTCGCCGTGCGAAGCACTGTCGGCGCGAGATCGTCGACGCGATCCTGTACGTGGTCGACAACGGCATCACATGGCGGGCTCTACCGGCTGATTTCCCGCCATGGTCCACGGTGTACAAGCACTTCGCCGCGTGGGAACACCACGATGCGACCCAACATCTACTCGATGCGCTACGCGACCGGGCCCGGCTGACCGAAGGCCGCCGGGCCGCGCCAAACGCCAGGATGATCGACTCGGCCTCGGTCAAAGCCGCCGACACCGTCGCATCCGGCAGCCGCGGGTTCGACGCGGGCAAGAAGATCAACGGCCGCAAACGGCACATCGCCGTAGACACCGTCGGCCTGTTGATCTGTGTGCTGGTCACCAGCGCCGACGTCCAGGACCACACCGCCGCCCGGAACCTCCTGGCCAGGCCGCGCTACCTCTGCCCCAGCGTGCGGCACCTGTGGGCCGATTCCGGCTACACCGGCACCCTGATCGACTGGGCGAGAACCCTGTTCGGCATCAGCATCGAGATCGTCGCCAAACTCGCAGGTCAAATCGGATTCGTCGAGCTTCACCGCAGATGGGTCGTGGAACGCAGCCTGGCCTGGATCAACCAGCACCGACGCTGCGTCCGCGACTACGAACGCCTCCCCGAACACCACGAAGCCATCGTCCGCTGGGCCATGATCCACACCATCAGCAAACGCCTCACCCGAGTTGGGTCTGTAACGGAATCGGTGGGTTCGGCGTTGCTGGTTAGTACTTCTGTGCGCTCGGCCAGCGGTCACCGAACGTGGTCGCGAACGCGTTGAGCGCCGGCTTCCACCGCATCGTCCACCTCGCCTGGCCCTTGCCGGTCGGGTCGAGCGAGCGGGTGACCAGGTACAGACACTTCAGCGCGGCTTGCTCGGTCGGGAAGTGACCTCGTGCCCGCACGGCCCTACGATACCGCGCGTTCAGCGACTCGATCGCGTTGGTGGAGCACAACACACGCCTAATTTCCGGGTCATAGTCCAGAAACGGTGTGAACTCCTCCCACGCGTTGCGCCACAGTCTGATCATCGCCGAATACTGTTTACCCCACTTCTCCTCCAACTCGTCCAACGCCACCTCCGCAGCCGTCACGGTCGCGGCCGCGTAGATCGGCTTGAGATCCTTCTTCAGCGCGTCCCAATCACGCTTCGATGCGATCCGGAACGAATTCCTGATCAGATGGACCTTATGCCGATATCGGCATAAGGTCCATTATCCCGACTCCGGGGTTATTCCGATATCCGGTCGGGAGCGGTTGCCGTGGGTGGTGCCCGCGCTGGCGATGTCGGCATAATCCTGGCTCGTTGAGCGACGCTGGACCTTTCCATCGTATGGAGAGGAGAGCGTCATGGTGCACGTGCTGCACTCGGAAGTTGTGGGGCCGCTGGAGCCGTATGCCGACGGGTTCGCCCGGGAGTTGGTGAGGCGGGGATACGCGGTCAACGCTGCTGCACATCAGCTTGGGTTGGTCGCGCACCTGAGTCGCTGGATGATGTCGCAGCGGCTGGAAGCCGTGGATCTGACGCCGGAGGCGCTGGGGCAATACGTCGAGGTCCGCCGGAGGACGGGGCATCGCAACCTGCGTACGGTGAAGGCGCTGACGCCGCTGCTGGAATACCTGCGGGGCCTCGGATCAGTGCCCGTGATGGAGTCACCGACACCGCAGACGGCGGCTGCACGATTGCTGCAGCAGTATCGCGACTACTTGATCGAGGACCGTGACCTGCGGCCGAAGGTAGTGGTCGGCTATGTCGAGTCGGTGCGCCCGTTCATCGAGGCGCACGTGCGGGCCGGGGCCGGGGAACTCAGCGTGCTGAGGGCGGCAGATGTCACCGCGTTCATGGTTGCCTCCTCGCGGTGGTTGGCGCCCAAGACGGTGCAGCGGCAGGCGAGTGCGCTGCGCTCGTTGCTGCGATATTGGCATGTGCAGGGGTTGCTAGCCACCTCGCTGGTGGAAGCCGTTCCCAAGATCGCCACTGGCTATCCGGCAGTACCGCGAGCGTTGCCACCAGCGCAGGTGAATGAATTGCTGGCCTCGTGCGACCGCGATTGCGTCACTGGGCGTCGGGATTTCGCGATGCTGATACTGCTGTCGCGGCTGGGACTGCGCAGCGGTGAGGTCGCTGGGCTGGGACTGGACGACGTTGATTGGCAGTGCGGGGAAATCACTGTGACCGGCAAGGGACCCCGCAGCGACCGGCTACCGTTACCGGACGACGTGGGCCAGGCACTTGTGGACTATTTGTGCCACGGCAGACCGGCGGGTGCCTTGGACCGCAGCGTGTTCATCCGAATCAAGGCTCCGCACCACGGGCTCACGGCTGGTGGGGTGACCCAGGCAGTCGCCGCTGCCGCACATCGGGCCGGCGTGGGAACCGTGTATGCGCATCGGTTGCGGCACAGCGCGGCCACCTCGATGCTCGCCGCGGGTGCCTCGCTGGCCGAGATCGGCCAGGTTCTTCGACACCGCGGGTCGGTGACCACGGCGGCGTATGCGACCGTCGATGTTGCTGCGCTACGCACCCTGGCCCGGCCCTGGCCCACCGGGGGTGTGTCATGACCGGGCTGCACCAGGCGCTGGCCGAGTATCTGGCGCTGCGGCGCTCACTGGGTTACAAGCTCGAACGCGACGGCAAACTCCTCGCCCAGTTCCTCGACTGGCTCGACGAGCAGGACAAGCACACCATCACGCTGGCCGACACGCTGGACTGGGTACACCTGCCGGCAGAACCGAGCACGAGTTGGCTACGGATGCGGATGCAGGCGGTGCGCGGTTTCGCGACCTACCTGCACACCCTTGATCCGGCTGTCGAGGTCCCGCCGTCCGGGCTGGTGCCAGGACCGGTTCCTCGCGCGGTTCCTTACCTGTATTCCGATGCCGACATCGTAGCCCTGCTTGCCCAAGCCGAACAGCTGTCGAGTCCGCTGCGTCGGGCGACGATGCGCACCCTGATCGGACTGCTCGCGGTGACCGGGATGCGCCTGGGCGAGGTCCTCGCGCTCGACGACACCGACTTCGACCCGACAGCCGGGCTGCTGCTGATCCGGCATGCCAAGTTCGACAAGTCCCGGCAGATTCCCCTACACACCAGCACCACGACCGCGTTGCTGGCCTATCGCCGCACCCGTGACCAGATCATTGGCCGTCCAGTCAGTGATGCGCTGCTGGTCTCCACCGCCGGCACTCGGCTGCTGAACTACAACGTCGGACAGACCTTCGCCAAACTCATCCGCCGGGCCGGACTGGCTGGCCAGTCGCAAGCTCGCCAGCCGCGGCCGCATGATTTACGGCATAGCTTCGCGATCCGCACACTGCTGCGGTGGTATCGCGATGGGGGTGACGTTGCCGCCCGGCTGCCGCTGCTATCGACCTATCTCGGCCACGTCGCACCGGCGAACACCTACTGGTATTTGCACGCCGCTCCCGAACTGCTCGCCGAGGCTGCCCACCGACTCGAGGACGCTGCGGATGGTGGTGAGCCTCGATGAGTGCGATCGCTTCCACCGTGCAGACGTTTTTCACCGAGTATCTGATGCGCCAGCGGCAAGCCAGCCCGCACACCATCGCAGCCTACCGTGACCTGGTGCGGATGCTGCTGTTCTTCGCCGCCGAGCGCACTGGAATCGCGTGCCACCAGCTGCAGTTCACCGATGTCGATGCGGGGCTGGTCACCGCGTTCCTCGATGACTTGGAACACGGTCGCGGCAACAGCGTGCGCACCCGCAACGCGCGCCTGGCGGGGATCCACTCGCTTTTTGGCTACGCCGCCACGCACCATCCCGAGCATGCCGAGGACATTCAGCGAGTGCTGGCGATCCCTGCCAAGCGAGCCGAGCACACCATCATCACCTACCTCACCGAAGCCGAGTCCGAGGCACTGCTCGCCGCGCCGAATCGCAACACTCGCACCGGCAGACGAGACCACGCGTTGCTGCAGCTTGCAATCCAAACAGGACTACGAGCATCCGAACTGACCTCCCTGACCCGCCGCGACATCCACCTCGGCACCGGGGCACACATCCGCTGCCGCGGCAAGGGACGCAAACACCGCATCACCCCGCTCACCCACGGAACCGTCACGGTGATGCGGACCTGGATCCGCGAACGCACCGGCGACGAGGATGATCCGCTGTTTCCCACCAACCGCGGCAGCTCGATGAGCCCCGACGCACTCGCCCAGCGGGTCCGCATCCACGCCAGCACCGCAGCACGGTCCTGCCGATCGCTGGCCAGCAAGAACGTCACACCACACGTGCTGCGCCACACCGCAGCCATGCGGCTGCTGCACGCCGGAGTCGACACCACCGTCATCGCGCTCTGGCTCGGACACGTCGACGTGACCACCACCCAGATCTATCTCGAAGCCGACCTCGTACTCAAACAGCGAGCGCTCGACCGAACCACGCCACCGAAAGCGACGCCCGGCCGCTACCGCCCACCCGACCAGCTCATCGCCTTCCTCGAAGCCCTCTGATTATGCCGACATCGCCAGCGCGGGCACCACCCACGGCAACCGCTCCCGACCGGATATCGGAATAACCCCGGAGTCGGGATAATGGATCACGCAGGTCTGCACCCTGGCCTGCGGCCACACATCGGTCACCACCTCCGGCAGGCCCTTCAACCCGTCACAGACCACGAAGAACACGTCCTTCATGCCACGGTTCTTCAAGTCCTGCAACACCTGCAGCCAGAACTTCGCACCCTCGCCACCCGGGCCCGCCCAGATCCCGAGCACATCCTTGCGCCCCTCGAGCGTTACTCCGATCGCCACGTAAAACGCGCGATTGGAGACCTGACCATCCCGCACCTTCACCACCACGGCATCAATGAACACGGCCGCGTAACACTCATCGAGCGGGCGGGACTGCCATTCGGCCATCTCCGACACCACCGTGTCGGTAATCCGCGACACCGTCTCCTTCGACACCGACGCACCATAGATCTCGTCGAAATGCGCGGAAATCTCGCCGGTGGTCAACCCTTTCGCATACAACGACAACACAATCTCATCCACACTGCCCAACCTGCGCTGCCGCTTCTTCACCACCACCGGCCCGAAGCTGCCCTCACGATCCCGCGGCACCCGCACCTCAACCTCGCCCGCGGCATCCGAGACCACGGTCTTGGCACGGGAGCCGTTGCGCACGTTCGTGCCCTCACGGCCGGCCTGGTCAGCATGCTTGGCATACCCGAGGTGCTCGGTCATCTCCGCTTCCAGCGCGGACTCCAGCACCGTCTTCGTCAGCTGCCCCAACAACCCGTCCGGGCCGGTCAAGGCCAGACCCTGCTCCTGCGCCTGCTTGACCATCTCCGCAGCCAGTCGCTGCTGCGTATCCACCTCGGCCTCGCCTACGGCCGCCTTCTTCGATGCCCCAGTCGCCATGGCATCTACAGCCATCACACTCCGTGCCCAACCCACCGGACCTCAGTCCGGCGTGTCGGGCCGAACCCACCGATCTTGAAACAGTCCCTGTGCGGCGGCCTTTGCCGCCAGCGACGGAGGAGTTCGATGCGGAGTTTTTTTGGGATGAGGCGCTTGCACGGCTTGACGACGCTATTGAGCAATAGTATTCGCTGTCAGCTTCGTGACGTCGGCTTGTCGGGCTGTGCAACTGCTGCCGCTGCCGCAGTTGCACAGCCCGAGAGTCCGTCAAGTATGCCGGATCGGACGGTAGGTATCGCGTACCAGCAAGGCACCAAGCCGCCGGAACAGCGGCTCCGTGGTGACCGCGATATTGGTCGTGAATGAGATGACCAGCTGCTTGTCGAGGTCGCCCGGTGCGAGCGAGGTAACGAATCCCGTGTGACCGGCAATCCGCGGTCCAGGCGGGCGCTGAGCAGTGCGCGATCCGCGCACAAGCTGCGGTCCCAGCTAAGCCGCAAATCGTCGAAATACCCGTCTGCTATACTCACTCGGCATGGAGTGAAGGGGTGTTCGACCGCGTGTTCCAGGATCACTCGCCGACCGCGCCAGGTGCCGCCCAGGACGGCGTACTTCGTCGAGGTCGACGGATCCTCGTTGACCGCCGTTCGGATCATGAATAAGGTCGGTTCGCTGGTCGAGCGCGAAGTCGAGATCGCGGCTTTGTTCGAATATCTCACACCTCGGACGCTGGCCGTAGCCTTGGCCGGTGCCCGGCGTTGAACGCGGAATCCGTCCGCTGTTACGTCCAGGCAATTACATTCCGGTCGGGAGGCCAACTGCCATGACGAACCGTGTCGTCAACTCGCACGACGAGTGGAGTCACCTTGAAGAGGTGATCGTCGGCACCCCATACCATCTAGACTACCACGACGATTCGTCCTTCAGGATGTTTTTCCACGACAACCTCAAGGACATCGACAGCCGCGGGGTGTTCTACCGCCGCAAGCCCGACAACCGCTTTCGAGACGAGTGCATTGAGGACGCCGAAGGCCTGGTAAACTTGCTGCAAAAAGAGGGAGTCACGGTACGTAGGCCACAAGGGCTCGACGTGGTCCCGCAGGTGGCGACCCCGAACTGGAGGGCGCCAATGGGGCATGCGTTGATGAGCAGAGATAACTTCATCATTGTCGGCGACGAAATTATTGAGACGTCGCCACTCCTGCGGTCGCGGTACTTCGAGTCCGAACTCTACAAGGAGCTCTTTACCGAGTATTTCGAGCGAGGTTCAAAGTGGACGGTCGCGCCGCGATCTCGACTGCTCGATCGCAACTTCGACTACAGCTATGTCCTGAGTGAAGGTTACACTGGTCCGGTACCGGATGATCCCTTCTATGAGATCATGTTCGACGGTGCGCAGATTATGCGTCTCGGTACCGACCTTGTATTCAACGTCTCGACCGAGAACCACCGAATGGGCAGCCGTTGGTTGACGAGGCATCTCGGCCCGGAATACAAAGTTCACGAGGTATGCGTGGGGGACAACCACATCGACGGCAAGATCCTTCCCCTCCGTCCCGGCACCTTGCTCGTCAAGGAAGGAGTTGATCTCAATTCGTTGCCGGAGAAGCTGCAGAGATGGAAGATCATCCGGTACGAGTGGTTCGACAAGCCGGTCGAGTCGGAGCAGGACGGCGTTCCGTTTCTTGCCTCACAATCGATCGGGATCAATGTCCTCTCTCTCGACGAGGAACGCGTTGTGGTCCAGGACATCCAACTGCCACTCATGAGAAGCCTCGAGAAGGCTGGATTCACTCCGATTCCATGTCAATGGAGGCACGGGCGAAGCTTGGGTGGTGGGTTCCACTGCATGACCCTCGACATCCGGCGTCGAAGCGAAGCCGTTTCGTACCTGTAGCCACGTTGGGTTGCCGTCGGCGCACCCGGTGATCTCGATGAATTTCGGATTTCGAGGAGACCTTAGTGGTAACAAGGACGCGACCGCGATCGTGGAGTGGTTTGGGATGAACATTGCCCGCGGTGCGTGTCAGGGCAGCCACGATCCGAACGAAGTGAGCGAGCATACTTATGGAATCGACGGATGATCGACACCGACAATATTCATGCCTTGGTCAACGTGATACGTGCTGGGCAGAAGCAGGCAGAGATCGCTGTCAACCTGGTGCCGAGTGAGAACAGGTTGTCGCCGTTGGCGATGCTGCCGCTCGATACCGACTACTACAACCGGTACTTCTTCAACCAGACGTTCGATCCAGGGTTCTGGCAATTCCGGGGTGGGCAGGATGTTGCCCAGGTCGAAATCGAAGCCATGACCAGCCTGAGCCAGCTCGCTCGCGCGCCCCACGTTAACGCGCGACCTATCTCCGGGATGTCCGCAATGATGATGGCGATGGCCGGGCTTGGCGGGAAGCCCGGGGGAACGGTCGTTTCCGTCGACGTCGCATCGGGTGGCCACTACGCCACTGCAGACATGGCGCGCCGGCTCGGGTTCGAGGCGCTGACCGTTCCCGCGGAACGAGGTCGGGTCGACGAGCAGCGGCTCGGGCAGGTCTTGCACGAGCACGAGCCTGAGCTCGTATACCTAGACCTGCAGAACAGCCGACACGAGCTCGACGTCCGGCAGGTCGCGGATCTTATCGGAGCGAATTCGCCTCGGACACTGCTTCACGTGGACTGCAGTCACACGATGGGACTTGTCCTCGGAGGTGCGCTGCGCAACCCGCTCGACGAGGGTGCAGATACTTCAGGCGGGTCGACTCACAAGAGCTTCCCCGGGCCACACAAAGGCTTTCTGTTCACGCGGTCGCCTCAGCTGCACGAGCGGCTGATCGAGGCGCAAATGACGATGCTCAGCAGCCATCACTTCGCCGAAACGCTCGCACTCGGGATAGCGGCCTTCGAGTTCTGCCACTTCGGGCACACTTACGCCGAGCAGGTCGTCCGCAATGCGCGGCTCCTCAGCGAACTGCTGTTTGCCGACGGCTTTCAGGTGACGGTGGACGAGGATGGCCACGGCACCGACACCCACCAGGTCTGGGTGAAGATCGGGGACGCCGAGGAGACTGACCGTCTCTCGAAGGCTCTGTATGACCACAGGATCCGGGTAAATGTGCAGGTTGACCTTCCGGGTGTACCGGGCCCCGTGTTCCGTCTGGGCGTCGGCGAGCTGACCTTCCTCGGAGCACGCGAGTCCGCCGTGCAGGCATTGGCCGAGGAGTTCGGCAATGCGCGGGCCGGTGTCCGGCGGGACGGTCGAGGCAGCCGACGAGTTCGTGAACAGTGCGGCGAGCCGTTCTACTTCACGGAGGCTTGGTGACTGATTGTGCGCATCGCCATGACTGCAGACCCATCGTTGTCGTCGACGCGGGGTCCTACTCCCTGTCCGAGACGTCGATCGCCGGCGTTGGGCTGCGTCTAGCGGAGATGGCCCGGACACTCAGCCGACGTTACACAGTCCGCGTCATCGCCCCGCCATGCGCGGACCCCATCGACCTCGACGCCGCGGAGCTGGTCACCCCGGGTAAGAAGGCGGAAAAGACGATCGCATCGTCCGACGCTGTAATGTTCTTCGACACCCCAAACCGGCACCGGATCGAGCTCGCCGTCGCCCACCGAACGCGAATCATCGGCGAGTGTAGAGCCCCCATCGAACACATGAGCTACCCGTCGGTGCTCGCCTGTTCCGACCCGACCGGCGAGCATCAGCGGTTCCTCGGCCCGCATCGGCGCTTGCTGGAAGTGTCACACCACTTCATCTGCCGTTCCCAGGTCGAGCGGGCGGCGTTGATCTCGACGTTGTGCTCGATCGGACGAATCACACCCGAAGACATCACGAGGTCCTCCACACTGGACCACCTGGTTAGCACCGTCCCCGTCGGGTTCGGCCAACGGGGCCTGGAGGTGGCGGATGCCGTCGGGCGGACTCACCTGGCCGACTTCCTGTGGACGGGTGGCATCTGGACCTTTTTCGAACCCTTCATGCTCGTTGAGGCCATGGGGGTTCTCCGCGACCGTGGCGTCAACGCCACAGCGGCATTTCTGCACGCGGCTCCGACGGAAGACACCCGTCCTGCGATCAACGAGATCACGAAGGCCATCGAAAACTTGTCCCTGGGCCAGTATGTTCATCTGCATACGAAACCGCTGACCCAGTCCGAGCGGGACCAATACGTGAAAGCTGCTCATGCCTACGTCTGTATCGCGCGGCCGGGTGTCGAAAATGAGACCGGTACGCGACTTCGGCTGCGCGACACGTGGCTGCATGGCGTGCCCACGATCATCGATCCGTGGGGAGTTTCGAGCGAGATCGTTGCCCGCGAGAACTTGGGGATCGTCCTGCACGATCCCAGTCCTGAGACGTTGGCAGGTGCGCTGCAGGGGGTGAAGGACGGCTCGGTTGACCGACCGGGCCGGCGCATGGAACGGCTCTACGAGAACAGCATGGCTCCGTTCTTCAAGTGGTTGGACGCGAGCTGCGCGACGAGTGATCGGGACCTTCGTCGAAGGCCAACGAACGAGCAAAGGGAAACCAAGTGATGAAGTACCAGGAGTTGGGCGTCGTACCGATTGTCAGCGCGCAGGCCAACTCAACCCCGCTGGGTGGCTGCACGTTAAGCGAAGGCGTCATCGCGGCGATGGGGAACGCGGCGCGGCGTCACGTCGACTTGGACCAGTTCTGGCGCGCTGCGGGCGACTTCCTCTCCAAAGCGACCGGCAGTGACGACGCGTGCCCGGTCACGGGTGCTGCGGCAGGCATGGCGATCGCGGTCGCCGCCTGCGTTGCCGGTGTGGACCCCCTGCGCGTCCGCAAATTACCTGACCCCGGAGACCACCCTAACGAGATTGTGCTCCAGAAGGGGCACTCTATTAGCTACGGGGGTGCGGCCATCACCCAGATGATCGCGCTGGGCGGCGGCCGCGCGGTCGAGGTAGGGGCCGTCAACTCGACGTCGGTGAGTCACGTCGCGAGCGCGCTGAGCCCGAAGACGGCCGCACTGGTGTACGTCACCTCGCGTACCCACGCGATACACCGAAAGGGAGTCTCCCTGGAGGAGATGGTTGCCCGCGGCCGCGAGCGCAGTGTTCCCGTGATTGTGGACGCCGCTGGCGAGTCTGACCTGCAGCGCTGGTTGGCCAGCGGGGCCGACCTTGTCATCTACAGCGGGCCCAAAATGCTCGGTGGGCCCACGTCGGGGTTTGTCTGCGGCCGTGCCGACTTAGTCGCGGCCTGCCGAGCACAGTACGACGGTATCGCCCGGCCGATGAAAGTGGGCAAGGAGAACCTGTTGGGGCTGCTTCAGGCCGTCCGGGAGTACGTGGCCATCCCAGAAGAGCAACGTGCCGCAGCGCAGCAGGTGCGGATGAGTAAGCTCGCTGCCCGGCTGGACCAGTTTCCGGGTCTGTCCGCCCGCGTCGTCAAGGACGACACGGGGCGGGGGATATACCGAGTCCTACTGGATATTGACCCCGAGCTCACTGGGTGGAGCGCAGCTGGTCTCGACCGCGAGTTGCGGGCGGGCACCCCGTCCATTTACCTGCGCGACTTCAAGCTCCACTTGGGTCAGCTCGAGGTCGACCCTCGCGCGCTCAGCGCCGATGGCGAGGAGGTGGTCGTCCGACGGCTCAAAGAGGTGCTGACGAATGCAGGGGCGGCGCGATGACTCGACTCGCCGTGATCGGTGCCGGGTTCCTAGGCCACGCTCTCGCCCTGGGAGCCGCGAGCCGCGGCTGGAGCGCCGATGTTGTGGGCCGTTCCGACCCATTCGGCACCGGCTGCGCCGATCCGGGTCCCGGTGAATTGCGGCTGCTTTGGGGCGACGGCGTCGAGCGACTACCGGAGGTTCTCGACCGGAACGTGGACTCTGTCGTCGTCGCCGCGGGTGGACATTTCCCGGTTCCCTCGGCTGCGGCACCGGCCGCCGACGCGATCGGGACGCTCTCGCTGGTTATCGGTTTGTGCGAGGTGGTCCGCTCGCTAAGCCCTGACACGAAGGTCGTACTCCTGTCGTCCGCGGGGGCGGTGTACTCACCCAGCGACGAGCTAAGGTCAGAGTCGGACCCCAGTGAGCCGACATCGCCTTACGGGATGTCGCGACGCATAGGCGAAGAGTATCTGGAGTACTACCGCCGCGTGCACGGCCTATCCACACATTCGCTGCGCTGTGCCAACATCTACGGTCGCCTCTTGCCGCAATCGCGAGGGCAGGGCGTCGTGTCAGCCGCATTCCGGAGCGCCCTCACGGGGACGCCGTTTACGCTCTACGGCGACGGGCAACAGGCCCGGGATTTCATCCACCTTGACGACTTCGTGACGGCGACGCTCGACCTCCTCGGGTTGAACCGGGACATCCCACGGACGCTCAACGTTGGGACCGGCGCGGCGCACTCCATCACCGCCGTCCTCGAGGCGGTGAGTGCTGCCATCGGGTCCCCGATTGCGACCACTCCGGGGCCGAGCGGAAGCACCGACACCGGCCGACTGGCCCTCGATACGTCGCTGCTCAGGGAGTTCGTCGACTTCGAACCGCTAGACCTCGCCACGGGGATCCGTCGGATGGCTCGCAGCGTCACAGACGGTCGCTCTTTGTCGGACTTGAAACATGCTGTCAATTCCCACCAGCCAGTCTCTAAGTGAGCCGTGTCGTGTTTGAACCGGAACTTTCCCGTGCCTTCCTGGCGTCGTCGCTGACCTCTGACACGGCGGAGACGCCGGATCCTGACGGCTTTTTGAAGGAGCGCTCGGAGTCCGCCACTTACTGCGTCGAGGAGGTGCCTCTGGACGCCCTGCCCGGTTGGCGGTCCGACGAGGCGATCTGGCACGAATCCAGCCGCTTCTTCACGGTGGAAGGGGTATCGGTCCGGACGAACTTCGGACCGACTCCCAAATGGAGCCAGCCGATCATCGTGCAGTCCGAGATCGGAATCCTCGGCATCCTCGTCAGACGTATCAGCGGCGTCTACCACTTCTTAATGCAGGCGAAGATGGAACCCGGGAACAGCGACCTGGTGCAGTTCGCTGCGACCGTCCAGGCAACTCCAAGCAACTACCAGCGCGTGCACGGCGGTCGATCCACCCCGTACCTCGACTACTTTCTCGAGCATGCCAGGCGACGTTTAGTGTTCGACCAGCTCCTGTCAGAACATGGCGCTTGGTACCTGCACAAGCGGAACCGCAACATGATCGTCGAGGTGCCGGAGGACGAACACCTCCTGGTCGCCGAGGACTTCACCTGGCTGACCCTTGGGCAGCTGCGGCACCAGCTCCAGCGCGGAGGTCGCGTGAACATGAATGCGCGCACAGTGTTGTCAGGCATCTCGTACGCCATGGCGGATGGTCTCGCTGCCGATGACAAGTTCCGAGATTCGTTTCACAGGCAGGTCGTCGAGTCGCACACGAGAGGGGGAGGGGATGCCGAGGTATCGGCGGCGATCACCTGGTTTGTCGACCAAAAGGCGAAGTACATGTTAGACGTTCGGCGCATCCCGCTTGACGCCATGGACAATTGGGTGCGCGGCACGGACAGCATCCGGCACCGCGACGACCGGCATTTCCGCATCGTCGGGATGTCGGTGACGGCGACTAGCCGGGAGGTCAACACCTGGTCCCAGCCGATGCTCGAGCCGACTCCCGGGAATATCGTTGCCCTCCTGTGTCAACGACGCTCAGGAATTCTCCACGTCCTCGTCCAGGCGATGGCCCAGCCAGGCCTCACCGATCGCCTGGAGCTCGCCGCAACGGTCCATCTGAGTCCGGGAAACTACACTAGATCGGGAGACCATCCGCCGCTCGCGGAGTACGTCAACGCGCCGGAGTCCTGGGTCCGCGTAAATGCTGCCCAGTCCGAGGACGGTGGGCGGTTCCTCCATGCGGACACCACTCATCTCGTCGTTGATGTCCCGGAGGATCATGTCGTCGAGGCGCCGGACAACTACAGATGGATGACGCTGGGCCTGCTCAGCCGTCTGATCAGGTCCGGCTACTACGTCAGCATCGAGGCTCGTAGCCTCATCGCCTGCCTGCTCTGATCCGCGCTATCGCCGAAGGAGAATTGTCCCCGCATGACCCCAGACACCATCGATTGTTCTCCGCACCGATCCGAACTCCTGACTCTCGCCGCGGCCCTACCTGACCCTCCCCGTACCGCCCTCGACGCGTTCTTCGAGGGCGGTACGCTGCTGGCGCAGCAGTTGCCCCTGCCACTGCGTGACGGTCTGGCGCAGTTCAACGCTAACGGCAACATCGGCGGCTACCTGCTCCTCGGAGGTCTCCCGGTCGAACCCGACGACGAGCTGCCGCCTACGCCGTCCTCCGGCACAGCACCCGAGGATCGACCGCTGCTCAACATGGAGGCGATGCTCTGCATCGTCGGCGGGGCGCTGGGTCTCCTCACAGCCTACGATCAGGGGTACGGCAACCGTCGCTCCATCACTGTCCTCCACGAACTCTTCCCGACAACCGAACCGCACCCGTTGTCGGGGGCAACCTCGAAGACCCAACTCGAGTTCCACACGGACCTATCCCACCACGCCCGGCAGCCGAACTACATCCTGCTGTCGGCCTCACGCGGCGACCACGAAGGCAAGGCTGCGACGCTCGTCAGCTCCATCCGTAAGGCACTGCCGCTGCTTGACCCCAGTGTGAGGGACCACCTGTTCGAACGGGTGTTCACACGTCAGTTCGACGCCGAGAATCCCAACGCCGTCGCGTACGTCAGGCCGCTTTACGGCGACAGGGACGACCCGTACGTTAGCTACAACCGGTCACTCATGACTACCAAGACCGCGAAGGACGTCGCAGCCCTCGACGCACTGTCGGCGGCACTTGAAGACGTCACGGAGCCGGTCGTCCTGAGGCGCGGTGACTTGCTGATCATCGACAACTTCCGCGTCGTCCACGGGCGCGCACCATTTTTCGCACGCTGGGACGGCAAGGACCGCTGGTTACATCGTGCTTACGTCCGCACCTACCGGAATGGACAGCTGTCGGGCGGAGAGCGGCCGGGTGAGATCGTCCCTTTCATCCCACGTCGCTGACCCGCAGGCTATGGACCTTTTACTCATCGGCCTGTCGCGGTTCGCCCAGAGGCGAGTACTGCCGGCCGCCGCATCCATCCACGACATCAACAAGGTTGACATCGTCAGCTCCTGCGCCGACCCCGTAGTTCTGGGACGCGTGCCGAAGCTCGGCACGGTGTATGACGACTGGAACCAGGCGCTGGCAGCCGCGGGTCCCAGCCTCGTGTACGTCTCATTGGTCAATAGCCTCCACGCCACCGTTGTCCATCGTGCCCTCCAGCACGGCCATCACGTGGTGGTCGACAAGCCGGGCCTGCCGGACCAACACACCGCAGAGCACCTCGTGTCGCTGGCCCGAGAATCCTCCCTCGTCCTCGCCGAGGCCACCTGCTACTCTTTCCACCCGCTGTTCTCGGCGGTCGAGTCCATCCTCGCCGACCTCGACGCGGAGATCACCAATGCTCTGGCGGTATTCACCCCTCCGGTTCCACCCGACGACTGGCGGTGGGACCGCGCCAGAGATGGTGGCGCGATTGCGGACACCGGTCCCTACGCAGTGTCGTTAGGCCGGGCGCTGTGGGGCTTAGCGCCCGAGTGCATCGACGTGGTCGTGAACTCTCGCACTGCTGACAAGCTCGAGACGTCCTTCAGTATGCTCGCGGGCTATCCGGGTGGCCGGGCGGTGGTCGGTCAGTTCGGCTTCACGGCTGTCTACCAGAACAGAGTTCGCCTCATGGGGAAGGGATTCACGATCGACGTCGAGCGTCCCTTCTCCGCGCCGCCGGACATGGCCGTTAACCTCCACGTCCGGACCGGTGACCAGGTGTTCGTGCACACCGTGGAGCCCGCCGACAGCATGCAGCTGTTCCTGTCCGCTGTCGTCGCAGCGGTGAAGCGCGGCACATCGGACTTCAGCCGGCCCCTGCTCTGCGATGCCCGGGCGCTCGCCCGGCTTAGGAGAGGGGCCTCCTTGAGCGCGCCGTAGCCAAACCCGCGAATTGGGACCGCGCTTTGAGCATCACAGAACACACGTAGATCAACTCATGGAAGGGCGATGACGTGCGGCAGTTGCGAGCAGATTTCACGGATCCACGGTGTGCACAGCCAGTCGACTTCGTGGGGCGCGACGCCGCAGACCGCCTTGTGTGGAGCCTTGAGCAGTACGGTTTCGTCGTGGCGGCCCTCGCCGAGGCCGGACCTCCCGAAGCTCAAATTACGGCTCTGTCTGCGGTGTTGGGTCTCGGCGATCCCTACATCCCCGCTCTCTACCGCTATGCCGAGATGAAGGAATATTCCGCTTCGTACAGCAATATCCGGAGCAATCCACAGGACCATCACCCGGGCTTCAGCACGACGGCCAG
The DNA here is from genome assembly GCF_006715045.1 of Amycolatopsis cihanbeyliensis. Classification (GTDB taxonomy): domain Bacteria; phylum Actinomycetota; class Actinomycetes; order Mycobacteriales; family Pseudonocardiaceae; genus Amycolatopsis; species Amycolatopsis cihanbeyliensis. The sequence goes on along the minus strand of NZ_VFML01000001.1, from coordinate 1,506,104 downwards.
CCAGGGCTGGCACGTCGACGGTCTGCTCGACAAGATCGGCGAAATCAAGACCACAATTCTCTACTGCGTCCGCGCCGCCCAGCAGGGTGGAGAGACGCTCCTGTTCAATTCGGTAGCCGCCTTCGCAGAGCTCCGCGAGGAGGATCCGGCCGCGGCGACGGCGCTCCTGTCTCCCGACGCCCTGAAGCGCCGATCTACCATCCCGGCCATGGACATGACCTCCACCGGGCCGGCATTCTCGGTCGACCCTGACGGCAACTACATTACTCGTTACACCGACAACGACACGTGTACCTGGAACTTCTCGGCCGACCCGGTAGGCGCACTGCGAGCGGCACTTGACTTCCTCCGCGCCGCGTCCGAGGATCCGCGGTACCAACGGTCTGTCCGGCTCAGTCCCGGTCAGGCTCTGATCTTCCGTAACGACCGCATGTCCCATGGTCGGCGGTCCTACAAGGACACGCCGGGCGCCCGCCGCCACCTCATCAGAGCGCTCTATGTTAATGCCCCGGTTTCTCCAAGCTGACTCGTGCATCGGCCACCCAGTCGCGGATTCACTGCTGCTGTGGCCGGCAGGGCACTGGACAGCAGGCGTCATTACCGTGATCCGGTTAGCGGAGCGGATGATCCCGTCGGCTACTGCCCTGGTGATCTGTGAGATCGTCGGGCGACTGGCGGAGCTGAGTGGAACTGGAAAGATTCCGGCCCATCCTATGGCCGCTTGCAACGTTCGGGATCCTCCTCCTCGTGAGTCATGCCGCGCAGGCGATCATTGACCCCTAGTTTATCGCACGCAACAATGCATCGACGGGGCTCACCGCGCGGCGGTTGCCGCCGTCGACCCCCAGGTCGTACACGACTGCGATCACCACCGTATGCCTCACGCTGATCAAACCGCCAAGAGGTCCCACACCGGATTAGGAATCAATCATTTAGCCTTACGAGGCACCCCTAATTCGCGAGCCTTTCGTGACCCCTCGGCAAATGGTCTAATTCGAGCATGGCGCCGCTACGAGGCCGCAGCGGATGAACGTTACAAGTACCGTTCCCAGACAAGGATGATGACATTGTCGAGAACGCCGCACCGTCACGGTATCGCGGCCTATGTTGCCCCGGAGGCTGCCGCATGAACCTCCTCCACGCCGTCGCCAGACTGTTGCGACAATCCGGGACCCAGGACATGTTCGGGGTACTCGGCTCAGGCAACCTCGCCTTCGTCAACCTCGCCATCGACCAGTATGGAATGCGCTACCACGCCCTTCGTCACGAGTCGGCTGCGGTCGCCGCCGCGGACGCCTTCGCGCGAGTGACCGGACAAGTCGGAGTCGCCACCGTCACCCACGGTCCCGGGTTAACCCACGCCAGCAGCGCGATTGTCGAGGCGGCGAAGTCGGCGGTGCCACTGCTGGTCGTGACAAGCTCAGTAAGCCGCCGCGCTCCACATCAGAACCAGGCACTGGACCAGGCCAGTGTGGTGCGCGCCCTCGGCGCGGCCGCCTTTCTGGTTGCAGAGACCGAGGACGCCCGTCAGACGGTCCTGCATGCGCTGAGGCATGCTCGGTCGCAAGGTCTAACCGTCCTGATGCTCCCGGAGGACCTTCACGACGAACAAGTCAAAGCTGTAAACAGCGTGTCCGCCGAAATCGAAGTCGCCGCCGCGGAGGAGGTGGCGAGTCCGGCCGATCTTGGCCGGGCCGCTCGACTCCTGATGGACGCCGCACGGCCTGTCGTCGTCGCCGGGCGTGGGGCCATGCGGGCTGTGACGATCGCACACCTGCGGGACATCGGCCGGTACGTCGGGGCTCTGCTATTCACGACGCTCCCGGCCAAGGACCGGTTCGCCGACGACGACTACGATGCGGGAATATGTGGGGTCTTCGGCACGGCCTCATTGGTGGACTTGGCCGAGGACGCCGATGTCGTCCTCGTCGTCGGAAGTTCGTTGTCCTCGTGGACGACCCGGCAGGGACGACTGTTCTCCGGCAGTGCAATCATCCGCTGCGACAGCAACGCAGCGACCGCTGGACGCGGAGAGGCCGTCTTCCTCGGCGGGGATGCGGCCTCGGTGATTTCCGAACTCTCATCGCTCGTTCAACCGACGGGCAGAGCGGGATATCGGGGCGAGGGCAGCGCCGCCACACTCCGTTCTGCGAGGGCCGATGTGCACCACGACGAGTCTGACGGCACCGGGCTCGATCCCCGGACCCTCGTTCAGGAGTTGGGGAGACGGTTACCACGGCAACGCAGCATCGTCGTCGACGGAGGCCACTTTTCCGGCTGGCCCGCGATGCTGGTGCGCACACCCCCTCCTGGTCTGTTCGTCTACGCCCACGGCTACCAGTGCGTCGGCCTGGCACTGGGGAACGTTGTCGGTGTAGCGATCGGGGCTCCGTCCAACCTCCCGATCGCCTTCATCGGTGACGGCGGGTTGCTCATGAGTCTGGGCGAACTCCATGCGATCGGTGACCTGGACATGCCCGTGCTCGTCGTGGTCCTGAACGACGGGGCCTATGGTGCCGAATATCACCAAGCGGAACCCGGTCACGCCGGGCCCACGATGCTGCGTCGCGAAAATCTCGCCACGGTCGCGAAAGCTCTGGGAGGAACTGGAATCTCCGTCAGGCAGATGAGCGACTTGGACAAGCTGTCCCAGTGGTTCGACGCACCGCAGGGTTTGTGCCTGGTCGATTGCCACGTCACGCGTGCGGTCAGGGCCGCCTGGCTCCAGGGCCGCTGAGAATCGTCCCGGAATCACATTTATCATAACAAGACGCAGAAAGACAGCCAGTGTACTGTGACAACCCCGTCGCACACCATGAAGGAGGCTATTCGTGGGTCATGAGACAGACGACGCTGTCGTTGCAGCCTTGGTAGAAATCGTGTCGTGCGTCATGGGCATTCCAACGGACAAGGTCAGGACCGACGCGAGTTTCCAGAACAGCTTGAACATCGACTCGATCGGGATGTTGGAGGTGGTTCTCGGAATCGAGTCCCGCCTTCAGGTGAGCATCCCAGATGCGGAGATCCGACGGTTCGCCGACGGAAGTATTGAGGACGCCGCGACCTGGATCCGTAACGAACTCCGTCTGCAAGGTTCCGGTAGCCGCGAGGCTCCGCGATCCGACGGCCGGGGCCGCTGACTCCCTGGGGTCGGGAACAGAAAGGACCGCAGAGCCGGCTACGCAGAACAGGCGCGGAGCGCAGGTCGTGGTGGGCGAAACAAGGCACTCGTCGTGCAGCGCTGCGGCGGCTGATATCTAACACCGCGGCCAGGGCGATCAGCTCAATATCGCTGATCCGAGGACCAGTCTCAGAACACACCCGCCACGCCGACAACGTCCCTTGGAGCCACTCAATCTAGAGGGGAACACGTGATCGACAGCTCGCGAACCGCAGAGGGCCTCGCCGCGACGGCGGGCACGAGTCGGAGGAACGCCACATGAGGCCGAATAAGCTGCGCCTTGAGGCCAGCTATGTGTGGCGACATTCGTCGTCGCCAGCCGTTCGTTGGGCCCACGTTATCCACAACTGGGTCAAACCGATGCCTGAGGTCAGGGTCGACCGCCAACTCGATGGTGCCGGAGAAATCCTCAGGTACGAAGGCCTGGCATCCGGTGTCTGCAAGCCGAACATCGGCTCCTGGCCAGCGGAGTCGTCCTCCATGGACGCCGCCATCACGATGCACACCGTAACGGGGTGGTCCGACGCGCAGCGGCACATGACGGGGAATTTCCTCTCGCTAGTCATGCCGTTCCGCCTCAGCTGGTTGGCCGACCGGATCGATTCGCCTGACACGGTCATGCGGTCGCTCTCGCGCCGAGAGCGACGGACAGTCAAGTCCGCCCTGCAGAAGCGTGGCTACAAGCTGATTGCCACGACCGACGATGCCGCCTTCGAGGACTTCTATACCCAGGTGTACCTCCCGACAATGCGAGACCGGCACGGCGAGCAAGCGAAGGGCGAGACAGAGGAGACGGCGAGGGAGTGCATGTTCCGGCGCCGCGGCGTACTACTACTCATGCGTGACCCTAACCTGGGTACGGTGGGTGGCGCGCTGTGCCGATACGGTGACCGCGGGCAAAGCCTGGTTATGCGACTGGTCGGCGTGCGGAACGCCGACCCTGACCTATACCGCGACGGTTCATTCAAAGCGCTGTGGATACTCGTCTTGCAATGGGCCAGCTCGCAGGGTTTTCGCTCGGTCGACCTCAAAGGCACAGAACCTTTCGTCTCCAACGGGAACTTCCAATGGAAGAGGCGTATCGGTGCGAGAGTCGGCCCTTTGCGCAATTTCATGTCGGGACACCGGATCGTCTTCACGGTGAACTCGGACGGACCGGGGGTTAGGTCGTTCCTCGTGGCGCATCCCCTTGTGGAGATCACTGATGCGGGTGCGCTCGGCGCAGTCTGTTTCCACGACCGCAACGCACCGCCCCAATCGCCCGGCTACTATGCGGCACGGGGGATCTCCACAATCCGATACCTGGACCTGGAGACGATGCGGTGGTCCTCGGCCGAACCGCTCGCATGCTCTCGAAGGACTGTCCGCGTGCAGACCGACGGGTGCGAGGGTGAGTTTAGAAGCGAACATTGATGATGCCGCTCCAGTTCGGCTACATCGCACCGGAGTCCGTGGGTGACGCTCTCGCTGCCCTGGCGGCTGCTGGTGACGACGGCAAGGTTCTGGCGGGTGGGCAGAGTTTGCTCCCTGGTCTCCGGATGCGGCTCAACTCGCCCAAAAAGGGTAATCGACATCGGCCATATCGAGACGCTACGGTCGATTACCGAGGATGGTGCACACATCGTCATCGGTGCGATGGCGACTCACGACACGGTGCTGGGCAGTGACCTGGTTTGCCAGCACGCGCTGCTGCTGCGCGCCGCCGTTGCTGAGGTCGCCGACCTACAGGTGCGGCACCGGGGAACGGTCGGCGGTGCGCTCGTGCACGCCGACCCCGCAAGCGACGTGGGCGCCGCCGTGCTCGCACTCGAGGCCGAGTTGGTGATCGCCAGCGTTGGAGGTGCAACCCAAACAGTGGCTGCGAAAGACTTTTTCGTCGACGGCTTCGAGACAGCTGTGCAGGGCGGAGAACTACTAACCCAAATCCGAGTTCCGAAGCACACGAGGTGGGGCGCACTACGAGAAGTTCGTCCGGTAGCGCACCAGTGGGCGATCGTCGCTGTTGCCGCCACCGTGCAGATCGACGGAGGCGGCACTATCGTCCAGGCGAAGGTCGGCTTGACCAACATGGGATCCATCCCGCTGCGAGCCATTCCCGTTGAGCGGGCGCTCGTGGGTCAGCCGGTAGCAGATGAGGCAGTGCGCGCCGCAGCGGCGTCGGCGGCCCACGGCACCAACCCGCGATCGGACCTCAACGGTAATGCCGAGTACCGCAAACACCTCGTGACTGTGCTGACCCGTCGGGCGGTGCTCATGGCGGCAGGAGCGTGACCAGATGGACATACATCAGGGACTGTGGCGGACCAAGTACCCTTCCTAGCTCAGCCCACCCCGTCACTTGGCCAGGATCCTGGCCAAGTACGAGGAACTGGGCAAGGCCGATAGGTGTGCCCTGCTACGACGGGAACGGTCGTACACGTCGCTGATCTCAGCGTGGCGAGACCAGCGGGACAAGGGTGCATTGGCCGCGTTGGCGAAGCCGGCCGGGCGGCCGGGCGGCCGCAAGCCGATCCGAAGGATCGGGAAAACGCCCGGATGCGTGCGGGAGCGAGTCCACGTCATGATCGATGAGGCGATCACCGAACTGACACTGTTGGTCGGCACCCGCGAGGCATGTCAGGCGACCGGGCGGCCGCAGGCCAATCAGTGTCCATGGGACATGACCAAGCTGCACTTACCCAGCCAAGTGGACCTAACTACTACCTGTACGTAATCATCGACATTTCAGCCGGTACGTCGTGGGTTGGCTGATCACCAATCGCGAGTCCGCGGCGCTGGCGGAGAAGCTGCTGCCTGAAACACCGAGCACTACCACTCCGGCATCGGCTGGCACCATCCCATAGATGTCCACTATGGATGAGCCGAAACGGTACGGGAAGCCCGCGCCGACGTGCTGACCACCGCCCACACGCGCAACCCTGAACGATTCGTACGCAACATCCTGAACCACCTGCCTGACCCGAAGCAGCCTGGATCAACAAACCGGACGAACAGGAACCACCGGTTGACGCAATGAATCCCGGACCAGCTTGCCTAAAAATCTTGACACGCACCGGCACGCCAACCGCGGGTGGAAGATACAACTTGCCGATCGGGAGACAGCGGCGTAACAGTTTGCATAAGTCCAGGGACGGTGACCAGCGTTTACGGTATGGCGGATGTCACGTTGGCTGGAAGTCCTGAGTCAGGCTGAACGTGAAATAGTCGAACCGTCGGCCGTCCTTCTCCAAGTGGCTGCGAACAGGGCAGCGCGATCAGCTTGGCCTCGGCCTCGCCAGTAACCGGCGAGGGCACCGGCGGATGCTCGCACTTACTGCGCGAGATCGCGGCCCACACATCACCGCCGGTCTCGGCGAACCGCTTGGCGACCAGCCGTAGTGTCTCGGCCGAGACACCGACCCGCGCCGAGATCACTTCCTGCGAATCGACCTCACCCACCGAGCTGTCCAACGCGAGCAGCACCCGCGCCCGCCTGATCACCGAGGCCAGATGAACCCCGTCGTGGTCACCGAACCAACACGTCACGATCGACTGCGGTCAACACGACCGCCGCTCATCTGCGAAGACATGCCAACACGCCCGTCAGGCAGAGGGAAGGGAGATCTGCCGACCCAAACCTCCCAACAAACGCCCCAGAACTAACCAACGACACGCTATTAGTATCCAACGGGCGTGCCCGCACTTTGGGTTTGAAGAACGACGTGCCAGCGCGATGGCCAACTATTAGGGTGCACACTGGAGCAGCTGTACGCCCCATAGAAGTCAGGCATGCGACCCGCAGCAGCTAACTCGTCCCTCCGATGGTGTAGGTCGCCGGATGTGACAAGACTGGTCGTAGGCCGTACGGGGTCTTTGGTTCTGGACGATTTCGGCTTTGAGCCCTCTGTCGTGCCGCTTCGAGGTGACTGGACACCGACTTCGGGAAAGTGACCCGGGACGCCATTGGTGCTCCGGGCAAGACGAGAAACGAGAAGGCGTGACCAAATCAGAACTCGAGAGTCACCGATGGGCCCATCTAGCGAGCACTCACCGAGGGTTCGCCTTCAAGGGACCTCGAGACCCGCAAGGCCGGATCGAGGAGCAGCCCTGGGGGAACGCTTATGAGCTCTGCATCGTAAGCGGTCCCGTCGACATCGTCCGATTCGCGCGTGCCGTGCGCAAAGTCGTCCGCCGACAGCTCGCGTTCCGTGGGCGATTCGCTCGCCGGAATGGGGAGGACGTCTTCGCGACCGCGGAAGGCCCGCTCCTGAAGCTGAGAACGCTTCGCCGAGGCAGCGTCTCGGGTGGCTCGGCCGATGAAGCCTCTGTATGGGTCCATAAGACACTTGCACGCTGTGCCGGCAAACCCTTCCGCCTCCAACACGACCCGCTGACCCGGGTTGTGTTGGCCGAGGACGCCGACGACCGCTGGCGGATGCTCATCGTGCAGGACCACAGCATCAGCGACGGATGGACCCTCAAGTTGCTCACCAATGCAGTCATGCAGGAATATCGGCGGGACTCGTCGGTGGTGTCGTCGGACCGAAGGCTCGAGCCATGCGGGTACGACAGCTCATACTTCGACTGGTACGAGGGTCCGGGGCAGATCGAGCGGGAGCCCGCCGAGGCTGCGAGGAAGACGTGGCAGGCGATTGCCGACGACACTAGCCTTCTGGCCGCTCGACCCGTGATTCCCGGCGGGCGCTGGGTCCCGAGGGCGAACCGCCTCCAAGACCGGCTATTTCTGTACCGGTTCACGGCGGACGAGGAGCACCGGCTCAAGGTGAGGGCCGAGTGGCTCGGATGTGGCTTGGCCGATCTTCTCCTCACGAGCGTGCAACTGGCGATGCTCGCGATCACCCGCGTTTGCCCTCCGATCAGCTATATTTACAGTGGACGGCGCGCCCCTAGCGTGTGGCGAGTCATGGGGCTGTTCTGCGAGGAGATGCTGACTGTTCCATTGCCGGCGAGCGACTGCGATCCGCTCGACCAGTGGATGAGACGATTCCTGGGCCGGAACCACCCACGGCCGAGCCTCGGTAACCTCAGCGTGTTCGACATCCACTCAGCACGGTCCGAGGAGAATCTTGTTACCCACTTCAATTTCCTCCCCCTGCGTCGCACCATCCAGACGGACACCGGTGTTCGTCTGGATCCCGCGACGCGGGAGGAGTATGAGGCCCTCACGACCCCGCCGCTCTCTAACAGGTTTGGGATCGCAGTAAAGGTGTGGGATTCGGCCGAGCGCGCGATGGAGCTGAGCGTGAGCGTAGATCATCGGATATGTCCGCGACCGGACCGTGCGGCGCTCGCGATGCTGTACGGAGCGCTGGTGGACGGGGAAACTCGCATCTCGATGTCGGAGGCGATCGAGACCGTGCGCTCCCTGTGGAGCGGAACGATGTCGGCGCGAAAGACAGTCTGATATCCAGTCCAGGTGCCACTTCTTATGTCGGCAGGGCAACCGCGCGACTCCAACAGCGACTCGGTATCCCCGCATGGTCACGATGCGTCACCGGACCAGATGTTATGCGCCGGGGTAGGACGGCCGTGACATAGCTGGTTGCGTTCCCGGTCTCAGTGACTTCGCGGCCACGCGCAGCGGCATCCACTCACGCCGAAGAGCGTGCGTTCATTCGGTGTGTTACGACGGTCTCGTGGGGGCGATCTCCAGCCGTTCGGTCACGGTGCCGGTGATCTGCTGGCGTTGGGTGATGGCGTGGTCGAGTTGTTTGGCCAGGCGCGGGATGGTGGTCGAGGCCAGGTAGATTTCGGCGCCGGCATCGAGCATGCGGCGTATCGGACCGTGGTAGTTGACCCCGAGGTCTTGGTCCTCGATCTCGGCGATGATGACGCGGGCGTTCGGGAACATCGACCGGAGTCCTCCGATCAATTGCGGGCTGGCTGGCGGCGCTAGTAGCACCTCGGCTGTCGCCGGGGCCGCGTGCAGGTCTAGCACGATGTAGTCCGCGCCGAGCTCGGCGGACAGCGACGTGCGCACCGACGCCGACAGTTTCATCGCGGTGGCCACGACGGTCACATTGTCGTAGTCCAACGGTGGTGGTTCGTCTGGCGAGCCAGGCCCGATGGTGGCCCCGTCGAGTGCGCCGCATGTGCTGGAGATCGCCGCGACCGGGTGGCCGTCCCGCGTGATCACCAGGTCCTCGCCGGGCACGAGGGCGTCGATGAGTTCCACCACGTCTGCGGGCAGGCGTGTTATGTCGATCCGCATGGTGCTCGATCTTCCCACGCTTCCCGCACGACGGTCCGACACCCGCGCTCTTACCGCATAGCGTATGAGCGGCAACACGAGACGAGACAACGGCCCTCGGCCCGTGCCTGAGCGGCGACCTGTCTTGAGCCAGAGAGTTCGCCCGGCCCAGGCCGAAGCCGAAGAGGAAGGTGAGGCCGACGACGATGCCCATGATTACGGTGACGGCTTGCACGACGACCGACCCGTCCGAATGTGGTCGGCTTGACGGTACGGCCGTGGGATGGGTCATCAGAGGTCACCGGCTTCGGTGCGTGGGCGTCCTTGGGGTCGCGCATGACTACGCCGCGTTCAAGGAGGCGTGCACGTACGGTGTCTGCGGTGACTTCCATGCGGTCGCCGATGCGGGCGAGTGACCAGCCTTGGCGGTAGAGGCGCTCGGCATCCTTGATCTGGTCGTCGGTAAGGCCGCGACGCCTCATGGGTACGTCGTGGAGGTGGAGGATGGCGCTAACCGTGCGCCGGTCGACCTCGAACGCCTCGGCGAGTTGGTACACGGTCGAGCCGGACCTGTAGTTGGCGATCAGTTGCTGGGTCTGGTTGTGGTCGAGCCGACAACGACGGCTACTCGTGGTGGTTTCTTCTAACTCTGTGTAGCAGCAGGTGGGTGGCTGTATGGTGAGCTGTGGTCCGTCGACGAGGAGCAGAGTTCGGGTTGTGCCACGTTAGGTCCACCGATGTTGAGTTGCCGATCCGCGCGGTCAACGAACACCAGCTGGCCATCCAGTCGCCGGAACGCCAGGTCGCCGGTCCGGTAGAGCCGACGCATTCGGCCGTCGACAATCACCGGCTGGAACGCCGCCGCGGTGGCCTCGGGGAGGCCAGCGTAGCGGGCGGCCAGCCCTACACCACCCAGGTAGAGCTCGCCGACCTGGCCATCTGGAACAGGCAGGCGTCTATCGTCGAGCAGGAAGTCGTCGACGCCGTCCACCGGACGGCCGATCGGTGTCGGGCTCTCCAGCGGTGCTCGCGGGCAGACATGCGTCTCAATGGTCGCCTCAGCGGGCCCGTAGGCGTTCGCGACCTGGTGACGCTTGATCCAGAAGGCATGCCGAGTCGCATCGAGGCGTTCTCCGCCGAGGACAATCAGACGTAGCGCTGGCAGGTCGACTTGCGGCAGCGCGGCGAGCATCGTCGGGGTGCACGACATGACGGTGATGTCGTGCTCGGCCAGCCAGCGCGCCAATGCTGGGCCCGGAGTTCGGCACGAGCCCGCCGGGATGGCCAACTGCGCACCCGCGGCGAACGCGAGCAACGTCTCCCACAAGATGACATCAACCGACGGCGCTGCGAGCTGAGCGATCTTGTCCGCCGGGCCGATTTCGTATATCGCCCGCAGGCTCGCGATGCGATGAGCCAACCCGTCATGTTCCAGGACCACCGGCTTCGGAACCCCGGACGTGCCGGACGTGTGCAGTACACATGCCGCAGACGGAGGCCCGCCCGGCGAGACCTCAACGTCATCGTGGACCGCGGCCATCTCGCTCGGCAGTACGACACGTTCGAGGTGCTCCGGCTACATTCCCGCTTCATCCGCTGTCGCGGTCAGGACGTAGTCGGCCGAAGAAGCGATCTGCCGCAACCGGTTCGCCGGGTGTTCCATATTGGACAGGATGGGCACTGCGTGGGCGCACCATATGCCCAACAACCCTACGGTCCACCGCCAACCTGGCGGCTCGCCCAGAACGACGTATCCGCCAACCGGACATTCCGCGGTCTGCAGTGCATGAGCAACCGCGCCCGCATGCTCCAGGCCGCACTGGCCCGATGCGTTGATCAGGTGGTCGGTCACGTGCAGGCGGTTTCTGAACCCCTGTACTTACTGTCTTGAGGATGGCTGTGAGCGGTTCGGTGGCCACGGCGGCTTCGTGTTCACACGCGGGCGGACGACCACCACGAGGGCCGCGGCGTTTGCGGTGCCCGGCCTGATCGGCAGGTTCGGGATCACGGGGTGATGCCGCGATCACGCAGGTGTCCGTGGATTGCCCGGAGGAGTAGGCTTGTCACCGCGGATGCTGGCCGGCCGAGTGCGGACCCGGCCACACCCAGCCCGAGGGGCCTGGCGATGCCGCGTCAGGCGCAGAAACACCGGCGCATCGCTGGCCTGCCCCAGACCGACCAGAGCCACTAACGGTCGACCGTTCCCGTCGATGAGGTGGTGCACTTTTGTGGCAAAACGCCGCGGGAACGGCGACCGCGTGATCAGGCGGCTCCCTCAGCAGATCCGTGTAGTTCGACCCATCCCCTGCGAGGCGAGTGGTATTGGTGGCGTGCTGATGCGCACGGGCGATCGTGGAATCCACCGAGACCGGCCCAGCCGATCTGCCCAGCCACATCCGCAGCGGTCAGCGGACGTTGCAGCACCGCGTCCCACCTGCCGTCACCAACCATCCGGCGATGCCATGCCCAGATCGTCTGCCACGGACCGAACACCTCCGGCGCAGCCCGCCACGCGATCCCGTAGCGGTATCGGTAGATGATCCCTTCCGCCATCGCTCTCGCATCGGAGAACGGACGACTGCGGCTGGCTGTGGCGGAGGTGCGGTTGTGTGATCCCGGGAGCCATCCGGGCCTTGGTCAAGGCCGTGTCCAATGAGTGCAGGCCCAGCGTGCCGCCGCGAGGGCCGCACTGGGCGGCGCTCTGGCGCGACCTGCTCGACACGGCGGAGGATCGATTCGCCCGGTGACGTCGAGCCTGCGCTCTACAGTGCCGATCCGGGCAAAATGCAGAGATTGCGCGAAAATTGTCCCTGGAGTCGGCTTATCAGGTTGAGGAGAGGGGCCTGGATGTAATCACCCAGAAGGTAGTCCGGTGCCGGAGGGGCGATTGCAGAGTAACCGCATGCCTGCGAATCGCGATTGACACCGACTGACGCGTGACGCGGGGCATGGCTGCGGCGCGTTTGTCTACGCTAGGTAGGTAGCTAGGGTCCTGCCGTGGTAGAGCACCCACATGAGTCCCCTTCGTGCGCTACGTGACCGGCCTGTGGGCCGTTCGCGCGATGTCGCTTGGCGTTGGTGTGCCGACCTGTGACATGTGACCTGCTGTGATTCACGGTGAAAGGATGGATCGGTCGCTGGAGCAGCTCGCCGGGCGGTTGCTGGTTCAGTGTTCGCTGTCGACGGCGGACGCTGTCGGGGAGATCGCCGATGAGTATGGCGCCGGCATCGTGCTGACCGGATCTTCGCCGGAAAGCACCGTCCGCAGGCTTCGTGATCAGGGGTTCAGCGGTCCGATTCTGTGCGATGCCAACCGGTACTCCGGCAGACGCCGGGTCAGCGCGGGCAGTGGTACCCATCCCGCCTGGTGTCGACGTCAACGCGAGCTCGATCTGCTTCCGCTCACCGACTCCGGCTATCTTGCCCCGCGCAATGTGGCGGGGCTGCGCGCGATCTTACGTGCGGCGGCGCGGGAGCCCGCTCCTGTCGTGGCGGTGCTTCCTATGGCTGCGCGGTGGTTTGCCACAGCGGCGGTCTGCGACGCTCTGGTGCGCGAGATCAACCATTACGGCGTGCCGGTGGCGCTCGTTCTCGAACACGCTAGCGATCCGTTCGGTGTCCAGTATCTGGTCCGCGGCGTTCTGCGGCTGCTGGACAGTGCGCTGGTGCCCGTCCTGTTGCTGCGGTGCGATGTGTCGGCGGTCGGCGCGCTTTGCCACGGTGCGCACGCCGCTGCGGTCGGGGCGACGAGCACACTTCGTCATCTGTATCCCGTGGCGTCGGGTGGCCGGCACCTGAGGTTCACCCCGGGTAGTGGACACCGAGTTAGCAGGACCAGTCGTCCTGCTGAAAGGATGTCCTCATGCCTCCTCGCAAGCGCCGTTCGTACACGGCCGAGTACAAGGTCGAGGCTGCTCATCGCGTGATCGATTCCGGCCGGACGATCGCTGAGGTTTCCCGCGAGCTGGGTATCGACGCGGGCATGTTGAGTGTCTGGGTCAAAGACGAACGTCGACGGGTCACCGCGGCCGAGGTCCACGGAGACAAACCTCTGGAGGCCGCCGAGCGGGCCGAACTGTTGCGGTTGCGCGGACAGGTGGCCGAGCTGGAGAAGGACAACGCGTTCCTGGTAAAAGCTTCGGCGTACTTTGCCGCGATGCAGAAGAACCGGCCCGGTTCGCTCTGATGGCCAAGTACGCCGGCCCCGACAAGTTCGCTGACACCACCACTTCGCCGCCGAACACGCGGTTCTCAGTGCGGCGTATGGCGCGGCTGCTGGGCGTGTCGAGGGCGGGCTACTACGCGCATGTGAAACGTGTGGCGGCAACGGTGTTGACTCCGCGGCAGCAACGCCGAGCCGATCTCGAGGTGAAGATCACCCAGGCGCACAAGGACTCGAGCGGGATCTACGGGTCGCCGCGGATCACCGCCGAGCTGCGTGAGCAGGGCGAGGTGGTCACAGCGAAGACCGTCGCCAAGATCATGGCCTCGATCGGGCTTGAGGGCATCAGCCCGCGCACGTTCAAGGTGAAGACGACAGTGGTCGATCCGGCCGCGTCGTTCCCACCGGATCTGGTCGACCGGCACTTCGACCGGGACCGGCTCGACGCGGTCTGGCTGACCGACATCACGTACCTGACGTGTGGTCAGGGTGACATGTTCCTGTGCGCGATCCGGGACGGACAGTCCCGGAAAGTGTTGGGCTACAGCGTATCCGACCACATCGGCGCCGAGATGGTCACCGACGCCATCGATGCCGCCGTGGGCACCCGTGGCGGCAGATGCCGTGGCACGATCCTGCATTCCGACCGTGGCGGCGAGTACACCGCGCACCTGACAGCGACGGCGTGCTTCCGGCACGGCCTGCGCCGGTCGATGGGCGCGACCGGAATCTGCTGGGACAACAGCCCAGCGGAGTCGTTCTGGTCGACGTTCAAACACGAGCACTACTACCGGCACGCCTACGCCACGAAGACAGAACTCGTTGCCGCGATTGACAAATGGATCAGCTTCTACAACAGTACGCGGCGGCACTCCGCGATCGGGATGCTCAGCCCCGACAACTTCGAGCAGGCACTCCGAACGGCGGCCTGACCCCCTCGTAAGCCCCTGTCCACCATTCGGGGTGAACCTCAACCCGTCGCCGGGGCCGTCGGCCTTCGTGACACGTCTGCTCAGCCATCACCGGCTCGAGACCTGCGAACGTGTCTTTGCCAGCACACCCGACATCGGCCACTTCTGGACCTGCCGCTGTCCGGTTTGTGATGGAGCCACCCCCGGCCGGCTCGGGGCGATGGACGACCCGGTGGATGCCGCGTCGCGGCACTCCCTGCATGCACTGCTCGCGCTGCACGCGGAGTTTTTCGGTGACGTGCGCACGCGGGACCAGCTCATCAGCGCTTGGCACGAAGCGTGCAGTCACGCTCTGTATGTGCACGATCAGGTCGCGGAGGCGGTGGGGCGCTGGACCAGACCGGCCAACCTCCGGAGCTGGTACGCGGTTACGGAGGACCCGCTGCCGTACCGGAGCGGTATCCCGACGCAGCCCGCACAACGGGCACCGCGCCCTGCCCGCCGCCGGTCCAAGCGATGAGCCACTGTGTGCCGCCTCAGCTGTCTCGAGGTGCCGTCCGGCCATCCCGGGATATGACGGTGACGTCGTGAGCGTGGAGCACTTCGGCGACGCTCGCTGACGGTGGCACGGGGAGGAGCACCGCCAGTTCGGCATCGGGCTTGATGTGGTGCTGGTAGTCCAGCAGCTGGCCGAGCGCCAGGCGGACATCGGAGCGCTCGTTGGACGCTTTGGCCTCGATGAGCGTGTTCGTCTCGGGGTCGAATAGGTCGCATACGAGCCGTTCGCCGGAGGGAAGCAGCGCGCTGAGGCAACGCAGTTCCCGTCCCAGGGTGTCGGTGTACCACTTCACCAGCTTCGCTTCGCGGAAGTCGACCACGCGAGGACCGGACTGGCCGTTTGCGGTCGTGCGCTCGGGGACATCGCCCACGGGGCGCGACGTCACCACGGTCTCCGACGGCGCCACGCGCTCCTTGCGCCCCCGCACGCCTGCCGTCCTTGTGATCGTTTCCCACTGCTCGGGTGTCAGCGGGATCGGGTTGGGCGAGCCCGGCATGCGCATGACCAGTGCATCGGCGAACACCGGGTCGCCGGCCAATGCTCGCTTGGTGAGCGGTTCATCGAATATGAAGCGGTCGAAGCGAAGGTCGACCACATGCCGCCGCTTCGGGCGCTCGGCCCAGTGGTCGTCGAACTCTTGAGTAACGTATGGCTCCGAAGCTAGAGCGCCTAACGCGTAGATGCCCGCGGCGGAACCAGACACCCATAGCGCGAAGGGGTCACCCACTCGCAGATCCTCGAGGTGTCTGGCGACCGTCCAGGTGTTCAGCGACGTCGTCCGCTCCTCCCACCAGGACCAGACGTCCCACGTCTTGGGGTTGCAGTGGAGCAACCAATAGCGGGGCTGGCGACCCTGTGTGCTCGTGATCAATTCTCGAACTACGGCGTACTTTTCCGTCGGCACGAGGGTCAGGCTGCGCAACGTTGCCGTCATGCCCAGCGGGCCCAGTACCTGAGCGGCAGGGATCGGTGACTCGAACTCGCGGACATCGCCGAGGGCCATGACGTGCTCCCACGTGCTGCCATCCTCGTCCGTTCCCCACACTGACTCCGCGAGTGTCGGGTTGTAGAACAGGTGGAGGATGGTGGCCTCGGCGAAGAACGCCTTGTCCGCGTAGAACAGCACCCGGTCGCCGACCTTGCGGTCGCGGAGCGCGACGGCCTTGGCGTTGCTCTTGTTCGCGGCTGGCGTTGAGCCCCACAGCCTGGCGATCCCGTCGGGATAGAGGTCGGTGAGCGCGGCTCGATCGTTGCCGAGTGCGGCAGAGTGGTCGGACAACTGCACCCCCTGCCGGACTGACACCCTGAAGTTCCGCGGCCCGTTGTGCTCGGGGCCCCCGCGTGGCTGCAACACGAGCTGGGGTTCGTTCATCGTGGGGAGTGGAGGAGGACGGAACGACAACGGACTGCGTAATAAGCCACCGGGGAGCCGCGCTCCTTTCGTGTTCGCTCCTGCAACAATGCCGCAGACATCAGGTGCGCACGCCGTCGACCAGTTCGTGGAACTTGGCTTGGGTTTCGGGGTCGGTGGAGTACAGGACAGTTCCGGCCATGCCGCGGGTCAAGAGCACCTTGTAGGTGTGTTTGATCAGGCGGTCGAACTCGTGGGGTTTGGCGCGGGCGACGATGGTGTCCTTGCTCGCTGTGGGGACCGCAACCCACTTGTCGGTGCGCCATACCAGGTCGGGGCCGAAGATGACGCCGTTCCAGTCGTATTCGAAGCCTTGTGCGGTGTAGATGCAGCCGACCTGGCCGAAGCCGGCCGGGTCGGTGGCCCACAGTTGTGCCGGTGGTGCGCCGTTGACACCGCGGTCGCCTTTGACGTTCCAGGGACGTTTCCAGCTTCCGATGACGACGTCGTTGACGAGACCGGTGTGGGGGTTGGCGTCGCTCCAGGGCCAGCAGAAGCCGGCGGTGATGCGGGCGCCGAATCCGTTGCCGAGCTTGGTGGCGAGCTGGGTCTCGAGGTCCTCGGGGCTGTTGGCGACGGCGAGGTCGAACCGGTCGTCGCCCTCCCACGGGACCGGGTTTCCTTCCGTGAGGCCGAGTAGGCGCAGGACCCACTGCTCGTAGGCGTGGCTGCCGCCGCAGCGGAACTGGCCGTTGAGGTCGACCGGGACGACCTGCCGACCTTTGTCGTGTGCGGTGGCCGTGATCTCCTCGACCGAGCCGAGTTCGCCGGGGCGCACCACCTGGTGGTCGTCGAGGAGGAAGACTGGGACGCGGGCGGCGTCGAGGA
This sequence comes from Amycolatopsis cihanbeyliensis, assembly GCF_006715045.1. Taxonomy (GTDB): domain Bacteria; phylum Actinomycetota; class Actinomycetes; order Mycobacteriales; family Pseudonocardiaceae; genus Amycolatopsis; species Amycolatopsis cihanbeyliensis. Next base: position 1,488,862 of record NZ_VFML01000001.1, on the reverse strand, counting down.
GTTCCTCGACCTGGGGTTTGCCGCTGCGTTTGGCCGCGGGGGTGAAGCGGTTGTTGGACGTTTCCCGGATGCGGTGTGCTTCGTCGCAGATCAGCACCTCGAGCCCGTTGCGCTTGGCGTGGGAGAAGCTGTTGAAGTACTGGAAGAGCTTCTGCACCCGGGTCACGCCCTTACCGGCGGTCTTGCGCAGGGTGGTGGTGAACGACTTCGACCCGGTCGCGTGGATCGCGCCGTGGCCGTTGCGGTACAGCTCGCCGAGCACGGCGAGCGCGATGACGCTCTTGCCCGAACCTGGACCACCGCTGACAACGACGACTTCCTTGTGGTCGGACTCGTGTGCGCGGCGAACGGCCCGGAGCACCGCGAGGTAGGCGACTTGCTGGTCGTCGAGGAGGACGAAGTTGCGTTGGCGTTTGATCTCGTCAGCGGCCACGTGCATGAGCTGGCGGCTCGGTGCGACCCTGCTGTGGGTGAGGTCCTCGGTGGCCTGGACACCCGGCTTGGGGGCCAGCCGCCTGCGCAGGAAGGAGCGGAACGCGGTGCGGCTCGATGCGGTGAACAGCTGCCCGTACGGCCTGGGTGGCAGCTCGGTCAGCGACGCCACGCCGGAGTCGTCCGCGTTGTGCAGGTAGGCGGCGCCGGCGACGTCGTCCGGGTGGTCGTGCAGGGTGCGGGTGAAGTCGGCGAGGTACTCGCAGTACTGCTCGACCTGGCACACCGGGTGCAGCAGGGGCCGTGTGGTGTGCGGCACGGTGCACAGCCGTGGCTCGTCCGGTTCGGCGGTGGCCTTCGTCCATTGCTTGAGCTCGACCACCACGTAGGACGACCTGCCGGTGTCGGGGTGGAGGCCGGCGAGGACCACGTCCGCGCGGAGGCTGGACAGGGGCAGCTGGTACTCGATGAGCATCTCGACCTCGCCCAGGCCGCACTCGTCAAGCTCGTGCGCGAGCGCCGGCAGGCTGGCTCGCCACGCCCCCTGCTCGGCTTCGGTAGGGCGATATCCGTACTTGACGGCGAACTGGGTGGTCAACTGGTCCACCAGGGCGTCGGCAGCGGCGAGCTGCAGGACACCGCGAACGGATCTGCTCAGCAGGAACGAGGGCACGTCGAAACTCCCATACAAGAGTGGCGTGTCCGCTTGCCGGGCAAGCGGAAGCCAGGCGGCTGTATGCGGTCACGGTAGCGGACCCTCCGCTTGGCACGGCGCCGACCCGCCGAGGCGGACCTTCCTGCCGCTGCCCAGTCGCCACCCTGCCCGCCTCCCGCGGCGGCCGAGCAGGCTGGTCAGGGGACGTTCACAGCTGGTCGTACTTCGCCGCGGACCCCCGCGCCAGGTCAACCGGGTACTTCGCCTCGTTGACCGTGATCTTGTCGGCCAGAGCCGACACGACATCGACCTGGAGCACGTCAGCCAGGCGCAGCAGGTAGGCCAGCACGTCCGCGATCTCGTGACGCACCCGTTCTGCGCTGCCCGGGTCGTCCATGACCCGGGCCGACTCCGCCGGGGTGAGCCACTGGAACAGCTCCGCCAGCTCCCCTACTTCCCCGGTCAGGGCCATGACCAGGTTCTTCGGGTTGTGGAACTGCTCCCAGTCCCGGACCTGCGCGAACGAGCGCAGACGCTCGACGAGCTCCTCGACCTCCATGCCACCCACCCTATGACTCGCCTGCCCGGGTAGGGATGAGGTGTTCGAGGTACCGCTGAGTGGCCGGGTCGGTCGAGTACACCCGGCAGCCGCGGGTGCCCCGGGTGAGCAGGACACGATAGATGTTGAACGCCAGGACCAGGTACTGCTCGGGCGTCACGCCCTCCATGGCCGGGTCCCAGCTGCGGTCGGGGCGGGCTTGCCACCGGTCGTTGCGCCGGACGAGGTCCGGGCCCAGGACGACGGCACTGTAGGGATACTCCAGGCCCTGTGCGGTGTAGATGCAGCCGACCTGCTCGTGGCCACCCGGATCGGTGGCCCAGGCCTGGCTGTGCGGGATGGCGACGTTGCCCTCGCGGTCGGGCTTCTCGAACTTCGAGTTCCACGGCAGGCGTAGCTCACGCTCGGCACCACTGGCACGGTCCTGCCACCTCAGCTCGACGTCGTCGAGCAGTTCGTCCTTTGCGGTGCCCTTGGTCCATGGCCAGCAGAACCCCGCGGAGATCCGCGCGGTCGTGCCGTCGCGAGTATGAGCGTCGACCCAGTTCTTCAGCGCTTGCGGGTCGGTGACAGTCGCGAAGTCGTACTCGTCATCTGTCCATGGCCGCGGGGATGGCCCTTGGGTCAGCAACGCGTCGACCCAGCCCAGATACCGTTGCGATCCAGCGCAGCGGAACTGGTTCACCAGGTTGATCGGGCTGACCGTGACCCCCTTGCCGCCGGCGAGCCGTTCGAGCGCATCAGAGGTGATGCCCTCGTTGGGCAGGATGATCTGCTTCTCGTCGAGGAAGAGCACCGCCAGCCGGGTGGCGTCGAGGATCTCCGGGATCTTGTGCACGGCATCGGCGATCCGCTGGGCCTCGTCGACGACCGGCACATGGCGCTCCTTCGGCTTCGCCTTGAGGTATCCCCGCACGGTGTGGAACAAGCCCTTGCCTGCCGGGCCCGCCGCGCGCTCCAGCTGCCAGCGCAGCGTTCCCGACGGGGTCAGATACCGTGCTGTGCAGGTGGTGCCGAGCTGTTCGGCGAGCTTCGGGATCGCGGCGAGGAGCCGGACGGCGATGACGGACTTGCCGGTCCCCGGACCGCCGGTCACCAGGATCAGATGCCGTCCGGGCGCGGACAACGCCGCCTTCAGCCTGCTGCGCAGCTCCAACAGCGCATCCTGCTGTTCGCCGACCAGGGTCATGCTCGAGTCGTTGTTCAGGACCCGCTCCAGTTCCGTGAACAGCGACAACGGTGGGATGTGCCGGGCCTCCCGCACCGCCTTGATCTGCTCGTCCGCCGGCCCGGCCAGGCCATCGGCGGCGAGGCCAGCGCGGACGGCCTCGGGGACGTCCAGCTCGGCGCGGCCGAGGACGGCGATCTCGTCGCTTCCGGTGGAACGCACGACCGAGCCGCGGAGGTCGGCCACCACGCTGGGCGACGCGTTGTGCAGCACAGCCACACCCCGCACCAGCAGGTCCAACTCCGCCCGCCGCACCCAGGTAGCCAGATACCACAGATAGCCGGCTACCTGCGCGCACGGGTGCGTGAGCAGTTCACCGCGAACCAGGACTCTCGACGGCTCAGCTTCCAGCAGTACGCAGTCGCTCCACTGCTTCAACTCCACAACCGTGGCCTGCAGCCCGCCGTCCGCGCGAGTGCCGAGGACAAGCGCGTCAACACGCTGACCTGTGCCGTGCAGTGAGAACTCCAGCCCCAGCCACAACTCGCCCAGCCCAGCCCGCATCATGGCACGCACGAGCACCGGCCAGCTGGCCCGCTCCCGATAGCCAGGATCCTCACCATGCAGCTCACGGAACCGACGAGCACACCCAGCTACGAACTCGTCGGCCGAGCCATCCAGTAGCTCGGCTGCCTCTCGGACCGAGCCGCCGAAGACATACACCTGGTTGTCTTAGCAGAGGCTGCCGACAACCCGTGGCCGACCGCAGGAGCAGGTACCAGAGGCAACGACGATAGATAAGGTGCAGACCCCGCAACAACGCCGGGTGGTGTCGGCGGCACGTGAATCTGATCAAGGCGTGGCGTCCGAATCGTGGTTCTGGCACGCCTTCTGTGATCGAGCCTATCCGGCTCAGTCGGCGAGCAGGACGCGTTTGCGGAGCACGTCGGGCTTGGCACGACCGAACACCTGGTGTTTCAGCATCGCCACCCGGTTCCCGTGGCCCTCAACGCCCCCGCTGCTCCAGGGCAGAGTGAGCCCGGCGGTGACCGCGTCCTGATCGCTGCGTAGCCCTCGCACGAAGAAGTGAAGTGCGGGCTGGTCGTCGGTAGCGTCCGTATTCTGCGAGTCGGCCATGATCCAGCCGACGACGCGACGGACCGACAGCGGCTGGTGTCGGGGTCGCTGGGAATGCGCGGCGGCGCGAAACTGGCGCAGGTAGTGGCGAACCATACCCTTGGACCGCCGGGACGTCCTCCATGGCGGGTTGGGAACCCCAAGCGTGGTGCGACACACCGGAAGGTTCCCAACTAAACTGTGGCGTGTCATCCCACGATCTGGGCTCGACCGGACGATCCAGGTCATCAGTAGGATGTCGTCCCTGCTGATGTGGGGCAGCGCCAGCCCTCCGGGACCGGCGAGGATCGCAACTGCAACATCGGCATAGTAGGCGCACATCAGGTGTCGCAGCGCCAGCCCTCCGGGACCGGCGAGGATCGCAACTTCGTTCGGCGACAGCCTGGTGCCGCTGACCATCGCGGCAGCGCCAGCCCTCCGGGACCGGCGAGGATCGCAACGACTCGCTGGGGCGCATTCTGGTGATCCTCGCGCCAGCAGCGCCAGCCCTCCGGGACCGGCGAGGATCGCAACACCAGCGGGGGCGGCGGGGCCGCCCCGGGAACGGGCAGCGCCAGCCCTCCGGGACCGGCGAGGATCGCAACTATCGCATCCTTGCGGATCATCTGGCGTACAACCCGCAGCGCCAGCCCTCCGGGACCGGCGAGGATCGCAACCCTGGCGACAGGTCCGGGTCCAGCACGAGCTGACCGCAGCGCCAGCCCTCCGGGACCGGCGAGGATCGCAACCAGGGCCTCGATGATGCGGTCCACGTCGGCCCGCTGCAGCGCCAGCCCTCCGGGACCGGCGAGGATCGCAACGTCTCGACTGCCGGCTTGTCGGTAGATCGCCTCCGGGCAGCGCCAGCCCTCCGGGACCGGCGAGGATCGCAACGGCCTCGATCGCGTCCAGATCCACGTGCGCGGACCGCAGCGCCAGCCCTCCGGGACCGGCGAGGATCGCAACGGGTTGGTGCGGTAGTCCCCGGTGGTGTCCTCCCGGCAGCGCCAGCCCTCCGGGACCGGCGAGGATCGCAACGCCAGCGTCCACGATGTCCCACCGGTCCACGATCAGGCAGCGCCAGCCCTCCGGGACCGGCGAGGATCGCAACCTCGGCTTTCGATCCGTGCTTCGCCATGCGCTCATGCAGCGCCAGCCCTCCGGGACCGGCGAGGATCGCAACTGGTGCATGGGGTGATCAGTCCGGAGGAACCCCACGGCAGCGCCAGCCCTCCGGGACCGGCGAGGATCGCAACCTGCAACTGGGCCAGCGCTTCGGCGATGGCGAGGCCAGCAGCGCCAGCCCTCCGGGACCGGCGAGGATCGCAACCATCTGGTGACCAGGAGAACTCCAGCGTTCCATCGGAGCAGCGCCAGCCCTCCGGGACCGGCGAGGATCGCAACGACTACGCGCTGGCCCACGGCGACGGCAGCGCCGAGCAGCGCCAGCCCTCCGGGACCGGCGAGGATCGCAACTGTCGGCGGATGTGGTGCGGGATGAGCACGGCGAGCAGCGCCAGCCCTCCGGGACCGGCGAGGATCGCAACTGGTGCATGGGGTGATCAGTCCGGAGGAACCCCACGGGCAGCGCCAGCCCTCCGGGACCGGCGAGGATCGCAACGCCCGGCCCGCGGCGACACGTTGCGCCCCCGATAGGGCAGCGCCAGCCCTCCGGGACCGGCGAGGATCGCAACCTCGTCCAAGGCGCGCATCGCCCTGGCCGGGCCGTGCAGCGCCAGCCCTCCGGGACCGGCGAGGATCGCAACGCCCGGCCCGCGGCGACACGTTGCGCCCCCGATAGGGCAGCGCCAGCCCTCCGGGACCGGCGAGGATCGCAACGCCCGGCCCGCGGCGACACGTTGCGCCCCCGATAGGGCAGCGCCAGCCCTCCGGGACCGGCGAGGATCGCAACCACCAGGACAGCAAAAAGGGGCGCGGCGAGGACGCCCGCAGCGCCAGCCCTCCGGGACCGGCGAGGATCGCAACCACAACGGCACCGACGACGATGTGCTCGTGCCTCGTGCAGCGCCGGCCCTCCGGGACCGGCGAGGATCGCAACACCGAGGTTCGCCCCGGACCGCACGATGATCCACTGGCGTGGCGCCGGCCCTCCGGGGCCAGTGACGATCCCATCCTAGCCAGATCATCCATGTCGTGAAACATGTACGGGGTAACGCCCCCGCGTTCCCGGCGGGCACTGAAGGAGGCCACAGGGCGGAATATCACCACACGGACCCACCACCTGCGGAATAATATGTGCACAGGCGCCGGGAATTGCGTGAGCGTCGACAGGTGTCAAGGCAGGTCGGCATCTGGGTTGATCAGAAACGTTGAGTGTGTGTGCGCAGGTCAGAGGTTTTCGTTCCTCCTCGTTCTGGAGGGGTACCGAAGGCCCCGCGGCTCGAGTGGCCCGTCTCGACAGTGGGTGTAGCCCTGCCAGGCTGATGTGGCGTGCCCGAAGGACGACGGGTGAACGGATTGGGTCTGTGGCCGCTTCACCGCTGGTCGTCATCGGGGGCCGTTTCCGCACGTTTCCGGGCTCGTCGGCGAAGCCAGGCCAGCACCGCGGTGCCCAAAGCACTACACGCGCCGCCGATCCACGCAACTGGCACGCCGAACACCGAGCCACTCCCGAGCACCTGGGACACTACCCCGAGCGGCAGGACGAGGATCGCGATGGTGCATGCCGCTCTCCGAGGCTCGTCGATGATGCGGTAGATGAGGCCGATCACGGTGCGCGGATCGCCCGACGGCCTGCCCGTTCGCGTGGTCACCGGAGTTCCGCGGGGTCGGAGGGGTGCAGGGCCGTGACCATTGTCCCCAGCAGTTCGTTGGTCGCGTCCGCCGCCCGTGCCGCGTCGCGCTGAGGCATCAAGACTCCTGTTGATCTTGGTGAGAGCGGCGCATGGTGCAGACGGGTATCCGCGCTCCCGGCTGACTGCGGAGGCTAGCACACGACAAGCACGTAACCTTACCGAGCACAGAATCAGAGCTGGTAGTCTGCTGGCAGCAGCCCTTTCAGGCTGAGGATCGCAACTGTGCGCGATACGGCTAGGTGCGCAAACGGGTCGAGCCTCCGGTGTCCACCGGAGGCTCGACCCGTTTGTCGGGCTCGCCGGAGAAAGCTTGTGGTGGCAGGTCACGAACCGGCTTGTCGGTGGCCGGGGATACTGTCGCGCGGTCTGACGACGAGACGAAGGTTGGCTGTATGTGGGCGCATAGTGCGAGTAGGTGGGCGGGGCGTTGGCATTTGCTGGCTGATCATGTTCGGTCTACGGCGTCGCTGGCGCGGGGGTTTGCCGACTCGTTCGGGGCCGGTGCGTTGGCGGGGGCGTTGGGGTTGGTGCATGACGCTGGGAAGGCGAGTTGCGCCTGGCAGGAGGGTTTGGAACGGGTTGCGGATTCGGGGCGGCGGGTGGCGGTTCCGCATAAGGAGTTGGGTGCGGCATTGGTGGTGAAGCGGGCGGGTGCGGCGGCGTTGGGGGTGTTGGGGCATCACGGGGGTTTGCCTGGGTTGGGTGAGTTGCGCCAGTGGATGCGTGGTCCGGGTGATCTTGAATCGCTGGAGCGGTTCTTTGGCGAAGTGCCGGAGGCGCGGGGGTTGATGGATGGGGAGGTGTTGCTGCCGGACGCCTGGGTGGGTGATGCGCGTGTGTTGGAGGTGGGTGTTCGGATGGTTTTCTCGGCGCTGGTGGATGCTGATCATTTGGATACGGCGGCGCATTTTGACGATCTTGATGGACCGCGGGTGAGATCTGCGGCGGATATGGATGGGCTCGTGCGACGTTTCGAGCGGTGTCGGTCGGAGTTGCTAGAGGAGCGGTCGTGGTCGCCGATTGATGAGGTGCGGGCTGGGTTGTATGAGTCGGTGGTGGCTCGTGCGGGTCTGCGGCCGGGGGTGTATCGGCTTCCGGCTCCTACGGGGTCGGGCAAGACGTTGACGGCGGGTGGCTTCGCGCTGCGTCACGCCGCGGAGCACGGTCTGGCTCGGGTGATTGTGGCGGTGCCGTTCACGACGATTACGGAGCAGAACGCCGAGGTGTACCGGAAGCTGCTGGGTGAAGACGTGGTGTTGGAGCATCATTCCAATACCGAGATCGATCAGCGGCGGATGCGGCTGGCAGCAGAGAACTGGGATGCGCCGTTCGTGGTGACGACCACCGTGCAGTTGTTTGATTCGTTGTTCGGGCGGATGCCGGCCCGGTCTCGGAAGCTGCATCGATTGGCCAACGCGGTGGTGGTGCTGGATGAGGTGCAGGCGTTACCGGTGTCGCTATTGGTTCCGATTCTGGATGTGCTGCGGATCTTATCGGAGCATTTTCGGACGACGGTGTTGTTGGCGTCGGCGACCCAGCCGTCGTTTGAGTCGTTGGCGGTGTGGCAGTCGTTGCCGGTTCAGGAGTTGGTGGATGAGCCGGTGGAGTTGTTTCGACGGTTGCGGCGGGTTGAGTACGAGTGGCGGGTGGAGGATCCCCGGCCGACGTTGGAAGAGGTGGCGCAGGATGTCGCCGCCGAGCGTCAGGCGCTGGTGGTGGTGAACACGGTAGGGCACGCCCGCCGGTTGTATCGGGCGGTGGCGATGCACAGTCCGGGCCGGTGGGTGTTTCATTTGTCGACGCGGATGTGTCCGCGGCATCGTCAGGCGGTGTTGGCGCAGGTGCAGCAACTGCTGGGAGCGGGGGAGTCGGTGTGGGTGGTGTCGACGCAGTTGATCGAGGCTGGCGTGGATGTGGATTTCCCGGTGGTGTTTCGCGCGTTGGCGCCGGCGGAGTCGCTGCAGCAGGCTGCGGGGCGGGCCAACCGGGAGGGCCTGCGCCCGGAGCCGGGGCGGGTGGTGGTGTTCGATGCGGTCGACGCGCCGGTGCCGATGTTCTACCGGGCGGGGGTGGCCAAGACGCTCGGGTTCTTCGGCCCTGGCCGAGCGCAGCCGGATGACCCGGACGCGTTGGCAGCCTATTACCGCAGTCTGTATCGAGGGTTGAACGTGGATCGGGCCGGTCGGGGTGTGGCCATCCAGGAGAACCGGGCGCGGCTGGACTTTCCTGCCGTGGCCGATGGACCCCTGGTCGATCCGGGGGCGGGTGTGGCGCGTGACCGGCGGTTGGCGTTTCGGATGATCGATGAAGATGCCGTGGCGGTGGTGGTGGCCGGCTACACCGATCGGGTGAAGGTTGAGGGGCTGCTGGAGCAGGTGCGTAACCCCGAGGGCCCGGTGGGCGATGCCCTTCGCAAGTTACGCGGCTACACCGTGTCCATCCCTCGGGCGGTGGCCGCCGATCCCGCCGTCCGGGCGTTGTGCCGCCCGGTCGTGGCGGGTCGCGAGGATCTGTGGGAGTGGTGTGGTGACTACGACCTGCAGGTCGGCGTCGATGAGGGGGAGATCGGGAAGGAGACGGTGTGGTGAGTAGCGACCTGCCGCGGGCGCGGTCGAGTACCCCGCCGGTGGTGGTGCAGGTGTGGGGCGAGGCGGCGTTATTCACCCGGCCGGAGTTGAAGGTGGAGCGGGTGTCTTATCCGGTCATGACGCCGTCGGCAGCGGCGGGTGTGCTGGAGGCGATCTTTTGGAAGCCGGAGTTCACCTGGCGGGTGGTCGCCATCGAGGTGCTGAAGGAGATCCGGCAGTTCACTATGCGGCGCAACGAAACCACTGATCTTGCGTCACTGGCGGAGGCCGCATCCGGGCGTCGCCGAGTGGACACGGTGGCTAACAGAGTGCAGCGCCACGCGGTGTGCCTGCGGGACGTGGAGTACCGCATCCACGCCCATGTGCAGCTGCGCGAGCACGCGACTGCGTCCGCGGCTGCCTACCGGGACCAGTTTCGCCGGCGGGTGAAGCGGGGAAGTTGTTTCTCCCAGCCGTATCTCGGTACACGTGAATGCACCGCGTTCTTTGGCGAGCCGGACACGAGGCCACCCTGGCAGCACAGTGAGGATCTGGGCATCATGCTGCACTCGGTGGATCATTCGACCACGCCGCCGTCGTTTTCCTGGTTCACCGCGCGCCTGGACAACGGGGTGTTGCACGTGCCAGCACAGGGCATTCCCTCCAGCGGAGTGGCATGATGCTGCTGCAACGCTTGGCTGCCTACGCGGGCCGGGACGCTACGGCGGTACCGTTTCATCGCGATCGGCAGTTTCACTGGGAACTGCGCCTGGACGAGCAGGGCCAGCCGTGTGGCGACAGCGTGGAATCCCTGGTGTTTCCGGATACCACGGGTACGCCCCGTGGCGCGGTCCATCGTGTGCCCGCCGTGGTACGCACTGTGGGTGTTGCCCCGAACCTGGCCGCTGATGACGTGCAGTACGTGCTGGGCTGGTCCGATCGGGACAGCAAGCCAGCGCGGGTGGCCCAATGTCATGCCGCGTTCGCCGAGTTGATGGAGCGATGGGCCAACAGCCCCGAGGGCCGGCACGACCCGGTCGCGCAGGCGGTCGCCGCCTGCTACCGATCCGGCGCCCTCCACCAACTGCGGCAGCCGACGGAGTTCACCGCGAAACAAGGTGTGCTGATCACGGTGGCGAACGAACCCGCGTATCAAGCCCCCTCGGTGGTGCCGTTCTGGACCGGCGAGGTCGCCCGCCGCAAAGGCGCTGGCAGCGGCCTGTGCTTGGTGTGCGGTACGACTGGCCCGCTGCTGGATACTGTGCCGGGCAAGGTGCCAGCCCGTCTGGTGCCCGGCGCCAGCAACGACGCGGCCCTGGTGAGCGTGAACGAGCGGGTGTTCGGATACGACCTGACCACCCAGCTGACCTGCTCCCCGATGTGTCTGACCTGCGGGGAGGCCATCTCGGCCGGGTTGGTGAACCTGCTGGACTCACCCCAGACCGCATCCTATGGCGGGCAGGACAGCCGGCTGGCCTGGTGGACCACCGCGCCGGTCACGATCGACCCGGTGACGCTGCTGTTCGATCCCGACCCCGACCAGGTGCACGATCTGCTGGGCTCGGTACACACCGGCACGTTCCGCCCGGCGGATGCTGCGACGTTCTGCGCGTTGACCGTCGGCGGCAACATCTCTCGCGTGATGGTGCGGGACTGGCTGGAGATGCCCCTAACCCAGCTCGAGCAAAACATCACGACGTGGTTCCACGAGCTCGAAATCGCCCCCTTATACCCGCAGGAGCGGCCCCACGCATCGCTGGAACAGCTGGTGCGGGTCACCGGCCGTTGGCTGCGTCGTGACCGGCGGTATGCCCGCCTGGGCTCGCCGGGAGCAGCCCGGCCGGACGGAATTCAACGGGACTTGCTGCGCTCGGCCCTGCGCCGGACTGCCCTGCCACCATCGGTGTTGGCGCACCTCCTACACCGCGTACGCACCGATGGCCGGCTCGACACCGCACGCGCCGGGCTGATCCGGTTGGCCCTTCTACGCTCCCCCCTCACCACGGAGACCCCGATGCCCGGACTGGACCCCACCAACACCGATCCCTCCTACGTTGCCGGGCGCACCTTCGCCGCGCTCGAGGCCCTCCAGTACGACGCCACCGGAGGTGCGCTCAACAGCACCTACGGTGACCGGTACTTCGCCGGCGCCATCACCAACCCCCGCGCCGCCCTGGTCACCGGCCGCAAAGACGCCAACGCCTGGCTGCGGAAACTCCGCCGCAGCAAGCGTGGAGCCGCAGTCAACCACGAGAAAACGCTCGACGAGCTGTTCGAACTACTCGCAGCCCCGGCTGGCCTGCCCGGCTACACGACCGTGGCCCAGCAAGCACAGTTCCTGCTCGGCTACCACCACCAACGCGCCCACCGTTTCGCCACCCTCCGCCGCACCACTACCGAACCCGAGGAGTTGCCCGCATGACCGTGCCCCACGTGGATCCCACCGTGCGCCACGACGTGGTGTTCCTGTTTGACGTCACCGACGGCAACCCCAACGGCGATCCCGACGCCGGTAACCGGCCCCGCACCGACGACGAGTCGGGGCAAGGGCTGATCACCGACGTCGCGCTCAAACGCAAGATCCGGGACACCCTCGCACTCGCCGCAGCCGACGATCTCCGGTACGGGATTTTCGTCGAAGCTGGCCACGCCTTGAACCCCCGACTCGAGGCCGCCTACACCGCCACCGGGCTCAGCCTGGACAAGAAGACCAAGGTCACCCCCGACGAGGCCGCCCAGGCCCGGGCCTGGCTGTGCGACCGCTATGTCGACATCCGCCTGTTCGGTGCGGTGCTCTCGGTCGGCAAAACTCACGCCCTCGGCCAGATCCGCGGCCCCCTACAGATCACCATGGCCCGCAGCAACGACCCCGTCTTCCCGATGGACCACGCCATCACCCGCGTCACCCAAACCCGCCAAGAAGACATCGACAAGGGCGAAACCACCGAGATGGGCGGCAAATGGACCGTCCCCTACGGCTTATACAAAGCAGAGCTGTACTACTCGGCCACCCGGGGGAAACAGACCGGCGTGGACTCCCGAGACCTGGAACTGCTCTACCGCACGCTGGACATGATGTTCGACCATGACCGCTCCGCCACCCGCGGACGACTCACCCCGCGCGGGCTGTACGTGTTCAGCCACCCCGACGCGTTCGGCGCTGCTCCTGCCCACCGCCTCACCGAACGACTCACCATCACCCGCACCGACCCCGACACCCCGCCACGTTCCTTCCACGACTATGTCGTGTCACTCGACGACGACGGACTACCCCCAGGGATCACCTTGACCAAACTCATCGGCTAGGAACCCATCATGGACCCCGGCAGTAACCCACCTGCGGACGAGGTACGCAGCATCCCGCTGTCCCTCCTCGAACACTACGCCTACTGCCCGCGGCAAGCCGCCCTGATCGGACTCGAGTCCTACTTCGAGTCCAACACCGACACCGTCCGGGGCGACCTCGCACACGCCACCGTCGACCGCGCGGGATCCTCCCACGACCGGCTTGGCCAGCGGGTCTGGCATTCCCTACCCGTCTGGAGCAACGTGCTCGGACTGCACGGCATCTGCGACGCCGTGCACCTCGATACCGACGCGGGACATCCCATACCGGTCGAACACAAGTCCGGCAGTTACCGTCCCGGAGGCCCCGCAGACCTGCAAGTCGCCGCCCAAGTGCTGTGCCTGCGCGAAATGTTCGGGGTGCCGATCCCCGCCGGAATTGTGTTCTCCGGCCGCGATCGCCACAGACACAACGTTCTCGTCGACGAGACTCTCCGCAGGGAAGTACTCGCCACCACCCACGCCATCCGCACCCTTCTGGACCAGCACACGCTGCCGCCACCCGTCCACGATGCCCGCTGCCGCCGCTGCTCCCTGAGCCCTGGGTGCCTACCCGACGCCCCCAGCGCTACCCGAGCCCGCCTGTGCACGCCACGAGAACCCGGGGACTGGTGATGACCGAACTCCTGCGCACGCTGTTCGCCACCACACCCGGAACCAGCCTCCACCTCGACGGCGACGCCCTCCGCATCGCCCACCCCGAACGGTCCGGCCGCAACCTCATCCCCCTGATCCGGATCGACCATATCGTGGCCTGGAACGGGGTCGCCCTCTCCGACGACCTCCTCCACCGATGCGCCGCCGACGGACGTACGGTCACCTGGGTCACCCGTAACGGCAGATTCCTTGCCAAAACAATTGGCCCTCTCAACGGAAACCCCCTGCTACGCCTCGCGCAGTTCCGCGCACACGACGACCCCACGCGCCGCCGCGACATCGCCCGGGCGTGCGTCGCAGGCAAACTGCACAACTATCGCCAACTCCTCCTACGAACAGCCCGTGACACAACCGGCAATCGGCAAACCCAACTTCGCGACCTCGCTCAACGCCACGCATACGCCTTGACAGAACTCGACAACGCCAGCCACCTCCCCGAAATACTCGGCATCGAAGGACGCGCCGCACGTGACTACTTCCAAGGCCTGAACCTTCTTGCTCCAGGGGTCGCAACCGGACGCAGCCGCCGACCACCCACGGACGCCACCAACTGTCTCCTCTCGTTCGGATACGGCATGCTCCGCGCCGCTGTGCACGGAGCTCTCGAACACGTCGGACTAGACCCTTACCTCGGATACCTCCATGGCATCCGCCCCGGCAAACCCGCCCTCGCGCTCGACCTGATGGAAGAACTACGTCCTCTGCTTGTCGACCGACTCGTACTCACCCTGATTAACCGCAAACAACTAACCCCACAGCACACCGAAACCCTTCCTGGTGGTGCCGTCCAACTCACCGACGACGGCAGAAAGTTCTTCCTCGAACAATGGTCTCAAGCACGTGAACGTGCCTGGCCGCACGCAGGCTTGGATCGGAAGATCCCTGCTGGACTTCTCCCGCTCGTTCAAGCCCGTCTTCTCGCCCGCCACCTACGAGGCGACAGCGATACCTACCTTCCCTGGACACCCACCTAATGGAACTACTGATCACCTATGACGTCGACACCACGACACCACAAGGACAACGACGGCTTCGACGCGTAGCCAAGACCTGCGAAGGCATCGGCCACCGCGTACAGAAGTCCGTCTTCGAGATCGTCTGCAGCCCCGCACAGAAACTCACCCTCGAAGCACGCCTACGAGACATCATTGACCCCGACCGCGACTCCATCCGGATATACCACCTAGACCGAGGAACCCTCAGCACCGCACAACACCTCGGCGCCGCAATCAACGCCGCCCACCACGACCCACTTGTAATCTGACTACTCAAGAACCACGACATCCGTTCCAACCAACACGAACCATCGGCCGACACTGATACGCAAAGTGAACCGTCACGACCCCGTCAGCAATACGAACCCACAACGCTCCCTTCGGAACCCCAGGTGTCAAACGACACGCCGGCACGTTCCGAACCACCCTCAGGCATGTCATCCCAAAATGTGGAATCCGCGATACCGTCAAGGCCACTCAATGGGTGCGACCCAGCTCACGCAGGGCAGCGCCGGCCCTCCCAGGCCAGCGAGGATCGCAACCTGATCACGTGCACGGGACCACCAACGGCTACGGGCAGCGCCGGCCCTCCCAGGCCAGCGAGGATCGCAACTTCTTGAGCAACTGCTGAGACTTCAAGGCGATCGGCAGCGCCGGCCCTCCCAGGCCAGCGAGGATCGCAACGGCGAGCGCACCCGCAGCGGTGGTGTTGTTGGTGTAGCAGCGCCGGCCCTCCCAGGCCAGCGAGGATCGCAACCACGTCGGGAAGAGCGCGCCACCGCCGGACTCCAGTTGCAGCGCCGGCCCTCCCAGGCCAGCGAGGATCGCAACGCCTCGTGGCGGATCATCTTCAGGTAGGACTTGGCGCAGCGCCGGCCCTCCCAGGCCAGCGAGGATCGCAACCACGTCGGGAAGAGCGCGCCACCGCCGGACTCCAGTTGCAGCGCCGGCCCTCCCAGGCCAGCGAGGATCGCAACCTCATCGCCCTCTCCCGCTTCCGCTGGGAGTCCTCGGCAGCGCCGGCCCTCCCAGGCCAGCGAGGATCGCAACCACCGGGTCCGTAACCGGTCGAACTCGATGTCGTCGCAGCGCCGGCCCTCCCAGGCCAGCGAGGATCGCAACTGCAACCAGGATCACCAGCAGGCGTGGCAGGCCCGGCAAGCAGCGCCGGCCCTCCCAGGCCAGCGAGGATCGCAACGGCGAGCTCGGGCTCAACCAAACAGGCGGTGATCAGCAGCGCCCGCCCTCCCAGGCCAGCGAGGATCGCAACGACAACAACCCGAGCGAGCCCTACGCGGCCGCCGAGGCAGCGCCGGCCCTCCCAGGCCAGCGAGGATCGCAACCGTCGAGCCGGAGCACGGCTTCATCCGCACCCGTCCGGGCAGCGCCGGCCCTCCCAGGCCAGCGAGGATCGCAACCTTTCTGGGTTGGGTGGGGATTCACGCGGCGGCCGGGCAGCGCCGGCCCTCCCAGGCCAGCGAGGATCGCAACGACATTCCTCAACCCTCGATTCGTCGAGGGGAGCTGAGCAGCGCCGGCCCTCCCAGGCCAGCGAGGATCGCAACTCGTCCAGTGCCATGTCGTCCTCCTGTCCCGGGGGCAGCGCCGGCCCTCCCAGGCCAGCGAGGATCGCAACACCAGTACCGCCTCATCTCGCGGTTCAGGTCTTGCAGCAGCGCCGGCCCTCCCAGGCCAGCGAGGATCGCAACACCAGTACCGCCTCATCTCGCGGTTCAGGTCTTGCAGCAGCGCCGGCCCTCCCAGGCCAGCGAGGATCGCAACTCGACCGTCTCAGTCACGTCGATGTGCGGGACCTTGGCAGCGCCGGCCCTCCCAGGCCAGCGAGGATCGCAACAGCGACGAGCGCTTTCCACGCCGACACCCTCCACGAGCAGCGCCGGCCCTCCCAGGCCAGCGAGGATCGCAACCGCCCGTTGCCCAACCGAAGGAGAGCCATGCGTAAGGCAGCGCCGGCCCTTCCGGGTCAGCGAGGATCGCAACTCCAAGAAGGTGCAGGTGCTCGCCCGCGAGATGAGGGCAGCGCTGGCCCTCGTGGGTCAGCGAGGATCGCAACGTCGCCTACACCGAGACGACCCCGGCCTGATGACGGGCAGCGCTGGCCCTCGCGGGTCAGCGAGGATCGCAACCTGCAGTCGGTCGAGGGGCAGGTGGCACTGCGCGCGCAGCGCTGGCCCTCGCGGGCCAGCGAGGATCGCAACGCCCGGATCTGCGTTCACGGTCAGGCTGGCTGTGTCGGCAGTGCTGGTCCGTCCGGGTCAGGTGCCTTGCCCACCGAGCAGGGGCGGCTGGCACGTCGGCCGCCGGTCCGAAATTGCCCGCCTCCTCGACATGAGGACTTCCTCGTCCCCTCGCCGGAGATCAAGACGGTCGGGCGCGGTGCGTTGGCCAGCGGCCAGGTGCCCATGGAGGTCGACGAGGACATGATCACCGCCGCGCTGCATGTGGAAGGCTGAAGCGAAACACCACCCGAGAAATACCTGGCCTCAGGCCGAGACCGTCTCCTTGGTGCTCATGTCGGGCCCACTCTGCGTGGACGAGGCCAACGGCGGCACGCGAGCCTCAGCTTCCGGGCTGCCCAGCTGAGCCTTTCCTCAAGCGTGGTCAACCTTGCTGTGGCGAGGAGTTGATCTATGTGGAGTCGCCCACAGTGCTAGCGAGAACGCAAACCGCTAGTCGTCTGTTGTTGAGATCTGTCGACGTAGTTGCAGTGCCTGGGTTTCTTCTAGGTGGAGGGTTTTGATGGCGAGGTTGTCGATTTCAGCTCCGTTGGCGACGGAGTGCAGGATGCCGTTGTATAGCAGGTCCCATATGTGTCTGTTTTGTTGGAGTGCGTGCGGCATCCGGTGTAGCACGTTTCCTTCGGTGTCTTCCAGTCTGAGGTAGATGGTGATTCCGGAGCCTGAGGCGGTGATGGAGACGAGGTCGTAGAATTTGATGTGGCCGGTGCGTGGTGTCCGGTGGTACCAGCGTTTGCGGGTTCCCCATTGGAGCCAGTCGGCGCCTGCGGACATGGTTTTGAAGGTCAGTGGGTCTGACATCAGGTAGGCGAAGACGACGATGACGATCCATACTGGCCAGTAGGTCAGGGCGTCGCCGAAGGTGTCGCCGCGCAGGAGTGACAGCACGGAGCTGCCGAGGGCGAGGATGGCCAGGGCGACGATGTAGCGTCGGATGTTGCCGGTGATGTCGTCGCGGTGCCAGGCCAGGCACGGACCCGTCCCTGGTGGTGGCTCGGGCGGGCCGAACATGGGACCGGCGAGCCGGGGGTTGTTGCCGGGGTGGTCGGGGCCTGAGTAGCCGGGGGCGTGTGGGGGGAGTGGTTCGTCGGTATCGGGGTTTGGCCGGGGTGGTAGCTGGGGGAATTCGTGCCAGGTACGTTGCGGTGTCTTGCGGCGGTGTTGGCCTGCCATGTCGTGTCTCGCCTATTTCCCGTCTCCTGCGAAGCCGGCGACGATGTCCTGTGCGAACATGGCGCCGCCGAACCCTCCGGCCAGGCCCAGGACGATAGTGCCGAAGGGTCCGAAGGCGCTACCGGCGACCGCGCCGGTCAGCGCCCCGCCGAGGGCGCCGCCGCCGATGGCCGCGGCTGTGTCGGCTGCGGCTCGTCCCCACGACTGTTCGCCCTTGGCTGCGCCGATTGATTCGTTGACCACGGTGAGGCCGGCGCCGACGTAGGGCACCGATCGCAGCATCCTGGAGGAGAAGTCGGGGACCTTCACATTCGAGTGGTCGGACAGGCGCTCTACCGCGCCTTGTCCTGGGTAGCGCGTGACAACGTCCCGGACGTCTTTCGGGATCATTTTTACCCACTTCTCGAACTGTTGCGCGCGGGTCTGTTGCTTGCCGCCGTCGTTGGCGAGTTCCGCGGCCCTGTTCAGGATGCGTTGCTGAGCTGGGTTGGTGTCGGAGACCGCGCCGAGCGCGAAGTCGTTCAAGAACTTTGACTGTGCGAACAGGCGCTCGGCCTTGGCTGCGGCAAGACGGCGGGAGTTTTCTCCTCCTCCGACGTAGCTGCGTGTCTGGGAGACCCAGGTGAACAGCGAGGAGACAGTGTCGTTCGCCGTTTCGGTTGCCTTGCCCATCGTCGCGCGGAGTGTCTCGTGCGCGGTCTGTTCCAGGTTGCGTGCCTGGTTGACGATCGCCTTGCACTCGTTGTAGGCGGCTGCTTTGACGTTGTACGCGGCGATGGCTTCCTGGTTCTGCTGCATGATTGCCGTGGCGTCGGCGGTGCCGCAGGGGCCGGTGGGAAGGAGCTTGGGTGCCGCGGGGGCCTCGGGGGCGATGATGAAGGGGCCTTCGACCCGCAGGCCGGCCGCGGTGGCCTTGGCCAGCGCGTCGTCCATCTTGGCGTTGATCGAGTCCAGCGAGTCGGCGAAGTCCCGCAAGGCCCATTCGCACTCGAAAGCACGGTCCGCGATGGCTCTCGTGTGCGTGTCCACGTTCGTGGTGGCCTCGTGGAACGCTTCCTGCGCGGGGCCGTGCCAGTCGGCCTCGGCCGTGCCGCGCGCCCCGGTGGCCGCTGCCGCGGCTTGGTGCGCTTGGCTGTAGAGCTTGGCAAGCCAGTCCGCGGCCTCGACGCAGGTTCCTGAACTGCCGTTGACCTGCGTGTTCAGCGCCTGTCCCATGTCACTCCCCCTTCCCTGGTGGCCCGGATCAGTTCAGCGGAACATTCATGTCGTGCACGTCGGGATAGTCCTCCATGGTGTCGTGCTGCTTCTTGCGCATCGCGCCTTCGTTGGTGTTCTCGATGTCGTGGTAGCTGCCCTTCGCCGCATCGACCTTGCCGGCGGCGTTGTCCATCGTCGCCGCGGAGTTGACCGACGACATCAGCAAGTCGGCGAGCGCCTTCCCCACGATCTCCGAGGAGCCACCGGCGTCGACCATCTCCACCGCGGCCTCGTTGGCTTCGTCGAGGTGCCGGGCGCCCTCGCGTAACTGGCTGACCACGCTTTCCAACCCGGCCGTGCTGTAGCTGAACCCGTCGTTACCACCCATGTGCGATGCTCCTATCGGTTGTTGTCGCGGCGGGTCCAGTCCAGCACCGGTGCGGTGTGTCTGGACTCCTCCGACAGGACAGGGTTGAACAGCACCGCCTCAGCCCCGACCCGCCAGGCGGCTTCCTCGAGCAGGTGAGAAGGAATCGACACCCACGCCTGATACGGCCCGCACCCTTCCTCCAGTAGTTCGCGTGAGGTGTAGGCGAGCAGTGTCAGCCGACCCTCATGCGGTTGAAGCTCCAGCACAGCATCGCGCTGAC
Source organism: Amycolatopsis cihanbeyliensis (assembly GCF_006715045.1). Classification (GTDB taxonomy): domain Bacteria; phylum Actinomycetota; class Actinomycetes; order Mycobacteriales; family Pseudonocardiaceae; genus Amycolatopsis; species Amycolatopsis cihanbeyliensis. The sequence continues at coordinate 1,469,274 of NZ_VFML01000001.1, read as the reverse complement.
CCGCACGGTAAGGCCGTGAGGGCACATAGACGACCGGTTGGTCCGGATCCTCGGCGTCGAGGAGAGGCAAGTCGGGTTGGTCCCGGGAATCGACCTCGGGATACCGCTGGCCACCGGGAGGCACCGTATCGACAACGACGACCTTGGCACCTATCGATTCGCAGGCCGATTCGACCTCATCGGCTGCCATATGCCGGAACGGCTGCCCGCTACCGCACGCCACCATCAGCCGACCGATGGAGGAGTAGCCCATCACGGCAGAGGTTCCATCACGGAGCGTCCACAACTCGATGACTCCGCCATGTCCCGTAGGCGTGGTGAGCAGGTACAGGCCATCCGGCGCCTGTCTCGGTACCTCGTCCGGGTCCACTGTGCGTGGCCGTCGTCCGTGCCGGCCTTGCTCCTCGGCTCCCCCCGACACCTACGGTCCCCTCCCGATCGCCGAACTCAGCTACATGACCGTTCCCCCTGAACGCTCAGTGTAAGCACGAGGGTCTGTGCGTACAGGACGGTTGCGCAAGAACCGGGGGTTGGTGATTGGGTCACATGCGAGTGGGCGTATAAGATCAACAACGCGGCGAGGGACTGAAGAATCATGGATGGTGTCCTGCTCGCTCGGGAGCGTCAGCTACGTCGGGCCGGAGAATCGGACATGATCCGCCGTCAGGGATCGACACTCGTCGAGGCGATGTCAGTGATTCGGGCTGTCGTGTTCGTTGAGGCGTGGCTGCGCGGGCTCGTGCTGATCACGCCTCTGTGTCAGACGGACGGTGCAGCCGCCCGCGAACGCCAACGCTGCCGAGGCGAGAGTGATGGCGAATTCTTTGGCTATCGCGGCGTCCTGCAACCGTGGACCGGCGGACAAGACCGTGTCAGTGCCGCCGTAGCCGATAGCCAACGCCGGCAGTCCTCCAGGAAGGACCACGGCACGTGCATAGCACTGGTTGTCGATCTCGATTGACGATCCGGTTATGCCGTGATCGGTGCTTTCGTTCATCAACGTCCGTTTCTGTATCAGGCACGGTTCCGGTGCTCGTGTGGTTCGTCGGTGTCGTAGGTGAGGACGAGCTTGCTGTGGGTCTTGTCGATGATGGTGCCGGTCAGCTCATGCTCGGGGGTGTCGGCGGGGTAGGCGGTCAGGTTGGGTTTGCGCCGGTCTCGATCGATGGACCAGGCGCGGAGTTCGTCGCAGAGGTGGGTGGCCAGTTCGGTGGCGGCTGGTCCGTGTCCGATGGCGCCGAGTTCCCAGCGGCTGGGTCCGCTGCCTTGGCGGCGGAGGGTGAGGTAGGCCAGGGAGGTTCCGTCGACGAGGGCGGGCGCGCGCAGCGGGGAGATGGGGGCGCAGATCTCGGGCGGGGTGTCGGCGGGGGCGTTGAGTCGGCAGGTGCGGGGGTCGGTGACGGTGAGTCGTAGCCAGATGCCGTCGTGGGGTTCGTCTCCGGCGATGGTGACGCCGGACCAGGCGGTGTTGCTCGGCCGGTCGAGTGCTCCGTGTAGGGCAGTGGGGTCGACCGGTTGGTCGCGGTCCCAGTGCAGGTGGATGGTGCCGTCGACGGTGATGGGGGCGGTGAGTTCGCCGTCGTCGTCGGTGACGAGGGGGACGAAGCCGCACAGTTCGATGGAGTCGGCCACCAGCCGCCCGTTGTGGTGGGTGAAGGCGACGCTGCGGGTTTGCCCGCGCCACCGTAGCGGGACTACGAGGCGGGCGCCGGGGGTGAGTTGTTGCCACCAGGCGGTGGGGATGTCCCAGGGGGAGACGGTGGCGATGATCCGGTCGTAGGGCGCGTGTTCGGGGACGCCGAGCGCGCCGTCGCCGGTGATGACGCGCACACCGTGGTAGCCGGTCGCGGCCAGGTTGTGGGTGGCGTGGGTGGTGACGTCGCCGTCGAGGTCGATGGTGACCACGTGGGTGTCCTGGTTGGTGAGTTCGGCGAGGAGGCTGGCGTTGTAGCCGGTCCCGGCCCCGATCTCCAGCACGGTGTTGCCGGGTTCGATGGCGAGCTGGTCGAGCATCATGGCGACCACGGAGGGCGCGCTGGCGCAGGAGAGGGCGGTGCCGTCGGTGAAGCGGTGGGTGATGACGGCTTGCCAGGGGTCGTAGGCCGTATCCAGGTCGGCCTCGGGCACGAACTCGTGCCGCGGGACCTGGCGCAGTGCCCGTTCGACCTCGGGGCGCTGGGCGTACCCGGCCTGCTTGACGCTGGTGATCATGGCTTCGCGCAGGTCGGCGGGTGAGCTGGTGGTGGTGTGGTTCATCGTGTCCCTTCGTCGTTGAGCAGCAGGCAGGCATCCCACCGGGTGGCCGGTGGCGTGTTGGTGCGGGCGGCGTGCTGGGCCAGCAGGGCCCCGGCGGTGCCGGTGAGCAGTCCCTGCCCGGCCGGTGGCCGGCGGGCCAGGCGGTCGGTGAGTCCGTGGAGCAGGCGGGGCAGGGCTGTGGCGATGCGGTCGCTGTGGTGGCTGGCGCGCCAGGCAGTGTGCAGCAGGCCGGCCCACCCGTGGCACAGCGACACGTCCGCAAGCTGGGCCAGCTGTGCTTCGTCGGTGACGCACAGCGCCAGGATCTCCTCGGCCAGGTGTTGCCGTGCGGGGTCGTCGAGGGCGCGGCCGGCCAGGTGCAGGGCGCGGGTGATGCCGGGGGTGCCGTAGCACCAGCTCGGCCGGCCCGGACCGGGTCGGAAGGCCTCGCCGCGGTCGTGCTCGGCGCGGGTGATCGCCTCGGGCCACCACACCCTGGGTGGGGTGCCGCAACGCCAGTGGTCCAGCCAGGTGCCGATGCGGTCGATGGCGGCGGCCTGCCCGGATACGACGATCCCGCGCAGCATGGTGAGCGCCAGCAGCGCGAGTGGCCCGGCGATGCCGTGCGCCATGCCGGGGTTGCCGTGCCCGCCGTGCCACCCGGGGCCGGGACCGGTGGGGCCGCTGCGTGCCCACCAGCCGGGCAGTCCGCCGCGGTGGGGGTGGGTCAGCCGCACCAGGTAGCGCAGCACGTCCCGCAGCAGCTCGTGGTTTCCGCCGCGGCGCAGGAGGTAGGCGCCGAGCCCGGTGAGGCCGGAGATGAGGTCGAACTCGCGCGTGTCGGCCAGCGCCCCGGCGGCGAGGCGGTGGTGCGCGGCCTTCAACCGCGCCCGGGTGATCCACCGGACGTGCCCGTCCAGCACGTCCTGGGTGTCGGCCATGCGGGTGGCGGCGAGGGTGAAGGCGACCGCGGGGGCTCCCTCGAACAGGCTGACCTCGTCGGGGTGGGCGCGCACGGGCTCGGCCACCATCGCGGCCAGCCAGTCCCGGGCGTCCTGGTCGCGTTCCAGCGCCAGCAGCGCCTGCCCGGCGGGCCCGTCGGCCAGCGACTGTGCGGTCACGACGACCGCCCCGGGTGGGTGGTGTGCCACGTGGTGGCGGCCTGCCGGGCCAGCCGCAGGCACACCGCCTCGCGTTCTGGATCGACGCCGAGGGCGCGGTTGTGGTGCATGTGCAGCAGCGCATGGAGACAGGCGTCGAGATCGGTGTCGGCGGGCAGGGCGTGCCGGTAGCGGCGCATCGCCTCACCGTGATCCCGGTGTGCGGCTGCCACCTCGGCTGGCTCGGCGGTGTCCGTCCAGCCGCGGGCGAGCCGGATGACCTGGTCGATCTCGGCCCGGCCGGGCACAGCGCGGGGTGCCTGGTGGTGTAGCCAGTCGGCGGCGTGCTGCCGGTCGCCGAGGAACGCGGCGGCCAGCTCGAACAGGGACAGACCGGTGGCCGCGACCGGGGACACCCCACCGGGGCGGTGGGTGAGGCAGGCGAGCACCAGCCGGGAGTCGGCGGCGAACAGCCGCTCGGCGTCGTGAATGGCGCGGTAGCGGCCGGTCTCGGGGTAGTAGGTGTCCAACGCCACCCGGCTCAGCAGCCCGTCCTCGCGGAGCCGGTCGGCCCAGGTGGTGAGGGCGGCGAGCACCTTGTCGGCGTCGCCGGTGGTGCGGATGCGCAGCCGCAGGTGATCCGGTTCGCCGCCGTCGCGGGTGCGGGGATAGCGCACGAACCACCAGTCCCGCTCACCCAGCTCGAACAGCAGGTCCGGCAGCTGGTGTACCAGCAGCCGATCCACACGGTGCGCGGGCAGATAGAGCTTGGCGTACAGCCACCCCGAGTGGGCCGAGCCGGGTGGGTGGCCGTGCTGGTGGGTCAGCACCGGCAACGACTCGACCCGTGGCGCGGGCTCCGGCCTGCGGCGGGAGGCCAGGGGCAGCACCACCAGATGCGGGCGGCCTTCCAGCCACCCGTCGGCGCCGGGCTCGGAGGACTCGATCAGCACGGCCTCCTCGAACCGGCGCAGGTGGTGGGCGAGCACCTCCCGGTGCGCGGGCACGGCCAGGTCCAGCGGCAACTGCTGATCGAAGTCCCGCAGCTGCACCCGGTCCGGGCACCCCCATGTCGCCTGCCACCGGGCGAGCGCCCGGTCCCGACCAGCCGTGTCGGCGGGCAGCTCGTGCCGGGTGAGTCGCCACTGCGCCGGAGCGAGGATGACCCGCCTGTGGCGCAGCCGCGGCAGGAACGGCAACGACCCGGCCACCGGACCCCAGTCGAACCCCAGCCACCCCGTGCCCAGCGCCCCGGGCAGCTCGCCCAGCAGGCGCGCCAGCGGCGGCTGCTGCTTCGGCGCGAGCGCGTGCAGCACCAGCGGCTCGACCACCCGGCGGCGCGACAGGCTGACCAGGTGCAGCCGGTGGCGGGTTGCGGTGATCGCCAGGTCGTCCACCCCGATCGGGGCGGGCTCGTGTTCGCCGACGGAGACGACCTCGGGCAGACAGCGGGGGACGCGGGCGACGTTCTCCCCACCGGGATACAGGGGCGCGCAGGACACCTGCGCCGCAACCGCCCCCTCGGTGATGGTGGGCAGCCCGGCGAACACCGCCTCCAGCCCGGCGTCGAGAACCAGCGGGGTGAACCGGGAGGAGAAGGTGCCCGCGGCCCGGCCCGGTGCCACGGTCAGCCGGAACTCGCCCCGATCCAGCGCGGCAGTGCTGGCGGCGTGAATCCGCGCACCCAGATCGACATGCGGCGGCGCGACCTCCGGGTTGCCGCCTGCGGCGGCCAGCGCATCAACCGCCCCGGCGTCGAGCTCGAGTTCGCGCCGGCCCCCGGCCGTGGCCTCGGCGGCCCACGACAGCAGCAGGCGGTCCCGCTCGGAGAACACATGCCGCCCGCCCGGCGCGGGCCCGGCGGGGTAGCCCTGCGGCCAGCCCACGCCGCAGGCCGGGTCCACCAGCAACCGCAGCGGGACCAGGGTGCCGGTGCCGAACCGTTCGCAGAACGCGGTGAAGTACTCCCGCCACACCCGGCTTCCGGTGTGTTCCCGCGCCACCCGCGCCAGCACGTCGGCGGCCCGTTCCATCTCCCGTACCACCCGCTCTGGCAGGCGCACCTGGCCATCCAGCCGCAGATCCACTGACAACACCCCTCGCGGTACGCCCGCGATCACCTGCATCCGTGCGGCCAGCTCGGTCCGCGCCAGCTCGTCGGGCTGCCGGTTGTGCCTATCGAGTGCGCGGCGGATCTCGCCCAGCTCGTTCACCAGCGACGCCACCGCGGTGCCCTCGGTGTCGAGCGCCTGCAAGGAATCGGTAAGGAAGCCCAGCGGGTCGGTGACCGTACTCGGCGCGCGCAGACTACTGACCAGGAAACCGTGCTCCAGCAACGACCGCACCAGCACAGCCGCATCGCCAGCACCGGGGAACGCCGCCGCCAGCGCCTCGGCCAACACGCCGACACCGACCGGACCGGCCGCGTGGCGACGCACGAATCGCACCGCCGGGGTGCAGCGGACACTCACCACCTCCGGCCCCGCCAGCACGAGCCGCTCGCCCTGCCGCTCAACCGCGTCGTGGAACACCACATCCAGCTGCGCCAGCAGCTCCGGGCACGCTTCCAGCCGGTTGATCACCTGGTGCAGCCACCGGTGATCCGGCCGCGCGACCGGCCGATACTCCTGGCCGAACCAGACACCGCTGGTGCTGCCGACCGTGAGCGGGGCGACCCCGGCGAACAAACCGAACGGGGTCGAACGCTGGAAACGCAACACGTACCGGACCACGGCCAGGGCCGCACGACGCACCTTCCGCGCAGACCACGGGCGCCCGGCCAGGATCGCCTCAACCCCGCAGGCCAGCACCGGGCTCGCATGCCGCACCGACACCGCGACCGCCGGCCACACCTCACCCAGCCACGCGTGGCAATCCCGCGCATCGGACAGGGCAGGCCACCACGCCGGTGTCACCTGCTGCGCCGACGCACGCAGCACCCCCGTACCGCGATGCCGGTAGCCCACCTCGGGCATCCCCGCACCTCCTGTTCCGTATCAGCAAACGTGGAGCCCGGGGCGGGGCCAGGAACGACTCCAGGCCCCAACCCCGAGAAAGTCACAGCTGCGACACACAGGCGGAAATCTGGCACGTATGCCCACACCCGTCCTCGGTCTGGCACGCCACCGCCTCGGACAAGATCCGCTCCGTCTCCACCCGAACATCCAGATCGAAAACGCCGCCTGGTTCCCCCGTGAGGGCCGTTGTCATCGGGACACCTCTCCTCCTCTTGTCGTCATCACCATTTCATTCGCGCGCTATTTAACGGGGTGATTTTCACTGTTGATTCATTGGAGGCGCTATTCCGTCCGCTTTCGTGCAAAAACGTGGAGCAGGTCGTCCGCCGCACCCGGGTATGTGGTCGTGGTCAGCAGGCTCCTCCTCGCGGTCCCCGTGGCGTGGGCAACCGGCTGCGACGGGTCGGGGGGCGAGCCTCGCCGCAGCCGGTGCGTTCATGAGAACGTGACCAGACACGATGTGGGTAGATGACATTCGATGACATCCGGGAGGGAGCGCGAGCTTGGCCCGCCACGTGGCGATTACCGGCGCACGGTCGATCCCTCCCCAGACCGAGGCGGACCTACCCGGACTGTTCGGCGACTACCTGCGGCCGTTCGCCGACCCGGACGCCACCTTCTACCTCGGCGGAGCCGCGGGGATCGACACCGCCGCGTTGGACTGGCTGGCCAGTCACACCCAGGCCGACCTCACCGTTGTCGTGCCGTGCACAGTGGCCGACCAGCCGGCAGCCGCGGGCGAGGTGATTCGCCGGTGGCAGCGAGCCGGCCGGCTCACCGGGGTGGTCGAACTGCACGCCGACACGCTCGGCGCCTCGGCCTATCACGCCCGCAACCGGTGGATGGTCGACCACAGCAGGTTCGTGATCGCCTTCCCGCACGGCACGGATCCGGCCAGCGGCACCTGGTACACCGTGAACTACGCCGCCGAGCAGGACAAACCCCGGCTGGTCGTGCCCGTCTGACCTGATGGGGATGGTGTACTGGACGCCATGAGCACCGATCGGGACACCGGGGCGCGCCTGCTGCGCCAGCTGCGCGAAGGGCGCGGCTGGTCCTGGGCCGACCTGGCCCGAGCACTGCGCGACACCGCGCGCCAGCTCGCCGTCACCTCGCTGACGCACCGCCAGGTCACCAGCATCCAACGCACCGTCGCCCGGTGGGAAAGCGGCACCGAACGAACCAGCCCCGGCGATCGCTACCAGGTCCTGCTGGCCCACCTCTACGCCCGCACCCCCTCCGGCGACCTGGCCCTGGGACCCGGATCCGACCTCGGCACCCTGCTGGATGCGCTCCGCCATTTCGGAACGCCACCGCACCGCATCCAAGCGCTCCTTGATCTGGTCACCCAGAACGCCCGCAGCGACTCGTCGACGCTGCTGTCGCCCGCCACCCACTCCGGCATCACCGCGATTCAGCGCGACCTCTCCCCGCTCGACCACGACCTGCTCGGCCAGCTCCAGCGCTCCGTCACGGCGATCACCAGGCAGGTGGGATCGACCCCATTCGTCCGGCTCCAGCTCCAGCTCGCACCGATCGTCGAGTCCTGCCGCCGGCTCCTGCAACGCGACCACCCCGGACAGCACGACGAGCTGGTCCGGCTGACCACCCACACCTATGCCCTCGCCGCACGGCTGGCCTTCGAGACCCGCGACGACCAACTCGCCACAGCGCTCTACACCGACGCCACCGCCGTCGCCGGCCAGCTGAAAGACCGCAATCACCGCGCGACGGTACGGACCAGCCACACGATGGTGACCCTGCACGCGACCAACGACCTCGACACAGCCCGCACCATCGCCCACGCCGCCACCATCGACGCCCACCAGGGATCCAGCTACGCCGTTCGAGCCCGCGCACACGCCGTACACGCCGAAATCTGCGCACGCGCCGACCAGACCCGCGAAGCCGGCGCCGCACTCGACCGAGCCTGGCGAACCGTCGAGCAACTCACGGCCGACGACCCGCACAGCGGGTTCAACGCCGACCGCCTCCACGGATTCGACGGACTCTGCGCACTCCACGCCGGCGACGCCAACCGCGCCCACGACAGCCTCGCCCACTCACTCAACGCCCTGAAGACATCACGGGACGCCGTTCAACGCGGCATCGTCAGCACCGACCTCGCCCTCGCACGACTGCGACTCGGCGACCCCGCCGCCTGCGCCGACCTTCTGCACAAGGCCATCGACATCACCGCCACCACCGGCGGACGCGTACCGGCACAGCGAATCCGACTAGCCCGACAACACCTGCGCCCCTGGCGAACCGAACACTTCCTCACCGAACTCGACGACCACATACACGACACACTCATCGGACGATGAACCGCACACCCCGTCGTGCCGGGGTGTTCCTGGTTTCGTTCGTGAAATGCGACCGCCTTACTCCGTGACAACCGACCGCCCACCGGTTCGGCGGGGAGGCTTGTGGGTCCGTAACAGGAACGGCTCTGGCCCACTTTCGGCTCTGGCTCGAATCCGGTGTGACGGTGCGTGTCGGTGGCTGGCGCATGTGGCGTCTCGTGCCAGCGTGAGTCCAGTGCAATGTTGATCAACTTCTGAACCTGGTGTTCTCAGGGCTGTCGCACCTGGTCATCGAGGGTGTGGACGATGACGCGGGGTCGCTCGTGGTGCGGGCGTCTACGTCCTCCGGCCTGGTGGCATGCCCTGGGGGCGCGGTGTTGACGGGCCGTGTGCATGGCTACTGTGAGCGGCTGATCGCCGACGTGCCCATCGACGGGCGACGCGTGCTGGTGCGACTCCGGGCGCGGCGGATGCGTTGTGGAAGGGCCCGGTTGTGGCAGGCAGACCTTCCGTGAGCAGCTGGCCTGCGTGGTCGAGCATCATCAGCGGCGCACCGTGCGTCTGACGAGACAGGTGGGCGGTGCGGCGAGTGATGGGCGTCGATGATTTTGCGCTGCGCAAACGGTAGCGCTACGCCACCGTGATCATCAACGCGGAAACCGGCGAGCGCGTTGACGTGATCGCCGACCGGATGGCCGCGACACTTGCGTCCTGGCTGCGCGAGTACCCTGGTGTTGAGGTGGTCTGCCGGGATGGCGCGGCGACCTACGCCGGAGCGATACGGCGGGCAATGCCCGACGCGGTGCAGGTCGCTAAAATGCGGCGTTGAGCGCCTTGATGCGCGATGTGACTCCGGCTGACGATCACGGAGTGTAAGGTTCGTTCATTGTCTGACCCCGTCGTGCTGTAGAAACAGAAAGCTTCCACAGGTCAACGTGCATGTCGATCATTTTCTGTGCATCCAACAAGCCAGTATACGAGCCTAAACCTGCTGGTCGCCGGCCGACTGGTCGCTGTGGGACCCGCCTATGGGAAGATCCGCCGCAAGGGTTACTGACGAAATCCCAGCGGCCGATAACGAAGAGTAGCTCACTCGCTCTCGACGTCCGATAGATCTCGATCGCCTACGAGCCTGCGTCGGCATCCTCTTCGACTTGGCGTGACCACAGCGCGATAACCAGGTCGGCTCCGGCAAGTCGGTAAGGTCGGACCAGTGAACGCCAACTGACCGCTGGCGGTCTGCTCCAACGGACAGCTCCAAAGCCGATTTCGCAACTCATTAGGATGGGAAAGCGTGGTTAACCCCTCCAGTGTGAACAAGGTCGACGCGCAGGTCGGTGGAAACGTTGTACAGGCCGGTTACGTCCACACCATCAATGCGACCGCCGCCGTGCCAACTGCCCTTGCCGGACTGCCCGCAGACGAGGGATTCACCGGCCGAGTTGGCGAGTTGGCGGCACTGGCCGCCGCCATGGCGACCGACGGCGCCTCGGTGACGGCCATTGCCGGGCCGCCTGGTGTGGGCAAAAGCGCGCTGGCGGTGCGGGCAGCACGCCTCGCGCTCGATGCCGGCGAGTTCCCGGGCGGCGTGCTCTTCGTCAATGTGCACGGCTACGACCAGGCTCGCCGCATCGAGGCCCACGCCGCACTTGGCGCGCTGCTGCGCGCGCTCGGCGTGCTGGGTGAGCACATTCCCTACGACCAGGGCGCACGCGAGATCCTGTATCGCTCGGCGCTGGCCACCGCAGCCCAGGACGGAAAGCGGATACTGGTCGTGGCCGACAACTGCGCTACCACCGACCAGGTGCTTCCACTGCAGCCCGGCACCGCACACCGGCTCCTGGTGACCAGCCGCCATTCTCTCCCTATCCCAGCCGCCCGCCGGATCGCGCTCGGCATCCTCCCTCCAGCCGAAGCAGTCACCGTCCTCGACGACGCTGTCCGGACCGCCAATCCGGCCGACGACCGCGTCGCCGCCGGCGCGACAGCGGCGGCCGAGTTGGCGTCGCTGTGCGGCTACCTGCCGCTGGCACTACGGATCAGCGCACATATGTTGGCCGACCAGCCGGACATCCCGATCGCCGAACTGGCCGAGGTCCTTGCCAGCTCGCCGATCCGTGGGCTGGAGTTCGGCGACTCGGTCGCGGTGCGGATCGCTTTCGACACCTCCTACGCACGGTTGCCCGTCGACGAGGCGCGGCTGTTCCGGTTGATGTCGCTGCATGCCGGTCCGCACATCGGACTCGACGCGGCGAGTAACCTGGTCGGCGAGCCGCCGACCGTGACCCGCCGCCTGCTCGACGGCCTCCGCAGGGCGCATCTCATTGAACCGGCCGGATCGGGCCGCTACCAATGGCATGATCTGCTGCGGCTCTACGCCGCTGAGCGGTGCGCGCAAGAGGACACCGCGGACGAGTCGACCGCGGCCGTCAAGCGGGTGATCATCGGCTATCTCGCGGGTGCCGTCTCGGCAAACACGGTGGTGGATCCGACAATCGAAACACCATCGGCTGCTCCGTTCGCCGACGTCGCGGCCGCGCTGTCCTGGTTCGACCTGGAACGGCCCAACCTCGTCGCCGCCGTCGCCCAGGCCGCCGACACCAGTCACCACCAGCACGTCGTCGACCTTGCCCGAGCCCTGTTCTCCTACCTGAATCTCAACAAGTTCTGGTCGGAGACGCTCACAGTGAACGAGCGGGCAGTCGCGGCGGCGCGGCAGCTCGGTGACCGCGAGGAGGAGGCTTACGCGCTGGTCCGGCTCGGTGTCACCTACCGTAGTCTGCGCCGGTATGACGACTCGCTGACCAGCCTGCGGAGCACACTCGCGATCCAGGAGGCCACCGGCGACACACATGGACGCGGCAGCACCATGAACGCGTTGGGTACCACATACCGTGACATGGGCCGCTTCAATGAGGCGGAGCAGTGGCTCGATACGGCACTGGACCTGTGCCGACAAACCGGCAATTGGTTTGGCGAGGCCACCGCCCTGAATACACTGGCCACCATTCGCAGGCGTCAGGGGCACAGCGCGAGTGCCATCAAGCTATTGCGTCGAGCGCTGGCGATCAAACGCGAGGTAGGAGACCGGTACGGCGAGGCGATGACCCTGAACACCCTGGCGAGTGCGTACCACAATGCCAGGCGGTCCGAAGCGGAAGAACACTATCTGCAGGCCCTTGCGATCAAACGCGAGACGGGCGACCGGCACGGCGAGGCCATCAGCCTCAACGGACTCGGTCGGTTGTACCGGGAAGCCGGCAGGTATGACGAGGCGCTCTCCTGCCTCACTGAGGCGCTGCAGGTCCGCCGCTCCACCGGTGACATGTTCGGCGAGGCCATCACACTGGAGGAGTTAGGCACCACCTATCGCGACCTCGGCCGGATCGACGACGCCATGCACCACTACCAACTCGCTCTGGCCGAGTACGAGCAGAACTCCTCGCCGCGAAGCGTGACTCGTGTAGCCGACCGCCTCGCCCGACTCGCCAGCACAGCCGGTCAGCCTGGCAGGAGGTAGTGTGTCCCAGCCGCGTAACGAGGTAACGATCCGGTCACCGTTGCCCTCAGAGAAGCAAAGGTTTGCATAGTTCGGATACTGGCTCGATCGCGCACCCAACAAGCCAGTAGATGAACCTAAACCTGTTGGTCAGCGGGTTGTCGGTCGCGGTGAAGGCTGCCCATTCGAAGATCCGGCGTGACGGATATCGGCGTAGCGGAGAGTAGCGCCCAGCCGGTGATGGCAAGGCGTAGGCCGTCCGTCGTCTGCTGCCGCGAACGCACGCTCATGCCGACGAGCGGGTGTCGTCCAGCGCTGGTTACGAGCAGCGTGTCGAGTTCCACCGAACTGACGGACCGGTCGGTGGGGTAGAAGTGTCGCCACATCTGGGGCAGCGGCCTGGCGGAATGGTCGGTTTCCAAGCTGTCGGGCAGGATCGCCGCCACCCCGGCCGATGGTCTTGTTGATCGATCTGGGAAAGCGGTTTTGCCCCGTACGTGCTGGACCGGGGACGTGTAGCCGTGCGGCAGGTCCTTCACTGCGTCCGCGAGAAGGTGGCGGGCGGGTCTGCTGCACGAGTAGGTGGCAGTGGTTGACTGGTCGGCCTAGCCGCCAGAGGAGATCGACCGTGAATACCGCTGAGCCTGCTGACGCGTTGCCGCCGAACGAGTCTGCGCGGCCTGAGTCGCCGCGCGCGCCGTACCGGCACGAGGCGGCACACATTCCAGCGCTGGCGCGCCTGGCCGACGCGGCATGCGAGGACGTGGGCGATCCGCTCGACGCGAGTGTGCGGGTCGGGCAGCTCGCGGAGCAGATGGCTCCTGCTGCCGAGCGCCCCGACGCTCGGGTGGTGGCGCTTGCGTTCTCCTACGTACTGCGCCACCGCGAGATCCCACAGGGCGGCGCGGATCTGGGCCCGCTGGATGGCCCGTCTCTGTATCCGACGGCGATGCGCGAGGTCTCGGAGGAGATCCGCGCGACATGGCTGGCGCTCGCCGGCGAGGTGACACAGCCGGTCGCGCGGTCGCGTCTCTATGACATCGTCTTCACTCTGAGGCTGATGCAGAACAGTCGGCAGGCGGCTGAGCGTGCCGCACGCGCGTACCTCGATGGGATTGGCGGTCACCAACGAGCTCAAGTGCGGGCTGACGGCGTGGTCCGCGCCTGGACGTTGGCCCGCTTGGTGAGCTCCTCCGAGCTGGAGCGGGAGATCGTCGAGAGCATGATCGATTTGGTCTCTGACTTGCTTGATCGCGATGAGCACCCGTACGCAGTCATTCCACTACTGTCTGCTCTCATCGCTCCACCTCGGCGCAAGGTGGCGGAGGCGGCCGACTCTCGGATCGATGTCCTGCTCGACCGCGCCTTGGTGAGCTACCCGGAGACGCACGTCATCAAGGACGTCGCCGTCATTGTGCGCAAGCGCGCCGGGAGCGACGCGGCCCGGGTGGATGTGGCCAATCGGGTGTTGATCAATGCGATGCTGGCTGAAGCACGGTCCGCGACGGACCCGATGGTGATCCGGACGCTGTTCAATAACGCGGCGTCGCAGGCGCGAGAGTTGGGTGTGGCCGACCTGGAGCAAGCCGCGATCGCCGGTTTGCAGTCGGCGCCGGTACTGACCTGGGAGTCGACCCGCTATGAGATCAGCCTCCCTCCGTCATTCTTCGACTTCTACCTTCCTGGCTTCGACGCAGCAGCCGACTGGCGGGAGGCCTTGACCATCTGGTGCCACACGGACTCCCCTGCCGGTCGCTACGAAGTGAACCTGGACACGACTCACCAGGTTCAGCAAGCCTCGGTGTTTCGTTACCTCGCGACCACTGTGGTGTTCCGAGACGGTGACATGCCTGCTCGCACCCTGTCTGACGAGGACGAGGTGTTCGCTCGTGACCTTGCGCGTACGGAAACCCAGTACATGGGTACTTACGGGCTCTTCCTGGGCAACGCGCTGTTCATGACTGCCTCCCGTTTTGGGATACCTTCCCAAGATGATCTCAAGGCGTTTCTAAGCATCCCAGGATGCTCGGCGGAGTTGGTGGACACGCTCGCCAGGGGAATGCAGCTGTTCTGGGTCGCCGAGTACGACGCCGCCACCCATCTGGTGATTCCCAAGATTGAAGCCGCGGTGCGCGCCCTGCTCCTGGAGCTGAACGAGCCGGTCTACCGGGCAGCTGTTGGTGACTCCGCCGGGCAGTTCGCGGGCCTGGGTAGTCTGCTGGAGCCACTTGTGGACAACGGCTTCGATCCTGATTGGGAGCGATTCCTGCGGACGTTGCTGCTCGGCCACGGCCTCAACCTGCGCAACCTGGTGGCGCACGGATTCGTGCACGACGTCAACGCCGTTAACGCAGCCCTCGCTCTTCGGGCCCTGGCGATGCTCACCTTGATCACCTCGGACGCCGCCGCGCGACGGGACACCGCGACGGTCCGCGCCGCTCTGGCGAATCCGGCCAACCCACGACCTCACCGTCGGTGGTGGCAGCGCATCGCGGCCGCCATCACCGCCGCTCGGCACGAGTACCACCGCGACTGACGCCCTCCACCGTGTCCGCCCCTTCCGAATGAATGATCCGCCCTCAGAAGACAGGGGCGTGCCAGTGGTGCGCTCGCACCGGAGACGTGGCGACGCCTGGGCGGGAGCGGTCTAGGGATGCCGGTAGTAGGGCTTGTTGCGGAGCATGGCGAACAGGACATCGCAGCGGGTCGGGCGAAGCCGATCAGAGCGGCGTTGCGCTTCTTCCCCTAGTGACGTTTGCGCTGGTAATAGCCGCTGCTGGCCGGGTCGGACAGGGCGGTGAGGAAGAAGGCGCGTTGGAGTTTGCGGTTGCCAGCCGGGTGGATGCATTGCCTTTGATGCTGGTGCCCCAGCAGGAGATGTCTCTGCACCAGCGGCACCCTTCGCGTGCACTCTGAGCTGCGGTTTTCGCGTGTCGTAGGGGTTCATGTAGAACGCCATATGGTCCGGCACCTCGACTCGAATCTGCACGCTCGCACGGCGGCCAATCAACATTCGCTCATGCCGATAAGCGGGAACCGATCCGGGCGACGGTAGGGTCGACCGGTGACCGCCGAGAACATCGACTGGGGCGGGCGGCGGCGTAAGGGTGACCCGACGGAAGCGGAACTCGCCGTCGCAACGTCGCTGAACGCGCTGGCTGCAGGATTGGATTACTGGCTGCACCCCGATGAGGACGGCCCGTTGGCTCCTGGTCTCTCTGGATCTCATCGATGGACAGGTCGTTCGCGACACTCTCGCCTGGGCTTCGGCGGCCGCGGTATCCGCGGTGGCTGGAAGGGCCGGTGAGTCGACTACTCCAGCTCGTGAGCGGCGCGCCGGCTTGAGCGCGGCCGGATTACCGAACGACGAAGAGGATCTAGTGGACGTACCGGACTTCTACGAAGACGACTGGGACGACGACATCTGGCCCCAAGAACCGAGGACCACATACGCAGAGGCGATAGCGCGCCTGACGTCCGGCGCTGCTTCCCGCACGGATGTCAAGCTCGAGTGGAACGGAAAGCGCGGGCCGAGAGAGGACGCGCGTCTAGCTTTCCTGGACGAGGACGGTACCGAAACCCTCGCGAGACGAATCAGCTCGGCCGAACAAGCGATCACTCTCGACAACATCGTCCGGGACGCACACCCGATGCCGGGTCGGCATGCCCTGTGGTACCCACAGGAAGACCTTATCGTCGCGCACCTGGTCGGAGACTATGACGATCTGATCACCACGCTGAGCCGCCGCCTGGCCCGCCTCAGGCCTGGCACGAGAACACCGATTGATAGCCCACTGGGTCGTGACGTTCTCGGCGAACTGGCTTCCCGCGGAGTCCTCGTCACGACGGATCCCGCCGCTGCCCCGTCGGCACCGGCGCGAACCCTCCGCCTGAAGACAGCGAGCATGGAGCTCGGCACGCTCTACCGCCGCGGATACCAGCACGCGAGCTGGGTGGCGGTGGAGCTCCGGGGCTTCCGTACGTCGGATGTGCTCGATGCGGAACAGGTGCTTGCCGACTACGGGACGAGCTACCTGCACGAGGTCGCGCGATCGTCGGGTGTCTCGCTGCGGCTCTGGGACCCCAGCTACCGCTTGACGCGGGGGATGACTTCGTGCTCGGACGGCAAGGCCCCGTTTCCTGTACGCAAATACGACCCCATTCCAGCCGCGCTTTACGCAGCTGGCAACGCCGCCGACCGGGACCCGCTGGAAAGATACCTGAAGTTCTACCAGGTACTTGAGTACTACATGCCCCGTGCCGCGGACGATCTGATGAAAAAGCAAGGGGTCCTCAAAATAGAAAAGGCGGTCACACCTTACCCGACCGGCGTCAACGACAGTCTTCGTGCAGAGCGGAATAAACTCGCCGCAGTCATCGACGACGCCGTCACCGAGGTGCAGATCACCGGGTTTCTCCGAGGTAGTCACGTGCTGAAGACTCTGAATGACCAGCAGGTCATCCGGGGCGTCCGGACGCTGGCGACCGACCCGAGCGGAAACCCCACCCCCGGGCGCAACTACCGGCAAGATCTGTCGGAGCGCATCTACGACATTCGTTGCAGGATCGTGCACGTCAAGGAAAGTGACGGCGGAAAGAACAGTGACCCGCTGCTGCCCTACGGCCAGGAAGCCCGGGATCTCGGCGCAGACATCGCAGTCATCCGCTTCCTGGCCGAACGGGTCCTGCGTCGCTGGGCGGAAAGCCTGGCCCACAGTCCTGGACGACAGAGTGCGCGGCCAGGTCAGTCCCAGTAGTTGAAGAGGATCTCGCCCAGATTGTCGACGTCCAGAACTTGAGATTGGCCGGAGCCAGCACCTGGAACGCCGGATGTACTGCTGGTATGGCGACCAGCTCAGGGAAGGTCGTCTTGCCATCGCCGCAATCTGCCTCCGCGACAAAGCCGGTGCACCCCCGCAACTCCACCGGCAGCGTCGCTAACCCGCCGCTGTCTCGCTCACGCCCGCTCCCTCCCTAGCAATCGGACACCGTCGGCCCGTCATACGTCAAAATAGAGAGGATCCGCTCGTGCCGCTTAGCGGTCGTTCGGGCAGCGCAGGGTGAGTAGGTGTGCGGTCAGGTCGGCGGCTGGAATGGCGCAGAGCTCGGCCATGCACTCGATCGCGGCAAGGCTGAGTAATACCTCGTCCGATCCAGACGGTTTGTGCTGTCGCAGCTGGCTTTCCGCCCACCGGCGCAGGGGTAGTAGCTCTGGCTGACTGTCGGCAACAACGTGGGTCAGGCTGACCCGGATGCAGCCCGGGTTGTCCGGGAATACGCGCCGGTGTACCTTGGCGATCAGCGTTTCTGGCTGTTCATCCAGGGCGAGGCACAGTTCGACCAGCCGGGCCACCGAGCATTGTCGGGTTCCCAGTTCGTAGGTTGCCAGTGTCTGCAGAGAAATATTGCTTGGGAGTCGCTTTTGCAGGTCTTTTCGAGTCCACTCGCGGCGTCTTCGCAGTCGGCGGAGTTCGTCTCCGAGCGCTCGGCAGTAAGTTTCGCTGGGGCATAGGTTGGTGGCGGGATGAATGGTCATGCGTAGGTCCTTGACGTGTGAAGCGGTTTGACCTGTGGTTCGGGTGGTAATCGGGCGATTCTTTACGTCTCCTTGTCGTCCGGCTGTTCGTGGAGACGATGTCGGCCGGTGTGCATCATTGCGGTGAGCGCGTTCATCATTGCCGCGGAGGCGGAAATAAGATTGATGATGAATTCGCGTGTGGTGGCGAGGGAGCTGTCCTCGTTGGTGACCAGGATGAGTTCGGCGCCCCCGTAGTCGATCACCAGGGCGGGCAGTCGGCCGTGGTAGAGGATCATTCCAGCGCTGCAGCGCGTGGTGACGGGAACACTCAGTTGAGGTTCCTCATGGCCGCCGTAGCTCATGTGTGGCCTCCGACCTGATGATCTTCATCCCACAAGGAAAGTCCGTACCGGGGCGAGGACATGTCCAGCCAGACCTCGGCCACGCGCTGCGCGTCGGCTAGAGCGGACACACCGATCTCCTGCTCGCGACAGTGACATCCCGCCGTCCGGCCGTCACATTTCGTATGGAGAAGCCAAGGGCGTTTGGCTGTTGGGGTTCGCCGCAGGATCCACACCCTGCCGTCAAAGGTGACGCGGTAGGTGTCGCGGTCGAGCGGCACCCAATTGAGCGTGGACTTCTGCATAGCGGTTCCCGGTCGTAAGCCGCCGGACCTGAGCGGCAGCGTCTGGGCAAGGGCGTGCCCCGGAGGTGATTCGGCAGCGCTCCGTCACGTCACCTGTGGTCGGGTAGGTGGAGCGAGTTCAACGCTCCGGCGATTGGCGACCCGGCGCGCGACCGCCACCACGGTCGACCACGGGGGCAACGTGCGGCGAAGCATGGGCGACTCGATCCACCGCCATGACTCGGGCCCGGGTACGTCGATGTGGAACGGCAGGACGACGTGCGTGCCGCGCGGAATCGGCCGCACTCTCAGCTGGTGAAGATCGGCAGGAACATGCAGCCTGCGCGAGGGCGCTGGTTTGGTGAGGAACGTCCACCACCGCCGTCCGGGACCGGTCAGGATCGGTCCCACCAGCATGGCGATCTCCAGGTCTCGCCGGGTCTCCTCGGCCAGGTCGAAGGGCATGGTGAGCGCGTCGAATGCCGTACCGGTCTGGGTGACCAGGCGCCGTTGCCTGACCTCGAGATGGACCGGCCAGCCCAGTTGGTCCTGGTACTCGACTCGCGCGTGTGCGAGGTCGCGCAGCCAGCGTGGTGCTGCCGCCGGTCGGTCGCTGGGCTTCGTTGTGCTCGCTGTCGCAGTGGTTTCCTCCGCGGGGCGTCGCGTGCTGGCCGCCGGCGACGACGGGTCTTGAGGTTCGGGCGGTTCTTGCGGGCGAGGAGCGCGCCGTCGTGTCACCGCGGCCCGCGGACCGTGGTGTGCTCGGGGAGTGAGATCACGCGGCTCGGTTCCGGCGAGATGCCCGTAGCTGAGGAATGCTTCGGCGAGCACGCGACGCAGTCGCCCGCCTTCCAGCGGGCCGAGGCACCAGGGCCCCGGTGCGGAGGGCACCACGGCGACGCCGGTCGTCGCGAGCTGGACCCGTAGCCGCGCGCGCTTGCCGTGGCCGTCCCGGCACCGGATCGTCCAGGCGTCCGCATCGGGTTGCCAGCCGAGCCGGGCTAGCAGCCGGATCAGGGGGAGTGCGGTCTTGCGCTGTGTCATGCCTTTCACCTCGTTTCAGGGCGGGGGCCGGTCCGCACGGCCTTGGTGCTGGGTTCACCGCGGCCGTGCGGACCGGTAGGTGCGCGGCAGGCATGCGGATCGCGGAGGGAGGCGATGCGGATACCCGCGTGCCTGGCGCTCGCCGCGCACCATGGGGTCACGCGGCGGCCGAGAGCGCCGTCGACGCGGCATCCGCCGCCGCAGCTCCGCCGCGCTGGCCCGACGCAGAGGGGTCGTGGCCCGCTCTGCGAGGCCGCCCGGGTGGACACCCGGTGGACCGGCTCAGGTCGGGGTCTGTTCCGGTCCACCAGGCCGCTTGTGGGTGCCGGGTACCGGACGAGCGGTGCCATCGGGGCCTCCAGGGGCGACCGGGTAATCTGCTGCCTACAACGTGACCTTGTTCACGATAGACTATGAACATGTTCAATATGAACACGTTCACTACATTGGGGTAGTCATGCATTGGAGGCACTGGGCGCCGATAGGCTCGGTCGCAACGATCTCGGGAGGTACCTCAGTGGCCAAGACGACGCGACCCAGCGTCCGCCAGCGAAGAGTTGCCCGGACGCTTCGTCGCTGGCGCAAGGAGCGAGACGCGGGCACGCTCCAAGACGTCGCCGGACAGCTCCACTGGCCGCACGCGAAGCTGAGCCGGTTCGAAACCGCGACCTATCCGGCAGGGCCGGCCGAGATCATCGCCCTCGCCACGATCTACGGGGTCGAGGACGAGGAGCGCGACCGGGTCGTGAAGCTGGCTGTCGAAGCGCTGGACGATCCGGGCTTCTGGCGTGACTACGGACCGGACACCGTACCGACGTACCTGACCGACTACCTCGAAACCGAGGCCGAAGCGACGGCCGTCCGGAACCTCGAAGCCCTGCTGATCCCGGGCTTGCTGCAGACCGCGGCCTACACCGATGCGCTGGTCCGGGCCTGGCTACGCACACCCGATGAGCAGCTTGTCGAGGAACGGCGCCACCTCCGCCAGCAACGTCAGGCACGGCTGGACCATCCGGAAGACCCGCTCCACCTCCACGCCGTGGTGCACGAATCAGCCCTGCTCCAGGCGGTGGGTGGGGTGGACACGATGGCCGAGCAACTCGACCACCTGGTCAGCAAGGCCCAGCAGCCGCACATCACGCTGCAGGTACTGCCGGTGGAGCTCGGCCCGTACCCCGGGTTCGGTGCCTCCTACCACCTGCTCGACTTCGGTGACGGTGATGTCGCGGCGGTCTACCTGGAGAACCTCGATGACGGGTGGTTCATCGAGGACGAGCCGAGCATTGAGGCATATACCCTGAACTTTGAGCGCGTCAGCGAACTCGCGCTCGACACGGAAGCGTCCGCCCGGCGCATCGCCGAGATCCGCCGGGACCGGACGTGAGGACAAGGAGAAGGGCTATGTCCGCGTCCGATTTCACCAACGCCCGTTGGCGTAAGAGCACCCGAAGCAACGGCGCGGGTGCTTGCGTCGAGGTCGCGTACACCGAAGACGCCGTCGGTATCCGCGACTCCAAGCAGCTTGGCCAGGGTCCCAACCTGGTGCTGAGCCACTCCACGTGGAGGTCGTTCGTCCGGCTCGTGATGAGCAGCGAGACCATCCAAACCCCGCTGCTTGAGGTGTAGTCACAGCATGAGTAACAACGCCGAGTGTGCCGAAGTGGCAGCCGTACTGGGTCGGCGGCTACGTCGGGACCACAACTCGGTGCCGGTGGCCTCGATACGCATGTTCGGTCACCGCGGTCGGGCGGTGTCGATCGACGACATCGAGCCCGGAACGCTCAACGGCAACTGACACGTCCGCGAAGGGCGGGGCCGCTCGTGTTGACAAAGCGGCCCCGCCCTTCCTTTGTCAGCGGTCGAGGGACCGTGCCTGTTCACCCGGGCGAGCGGTGGGCTGGTCGACTCGGCCCGTCTGTCGTCGATTTTGGTCCTCGATGCGGACACTTGACTGGTGAGTGCAGCTTGCCTGCCGGCCGTGATGAGTCCGGTCGCCGGCGTTCTCGTCGGCTCCGCCTTGGCCCCAATCCGGCCAAGGTGGAGAAGGGCGTCACCAAGACCCGCCTGGAACCGGACGGGGCACGGGGCGAGACCGTCACCTTGATCGCGAAGTGGCGCTACTACGAACAGTTGGGGTTCGACACCATCGCCGAACGCCTCAACCTCGATCTGGACAAGTTCCCGCCGCCGGAACCGCCGGGCGGGCTGAGGGCGCGGGGTGCGTGGTCGAAGTCCAGCGTCGCGGAGTTGCTGAAGAACCCGAAGTACACCGGCTATCAGGTCTACAACCGTCGGGCCCGCCGCAGCCGCGGTGGCCGGAATAAGCCGAACCCACCCGAGCTGTGGGTGTGGTCGGTCGAGGCTGCGCACGAACCGCTCATCCCGAAGTGGATGTTCGAGGAGTTCAACGCCCGCAGCACCATCCGTAAGGGCTCGCGGGACGGAAGAACGATCCGCGAGCGCGGCGCACCTACCGCTTCCGGCGGCGAGTGCTCTGTGACTGTGGCCAGCGGATGATCGGCAACTCTCGCCACGGCATCACCTACTACCGGTGCCACCCGGCGAACAACAACCGGGGTCGTCCGGACAAGCATACCGGGCACCCGGCCACCATCTGCATGCGGGAAGACCTGATTCTGGCCCAGGTCCAGCGGGTTTTCGGAGCCCAGCGGAGGGAGTTGTTCCTCGCCGACCTGGACAAGGTGGACGACACCGCCCGGCGGGAGCGGGCCGAGCAGCGGCAGACCCTGCTCACCACGATCGCCGGGCTGGAGCAGCAGGAAGCCCGCGAGCCGGAGCGACCCAGCGCCGACCAGATCGACCTGCTTGACGCGCTGCCGCGCCTCACGGTCAACCTGCACCGCGCCCCCGAGGAACTGCTGGATCGGTTGTTCGACCTGACCCAGCTCACCGTCCAGGTGCACTACGCCAGCAACGAAGCGACCCTGAAGGTCACCCTGCCAGCCGACAGCGTGACCGACGTCGGCCACACGATGGAGGAGAAGATGCCAATACAGGTCATCAACTGCGGGGAAATCGCAGGTCACAGCCTGTGTGTATCCTGTACGTGCCCCCGGTGCGACTCGAACGCACACTGGACGGATTTTGAGTCCGCTGCCTCTGCCGATTGGGCTACGGGGGCGGCGCCGGCAAACTTTACGCGATCGGGTCGGGTGGCGGCACTGCGGGTTGCCCTTCGGCAATCGCCCGTGGTGATGTGCGCGCCACGTGGTGAACACCATCTCGGGAGGCGGCTTCACTCCCGGTAAGCTTCTGGTGTCGCGGTACGCCGCGTTCAGCCGACCCGTCGAGCGCGCAGGAGGACCCCGGTGACCGAAGTGGCTACCGAGGCCAATGGTGATGTGACCGAGCCCCAGCGGCGAGTGCTTGTCGCCGAGGACGAGGCGCTGATCAGGCTGGACCTCGTCGAGATGTTGCGCGAGGAAGGCTATGAGGTGGTCGGCGAGGCGGGCGATGGTGAGGAGGCCATCAGGCTCGCCACCGATCTTGGTCCTGACCTGGTGATCCTCGATGTCAAGATGCCGAAGCTGGACGGCATCGAGGCAGCTTCCAAGATCACGGGGGACCGGATCGCCCCGGTGGTCATCCTCACCGCGTTCAGCCAGCGTGAGCTGGTGGAGCGGGCACGTGACGCCGGCACGATGGCCTACCTGGTCAAACCCTTCGCCAAGCGTGACCTGGTTCCCGCGATCGAGCTCGCGGTGAGCCGGTTCGCCGAGCTGCAAGCGCTGGAGTCCGAGGTCGCCGGGCTGACCGACCGGTTGGAGACTCGCAAGATCATCGACCGGGCCAAGGGGCTGTTGATGACGGCACAGGGCCTGTCCGAGCCCGACGCGTTCCGCTGGATCCAGCGGACGGCCATGGATCGGCGTACCACGATGAAGGCCGTGGCGCAGGCCGTGGTCGAGAGCATCGGCTGAGCGCGACTCTCTCCTCATCACGTCTCGCAGTCGACATACTGCGGTGAGTTACGTCACCGATACTGTCACAACCCGGCCACGGTGGGGTCGGCGGCTGGTGCACTACGGCATCCGGCCCACGCCGCGTCCGCCTGCTCACCCGGAACCTGGGCGCACGACCGATCCGCATGGTGCACGACGGCCCGGATATCCGTCCTGCCGAGCGTGGTGAGGGACGATACCTTTCTCGAAGAGGCCAAGCGCCGGCGCGGCGAACGCCTACCGCATCGGTCGCGCCGGTGATCAACTCACGCGGTTCGGCGATTCTCCGGTGGGGCACCACGGCGGCCTGGATACCATCTCGATACGGGCCTACAAGGTCGAGAGGGGCACGATCCTCCGCCACCTGCGAATCAGGTGAATCGATCCATGCCGGTCGAATCGACGACCGAGTTCTTACAGGGAGTTACTACTCCCATTGTTGCAGTGCGGCAATCAGGTAAGAAAGCACGCTAACACGGGTGATGACCGTCACGATGTGGATACAAGACCTCGGCTGCCCCTGTGCATCTGGGCATCCGACGGCTACGTTCATCGGCCAGTCAGAGTCCTCGACAGGACCGCCGCTCATCACGCGGCATGTCGGCATTTGGAGGGACGAGTGTCAAAAGCACGACTCACGCGGGTTTTCGTGCTGGCAGCGGCTGCCTCGCTCGCGTTGGGCGCCTGCGCCGCGCGTGACGACGGCAGTTCGGACGGTGATACCGGCGATCAGCCCCAGGCTGACGCGCCGGCCCAACCGGCTGACGCCGCAAATCCCCGAGGTGATGGCAACGCTGTATGTGACCCATCAACAACAATCGCCTATGCGGGAACAATTAACGGCGAGAACGCCGCACTCGGTCAAAATATTCTCAACGGTGTGAAACTGGCGGTCGAGCAGCACAACGAGGCCAATGAGCAGTGCCAGGTGCAGGTCGCCGAGTTCGAGACCGAGGGTGTTCCGGACAAGGCGCCAGGCATCGTCACCCAGATGGCCAACACCCCGGACATCATCGGAGTGGTCGGCCTGCCCTTCTCCGGCGAGTCCAAGGCCGCGGGCAACATCTTCCATGAGGCCGGCCTCGTGGCCGTCACCCCCTCGGCCACCAACCCGGACCTCAGCAGCAACGGCTGGAAGACCTTCTTCCGTGGCGTCGGAACCGACACCGACCAGGGGCCCGCCGCGGCGAAGTTCCTCACCGAGAACCTCGGCGCGCAGAACGTGTGCCTGGTGCAGGACGACTCCGAGTACGGCGTGGGCCTCGCCAACTCCGTGAAGCAGGCGCTCGGGGACAGCGTGGCCTGCCAGGAGGAGGTCAAGTCCAAGCAGAAGGAGTTCTCCGCGGTCATCAACAAGATCAAGAGTGAGTCCCCGGACGCGATCTACTACGCGGGCTACTACCGCGAGGCGGCGCCGTTCGTGCAGCAGCTCTACGACCAGGGCGTGGACGCCACCTTCGTCGGCCCGGACGGCATCAAGGACGCCGAGTTCGTCAAGGGTGCCGGTGAGGCCGCGAACAACACCTACATCACCTGCCCCTGCGTGCCCGAGGACCAGTTCACCGACTTCATCGACGCCTACAAGGCCGCCTTCGGCAAGGATCCGGGCACCTACTCCACCGAGGGGTATGACGTGACCACGGTCCTGCTCAAGGGCATCGACGCCGGCAACACCGACCGGGCCGCCATGCTGGACTTCGTGTCCAACTACGACAGCCAGGGCCTGACCAAGAAGTTCACCTGGGACGACAAGGGTGATCTCACCGAAACTCCGGTGTGGACTTACAAAGTGGAGAATGGCAAGATCGTTCGCAACGTCGAGATCAAGTGACTGAATGAGTGGGTGCCGGCCGGGGACACCGACACCGGCGCCCACTCCTTCCTTGATTCCCGACCCGACTGATGACCTGTATCCGGGGCGCGCGTGCAGCGGTCGAACCCGCGTGGCGCGCGCCCCGGTGCTGTAGAAAACGAGTGAGTCCGTGCGCCACGAGTTGCCCGCGCTATTTCTCGCGCAAGACCCCTGGATCAATTTCGATGTCCAAGCCCTCGTCGAGCAGTTCTGGTTCAACACCGTCGAGGGCCTGTCCCAAGGAAGTATCTACGCGCTGATCGCGCTCGGCTATACGCTCGTATACGGCGTACTGAAGCTGATCAACTTCGCGCATTCCGAAGTCTTCATCTATGGCGCTTTCGCCACCTGGTTCACCTTCTACGGGCTCGGCTTCCGGCCCGGATCCACTCCCGACCTCCCGCTGTTCGAATTGATCGGGTTCCTGCTGCTCGCGTTGATAGCGGCGATGCTGATATCCGGCGGCACGGCGGTGGTGCTGGAACGTGTCGCCTATCGACCGTTGCGCAAGCACAAGGCGCCACGTCTGGCATTCCTGATCACCGCGATCGGTGCCTCTTTCGTGCTGCAGCAGATCATTTTCCTCTGGCGCGGTGGCAATGCGGAGCAGGCGATCCGGTTGATGCGTCCCGAGGAGGTGTTCACAATCTTCGGCGCCAGCGTCACCAACCTCACGATCATCATCGTGGTGTGCTCGCTGGCGTTGATGCTCATCGCCGACACCTTCATCAATCGCACCCGGGTCGGCAGGGGTATCCGAGCCGTCTCACAGGATCCGGACACCGCCACCCTGATGGGGGTGAACAAGGAACGCGTCATCATGCTGACCTTCCTTGTCGGCGGCGTGCTCGCCGGCGCGGCCGCCTTGCTCTACATGATGAAGATCCCGCAGGGCGCCTCCTACCAGGGTGGCTTCCTGCTCGGCATCAAGGCGTTCGCGGCCGCGGTGCTCGGCGGCATCGGCAACATCCGCGGCGCACTGCTCGGCGGGCTGCTGATCGGCCTGTTCGAGAACTACGGGCAATCGCTGTTCGGCGGCGAATGGCGGGACATCGTGGCCTTCGTGGTCCTGATCCTGATCCTGATGTTCCGCCCGACGGGCATCCTCGGCGAGTCTCTCGGGAAGGCACGAGTATGACGGCGGCCACCACGACTCCCACGAGTCCCACGAAGCGAAGCGGCGGCAGGCCGATGCGCGAGCGGTGGAGCAAGCTCAACCGGTTCCAGCAGTGGGCGGTACTCATCCCGGTCGCCGCCTTCATCTACCTGCTCCCCGTGCTGAACCCGCCCATCCTGACCACCGAGCCCGGCTACGACTTCTCCATCGCGATGTTCGAGGTCGCCCGGTTCGCGCTGATCGCGATCGGGCTGAACGTGGTGGTCGGCCAGGCCGGGCTGCTCGACCTCGGTTACGTCGGCTTCTTCGCCATCGGCGCCTATGTCGCGGCGCTGTTCACCAGCCCGGACTCGGTGCTGGCCGACCTGCCGTTCCTGGTGGTGTTGCCGATCGCCATGGCGATCACGATGGTGTTCGGGGTCATCCTCGGTACCCCGACACTGCGGTTACGCGGTGACTACCTTGCGATCGTCACGCTCGGCTTCGGCGAGATCGTCCGGCTGCTGGCCGACAACATCGACCCGCTGCGGGGCAACCGCGGCTTCCAGGATGTCGGTGCCCCACCGGGAACCTGGTCGGACGGCAGCGCGATCTTCACCAACACCGACGGCAAACCCTGGTACTGGTTCTGCGTCACCATCATCATCGTGATGCTCATCCTGGTCGGAAACCTGGAACGCTCCCGCGTCGGTAGGGCATGGGTCGCCATCCGTGACGACGAGGACGCCGCGCAGCTCATGGGCGTGCCGACCTTCCGGTACAAGATCTGGGCGTTCGTGATCGGGGCGGCGATCGGTGGACTGGCCGGCGCGCTCTACGCCGGCCAGTTGTCGTTCGTGAACAACCAGAAGTTCGACGTGGTGACCTCGGTCCTTTTTCTCTGCGCCGTCATCCTCGGCGGCTCGGGGAACAAGGTGGGCGTGATGCTGGGCGCGTTCGTGATCGCCTACGTCCCGCTGCGCTTCCTGGCGATCGCCGAGTACAAGTATCTCATCTTCGGGATGGCGCTGATCGTGCTGATGATCTTCCGGCCGCAGGGCCTCCTCGGGGCGCGGCAGCACCTGCTCTCGTACGGAAGGCGCGCATACCAACGATTTCTCGGCAAGGGAGAACGCGTCAGCGGAGACTCGGCGCTCGCCGGGGAGGACCGGAACGGGGGCCGGCCGTGACCGAACCGGAGCGAGAAGAGGAAATGACGGTCCGGCTGGACCAAGGTCTGCTGGCCGAACTGGAGCGGATGACTCCTCGCCAGCGAGCGGAGCACGAAGCCGAGGTCGCGCAGGCCGTGGCCACCCATCGGGACATGAAGGTCCAGGTCGGGGAGACCCTGCTCGAACTGCGGGACCTCAGCGTTCGCTTCGGCGGGCTGGTCGCGCTGGACTCGGTGTCCTTCTCCATCCAGCGCGGTGAGATCCTCGGGCTGATCGGGCCGAACGGCGCGGGGAAGACAACCTGCTTCAACGCGATGACCGGGGTGTACCGGCCGTCCTCGGGAGGGGTGATCCTGGAAGGTGAGCCGCTCGGCAAGGCCAAGAAACACCACATCACCCGCAGGGGCATCGCCCGCACCTTCCAGAACATCCGGCTCTTCGGTGAGATGACCGCGCTGGAGAACGTGGTGGTCGGAACGGACGCCCGGCACAGGACCGGCGTCACCGGGGCATTACTGCGGCTGCCGCGGCACGACCGGGAGGAGCGAACGGCGGTCGACCGGGGCATGGCGCTGCTCGAGTTCGTCGGTATCGCCGATCGGGCGGCTGACAAGGCGAAGAACCTGCCCTACGGCTCCCAGCGGCGGTTGGAGATCGCCCGCGCGCTGGCGACCGAGCCGAAGTTGCTCTGCCTGGACGAACCCGCCGCCGGCTTCAACGCCAACGAGAAGGCCGAGCTCATGGGGCTGATCCGGAGGATCCGCGATGACGGCTATACGGTGCTGTTGATCGAGCACGACATGCGGTTGGTGATGGGCGTGACCGACCGGATCGTGGTGCTGGAGTTCGGCAAGAAGATCGCCGAGGGGGCGCCGTCGGAGATCAGGGAGAACCCGGCCGTGATCGCCGCCTACTTGGGAGTGCCTGACGATGAGCCTGCTTGAACTGTCCGGAGTGTCCGTCCATTACGGACGTATCGAGGCGGTTTCCGACATCACCATCACCGTCGAGGAAGGGGAGATCGTCACCCTCATCGGGGCCAACGGGGCGGGCAAGACGACCACGATGCGCGCCATCTCCGGGATCCGCCCGCTCTCGGCGGGACGGATCTCCTTCGCCGGGGAGGACATCACCAAGCTGCGTGCCGACCTGCGCGTGGTGCGCGGGATCTCGCAGGCACCCGAGGGGCGGGGCATCTTCCCCGGCATGTCCGTGGCGGAGAACCTGGACATGGGTGCCTACACCCGCAAGGACCGCAAGGAGTTGCGCGGCGACATCGAGCGTGTCTTCGAGCTGTTCCCCCGACTCGCCGAGCGGCGCACCCAGGTGGGCGGCACGCTGTCCGGCGGGGAACAGCAGATGCTCGCGATCGGCAGGGCACTGATGGCGCGGCCGAAGTTGCTGCTGCTGGACGAGCCGTCGATGGGTCTCGCCCCGCAGATCATCCAGCAGATCTTCCGGATCATCACCGAGATCAACGAGCAGGGAACCACCGTGTTGCTGGTGGAACAGAACGCCCAGCAGGCGCTGTCCAGGGCGCACCGGGCATACGTGCTGGAAACCGGCCACGTCGTCAAGTCCGGTACCGGCGCCGAACTACTCACCGACGAGTCGGTCAAGGAGTCCTACCTCGGCGTCGCCTGACCTTGCCGGGTACAACCGGGGCGTGCCGTACGTCGCCCTCCCGCCACGGGAGGCAGGCGGACCTGCGCCGCTGGTGGTCACCTGGCACCTGATGGAACCGCCTCGCAGCCAGCTCGCCATGGCCTCGGCCCTGCCGATGGCCGGGCTGCCCGCCTGGCGGGTCCACTTCGGGCTGCCGATGAGCGGCGGCAGGGCGCCCAAAGGCGGCTTCGACGAGTTCCTCAGGCTGGCAGGCGAGGACTACGTGCTGAACATCGCCGAGCCGGTGACCGAGCAGGCCGCGGCCGAGTTCCCCGCCGCGGTCGCCGAGTTGCGCTCCACCCTGCCCATCGCGGGCGGTCCGTGGTGAGCCCGGTCCCCCAACTCGTCCGCGCCATCGCGCGCAACGAGCGGGCCTACCGCGTCGAGTACCCGTGGTCAGAACGCTCCCGGGCGGTGGCCGACCGATTCGACTTCGTGCGCCGCGCGGCGGAGCTGACCGCCGAGGTGCTGCTGGTGGTGGGCGAGCGGGACGATATCGCTTTCACCGAACCCGCCGCGGCACTGGCAGGCAGGCTCGGTGACCGGGGCAGGCTTGTCACGATCGAGGGAATGGAACACGCGCTGGCCGAGGAACCCGGCGTGGAGGAGGCGGAGCGGACCCGCGCGCCGCCGCGGTGGACGCGGAGCTCACCGCGTGGTTCCGGCCTCGCCTGGCGTGACCAGGTCGCCTTCCGGTACCCAGTGCCGTGCGGGGTCGTAGGCACACCAGGACTCCGCACGGCTGGTCCGGCCGGCCAGTGCCAGCAGCCTGGCCAACGCCGGATGCCGGTTGTCCTTGCGCCAGACCGCCGACCAGGCGAACAGCGGCGCCGATTCGAACGGTAGCACCCGCAGGTTCAGGTCGGCCGCGAGTTCCGTGTCGGCACCGGCCAGGGTCACCCGCCGCCGGCCGTGCCTGGTCTGTTCCAGCGTGTGCCGAAGGTCGTAGCTGACCCCGGACTCGTCCAGCGGGACCTTGAGGCTCTCGCTCATCCGACGCGGGAACGCCAGCCGCTCGGCCGGCCCGGCCAGCGAGGGCAGCCAGCTGCCCTCCGCCCGCAGGTCGGCCATCCGGATCGCGTCGCCGCCGGCCAGCGGGTGTTCCGGTGGTAGCAGGGCCACCAGCGGCTCCAACCGGATCAGCCGGTGCTCCAGCTCGTCGGGCAGCTCCCGCCCGAGGTCGGGTACCCGGACGAAAGGCGAGATCGAGTTTGCCGTGCAGCAACGGATCGATGGCGTTGCCCAGTCCACGCCGGCTGCGCTCGATGCGCGGCCAGCCTTCGTCCCGTTCGGCCATCCCGCGCGGCATGAACATGGGGGACGGCCGGGAGTCGACGAGATCGAGCCGCAGCGGCGGGGCCTCGCCGTCCAGCGCGGTGAGCGCGGCATCGGCTACCCGCAGCAGTTCCCGCGCGTGCGGCAGGAACCGCCTGCCCTGCTCGGTCAGCTCGGTCGCCCTACCGGTGCGCAGGAACAGCCGAGTGGACAGCGTGTCCTCCAGCCTGCGGATCCGCTTGGACAGCGCCTGCCGGGTGAGGAAGAGCTGTTCCGCCGCCCGGCTGAAGCTCCGCTGCTCGGCGGTGACCGCGAACGCGCGGACCTGCGCCAGATCGAGGTCCATCGACCACTACTTCGGGGGCCGGTCCCGCACCACGCAGGTCAGCCGCGCCGAGCAGCTGCGCCGGCCGGAATCGTCGGTGAGCTCGATGTCCACGGTGACGGTCCCGCGCCCGACGTGCACCGGGGCGGCCACCCCGGTCACCGTCCCGTCCCGGACGGCGCGGTGGTGGGTGCAGGACAGTTCCAACCCCATCGCCACCCGATCCCGGCCCGCGTTCAGCGCGGCGACGGTGGAACCGAGTGCCTCGGCGAGCACGGCGTTCGCCCCGCCGTGCAGCAGCCCGTACGGCTGCAGGTTGCCCGCGACCGGGATCGTACCGACCACCCGCTCGGGACTCAGCTCGACGATCTCCAGCCCGATCTTGTCGTTGAGCTGCTGGTCGGCCACTGCCGGGTCGATCCCGGACAGCAACTCGCGGGCCTCCTCGGAGGTGGGTTCGGTCACCGTTGACTCCCTGCTCATGGTGCTGACGGACACTCACGAAAGAGTGTCGGACCTGCAGCCTAGACTCGCCCCCGTGAGCCCGACTGAGAACACCACCGTAGCGAACACCACAGCTCCGACCCCGACAGGCGAGGCGACCCGGCTGCTGCTCATCGACGGGCACTCGATGGCCTACCGGGCGTTCTTCGCGGTGCCCGCGGACCGCTTCCGCACCACCACCGGTCAGGTCACGAACGCGGTGTTCGGGTTCACCTCCATGCTGATCAACCTGCTCAGGGACGAGGCGCCGACCCACCTCGCGGTCGCCTTCGACGTCTCGCGGCAGACCTTCCGCTCGGAGGCGTTCGCCGACTACAAGGCCACCCGGACCGCCACCCCGGACGACTTCAAGGGCCAGGTCGACCTGATCAAGGACGTGCTGGCAGTCCTCGGCATCCCGATCCTGACCAAGGACGGTTACGAGGCGGACGACATCATCGCCACCCTCACCACCCTGGCCGGCGCGGACCACCAGGTGCTCATCTGCACCGGCGACCGGGACGCGTTGCAGCTGGTGAACGAGGCGGTCACCGTGCTGTACCCGAAGAAGGGCGTCTCCGACCTGGTCCGGTTCAACCCGGACGCGGTGCGGGACAAGTACGGCCTCAGCCCCTCCCAGTACCCGGACTTCGCGGCGCTGCGCGGCGACCCCTCGGACAACCTGCCCGGCATCCCCGGGGTGGGGGAGAAGACCGCCGCCAAGTGGATCAAGCAGTTCGGCACCCTCGGCGAGCTGGTGGATCGCATCGACGAGGTGAAGGGCAAGGTCGGCGACGCGTTGCGGGCGCATGTGGACGCCGTGCTGCTCAACCGGCAGCTCACCGAGCTGGTGCGGGACGTGCCGCTGGAGGCCACCCCGGACGACCTCGAACTGCAGCCATGGGACCGGGACGCGGTGCACCGGCTGTTCGACGAGCTGGAGTTCCGGGTGTTGCGCGACCGGCTCTTCGCCACCCTCTCCAGCGCCGAGCCGGAGGCCGACGAGGGTTTCCAGGTCAGCGGTGTCGCGCTGCAGCCAGGAACGGTCGCCGGCTGGCTCGGCGCGCACGCCGGCGGCGACAAGCCGGTCGGCCTCTCCTTCCGCACCACGGGCATGTCGGTGCACTCCGACTTCCAGTCCATCACGCTGGCGGCGCCGGACGGCGAGGGCGCCTTCGTGGATGTCACCGCCGTGGACGAGGCGGACGAGTACGCCCTCACCGATTGGCTCGCCAACCGCGCGATACCCAAGGTCGGCCACGCGTTGAAGATCCCGCTGCACGCGGCGAGGGCCCGTGGCTGGACCGTCGCGGGGTTGTCCATGGACACCGAGCTCGCCGCCTACCTGGTCCGTCCCGGCCAGCGCTCGTTCGAACTGGACGACCTGGTGCTGCGCTACCTGCAGCGTGAGCTGCGGTCCGAGGCGGGCGCGGGCGAGGGACAGCTGTCCCTGCTGGACTCCGAGGGCAGTGGACCCGAGGACGGGGACGCCCAGCTGGTGCGGGCCGAGCTGGTCCGGGCCCGCGCCGTGGCCGAGCTGGGCTCGGCGCTGGTCGAGGAGCTCGGGAAGATGGATGGCTCGCGCCTGCTGGATGACCTGGAGCTGCCGTTGCTCGAGGTCATCACCGAGTTGGAGACCGCGGGCATCGCGGTGGACACCGACCAGCTCACCGAGCTCGAGGCGCACTACGCGGCGCGGGTGAAGCAGGCGGCCGACGATGCCTACGGCGTGATCGGCAAGCAGATCAACCTCGGCTCGCCCAAGCAGTTGCAGGTCGTGCTGTTCGACGAGCTGGCCATGCCGAAGACCAAGCGCACCAAGACCGGCTACACCACCGATGCCGAGGCGCTGCAGACGCTGTACGAGAAGACCGAGCACCCGTTCCTGCAGCACCTGCTCGAGCACCGGGACGCGACCCGGCTGCGGACCACCGTCGAGGGCCTGATCAAGTCGGTGGCCGGGGACGGACGTATCCACACCACACTGCAGCAGACCGTCGCGGCCACCGGGCGGTTGTCCTCGGTGGACCCCAACCTGCAGAACATCCCGGTACGGACCGAGGAAGGCAGGCGGATCAGGGACGCGTTCGTGGTCGGCGACGGCTATGCCGAGCTGATGACCGCGGACTACAGCCAGATCGAGATGCGGATCATGGCGCACCTGTCCGGGGACGAGGGTCTGATCGAGGCGTTCAACACCGGCGAGGACCTGCACACCTACGTGGCCTCGCGGGCGTTCGGCATCGAGCCCGGGGAGGTGACCCCGGAGCTGCGGTACCGGGTGAAGGCCATGTCCTACGGGCTGGCCTACGGGCTGTCCGCCTACGGCCTCGCCCAGCAGTTGCGGATCTCCACCGAGGAAGCCAAGGCGCAGATGGATGCCTACTTCTCCCGGTTCGGCGGGGTGCGCGACTACCTGCACACCGTGGTCGAGCAGGCAGGCAAGGTCGGCTACACCGAGACGATCTTCGGGCGCCGCCGGTACCTGCCCGACCTGAACAGCGACAACAGGCAGCGTAGGGAGATGGCCGAGCGGATGGCGCTGAACGCGCCCATCCAGGGCAGCGCGGCGGACATCATCAAGGTCGCCATGCTCAAGGTGCACCATGCGCTCAGCGAGGCGAAGGCGGGTAGCCGGGTACTGCTGCAGGTGCACGACGAGCTGGTGCTCGAGGTGGTCGACGGCGAGCGGGCCGAGGTGGAGGGCCTGGTGCGCGAGGCGATGGGCGCCGCCTACGAGCTGGCCGTACCACTGGAGGTCTCGGTGGGCTTCGGCCGCTCCTGGAACGAGGCGGCGCACTAGCGATGCCCGGCCGGGCGCCGGCGGTGGCCCATCTGCGGAGGGCCAAGGACTGGATGGACGCGCGCTACGACCAGCCGCTGGAGGTCAGCCAGGTGGCGGCGGTGGCCGGATGTTCCCGGTCGCACTTCATTCACTCGTTCGCGGCGGCTTACGGGGAGTCGCCGATGGCCTACCTCACCCGCAGGCGGATCGAGCGGGCGCAGGACCTGCTGCGCAGCGCGAACCTGACGGTCACCGAGATCTGCATGCTGGTCGGCTTCGCCAGCCTCGGCACCTTCAGCCGCCGGTTCTCCGAACTGGTGGGCATGTCCCCCACGGCGTACCGGGCGGCCACGCGCCGGTCCGGGCCGCCGCCGATCCCCGGTTGCTACCTGATGATGTGGACCAGGCCGGCGCCGCCGGATTCCGTACTCTCGGATAAGCCGCCCGACCCCGCCGCCGAATAGCGTTGCTCCCAGCATCGAGAGACGAGGGAGCACGATGATCAAGAGGCTGTCGCACGCGGGTATCTACGTGCTGGACTACGATTCCGCCAGGGAGTTCTACACCGAGAAGCTCGGCTTCCAGGTGCGCGCGGACATGAAGATGGACGGCAGGTTCCGCTGGCTCACCGTGGGGCCCGCGGACCAACCCGGACTCGAGATCATCCTGATGGAACCCGGCCCGCCGCAGCACGACGCGGAGACCGAGAAGCAGCTCCGCGAGATCATCGCCAAGGGCGTGCTCGGCATGGGCGCCTGGGACACCGACGACTGCCGCGAGACCTTCCGGACGCTGTCCGCGCGTGGGGTGACCTTCTTGCAGGAGCCCGCCGAGCGACCCTACGGGATCGAGGCCGTCTTCCGGGACGACTCGGGCAACTGGTTCAGCCTCACCGAGCGTCAGGAGTTCGACGAGAGCAAGCCGTGGTCGTGATTCGACACGGCGCGCGGCCCGAGATTCCCGCACAGGTGCCTTAGGCAGACCCCACCAAGTGCTGCTCTTTTCGGGTAAAGCTGGGCGGAAACCCGGGTCGAACACGCTGGTCAGGCGGGATTCTGCCGGTAACGTCGCGGTATGTCCGGCAAGAATGCGCTGATCCTCGCCGGCACCGGCATGCTTGACAAGGTCGTCCAGACCTTGATCGTCGAGGGGTGGCAGGTCGTGTTGCCGAGCCGTCGTTACAACCCGATCGCGTTCCGCGGAACCGAGAACGGCTCCGGGACCGCTGCCCGCCGCGCACTACGCCCGAAGGGGCACCTCCCGACCGTCGGAAGGGATGCCCCCGGCTACGCGACCTGGGTGGAAGCCCAGTGGGAGCGTCCGCACGAGCTGGCCCGCGCCGCCGAGAAGGCCCTCGCCAGGCCCGCCGACCTGCTGGTGGCCTGGGTGCACGACTCCGACCGCCGCTCGGTCATCGGCGCGGTCGAGTCGCTGCTGGACCCCTCGGCCCCCGTGGTGGAGGTGGCGGGTGGTCGGGGGTCGGGCCCTACCGACGACCCGGCCGAGCCGGCCCTGCCCGGCCACCCGACCCAGCAGGTGCTGCTCGGGACGGTGTCCGAACGCGACAGCGGGCGCGCGCTGGCCCAGGCCGAGATCGTGGAGGGCGTGCTCACCGCCGTGCGGCGCGCCCTCGACGGTCGCCCCTCCTCCCTGCACCAGCTGGGCCAACGCCGCCCCCTGCCGTAGCGCCCACCGGAGGGTGGTCAGCTGGGGTGGGTGCCGACCTCGCGGGCCAGGCCGCGGGCGAGCAGCATGATCGAGTCGCGGACCTCGGCGCGGGTCCGCTCCGGCTGGAATACCTGCCAGTCCAGCGCCACCACGAGCAGGGTGCCGAACAGCCCGGCTGCCGCTGTCGGGATCCGTACCCCCTCCGGCAGCCTGCCCGCCTCGTCGATTCGGTGCAGCAGTCCCCGGACGATCGAGATGATCTCCTCCCGCAGCAGGGTCAACGTTTCCTGCCACTGGCCGGGGGTGCGCCACATCTCGCTGACCAGGATCTGCGAGAAACCCCGGTGCTCGCGGATGAACTCCAGCGAGTTGTCCACAAGCGACTCCAGCGCGCGGACCGGGTCCTCGGCCTCGGCGCCGGTGCGCAACCGCTCGGCGAGCTGGTCGACGCCGTACCGCAGCAGGGCGTCGACCAGCCCGTCCTTGCTGCCGAAGTTGTAGTACACCGTGCCCTTGGCGACCCCGGCCTCGGCCGCGATCTCATCCACGGTGAGCCCGATCAGCCCCTGGCGGTCGGCAAGCCGCAGCGTGGCTTCGAACAGTTTCCGCTTGGTCAGATCGGACCGCGCACTCACAGGCTCAGCTCCGGTTTGAGCTGCGTGACCGTCCAGACCCGGCGCTTGTACGCGGCCAGCGTCGAGATGGCCAGGCCGCCGACGAGATAGGCGACGAGCACCCCGATGTCGCCGAGGATCTGCAGCGAGGCCCCGCTGTAGAGCAGGTGCCGCAGGCCGTCGATCACGTATCCCATCGGCAGCACCACGTGCAGCGGGTACAGCGGGTCGGGGATGGTCTGCCATGGGAACGTCCCGCCGGCGCTGACCAGTTGTAGTACCAGCAACACCAGGCCGAGGAACTTGCCGACCGCGCCGAACAACGCGTTCAGCGCGTGCACGATCGCGGTGAACGTCAGCGAGGTGAGCACGACGAACCCTACCGCGGCGGCCGGGTGCTCGACATGGATACCGACCAGCCAGGTCACCGCACCGAACAGCACCACCACCTGCGCCACGCCCAGTACGGCCGAGGGCAGCCACCCGCCGATGGCGACCCGCAGCGGGGAGGCGCCCGCGGTGAGTGCCCGCGTGGACAGCGGGCGCAGCAGCAGATACAGCACGAACGCGCCGATCCAGGTGGCCAGCCCGATGAAGAAGGGCGCGAGTCCCGCGCCGTACGTGCCCGCAGAGGACATACCGACCGAGTTGATTGCCACCGGATCGGCGATCGTGTTCGCCGTGGCCGTGCGGGTCGGGTCGTCCGGGTTGGGGATCTGCTCGAGTCCCGCGCCGAGCCCCTCGCGCAGCTCGGTGGCCCCCTCGGACAACCGGGTCGTGCCGCTCAACGCCTCCCGCTGCCCCTCGTCGAGCCGCCCGGCGCCCTCCGCGAGTTGCTGGGCGCCGTCGGCGGCCGTGCCGATGCCCTCGGTCAGCGCGGGCGCGGAACCGGCGAGCGCCGCCGCGCCCTGCGCGACCTGGTTCGCGCCGTCGGCCAGGGTGCTCAGCTTGCCGGACGCGTCCTGGATCTTGGCGTCGGCCTGGTCGACCGGCTGCCGGAGCTCGTCGAGCACGGCCAACGCACGCTGGATATCGGCGTCCGGCAACCCTGCCTCCCGCAGCTGCCGCTCGATGTCGGCGCGGGCCTGGTCGAGGTCGCCCTGCAGATCCGCCGAGCCGGAGGCGAGCGCCGAGCCCACCTCGGCGATCCGGGCGTTGCCCTGCGCGACCTGGCCGGCCCCGTCGGCCAGCTGCTGGGACTGTTGGGGGAGGTCCGCGGTGCTCTGCCGCAGCGTGTTCAGCCCGCTCGCCAGCTCGGTGGTCTTGCTTGCCAGCTCCTTGGTGCCGCCGGCGAGCTCCTGCTGCCCGGACTTCAGTTCTCGCGCACCCTCGGCCAGCTCGGACGCGCCCTCGGTGGCTTCGCTGATCTTGGAGTAGATGGTGGAGAAGCCGACCAGGAACCGCTCCGCGGCCTCGCTGCCGACCTTCTCCGCGATCGTCGACTTGACCTGCTCGGCCACCTGGTCGGCGATCGTGCCCGCCAGGTAGTTGTTGGCGTCGTTGGTGGTGAGCGTGATCGTCGCCTGCCGCGGCTGGAAGTCCCCCGTGGACAGCAGGGCGGCGGAGAAGTCCTCCGGGATGGTGATCGCGAAGGCGTAGTCGTCGTCGCGCACCCCCTGCCGCGCGTCCTCGGCCGAGACCTCGTGCCACTGGAAGCTGCTCGAGCGCACCAGCTCGTCGGCGACCTCGCGGCCGACGACGCGGTGGTCGCCGTTCTCGTCGGCCGCCCCGGTGTCGTTGGTGACCACCGCGGCGGGCAGCTTGTCCAGCCTGCCGTACGGATCCTGGTTGGCGTACAGGTACAGCGAGGCGTACAGCAACGGGACCAGGACCAGCGCGAGCAGCGCCAGCTTCGGTAGGGTCCCGCTGCTGAGCCTGCGCAGCTCGTTCAGGGCGATCCGGATGCCGCTCATGAGTCCTCTCCTTCAGCGCCGGCCTCGGCACGGCACTGCTGGGGCGGGGGTTGATCGTGCTGCCCGATCCGGGCCGGCGGCGAGGGCAGGGCGGCGACCGGCACGGTCGCGGTCAGCACCACGACCGCGAGCCCGCGCTCGGCGTGCTCGTGCGCGACCATCGCCCACTCCTCCACCTCGCTGGTGTGCCGGTCCGGCCGGTCCAGCACCAGCGCGCCCACCCCCGGCCGGGTGGCGGTGAGCTCGGCGAGCAGCCGGGTGCGCAGGGCGGGCTCGATCCGTTCGAACCGGGTGTCGGCGTAGGGGGCGAGGTCGTGCGTGGTCAGCCACCGGCGCACATCGGCGGCGCCGGCCGGCTGCGCGGCCAGCGCCAGCTCCTCACCGACGACCACGCTCAGGGACAGTGCCTCGTCCGGCTCGCTGACCCCGGGCGCGTCCACCACGG
Source organism: Amycolatopsis cihanbeyliensis (assembly GCF_006715045.1). Classification (GTDB taxonomy): domain Bacteria; phylum Actinomycetota; class Actinomycetes; order Mycobacteriales; family Pseudonocardiaceae; genus Amycolatopsis; species Amycolatopsis cihanbeyliensis. The sequence continues at coordinate 1,430,675 of NZ_VFML01000001.1, read as the reverse complement.
CGACCAGGGAACGGAGTTTCGCCTCGTCCGCGTGGTCGTCGATGGTCACCGTCCCGGTGGTGGGGCGCAGCCTGCCTGCGAGGGCGAGGCCGAAGGCGGTCACACCCGTTCCGGGCTCGCCGTGCACCAGCGCCAACTCGCCATCGGCCACGGTGAGCGACGTGGACGGCAACACGGTGCCGTGCGGGCCGTCGAGGGACACCCGGTCGGCGCGGAGCTGCATGCGGCCTCCTTTTGAACTGACCAGTCAGTTCAAAATTAGACCCGTGGCGGTGCGGCCGCAACGTGAAACGCGCGCCGACCCACGTCCGGGTGACGGAGGTTACGAGCCCGCAGCCCTAGCGGAGCGCGGAAGCCGGACGAACCTCCCAGAACGTCCACAGTGGCCGGTAGCCCTGCCGGTGCCAGAACACCGAGGAGAGGGGGTTCGCCGGACTGTAGAACAGGAATGTACCCCGGGCCCCGCCCGCGCGCAGCGCGTCGTGCGCCACCGCGGCCAGTGCCCTGCCGATACCCGTGCCCCTGGCCGCCGGCAGGACCGACAGCGTGTGCAGCTGCCCCCACCGGCCGGGCCGAAGCCGGAGTCGTTGCTCGCCCGCCCGGGCACCCCAACCGCAGCCGGCGAGCCCGACGGCCAGCCCCGCCGACTCGGCGAGCCAGGCGGGCTCGTCCCGCCGCAACCGCGTGCGTACCTCGGCCGCGAGTACCTCCGCGGCGTCCTCCCGCACGGTGTTCGGGCCGACCAGTGCGGAGTAGCGCAGCTCGGCCATCCGCAGCGCGACGATCTCCTCCTCGTCCGCGGCGCGTGCCCGCCGGATGACCACCTCGGGACGGCTCGTCCCGGCCGGGGGTGGCGGCCGCGGCCGGACGCCGAGCGCGTCCAGGGGAACAAGCCCGTGGTCCAGCAGCACCCTGGCCACCTCGACGTCGCGGCTGGGCCAGGTGACCGCGCAGGCCGAGTCCGGTCCCACCCGCTCCCGGTCCAGCCTGCGGCGCAGCGCACCGAGTAACGCCGCCATGCCCGCGCCGCCGGTGTCACCGAGCAGCGGAGTCAGCTCCCAGCTCGCGCCGGCCGCCCACAGGCTGGTGAGGGAGCCGGGCGCGTGCCGGGCACGGTAGAGCACACCGGCCACCCGGCGACCGTCGGCGAGGGTCGCGGTGAGCCGCTCACCGGCCGGCGGCTGGGCCGCCTCGGGCAGCAGCGGATCCAGCGCGGCGAACCGCGCCGACTGGGCCAGCACCAGCTCCCGCACGGGAGGTGGCTACCCGCCCGCCGCGACGGCCGAGAAGATCGCGGTGCCGGGGAACAGCTTGCCGCGCAACGGGCTCCACTGGCCCCAGACCCGGGTGTGTGCCTCGGGCCATTCCGGCTCGATCAGGTCGGTCAACCGGAAGCCCGCACCGGACAGCGCGCGTACGTAGTCACCCATGGTGTGGTGGTATTCCACATAGGTCGCCGCGCCATCGGCGTTCACCTCGACGTACGGGGTCCGGTCGAAGTACGGCTGGGTCGCGGTCAGCCCAGTCGGGCCGGGGTCGTCGGGGAAGATCCATCGCATCGGGTGCGTCACCGCGAACACCCAGCGCCCTCCCGGCCGCAGCACCCTGGCCACCTCCGCGAAGACCGCATCCAGCGAGGCCACGAACGGCACCGCGCCGAAGGCCGAGCACGCGGTGTCGAAGCCGCCGGTGGCCAGCGGCAGCCGCTCGGCGCTCGCCTGGATCAGTGGCGCGTCGGCACCGGTCCGCCGATGATCGGCCAGCGCATGCCGCAGCATGCCCGCGGAAAGGTCCACCCCGACCGCGCGTGCCCCCTGGCAGGCCAACCAGCGAGTGCACGGCGCGGAACCGCAGCCGACCTCCAGTACCGAGCTGCCACGTACCTCGCCGAGCAGCCGGGCGTCGGCCTCGCGCAACCCCTCCGGGCACCACACGAAATCGGCCGCACCGAGGAACTCGCGATGGGTGGCCTGGTAGTCGTCGGCGTCCGCGTCCCACCAGGCCAGGTTGGCCGCGGTCGCCTCGGCCGAGCCCACTCGGCGGTAGGCGACGCCTGCGGTGCCCAGCCGCTCCTCCGCGCGTTGATGGCGATCCACCGGCGGCTCGGGGTGGTCGGCGACGTGGCCACGCCGGCCGTCCTGGTTGAACGCGGGTGGCTGGGGCACGCCGGCTATCCTCCCACTGGTCCTGCTCCGCCGGGGGAGACCCTGTTTGTGTCGCCGTCAGGCGGCCGCGTAGGATACTTGTTAGCGCAGTGGGTTCGCGCTGCCTTTCACCCAGCAGTGTTCAGGCGTTCGCTCTGGGACTCGGGGTCGCGCACCGCTTGGTGATGCTCGCGGCCGTTCCTCGTCGGACGATGCGACGGTTTGCATGGTAGTCGCCTGTGTCCCCACGGCGCACGCAAACTGCACACCCCATGACCTAGCCATAACCGGAGCAACCCACCTAATGACCACCGACACCACCACCGCCCCGACTGCCCCCGCGCAGGCTCAGCAAGTCGCGATCAACGACGTCGGGACGGAGGAGGACTTCCTCGCCGCCATCGACAAGACCATCAAGTACTTCAACGATGGCGACATCGTCGAAGGCACGATCGTCAAGGTCGACCGCGACGAGGTTCTGCTGGACATCGGTTACAAGACCGAGGGCGTCATCCCGTCGCGGGAACTGTCCATCAAGCACGATGTCGATCCGGCCGAGGTTGTCACTGTCGGTGACGAAGTCGAGGCCCTTGTCCTGCAGAAGGAGGACAAGGAAGGTCGGCTGATCCTCTCCAAGAAGCGGGCGCAGTACGAGCGCGCCTGGGGCACCATCGAGGAGCTCAAGGAGAAGGACGAGCCGGTCAAGGGCACCGTCATCGAGGTCGTCAAGGGCGGCCTGATCCTGGACATCGGACTGCGCGGCTTCCTGCCCGCCTCGCTGGTCGAGATGCGTCGCGTGCGCGATCTGCAGCCCTACGTGGGTCGCGAGCTCGAGGCCAAGATCATCGAGCTGGACAAGAACCGGAACAACGTGGTGCTCTCCCGCCGCGCCTACCTCGAGCAGACCCAGTCCGAGGTTCGCAGCGAGTTCCTCAACGCGCTGGCCAAGGGCCAGGTCCGCAAGGGCGTCGTCTCCTCGATCGTCAACTTCGGCGCGTTCGTGGACCTCGGCGGCGTGGACGGCCTCGTGCACGTCTCGGAGCTGTCCTGGAAGCACATCGACCACCCGAGCGAGGTCGTCGAGGTCGGCCAGGAAGTCACCGTCGAGGTGCTGGAAGTGGACATGGACCGCGAGCGCGTGTCCCTGTCGCTGAAGGCCACCCAGGAAGACCCGTGGCGCCAGTTCGCCCGCACCCACGCGATCGGCCAGATCGTGCCGGGCAAGGTCACCAAGCTCGTCCCGTTCGGCGCGTTCGTCCGCGTCGAGGAGGGCATCGAGGGCCTGGTGCACATCTCCGAGCTGGCCGAGCGCCACGTGGAGATTCCGGAGCAGGTCGTGCAGGTGAACGGCGACGTCATGGTCAAGGTCATCGACATCGACCTGGACCGCAGGCGGATCTCGCTGTCGCTGAAGCAGGCCAACGAGGGCGTCACCCTGGACACCGAGTTCGACCCGACGCAGTACGGCATGATCGCCGAGTACGACGATCAGGGGAACTACATCTACCCCGAGGGCTTCGACCCGGACACCCAGGAGTGGCAGGAGGGCTACGACAAGCAGCGTGAGGAGTGGGAGCGGCAGTACGCCGAGGCCCACGCCCGCTACGAGCAGCACATGCGGCAGATCGCCAAGGCGGCCGAGGCCGACGCCGAGGCGGCGGCGCAGAGTGTCGCCGGCGACGACGAGGGCCCTGCCGACCAGGGTGGCGGCAGCTACTCCTCCGCCCAGGGCGGCGAGTCGAACCAGGCGGCCTCCGGTGGCACGCTGGCCAGCGACGAGCAGCTTGCCGCGCTGCGCGAGAAGCTCTCCGGCGGCGCCTGAGCCCGGATACGCATAAGGCGGATGCCCCGGTCCTTCGTGGACCGGGGCATCCGTTTGTGTGGTCGGTGCCGGGAGGGTTCCGGGCAGGACGAAACGGGAATTCGTCGCCGAATTCCCGGATGTAGGCGCGGCCGTCAGGTGGTCGCGGGTGCCCAGGCGCGTTCGTACGCGGCCGCGCGAGCCCTGCGCCGCAGCCCGGCGAGGCTGTGCTTGGCCGGGACCAGCAGGGCGGTCAACCAGTTGCGCCGGAACTCGGCGAGTGCCTCGGCCACCGGGCGGTGCATGACGCAGTGCACCAGACCCGGGGTCCCGAGCCGGTGCCGTCCGACATGCTCGTTGGCGGGCATCGTTCCTCCGTATGGGCGATCACCGTCGCACGGCACGGTACGCAAACCACGATCGAAAACGTGTGAACCTCGCGGCGTGTCACTCACACCAGTTGAATAACGAGACGGTTAGTGGCTCTCCGTCGACCGCGAGCGCTGCCGGGCCGGCCGGGCTGGTTGAATGATCGCCATGCTGCGAGTCGGGTTGACGGGCGGGATCGGTGCCGGGAAGTCCACGGTGGCCCATCGCCTGGCCGAGCACGGCGCGGTGCTGATCGACGCGGACGCGCTGGCCAGGCAGGTGGTGGAACCGGGGACCGACGGCCTCGCCGAGGTGGTCGAGGCCTTCGGCGCCGAGGTGCTGGCCGAGGACGGCAGCCTCGACCGGCAGGCACTGGCGGCCCGCGCGTTCGCCGACGAGGAGTCCCGGCGCAGGCTGAACGGCATCGTGCATCCCAGGGTGGGCGCCCGCGCCGCGGAGATGATGGAGCGGGCAGCCCCGGACGCGGTGCTCGTGCACGACATTCCACTGCTGGTGGAGAACGGGCTGGCCGCGCACTACCACCTGGTGATCGTGGTCGACGCCGAGGAGGACGTGCGGGTGCGGCGGCTGGCGGAGTCCCGGGGTATGAGCGAGCAGGACGCTCGCGCCCGCATCGCCGCCCAGGCCGAGGAGCGGCAACGCCGCGCGGCCGCGGACGTGTGGCTGGACAACGGCGGCGCCCCGGACATCGTGCTGTCCGCGGTGGACGCACTGTGGGCCGATCGGCTGGTCCCGTTCGAGGCGAACCTTCGCCTGCGCCGCCCCCGGGCGCAGCGGTCCCCGGTCATCACCCCGCACGACGGGTCCTGGCCCGCTCAGGCCGAGCGGGCGCTGGCCAGGGTGCGGCTCGCGGCGGGGGAGCGCGTGGTGCGGGCCGACCACATCGGCTCGACGGCCGTGCCCGGCCTGCCCGCCAAGGACGTACTCGACCTGCAGTTGACCGTGCCCACCCTGGCCGACGCCGACGCGCTGGCCGAACCACTGAACGCCGCGGGCTTCCTGCGCGCGGAGGGGCACTGGTTCGACGACCCGCAGGACGGGGGCGATCCGGCGCGGTGGGACAAGCGGCTCCATACCGGCGCGGACCCGGGCAGGCCGGTGAACCTGCACGTCCGCTCAGCCGAGAGTCCGGCCTGGCGGCTGGCCCTGCTGTTCCGCGACTGGCTGCGCGCCGAGCCCGTGGAACGCGACGCCTACGCCGAACACAAGCGGCGCCTCGCCGAGGCGCATGCCGCGGACGGCACCGTGTTCGGCTATGCCGACGAGAAGCAGGGCTGGGTCAACGCGGCCTTCCAGCGGGCCGAGGACTGGGCGGCCCGCACCGGCTGGTCACCGGCCTGACCGCCGCAGCAGCCCGCGCTCGTATGCGGTGGCCACGGCCGCGGCGCGATCCTTGACCCCGAGCTTGGCATAGGCGTGCAGCAGGTGCGTCTTGACGGTCGCCTCGCTGATGAACAACGTCCGCGCCGTCTCCTTGTTGGTGCTGCCGGCCGCGACCAGGTCGAGCACCTCGAGCTCGCGCCGGCTCAGTGGTTCCCTCGCCGGGGAGCGCAGCCGGCCCATGACCCGGCCGGCCACGGCGGGGGAGAGCACCGACTCGCCGCGTGCCGCGGCTCGCACCGCACGGAACAGCTCCGCCCGCGGCGAGTCCTTGAGCAGGTATCCGGTGGCTCCGGCCTCGATCGCGGTCAGCACATCGGCGTCGGTGTCGTAGGTGGTGAGCACCAGTACCCTGGCCGGGTTGCCGAGCCCGGCGAGCTCGTTGATCGCGGTGACCCCGTCCGTGCCCGGCATGCGCAGGTCCATCAGCACCACATCGGGCCGCAACCGCTCGGCCAGCCGGACCGCCTCGGCGCCGTCCGCAGCCTCGCCGAGCACCTCGAACCCGGCTTCCGTGGTGAACATGCCGCGCAGGCCGTCCCGCACGATGGGGTGGTCGTCGGCGATCAGCAGGGTGACAGCCATGTGTCCGCTCCTTCCGCGCTCCCCGCCGGAATCGCCGGGACGCTCGCCGAGATCGCGGTACCGGCGTCCCGCTCGGACTCCACCTCGAGGCTGCCGGCCAACCGTTGCACCCGCTGGCGCATCCCGCTCAGTCCGAACCCGCCGTGGCCGTTCGGCCGCACCGCCTTCACCTCGAAGCCGCGGCCGTCGTCCCGCACGTCCAGCGTCACCTGGTCCTCCATATAGGACAAGGTGAGGCCCACCCTTGCCGCCTTGGCATGTTTGGCCACATTGGTCAGTGCCTCCTGGGTGACTCGTAGCAAGGTCGCCTCGATCTCGGGGTGCATCGGCCGGGCGGCCCCGGTGGTGGTGAACTCGATCGGCACTCCGCTCCTGTCCGACCATCGGCGCACCACCGCGGCCAGTGCCTCCGGCAACCGGGCGTCGACCAGCGGCTCCGGACCGAGGGCGTGCACCGACCGGCGGGCCTCGGCGAGGTTCTCCCTGGCCAGGGCGGCAGCCGTGTCCAGACGCCGCTGCCAGGCCGCCGGGTCGGCGCGGGCCTGCTCGGCGGCCTGCAACTGGGTGATGATCCCGGTGAGGCCCTGCGCGAGGGTGTCGTGGATCTCTCGGCTCAACCGTTGCCGCTCGTCCAGAATTCCGGCCTCCCGCGCCTGGCTGAGCAACTGCCTGTGCAGGCCGGCGTTCTCCTCCAGCGCGGCCTCCAGATCGGCGACCGCCTTGCGCCGCGCCTCGCTCTGCTCGGTGAGCGCGTCGGACATCAGCGAGCCCCCGCCGATCGCCAGGGTCTGCACGGCGATGATGGTCAGCCACAGGAAGGGGTTCTTGGTCAGCGCATGCACCACCCCGCCGGCCGGGATGGTGTGGATCAGCGTGGAGCACAGGGCGAGCCCGCCGAACATCACCGGCACCGGGCGCAGCCGGATAGCGTAGAAGAAGCCGGCGACCATGAACACCAGGAACAGGTTCTCGCGCAGCATCAACACGGTGGCGAGGGCCGTGAAACCGGCGAAGGAGACGAGTTCGGCCCACCGGCTCGTCCGCAGGTGGCCAGGCCGGATCGTATCGGTGAGCAGCACCCACACCGCGGCGGCCAGCACCAGGCCAAGGGTGCCCAGCTGGTGGGACCGGTCGTTGGGGGAGGACGGCAGCGCCAGCAGGGTCGCGACCGGCAGCAGCAGGAAGGGGAACGCGCGCTCGGCGCCGAGCACCCACGGATGCCATGGCTGGACCTTGTCGTCCGCCAGCAGTGAGGGCCAGAAGGCGGAGGGCCGCCGGCCGGGTCCGGTGCGCACCCCGCCATTATCCGCCCGGCACGCCGTGCTCGCCGTCACCCGCCCGGCCCGCTACCGGGCGCGGTCACCGGGTGCCCCAGCGGAAGTACCGCGCCGCCAGTACCCCGCAGACGACCGCGCACCCGGCGAGCGCCAGCAGCTGGAGCGGCCTCGGGTTCCCGCCCGCCGCCGTCTCCCGCATCGCGTTGAGCATGGCGCCCAGCGGCAGCACGTCCGCGATGGTCTGCAGGAGGTCGGGCAGGTCCTCCTTGCGTACCCAGACGCCGCCAAGGGCCAGCATCGGGAAGAACAGCACCGAGCCGATCCCGTTGGCCACGCTCTGGGTCGAGGCGAACGCGGAGATCAACAGCCCGACCGAGAACAGCGCGGCCGCGCCGAGCAGCGTGGCGAGCGTGAATCCCGGGAGGTTCGCGGGCAGTTCCATCCCCAGCGCCAGCCGGCCGACCACGATGATCAGCAGTGCCACCACCACGGCGGCCGCCAGGTTCACGATCAGTTGTGCGTACAGCAGGTCGCGCGGCGGCACCGGGCTGGCGGCGAGACGGCGCAGGATACCCCGGTCCCGGTAGTTGCCGAGGTAGGAAGGGAAGATGTTCAGCGCGATCATCGCGATCAGGATCGCGATGGACAGCGGTGCGATGAAGGTACCGAGCGGGACCTGCCCGCCGAACTCCTCGCTGGGCTCGGTGACCCCGGGAATCAGGCTGAGCACCAGCAGCAGCCCGATCGGAAGGCCCAGCACGATGATCGGCGTGCCAGGGTCCCGCAGGTAGAGCTTCGCCTCGACGGCGGTCATGGTGCGCAACGCGGCCATGGTGATGTCCCCTCGTTCAGAGTCTCAGTGCCTGTTCCTCAACGCGCGACACGATCGGCTCGGCGGGGCTTGGACTTGGCCACGACCGTTCCCTCGGCAGGCCGTACGCCCCGCCTCCCCGCTCGTGGGCTACGCCGCGCGCGTTCTTTCACTCACCGTGAGTAGTGATGTCTAGTTCCGTAACAGAGCCTCAGGCGAGTGCCCGGCCGGTGAGGGCAAGGAAGGCGTCGTCCAGATCGGCCTGGTCCACCCGCAGTTCACCGGCGATGATCTGGTTACGGGCCAGCACGGCGGTCACCGCGTGCAGCACGTTGCCGGACCCGGTGACCACGATCTGCCCTCCCGTGCGCTCCACGGTGCGCACCTCGGGCAGCTCGGCGAACATGGCCTCGGTGACCGGAGCCGACGGCCGGAACCGGATGCGCTGCTCGTCGTTCACCGCGGCGACCAGGCCGGCCGGGGTGTCCACGGCGAGCACCCTGCCCGCGTCGATGACCGCGATCCGGTCGCACAGCCGCTCGGCCTCCGCCATGAGATGGGTGACCAGCAGGATGGTCACGCCGCGGTCGTGCACGCGCTCGATCAACTCCCAGGTCTCCCTGCGGGCGGCGGGGTCCAACCCGGTTGTCAGCTCGTCCAGCACCGCCACCCGCGGGTTACCGATGAGCGCGAGCGCGATGGACAGTCGTTGCTGCTGCCCACCGGACAGCTTGCGGTAGTGGGTGTCGCGTTTCTCGGTGAGGCCGAGAACCTCCAGCAGTTCCCGCGGGTCGGCGGGCTCGGCGTAGAAGGAGGCGTAGAGGTGCAGTGCCTCGGCCACGGTGATCCGGTCCGGCAGCTTGCTCTCCTGCAGCTGCACGCCCAGCACCTCGCGCAGGGCCCTGGTGTCGGCGCGCGGGTCGAGCCCGAGCACCGAGACCGTGCCACGGTCCGGCTCGCGCAACCCCTCGACGCACTCGACCGTGGTGGTCTTGCCCGCGCCGTTCGGACCGAGGATTCCGAAGATCTCCCCGCGCTCCACGGCGAACGACACGTCCCGCACCGCCACCTTGTCCCGGTAGCGCTTGTGCAACCCCTGTACTTCGACGATCGACATGCGAAGGAGGATCGCCCGGCACGGGTACTCGCCGGATCGCCCCGGCGGGCATACCTCGATCAACCTTCGGGCGGCCGCGGGTCAACCGATCGGTTGACCCGCGGGGTCAACGGCGCAGCCAGTCCAGCTCGATGTCCACGGAGGACAGCCAGGCCACGAGGTCGTAGCCGTGCCGGGCGAGCCCCTCGACGGCCGCGTAGGCGGTCTCCAGCGCGGCCCTGGCGCCGGCCGCCGGCACCAGGCCCGCGGTGGCCGCGGCGAGCAGCTCGTCGGTGTCCAGCACCTCCAGTCCCCGTTTGTCCCGCAGCACGATGTCCAGGTACAGGTCGGTGGCCCGCCAGCGGTCGCCGCCGCGTTGGATGTCCACCACGTCCAGGTAGAAGTCCTGGTCGCGCTCGTGCCCGGGGTTGAACCAGAAGTCGGTCACCCGCAGGCCCAGCGCGGGCAACAGCCAGGACTCCAGGTAGTGGAACTGGGCACGGCCGGGAGCCGGGCGCGCGAGGTAGAGACCGAACTCCGCGACCCGGTACCGGTCCACCGTCCGGGTGATTCCCTTGGGGTCGACATTGACCGAACCCGGCACGTCGAAGGTCTCCACCTTCGGCGGGTGCGGCGTGCTCCCTTCACCACTCATGCCGACATCTTGCCCAGCGTTGGTGATCTCTGTCGTAGGCTCGGCCGGGTGGTGGACGAAACCCTGGTCGCGGAGCAGCTCGCCCGGGTCACCGCCGAGCTCGGTGACCGGGCCGCCGAGCTGACCACGGAGCTGGTGGGCGTGTACGACCGGGAGCTGCCCCAGCTGGTGCACGACGACGAGCGCATGGTCAGCCTGCTTTCCGCCAGCGTGCACCAGAACATCGACACCGCGATGCGCATCTTCCAGCATGCCATCGACCCGGAGGGGGTGGACGCACCCGCGGCGGCGGTGGAGTACGCGCGCAGGCTGGCGCAGCGAGGCACCCCGGTGATCGACCTGATCAGGGCCTACTACCTGGGACAGACCACGATCCTCGAGCACTCGCTCGCGCAGGCGGCCAGGGGGATCGAGGACGCGGCACTGCTGGACGCCATGTTCCGCAAGGCCTTGACCGTCACCTTCGCCTTCATCGACCGGGTCACCCAGCAGGTCGTCTCGGCGTACCAGGACGAGCGGGACCGGTGGTTGCTCAACCACAGCGCGGTCCGCGCCGCGCGGGTGCGCTCGCTGCTGGCGGGGGAGGCCGGGGACATCGACGCGGTGGAGGCCGCGATCGGCTACCGGCTGCGCGGGCTGCATCTCGGGATGGTCGTGTGGCTGTCCGGGGAGGAGCACGCGGCCGGTGGGCTCGACCGGCTGGAGGCGCTGGCACTGAGCCTGCAGCAGCGGACCGGATGTCCGCGGCGCCCGCTGTTCGTGCCGCATGACGACGCCGGCGCGTGGGTGTGGTTGCCGCTGGACGATCCGGCGGTGCCCAAGCGGCGGCAGCTGGAGGAGACACTGGCCGAGCGCGGCGGCGGCATCCGGATGGCGCTGGGCGAACCGGGCCGGGACGTCGAGGGTTTCCGGCGGACCCACCGGCAGGCGCTGCGGGTGCAGGCGCTCGCCGTGGCCGCGGGAGAGCACTGCGACCCGATCCTCGGGCACGAGGAAGTGGGCGCGATGACCCTGCTGGCCGCGGACCTGCCCGCGGCGGGCGCCTGGGTCAGGGACGTGCTCGGCCCACTGGCCAGGGACGACACCCCGCACCGCAGGCTGCGCGACACGGTGCGCGTCTTCCTGGCCACCGGAGGCAGCTACACCACCGCGGCCGGCCGGCTGAACATGCACAAGAACTCCGTGCAGTACCGGGTGCGTAAGGTGGAGGAGCTGCTCGGCAGGTCGGTCGCCGAGCAACGTCTCGATCTCGAGCTGGCGCTGAACCTCTGCCACCGCCTCGGTCCCGCCGTGCTGACCTGAGCCCCCGGTTCCGGTCAGCGCCTTGCCACGTTGGCGAGGATGCGGTCGAGGACCTGACCGAACCGCTGGACGTCGGTCGGACTCACCCCGCTGAGCATGGCCTCGTTGGCCCCCGTGGCGACCGAGGCGAGGCGCTCGTACATCCGCCTGCCGTCCTCGGTGAGCTCGACCAGGGAGCTCCTGCGGTCGGTGTCGGTTCTGGTCCTGCTGACCAGCCCCCTGCCCACCATGCTCTCCAGGTGCCGGGTCAGCGTGGGCCCCTCGATCGACAGTCGCGCCGCGAGCTCCCGCTGGATCATCGGGCCTTTCACGGTGAGCGTGGCCAGCACGGTCCACATCGCGAAGCTGGCGCCCTGCTCGGCGAGTAGCTGCTCGAAGAACTGGCGGCTGGCCTTGGCCGTGAGGTGCAGCTTCGGCGCCACGCTCTGGGTGAGCCACTCCGGCGCCGAGGCCTCCGACCCCGGGGCGGCGGGCTCCGGCATATCCATCTCCGTTCGATGCGTCACTCGCGTGCCCAGCCTAGCCGGGCCGGTCGGTTGACACGGTACCAAGTGATTAGTTAGCTTGCTAATTATATCGGCGACTGATGGGACAGTGGAGATGGGCGATCGGGTCATGACCGCGGCGGACAAGCGCACCCTCGCGCTGGCGGAGCGTCGCCGGCTGACGAGCACGTTGGCCGGATTGACTTCGCGGCAGTGGGCGAGCCCTTCGTTGTGCGCGGGCTGGACGGTCCGGGAGGTGGCCGGGCATGTCGCGGAGAACACGCGGGTGGGCCTCGGGGGTTTCCTGCTCGGCATGGTCAGGGCGCGGTTCGACCACGACGAGTACAACCGCAGGGCCGCCGCGCGCTGGGCGCTGCTGCCGACCAGGGACCTGGTCGCGGCGCTGGACACCGACCGGATGATGCTGGTGTTCCGGCTGAGCCCCGCGCTGCTGCTGGTCGACAACGTCGTGCACCACCAGGACATCCGCCGGCCGCTCGGGCTCGGCACGGAGATCCCCGAGCAGGTGGTCGCCGCGGCGCTCACGGCGGTGCTGACCGAAGGCGCTTTCGCGGCCGAGGCTCGGCGGGTCGCCGGGAACCGGTTGGTCGCCACCGATATCGACTGGCGGCACGGGGAAGGGCAGGCCGAGCTGCGGGGTCCCGCCGAGGCGTTGCTGATGCACGTCATGGGGCGTCCGGTCGACCCCGCCGAGCTGCGATCGACCCGGTAGCCCCGGCCGTTCGGTCCGCCGGACCAAACGGAGTAGTGATTCTTGGGTCGAGGGCACGAAGAGATGGTCGCGATCGGCCACTAACCTCGCCCCATGGCGTTGTCGGGGCGCCGAGCTGAACCGGGTGAGATTCTCGCGGTGGTGCGACCGCGACCCGGTGTGGTCGGTGAGAGCAGGCGGGTGTGTCACGTGGTGCCGATTCCGGATGGTGGCAGATCGGTGGGGCAGCTCACGGCGTTGTGCGGGGAGCCTGTCGTGTCCGCCGAGGTGGACGTGCTGCCTCAACTCAGCGGGATGCCCTGCGAACTCTGCGTAGCCAACTCTTCGCCAGGGTACGCGGGCCCCTTGCCGGCGGCGGGGTAGCGCGGGCTGAAACTGTCGGAGGGCACGCCTACCCTGGACGGCGTGGCTTTCGCAACCGAACACCCCGTAGTGGCGCACTCCGAGTTCCGCCCCGTCTCCGAGATCCCGCGATCGGGCGGGCGGTTCCAGGTGGTCAGCGACTACCAGCCCGCGGGTGACCAGCCCGAGGCGATCGACGATCTGGAACGCCGGATCACGGCGGGGGAGAAGGACGTCGTCCTGCTCGGCGCCACCGGCACCGGTAAGTCGGCGACCACCGCGTGGCTGATCGAGCGGGTGCAGCGCCCGACGCTGGTCATGGCGCCGAACAAGACCCTGGCCGCGCAGCTGGCCAACGAGTTGCGTGACTTCTTCCCGCACAACGCGGTGGAGTACTTCGTCAGCTACTACGACTACTACCAGCCGGAGGCGTACGTACCGCAGACCGACACCTACATCGAGAAGGACTCCTCGATCAACGACGATGTCGAGCGGTTGCGGCACTCCGCCACGATGAACCTGCTGTCCCGGCGGGATGTGATCGTGGTGGCCAGCGTGTCCTGTATCTACGGCCTCGGCACCCCGCAGTCCTACCTGGACCGGTCGAGCAGGCTGGCCGTGGGGGAGGAGATCGACCGGGACGTGTTCCTGCGGGCGCTCGTGGACGTCCAGTACACCCGCAACGACCTGGCGTTCGCCCGCGGCACCTTCCGGGTGCGCGGCGATACAGTCGAGGTCATCCCCGCCTACGAGGAACTGGCCATCCGGATCGAGTTCTTCGGGGACGAGATCGACAAGCTGTACTACCTGCACCCGCTGACCGGGGACATCGTCCGTGAGGTGGACGAGGTGCGCATCTTCCCCGCCACGCACTACGTGGCGGGCCCGGAGCGCATGGAGAAGGCCATCACCGACATCGAGGCCGAGCTGGAGCGGCAACTCGCCGAGCTGGAGAAGCAGGGCAAGCTGCTGGAGGCGCAGCGGCTGCGGATGCGCACCAGCTACGACATCGAGATGATGCGTCAGATCGGCTCCTGCTCCGGGATCGAGAACTACTCGCGGCATGTGGACGGTCGGCCGGCGGGCTCGGCGCCCGCCACCCTGCTGGACTACTTCCCGGAGGACTTCCTGCTGGTGATCGACGAGTCGCACCAGACGGTCCCGCAGGTGGGCGGCATGTACGAGGGCGACGCCTCGCGCAAGCGCACCCTGGTCGAGCACGGGTTCCGGCTGCCGAGCGCGCTGGACAACCGGCCGCTGACCTGGGAGGAGTTCTCCGACCGGATCGGCCAGACGGTGTACCTCTCCGCGACGCCGGGACCGTACGAGATGGGGCAGACCGGTGGCGAGTTCGTCGAGCAGGTCATCCGGCCCACCGGCCTGGTGGATCCCGAGGTCGTGGTGAAACCGACCGAGGGGCAGATCGACGATCTGGTGCACGAGATCAGGACCAGGGCGGAGCAGGACGAGCGGGTGCTGGTCACCACCTTGACCAAGAAGATGGCCGAGGACCTCACCGACTACCTGCTCGAGCTCGGTATCCGGGTGCGCTACCTGCATTCCGAAGTGGACACGCTGCGCCGGATAGAGTTGTTGCGGCAGCTACGTTCCGGTGATTTCGACGTGCTGGTCGGCATCAACCTGCTACGTGAGGGGCTGGACCTGCCCGAGGTGTCCCTTGTGTCCATCCTGGACGCCGACAAGGAGGGCTTCCTGCGCAGCGGTACCTCGCTGATCCAGACCATCGGCCGGGCCGCGCGGAACGTGTCCGGGCAGGTGCACATGTACGCGGACACGGTCACCGACTCGATGCGCTACGCCATCGACGAGACCAACCGCAGGCGCGAGAAGCAGGTCGCCTACAACACCGAGCGCGGGCTCGACCCGCAGCCGCTGCGCAAGAAGATCGCCGACATTCTCGACCGGGTGTACACCGAGGCCGAGGACTCCGAGCAGGAGGTCGCCGTCGGCGGTTCCGGGCGCAACGCCTCCCGCGGCAAGAAGCCGGAGCAGGGCGACAAGGTGCGCAGCTCCGGCATGCTCGCCGACAAGGACGCGTCCACCATGCCGCGTGCCGAACTGGCCGACCTCATCCAGCAGATGACCGACCAGATGATGCAGGCCGCGCGCGACCTGCAGTTCGAGCTCGCAGCCCGGCTCCGGGACGAGATCGCCGAGCTGAAGAAGGAACTGCGCGGCATGGACGCCGCCGGCGTCACGTAATCGAGTTTGCCGCTCACGCGCATGGAGTTTCCCCCTTCGGCCGGACACTCTGCCCGGGGGAAACTCCATCGGCGAGTTTGCCGCTCACGTACGCGGGTTTGCCGCTCACGCGCACGAGTTGGCGGCTGGCGTAGGCGAGTTTGCTGTTCGCGTAGGAATGAACCTAGCTGGCGAGCGCCGCTTTCGGGGAGTCCAGTAGCAGGATGCCGGCCTGGGTGGGCGAGTGCAGGGCCGCCTTGTGGTGTCGGACGGTGGTGACGAGCCCTGCCTTGCGGAGGACCGAGGCGTGTTCACTGGCGCTGGCCGGGGCGATACTGGCTAACGCCGCCAGTTCAGCGGTGGTGCAGCCGGCATACTCCGCGATGACGGTGAGAACGGTGGCGCGAGTCCGGCCGAGCAGAGATGCCAGGGCGTACGGGGTGGCTGGTGTCGGGCTGGTCGAAACGGGGGCTGGTAATGGCCGGCCGGGGTTGGTGTCGTGGACGGGGTAAGTCATCAACGGCTGCGGCTCGGCGTCGAGCGCGAGGATCGGGTAGTCCGAGCCGAACAGCGAGGGCACCAGCAGCAGCCCGCGGCCGCCGAGATCGATATCCACCTGGGCGCCACCGGGTTTGGTCACGACGAGTACGGGTGGCTCCCAGCGCACCCGTCCGGGTATCAGCCCGGACAGCATCCGGTCCATTCCGCCTTCCGCGATATGCCGTGTGCGGACTGATCGGTCGGCCATGGTCGAGGCGTGGAGCGTTGGCACATGAGGCTCGACAGTGTGCTGGTATACCTCCTCCAGCAGGTCGGCCACCTGCTGGAGGAGCCGGGGGTTCGTACCGATCCGCTCAGTCCATCGGGGGAGCGGGCGACGGTGCTCGCGCAGCGCGGCAAGCTGAGCCAACTCGAGCCTGAGCCTCCGCGCCGGGGTCGAGCGGACCTGTTCCAGCAGTGCCCTCAGGTCTCCCGCGCCCGCGGGTGTCAGCAGATCCAGTCCCCATTCCTGGACCGGTAGCAGATCGAATACCAGGCGAGCTTGCGCGGGCAGTCGCGACAGTGCCGTACGCCGCCATTCACCGAAGCGCACGGGGTGATGACGGCTGTCCTGGAGCATCCGTACCGCGACGTTCAACTCGACAAGCGGTTGTGGGGCCGCCGCTATCCGGGTTCGTGCCAGGTCGTCCGTGGTGAAGTGTATTCGCCAGCTCATCAGTTCCCTTTCGAGCCGCTGCGGTCCACCCGTCCAGGTTCGGCTCGATTCGGCTCACCCCGAAGCGAGTTGAAGGTAACCCACACTATCGCGCAGGCTCGGTATATCGACAGTGCGCGGTAGGCCACTGGGGGTGGTCGGGTGCCGGTGGAGGGAGGCCACCGGCACCCGGCTGGCGTGCCCGGCACCGGGTGAACACGGAATCGCTGCCAGAACCGCCTGGCCAGGCGACAGCGCCAGGTACCCGACCGAGCGCACGTTGCCCGGTAGCGTGTCAGGATCGGAAAGGTCGGTGTTGCCCGCGTCCCGTGCCTGCCGGAACTCGGCGGGCCGGCGCGCCGACCGCGGTCATATCGACCGTGGTGGCGACCAGCAACCTCGTGCCCGGCGGTGCGGGCGGCCCAGACCAGGGCACGATCGGCGGCATCAGCCCGTAGGCCGGCGCCGTCGCGAAAAGGATCTTCACTCCGTCCACCGTGCCACGTCGCGGGTCGGGGGGCACCCGAATATTCGAGGTCAAAAGCTCGCTACCGGACATTTGTCGGTACCGGCGGGCATACTCCGCACGACGATCAACTCGGCGAGAGGACCCACCATGGCCATCGGATTCCAGGTGACCTACGACGCGGCCGACCCGGGGAAGTTGGCGGAGTTCTGGGCGCTGGCCCTCGGCTACCAGGTGCAACCACCGCCGCCCGGCTTCGACTCCTGGGAGGCCTTCGCTGAGAGCGCGGGCATACCGCGCGAGCGCTGGGGGGACTTCTCCGCGGTGGTCGACCCCGATGGCAACGGTCCCCGACTGTTCTTCCACCGGGTTCCGGAAGGAAAGACCGCCAAAAACCGGGTCCACCTGGACGTCAACGCCAGCGCTCCGGAACCGCACACCGAGCAGGGCTGGGAGCGAGTGCTCGCGCATGTCCGCAGGCTCACCGAGGCCGGGGCGACCATGGTCGGCGAGGTGAACGAACCGGCAGGCCGGTGCATGGTCATGCGCGACCCGGAGGGCAACGAGTTCTGCGTGCAGTGACCGCTCTCGAGCCCGGTGGCGGCTGGTCGGTGCCTGGGCGGAGGGTCGAGCGGATCAGGAAAATCGGTGGACCGGCGGGCGGCGCTGATCGACCGTTGTTCGGTGACCGAACGACTGGAGGCCGATGGCGGCCTGATTCTCCGACC
Organism: Amycolatopsis cihanbeyliensis; assembly: GCF_006715045.1. Lineage (GTDB taxonomy): Bacteria > Actinomycetota > Actinomycetes > Mycobacteriales > Pseudonocardiaceae > Amycolatopsis > Amycolatopsis cihanbeyliensis. The sequence goes on along the minus strand of NZ_VFML01000001.1, from coordinate 1,413,083 downwards.
GTGGGACGCCGACGACGTGGACGCCGTCCTCGCCGCGTTCACCGACGAGGACCTGTGGCGGCAGTCGGTCGAGTCCGTGGACACCCCGGACGCGGCGGCTGCCTGGCTGACCGCGCGCGCCCGGCACTGGGAGGCGGGTTCCGGGTACGCCTGGGCGATCACCAGCCGGGCCGGGGTCGTGCTCGGCAACGCCGAGGTGACCTCGGTGGACCACCGGCATGGCACCGGCTGGGTGTCCTACTGGACCACCCGGCCGGCGCGCGGCAGGGGTGTGGCCACCGCGGGTTGCCGCGCCGTGAGCGAATGGGCTTTGCGGGAGCTCGGACTGTTCCGGCTGGAGCTCGGCCATCGGGTGAACAACCCGGCGTCCTGCCGGGTCGCCCTCCGCGCGGGCTACCGCCCGGAAGGCGTGCAACGCAAGAAGCTTCGCTACGGCGAGGCCCGGTACGACGTCGAGATGCACGCCCGGCTGGCGACCGATCGCCGGCGGCTCAGCTCGTGACGTCCTTGGTGGCGAACCGGCGGGCGGCCAGCAGCACGAACACCGTCCCGTAGATCACCGAGGACAACGCCCCGGTGGCCATATCCGACCAGTCCACTTCCGTGGAGACGAGATCCATCCAGGCGAAGGAGAAATGCGTGGGCAGGAAGTCCCGCAGGTCACCGAGCGCGGTGATCTGATCGAGGATCTGCGAGACGATCGCCACCAGTACGGCCCCGCCGACCGCGCCGAGCGGCGCGTCGGTGGACACGCTCAGCAGCAGCGCGAGACCCGCCACCCAGGCCAGTTGGATCACGATGTACACCACGGCCAGCACCATCGCGAGCACGCTGTCCCCGAAGGGCACGGCGTCTCCGGTGGGACTGATCGCCTCCCCCGCGCCGTACCAGAGCACCCCGGCCAGCAGCGCCACCGCGGGCAACAGCGCGAGCGTGGCGGCGGACAGCAGTGCCGAGGCGATCGCCTTCTGCCGCAGGACCCGATGCCGCGGAACCGGGATCGCCAGCAGGTACTTCAGGCTCGACCAGGACGATTCGCTGGCGATGGTGTCGCCGAAGAACAACGCGACGATCATGGGTAGCAGGAAGGTGCCGGACACCATCACGGTGAGCACCACGAAGTTCGGCGCGCTCGCGGTGGCCAGGTCGACGAAGCCGCCGGAACGCCGGTTCGGGTTCGCCTCCCCGATCTCGAACGCGATCACCAGGACGAACGGCAGCAGCGCCACCAGGCCGAACACCAACTGGGTCCGCCGCCTGCGCAACTGCCTGCGCAGTTCGACGCTCAGTCGCAGCGTCCGGCCCGCCCGGTAGCCAGCCACCGCGCCGTCCGGACCCACCTCGGTGCGCTCGTGTTCCGCCGCCGCGGTGAGCTCCCGCAACGCGGCGGGATCTGTGTGCACCCCGTGGTCGAGCCGCGCGTTCTGCTCGCCCACCGTATCCTTACCTTCGTCACTCACCGGGGCCACCCTCTCCGACCAGTTGCAGGAACGCGTCCTCCAGCCTGCGCCGGGGCCCGGCCTGCTCCACCGAGACACCGGCGCCGACCAGCGCGGCCACCGCCTCCGAGCGCGGTAGCCCGTCCAGATCCGCGTGCACGAGCTCGCCGTCGACTTCCACAGTGGACACTCCGGTGATCGCCCTGAGCGCCACCGCGGCCTCCTCCGGCCGGTCCACCCGGAAGGTCGCCTCACCGCCGGCGGCGACGATCTCGCCGACCTCGCCGTCGGCGACCAGCGCGCCGCGGTGCATCACCACCACGTGCGTCGAGGTCTGCTCCACCTCGGCGAGCAGGTGGCTGGAGACCACGACCGTGCGGCCGGTGGCCGCGTAGCGGCGCAGCACCTCACGCATCTGATGGATCTGCGGCGGGTCCAGGCCGTTGGTGGGCTCGTCCAGCACCAGCAGCTCCGGTAGCCCGAGCATCGCCTGCGCGATGGCCAGCCGCTGCCGCATGCCCTGGCTGTAGGTGCGTACCTTCCGGTGCACGGCATCGCCGAGCCCGGCGATTTCCAGCGCCTCGCTGACATGCGCCTTGCCCGCGGGACGCCCGGTGCTGGCCCAGTACAGCCGCAGGTTGTCCGCGCCGGACAGGTGCGGAAGGAAGCCGGAGCCCTCGACGAAGCTGCCGATGCGGGACAGCACCGGTGCTCCCGGCGACACCCGGTGACCGAACACCTTGATCTCGCCCGAGGTCGGCGTGATCAGTCCCATCAGCATCCGCAGGGTGGTGGTCTTGCCCGCGCCGTTCGGCCCGAGCAGGCCGAGCACCTGCCCGCGTTCCACCCGGAAGGACAGGTCGTTCACCGCGGTCAGCCCACCCGGGTATGCCTTGGTGAGGCCGCTGATCACCAGCGGGGTGTCCACGAGTTCCGGGTCCACCCGGTGCGAGCGTCGGCGACGGAACGCGGCCACCACGGACACCAGTGCCGCGGCGGCGAGGACACCGCCGATACCGATCAGCTGCCCGATCGGCCATCCGCCGCTCACCTGCGTGCCCGGAACCACCGGCACGGTCACCGTTCCGGATCCGGCCAGCTCCACCTGGTAGGCGGCGGGCTCGGGTGGGGTGGCGTAGGCCCGGTCGGTCGTGCCGACCACCAACTCCAGCGCGTGCCCCGCCTCGATCGGGCGCACGATCCCGGGCAGCGTGACGGTGACCTCCGCGGCGCCGCCGTCGGCGGGCAATCGTGGGATCCGGATCGGTGCCACCGCGTTCGCGGGCAGCGTCCTGCTGCCGTCCGGGCTGACGTCGTACAGCTTGGCGAACAGCACCGCGCCGGATGCCGGGTCCTGCGGCGCCTGCTCGCCCGCGACCGAGACCCGTAACCGCACCGTCGAACCGCCGGTGATCAGCAGTTGCGAGTCCCTCGGCTGCGAGGTGAACCGGGCCGCCTGACCGGGTGGGTCCATGCTGAACATGCTGGACAGCCGTGAGGAGCTGGAGGTGAGGCGGTTCAACCCGGGAATCCCGCTCACCGCGGCGGGATTCCCGCCGGGCGGGTTGACGATGGCCTGCGGCTCGCCGCTGAGCGACACCTGCCTACGTTCGGTGCCGCCGCCCTCGAGACCGGGATAGGCCGCGGCCTCCACCCTGCGGATCGAGGGTGCACCGTCGGTACGCAGCGACCCCTGCACCTCGTAGCTGAACGGCGCGCCGGGACCTTCGCCCTCACCGTTGAGCTGGAAGTCCAGCCAGTCCGCGATCCGGCCGCGCAGCTGTGGCCCCGGCGAGCCGCCGTCGTGCCCACCGGAGTACCAGATCATGGTCACCTCGCCGCCGGCCTCGGTGATCTGGCGGGCGGTGGCATCCGCCTGGTCCAGTCCGAACAACGTGTCGTTCTCGCCCTGCACGAGCAGGGTCGGCACGGTGATGTCGCCGGTGACCGAGACGGGGGAGACCCGGTGCAGCAACTCGACCGTCCGCGCACTCGGCTTGCCGTCGGTGGCGACATCGCGATACGCGGCGCACACTCGCTCGGTGAACCGCCCGCACGGATCGGCGCGCGAACCAGGGGTCCGCGCGGGTCCGGGGTCGGCGATCCGCGCGCCCGCCGCGGCGACGTCGTCCTCCTCGAGTTCGCTGCCGGGCTCGATGGCCGCCGCCCCCGGACTCGCCGCGGTCGGGCCGGTGCCCGCGGCGAAGAGAATGCCCGCCCAGGACTCCTTGAACACGCCGTCCGGGCTGAACGCTCCCGGCGCCGGGGTTCGCGCCGCCACCGGCTCACTGCTCGCGGCGTTCGGCACCAGCCCCTGCGCGAGGTCGTTGTAGGTGATCACCGGGGCGATCGCGTCCACCCGGTCGTCGGTGCCCGCGAGCAGCAGCGCCAGCGCGCCGCCGTAGGACCCGCCGGTCACCCCGACCCTGGGATCACCCTCCGCGTCGGACAGCACCTCCGGCCGGTCCGCCAGGTAGTCCAGCAGCCCGCTGGCATCGGCGACCTCGTAGTCCGGGTCGTTCAGCGCGATCTTTCCGGTGCTGCGGCCGAAGCCGCGTGCCGAGTAGGCCAGTACCGCGAACCCCCGCTCGGCGAGCTCGTTGGCCTGGTCGGCGACGCTGTCCTTGCTGCCGCCGAACCCGTGCGCGAGCAGGATCGCCGGTGCGGGCGTGGACTCCGGCGTGTACAGGGTCGTGTCCAGCCGTACCCGCTCGCTCGAACCGGGAGCGGCGGGCACGTCGACGGCCGCTTCCTGGGTTCGTACCGGTGGTGACTCGTCCCCGACGCCGGCCCAGACGAGTCCGGCCGCGACGAGGAGCACGACGACGGCGGCGAGGGCGACGAGGGCGACGAGCCTGCCGCGCCAGTGAGTGAGGAACGGGATTCGGCGCACGGGATGACCGTATTCCGGCTTTCCTGAGAGTCCGCTGGTAGCCCCCGGTTGCGAAACTGTGATGCAGGTTACCCCGGGCATTTCGGTGACACTGCTGACCTTGACTGGCGTGGATCACGTTGAACGACGACGATATGTAGCGACGTGGAGGGGAGTATTCCCCCACGGCGATGTCGTCAACACGGCTGCCCCGCATCCTCGGATCGGCGCACCCGGCATCGTCGGCCGGTGCCCGCGCCGGTGGAAGAGACCTCCGGTAGTGGCCGCTATCCGCTCACCGGAGGTTTGGTTAGATGAACGTGCCCTTGTGGCTGTGGCTCGCGACGATCGGCGGGCTTCTCGCGCTGGTCGCGGTCGACCTGGTCATCGTCGACCGCAAGCCGCACCGGGTCTCCACCGGCGAGGCCGCCCGCTGGGTGATCTTCTACATCAGCTGCGCCGTGGTCTTCGGTGCCGCGGTGTGGATGCTCGGCGGGCACGACCCGGGCGTCGAGTTCTTCACCGGCTACATCACCGAGTACTCGTTGAGCGTGGACAACCTGTTCATCTTCATGGTGATCATGTCCTCGTTCAAGGTCCCGGCCATCCACCAGCACCGGGTGCTGCTGATCGGCATCCTGCTCGCGCTGGTCATGCGGGGCGCCTTCATCGCGGTCGGTGCCGCACTGATCGCCCAGTTCGTGTGGATCTTCTTCGTGTTCGGTGCCGTCCTGGTGTGGACGGCGGTCAGCATGGTGCGCAACAAGGGCGGGCACGAGGAGTACCACGAGAACGCGGTCACCCGGTGGGTGCGCAAGGTCTTCCCGGTCACCGAGGACTACGTCGGGCACAAGTCGATGGTGCGGCGGGACGGGAAGCGCTGGCTCACCCCGATGTTCGTGGTGATCGTCGCGATCGGCAGCGCCGACCTGCTGTTCGCGGTGGACTCCATCCCGGCGATCTTCGGCATCACCCAGGACGCCTACCTGGTGTTCGCGGCGAACGCGTTCGCGCTGATGGGCCTGCGCCAGCTGTACTTCCTGCTCGGCGGGCTGGTCACCAAGCTGGTCTACCTCTCCTACGGGCTGGCGACCATCCTCGGCTTCATCGGCGCCAAGTTGTTCCTGCACGCGTTGCACGAGTACCACGTGGTGCCGGACTGGTTGGAGATCAACAACTGGCTCTCCCTCGGCGTCATCGTCGCCGTGCTGACCGTGACCACGCTGGCCAGCCTGTACAAGGCACGCAAGGATCCGGACGCGGTGGGCGGCACCAACCTGATGCTCGACGCCGAGGCGCCGGAGGAGCGGGCCACGCGGGCCGAGGCCACAGGCGTCGCCCCGTCCTCGGAACGGTAGTCCAGAGGTAGTTAGTTCTGCTAATGACCCGGTAGGGTTGCCCCGTGCGCCCTACCGATCTTGAACTGCTGACCGTGCCCTGCTCGCCGACCCTGCATGGCGACCTGCTGCTCATCGCGCTGTCGAGGCCCGATCTTGCCGACAACCGTTACCGGAGCGTGCTGCGCAAGGTCGGGCTGGACGGCGAGGACCGGCCGTGGAGTACCGGCGAGCAGGACAGCTCGCCGGTGATATCCCCGGACGGTCGCCAGGTGGCCTTCCTCCGGGTGGGCGGTGCGCGGGGGTCCGTGCCGCAGCTGCATGTGATGCCGGTGGGCGGCGGTGAGTCGGTGCGGCTGACCGACCTGCCGCTCGGGGCGGGCCCGGCGGTGTGGGCGCCGGACTCGCGCCGGATCGCCTTCACCGCGCGCGTCCCGGAACCGGGGCGGTACGGCACTCCGGTCGCCGATGGTTCGGGCTGGGTCCCCGAGCCGGACGAGGAGGCTCCGCGACGGATCACCAGGCTGGACTACCGGCTGGACGATGTCGGTTTCCTCCTGGACCGGCCCCGGCGCCTGTTCGTGCTGGATGTGTCCACGCTGCCGGAGTCCGGTCCGCAGGAGACACCACGGCCACTGACCGACAACGTCACCGACGTGGAGGATCCGGCCTGGACGGCCGACGGCCGGTCGGTGCTGGTGGTCGCGGCGCGCGACTGGGGACGCGCCGAGACCCTGCACCGCGACCTCTACGCGGTTCCGGCGGATGGAGGTGACCCCGTACTGGCGGTGCGCACCGAGGGCAACGCGTTGCGGCCGATGGTGGACGGGGACACGGTGTGGTTCTACGGGGCCGAGTTCGGCGGCGTCGACTTCGCGGCGCGCAACGCCGGCCTGTGGTCGGCCACCCTGCGGGTGGACGGGACTCCCACCGTGCCGCGCAAGCACACCGACACCGAGTCGGTGGACTGCGTCCCGGACGCGGGCGGGCCAGCACGGTATGCGGACGGCGTGCTGGTAGTGGTGCGCAACCGGGGCGCCGCCGAGCTGCGTCTCGTTCCCCGCCACGCCGAGGCCGCCGAGCTCGGCGAGCTGCCTACGTTGACCGGTCCGCGGGATGTCGTCCGGGACTTCGACGTGGACGGGGACCGGATCGCGGCCGTGATCGCCGGGCCGGAGAGCATGGGGGAGGTGGTGCTGCTCGACGGCGATGACGGTCGGGGGCTCACCGACTTCGCGGCGCCACTGCGGGGGGCAGGGATCCGGCCGCGCGACGAGCTGACCACGGAGTCCGTGGACGGGTACCCGGTGCACGGCTGGTTGGTTCTTCCGGAGGGACCGGGGCCGCATCCGGTGCTGCTGGCCGTGCACGGCGGGCCGTTCGCCCGGTACGAGTGGAGCTTCTTCGACGAGGCGCAGGTCTACGCCGCTGCGGGGTACGCGGTGGTGCTGGCGAACCCGCGCGGTTCGGCGGGCTACGGCCAGGCGCACGGCCGTGCCGTCGTCGGCCGGTTCGGCACGGTGGACGCGGACGACCTGCTGGCCATGCTCGACGCCGCGCTGAGCCGGCCGGAGCTGGATGCCACGCGGGTGGGGGTGATGGGCGGATCATACGGCGGGTTTATGACGACCTGGCTGGCCGCGCACCATGGCGAGCGGTTCCGCGCGGCGTGGAGCGAGCGCGCGGTGAACGCGTGGGACTCCTTCGCCGGCAGCTCGGATGTGGGCTGGGAGTTCGTGCAGGGCTACGAGTTCCACGGGGCGGAGGTGCAGCGGGACCGCAGCCCGCTGAGCTACGCGGAAAAGATCGACATTCCGTTCGCGGTGGTGCACTCCGAGCATGACTGGCGGTGCCCGGTGGAACAGGCGCAGCGTCTGTTCGTGGCGCTACGGCGCGCGGGCACCGAGGCGGAACTGCTGCTGTTCCCCGGGGAGGGGCACGAGCTGTCCCGTTCCGGCAAGCCGCGGCACCGCCTGCAGCGGTTCGAGGCCGTGCTCGACTGGTGGTCCCGGCATCTCGGGACCGGGGTCAGTTCAGCATGACGTAGTTCAGCTCCTGGCAGACTCGCCCCAGCGGTACGTCCAGGCCGGGATGGTCCAGCGGGAGCAGCACGTCGGGGGCGAGTGGCAGGGCCGAACCGGCAGGTGGGTCCCACAGGCAGATGGCCGGGTCACCGCCGTCCATGGACGAGCGATACCAGAGCCCGTCCAGGTCGCCGAAGGCCGCGCGGATGGCCCGCGCCCAGGCCTGAGTGATCTTCTTCGGTCCGCTGGAGATCTCCTGGGACGCGCCGACCCTGGTCGGCCACAGGCCGGACAGGTCGAGCAGCCGCAGGGTCCGCGCGGGGCGCACGACGACCAGCCGGGGGCCGCGGTTCTTGCGGTCGATGGTGGAGGTCGTCTGGAACACCTCGGCGATGCTCGTCCGCACCGACAGCCCGAAGTAGAGCACGCCGTTGCCGGGGTCGGTCACCGCCGAGCCGCGCCGTGGCGGCTGCGGGTCGAACCGGCCGTGCGGCAGCGGGCCGGTGTAGCGGAACGTGTTCCACCGTTGCGGGTGGTTGCCGTGCGCGGTGAAGATCCGTACCAACCTGGTCGCCGGGTGCACCGCGACGACGTCCTCGGTCCGGCGCAGTTCATTGACCAGGACAGCACGCGCGGGAGGCAGGGGCAGCCTTGCCATGTGAAGCGGTTACCTGTCCTTCTGTGATCTTGTGGGCTGCCGCCAGCTTAGGCCGGGGTGCCGAGTGTGGCTGCGAGCTGGGCCACAGAATCGGGGTCACCGCCCGCCAGCAGCCACTGACGAGGCGTCGCCGGCTTGTCGTTGATCACCAGGTCGGACTGGGGTGTGTTCATGTACGCGGCGGCCACCAGCGCGGGCACGTCCTCGGGCAGCTCGCGCAGCACGACCTCCAGCCCCGGCAGCACGCCGCTCGGCGTGAACTGCCAGGAGGGCAACCGCCAGCCACCCTGGTCCTTCCAGCCGGTGAGCCTGCGGTCCTTGAGCCGGTGCCGGATGCGGCTGTGGTCCACGCCGAGGGTCCGTGCCGCCTCGGCGACGGTCAGCGCCGACTCGGCCAGCACGGCATGGGCCGCGACCGTGCGTGCCCGGTAGTCGTGCTCGCCGTCCTGGTGCGGCGAGAGGTCGAGACCGACGTCGGTGAGTGCGGCCCGCTGGTCGGGAGAGAAGAAGTGCGACGGATCCGGGTTCGGCGGGGACAGTCGCCGAGCCGCGTCCTCGACCAGCGTCAGGAACTCCGTCGCGTCGACCCGGAGGCCCGCCTTGGCCAATACATTCTCCAACGCCAATGTCATACGCCTAGGGTAGCTCGCGTGTGCGGGTTCGTGCGCTTTTTCCCCGAATTGTGCGTGAACTCACCAGGATCGCCTACATACCGCACATGATTCAACACGAGTGGTAGACAATCGAGGGATAGTGTGCGCCCACCTCGCTCGATTGTCCAGCCTCGTGCCGGTCGTTTCGATTTCCCCGGCGTGGCAGGTGGCACACTCGTTTCGTGCTCATTCCGCGGCGGACCCTCGAGCTGATCGCGGCGGGGTGGGTGACCCTGGCGTTCCGGCGCTGGCGGCGCCCCTCGGTGCGTGCGGGCGGCACGCTGCGTACCGCGGTCGGCGTGCTGCGCATCGGTGCGGTGGAACCGGTGGACCCGGCCGCCATCAGCGAGGAGGAGGCCAGGCTGGCCGGCCAGGCCTCGGTCGCGGAACTGCGGTCGGCGCTGGACACCCGAACCGAGGGACCGGTGTACCGGGTCGAGCTGAGCCTGTCCGGCGCCGACCCGCGGGACACCCTGCGCACCCGAGTGGCCGAGGGCGTCGAGCTGACCGAGCTGCTGGCCGCGCTGGACCGGCTGGACCGGGCGAGTCGGCACGGCCCGTGGACCGCGCGCGTACTGCGGGAGATCGGCACGCGTCCCGGCACCCGTGCCGCCGAACTCGCGGAGGCGGTCGGCAGGCCGCTGCGGGCGTTCAAGGCCGATGTCCGCAAGCTCAAGGACCTCGGGCTCACCGAGAGCCTGGAGACCGGCTACCGCCTGTCACCTCGCGGTGCCGCCCTCCTCGGGAGCTGCCGCGGGGGATCAGCTGGGCGGCCAGGGTGCGGGTGACCGGTGGCCGGTCCGGGTCGCCGATCCTGGCCAGCAGCAGCTCCGCGGCCGCCGACCCGATCTGGTAGGTGGGCTGCGCGACCACGGACAGTGGCGGGTCGATCAGCGTGGCCCACGGCGGGTCGTCGAAGGCGACGACCCCGATGTCCCTTCCCGGGCGCAGCCCGCGGCCGGCCAGCGCCTCCAGCACCCCGATCGCCATCGCGCTGTTCGCGATCAGCAGGGCGTCCGGTGGCTCGGCCAGGTCGAGCAGCTCGACGGCCGCCGCCCGAGCACCGTCGGCCCGGTGGTACTCGGCGTGCCGGAACGGCGCCGACGTCGGAGCCATGCCCGCCGCGCCGAGTGCGTCCCGGTAACCGGCGAGCCGCTCGTCAGCGGTACGGATCCCGGAGGGACCGGTCACGCAACCGACGCGCCGGTACCCCGCGTCGAGCAGGTGGGTGGTGGCCTCCCGCGCGGCGAGGCGGGTGTTCACCAGGACCTGGTCGCCGGGCTCTCCGGGCAGCGGTCGGTCCACGGCCACCACCGGTGTTCCCCGCTGGCGCAGCAGCTCGACGCCGGTCGCGGTGCCCGCGGGGCACAGCACCACCCCGGCCACCCGCTCCTGCAACGCCACGTCGAGATAGCGTCGTTCCTTGTCCGGTTTCTCGTCGGAGTTGCACAGCACCACCGAGTAGCCCGCGGTCTGCGCCACGTCCTCGACCCCGCGGGCGATCGCGGTGAAGAACGGGTTCTCCACGTCGGAGATGATCAACGCGAGTACGGCGGTTTCCTGCCGGCGCAGGTTCCTGGCCAATCCGTTGGGCTGGTAGCCGAGCTCGTCCACCGCCGTGCGGACGCGGGCCACCAGCTGCGGATCGACCGTGGACTTGCCGTTCAGCGCACGGGACACGGTCGCGGTGGAGACACCCGCCTTCGCCGCGACATCGCTGATGGTAGCCACCGCGCACCCCTCTCCGGTCTATTGACATCGCTTCACGGGGGAGCCTAGCGTCATTGGAAAACGATTACCCGGCGAGCACTGGAGGCATCGTGGCCCGCATCGGCGTGATCAGCATTTCCGACGGGCGCGAGCATGTGCACGCGCGGAACGCCCGGTTCATCCAGTCCAAACAGGACACACTGATTTACTCGCTGATCGCGGCGGGGCACGAGGTGGTGACCGGGGACGACCTCGTCGCCACGAACACCCTCGCCACCTCGGTCGCTCGGCAGGTCGCCCGTGCCGAGGTGGACCTCACGATCTTCTACTACGCGGTATGGAGCTTTCCGCACTTCACCATGCTGGCCGCGGACGCCACCCGCAGCCCGCTGATCCTGCTCGCCAGCACCGATCCCACCGAGCCAGGGCTGGTTGGCATGCTCGCCGCGGGCGGGGCGCTGGACCAGATCGGGCGACGGCACACCCGCCTGTGGGGCCCGCCGGACGACGCGGAGCTGGCCGCGGAGCTCGCGGTGCACGCGCGTGCCGCCGCGGCGGTGACCGGGTTGCGCGGCTCCACCTTCGGCCGGTTCGGTGGCAGGCCGATGGGAATGAACACCGCGGTGGCCAACACCGACCAGTGGATGCGCCAGTTCGGCGTCGATGTGGAGGAGATCGACCAGTACGAGCTGGTGCTGCGCGCCGAGCGGGCCGACCGGGCCGAAGCCGGGAAGGCACGGAAGTGGATCGAGGCCATGGCGGCCGGGGTGCACTACGACGGCAAGAAGCTCACTCCTGAGCTGCTGGAGCGGCAGATCCGATCCTACCTGGCCATCCGGGAGATCATCGCCGAGCGTGGCCTCGACTTCTCCGGGATCAAGGCCCAGCCGGAGCTGACCGAGCACTTCGCCACCATGGACGTGACCGAGGCATTCCTGAACGACCCCTACGACTGGAACGGTCCCAAGGAGGTCCACATCACCGCCACCGAGGCGGATATGGACGGCGCGCTCACCATGCGGTTGCTCCACCTGATCTCCGGTGACCCGGTGCTGTTCGCCGACGTCCGGCACTACCACGCCGACCTGGACGTCTGGGACCTGTGCAACTCCGGGCAGCATGCCACCTGGTACGCGGCGCGCAGCGCGGACCCCGCGGAGAACCTTGCCAAGGTCAACTTCTACCCGGAGGTGTTCTTCTTCCCCGCGGGCGGCGCCTCGGTGCAGCACATCGCCGCGCCGGGCCGGATGACCCTGGCCAGGCTCACCCGCAACGAGGGACGGTACCGGCTACAGCTGATGCTCGGTGAGTTCGAGAGCTACGACGAGGCGACCAACGAGCGGCTCATCCGGCAGTCCACTCCGGAGTGGCCGCATGCCTTCGCCAGGCTGGACGTCGAAGGCCCGGTGTTCCTCGGCCGGTTCGGGGCCAACCACATTCACGCCGTGCCCGGCGATCGTCGCCAGGAGATGCGTGCGGTCGCCGAGCTGCTCGACATCGACCTGGACGAGTGGTCCAGATGACCGGCGGGCTGCTGCTGGGCATCGACATCGGTACCTCGAGCTCGAAGGGCGTGCTCGTCGATCCACAAGGGACGGTGTTGGCCAGGGCGAGCAGGCCGCACGCCACCTCCACCCCGCATCCCGGCTGGGTCGAGCACGACGCGGAATCCGTGTGGTGGCGCGACTTTCTCGCGCTGGCACGGGACCTGGTCGCCGCCGCGGACGGTGACCGGCTGGCTGGGCTCGCCGTCAGCGGGATCGGGCCGGTGCTGCTGCCGGCAACCGCGGACGGCAACCCGCTGCGCCAGGCCATCCTGTACGGGGTGGACACCCGGGCCACCAGGGAGATCGAGGAGCTCACCGCGGAACTGGGTGCCGAGGAGATTCTCGAACGCGGCGGCACCCCGCTGTCCTCCCAGGCGGTGGGGCCGAAGTGGCGCTGGCTCGCCCGCAACGAGCCCGCGGTGTTCGAGCGGGCCGAGTTGTTCCTGATGGCCAGCTCGTACCTGGTGCACCGGCTGACCGGGGAGTACGTGCTGGATCATCACTCGGCCAGCCAGTGCGACCCGATGTACGACCTGCGTGCGGCGGAATGGGCCACGGACTGGGCCGAGCGCACGGCACCCGGCGTAGGGCTGCCGCGGCTGGCCTGGCCGACCGAGGTGGTCGGCACGGTGACCGCGAACGCCGCCGCGGAAACCGGCCTGCCACAGGGACTTCCGGTTACCGCGGGCACCGTGGACGCCTGGGCCGAGGCGGCCAGTGTCGGGGTGACCGACCCGGGCGACACGATGGTCATGTACGGCACCACGATGTTCCTCATCCAGGTGCTGTCCGATCCGCGCCCGCACCCGGGGCTGTGGACGACGCGGGGCACCTTCCCAGCGACCTTCTCCCTCGCCGCGGGCATGGCCACCTCGGGCGCGATCACCGACTGGCTGCGCACCCTGCTGGGCGGTGACTTCGCCAGGCTGGTCGCCGGTGCCGCGAGCGTACCGCCGGGCAGCAGGGGACTGCTGCTGCTCCCGTACTTCGCGGGTGAGCGGACCCCGCTGTTCGACGCCGACGCGCGCGGGATGCTCGCCGGTCTCACCACCGCGCACGGACCGGGCGAGCTGTACCGGGCCGCGCTGGAGGGCATCGCCTACGGCGTGCGGCACAACCTGGAGGTGATGGGGTCCGCGGGCGGCGTCGCGGGCAGGCTGGTCGCCGTCGGCGGCGGCGTGCAGGGCGGACTCTGGACGCAGATCGTCACCGACGTGAGCGGAGTCGAGCAGCAGGTGCCCGAGGAGACCGTGGGCGCGGCCTTCGGCGACGCCTTCCTCGCCGCCGTGGCCACCGGTCTGGATCCGGACATCACCAGGTGGAACCCGCTGGCGAGGACGGTCCGGCCGGACCCGCGGCGAACCGAGGTCTACGACGGTTTCTACGCCCGGTACCGGGATCTCTACCCGGCGACCGCGGATATCGCGCACTTCCTGGCCGACCAGCAGCGCCGCAGCTGACCGCCGCGTGGAAGGGGTGGGCGGCCCCGGCTGGTCAGCGGGCGTTCGCGGCGAGCACCCGGAGCGCGTTGAGGGTGCGTACCCCGCGCCACTCCAGCTCCGCGGCCGGCCCCGGCGGCCGCCAGGGCAGCCATGCGCAGCCGCGCCACGACACCGGCCGTGGGGTTCAGCCCGGCGGGGAACCGGCCGTCGCCCCAGTGCTCGGCCCGCGGGTGGGCGGCGACCGAGGGCAGCACGATCGGCAGCCCGCCGTCCGCGGTCGCGACGGATGCCAGGAACGGCAGCAGTCCCTCCGCGAGTGCGCGAGCCCTGTCCCGCACCGTGTCGTCCGCGCCCGCGGCGGAACCGAGCACCTGCCCGACCAGCTCGAGGCCGAAGTCGACCGCGAGCGGCTGGCTCGCCGGAGCGCGGACATCGGGTTCGAGCCCGTGTCCGAGGCCCCCGTCGGGATTGCGGTAGGCCGCGACCGCGTCGAGCACGGCGCCCGCGGTCGCCGCTCCACCCCGGTCGAGGTGCAGCTCGGCCAGGCGCCGCTCCACCCCGGTCGAGGTGCAGCTCGGCCAGGCGCCGTTCCACCACCCTGGCGCAGGTGTCCAGGAAGGTCCGGCCGCGCCCGGCCGCTTCCGTATCTACGGTGGAGCAGGTGGTCATGTCGGCGACGGTAGCCGCTCCGGCCGCGGCGGTCTTGAATGGAACGGTCGCCGGGAAGGGAAGAACTCACCCGGCGTCCGGCCGGTGAGCTCGCGGCAGTCCCGGCTCAGGTGCGCCTGGTCGGCGTACCCGGCCGCGAGGGCGAGCGAGCTCAGATCGGAGGCGGTGGGCGCCGCGGCGACTGCGCGCTGCAGCCGGGCCACCCGCAGGTAGGTCGCCGGCCCGTAACCGACGGCGAGGGTGAACCGGCGACGGAGTTGGCGTTCGCCCGTCTCCAGGTCGCTCAGCGCGGCGGACACCCGAGGCACCCCGGTCGTCAGCCGTGCGACGAGCAGGTCGAGCCCGGGGTCCAGCCGCTCGGTGAGGTGCTCGGCGACGACATCGCCGAGCGCGGCCGGCCTGCTCAGCAGCAGGTCGGTGATCCCGGCGCCGTGACGTCCCCACAGGTCGGGCAGGGTCACCCGCTGGTCGCGTAGCTCGTCCGCGGCCACGTTCAGCACGCGCGGCGCGTGCCCCGGCCGGAACCGGACGCCGTGCAACGCGCCCGTGCCCGGGGCGGACCTCCACGGCCCGGTGTCCGGTCCGGCGACGAACACCCGGTCGGCGGCTACGATCAGGTCGAGGCAGCCGTCCGGCACGATCGGCTTCGTCCCCTCACCGGCGGACCACCACAGGCAGCGCACGGCGTGGCGCAGCCGGGCGGGTGGGGTGGCCTCGTGGTACATGCCGCCATCATGCACCCACCCACCGACACCCGCCGGAGTGTCAATCCCCCTCAGGTCGGATGCCGGGCTGAGTTCCCGGCCAGCCGAATGACCGACTGTTCGGCCGCGATGTACCGGGCCAACCTGGGGCACAGCACACACGGCACTGCCGAGCAGGGGAGGTCCATGGTGTCCGAGGTCACGCGTCGCGGGTTCATCGCGGGAAGCGCAGCGGCCGGCCTGCCCGTGTCCGCGGGTGGTGTCGCGGCGGCCGAGCCCGTCACGAGCGGGGGAGACCCGGCGGCGGTTCGGTCCGGTCGTCGTGCCGCCGGAGGACCCGCGGTACGCCGATCTGGTGTTGCGCCGCACCAACGACCGGTTCCGGCCGGAACCGGGATCGTTCCACGTGGTCGGTTCGAGCCGGCAGGTGGAGCGCGCCGTGGGCGAGGCGGTACGCGCGGGCAAGCGGGTCACCGTGCGCAGTGGTGGGCACTGCTACGAGAACTTCGTCGGCGCACCTTCGGTCGATGTCGTGATCGACATGGCCGAGCTGAACGCGGTCTACTTCGACCCGACGCGCTCGGCCTTCGCCGTGGAACCAGGCGCCACCCTGATGAAGGTGTTCCAGACGCTCTATCTCGGCTGGGGCGTCACGATTCCCGGCGGCCAGTGCGGGACGGTGGCCGCGGGCGGGCACATCCAGGGCGGCGGCTACGGGCCGCTGTCCCGGTCACAGGGCTCGGTCGTGGACTACCTGCACGCGGTCGAGGTGGTCGTGGTGGACCGCAGGGGCAGGGCCCATACGGTGGTCGCCACCCGTGACCCGCGCGACCCGTGGCACGATCTGTGGTGGGCGCACACCGGTGGCGGTGGAGGCAACTTCGGCGTGGTCACCCGTTACTGGTTCCGCGCGCCGGACGCCCGTGGCACCGACCCCACCCGACTGCTGCCCGCGCCACCGGCCCGGGTGCGCGGCGGCGCGCTGCTGTGGCGTTGGCGGGACATGCCCCGCGAGTCCTTCCGCAAGCTGCTGCGCAACCACGGCGAGTGGCACGAACGGCACAGCGCGCCGGACTCGCCGTATGCGGACCTGTTCGCCTCGCTGCAGGCCGGTACCCGTACCGACGAGAACGCCCCGGGCTCGATCGTGCTGGCCTGCCAGGTGGACGATACGAAACCGGGTTCCGCGCAGCGGCTGCGGGATGCCCTCATCGCGATCAGTGGGGATGTCGGCGGTACCCCACTGATCAGCGAGCCGGAGCCCTGGCTCACCGCGACCCGACGCGGGGTGCGGTTCACCTCCGAGGAGGCCGGCCGGTACAAGGGCAAGGCGGCGTACCTGCGCCGCCGCTTCACCGACGCCCAGATCGAGACCGCCTACGCGCGGCTGATCGACCCGGAACCTCGCAGCGCGGGGGCCCTGCTGTGGTTGCTGTCCTACGGCGGCGCGGTGAACGCGGTCCCGCCCGCGGCCACCGCCGTCCCGCAGCGGGACTCGATCCTGAAGGTGATCTACCTGAACTCCTGGACCGGCACCACCGAGGCGGACGAGGCGGCGAACCTGGCGTGGATCCGGCGGTTCTACCGGGAGATGTACGCGGATACCGGCGGGGTCCCGGTACCGAACGAGGTCAACGACGGCTCCTACGTCAACTACCCGGACATCGACCTCGCGGACCCGGAATGGAACACCTCCGGTGTGCCGTGGCACGCCTTGTACTACAAGGACAACTACGAGCGCCTGCAACGGGTCAAGGCACGGTGGGACCCGCGAAACGTCTTCCACCACGCGCTGTCGGTTCGCCCCCCCCGGAGTGATCCGGAACGGGGTTAGGGTGGCCCGGTGGAACTGGTGACGATCAACGACGTCCGGGCCGCCGCGAGCCGGATCGGTGGCTTGACGTTGCGTACCCCGCTGCTGGACTCCGAGCCGCTGTCCGCGGAGTTCGGCTCGCGGATCCTGGCCAAGCCGGAGAACCTGCAGCACACCGGCAGCTTCAAGGTGCGGGGAGCGCTGAACACGCTGCTGGACTGGCGGGATCGGGGCATCCTGCCGGCGGGTGTGGTCAGCTTCTCCGCGGGCAACCACGCCGCGGCGGTCGCCCGCGCGGGGGAACAACTCGGTGTCCGGGCGATCGTGGCCATGCCCACCGAACCCGTCGCGTCCAAAGTGGAGAACGTTGTGCGGTACGGCGGGGAGATCGTACGCACCGCCGATCTGGCTGGCACCTGCGCCGCGCTGGCCGCCGAACACGGTTACCCCGCGCTGTACCCTTTCGACCTGCCCGAGGTCATCGCCGGGCAGGGCACGGTGGGACTCGAGATCTGCGCGGATGGGCCGGAACCGGACCTGGTGCTGGTCCCGGTCGGCGGTGGCGGGTTGCTCAGCGGCGTCGCCGTCGCGGTCCGGGCGCTCGCGCCGCGCGCGCGGATCGTGGGGGTGGAACCGGAGACCTCGAACGCGATGAGTCTCGCCGTGCGTGCCGGCGAGATCGTGCCGGTGCCCGATCCGACCGCGACGATCGCCGATGGCCTGATGGCTCCGTTCGCGGGCCGGCACACGCTGGCACATGTGCGAGCACTGGTGGACGAGGTGGTCGAGGTACCGGATGAGGCCATCGGCGATGCCTGGCGCGGGGTCGTGGAGTCGACAAAGCTGCTCGTGGAGCCCTCCGCGGCGCTGGGGCTGGCCGCGCTACGCACCGGGGTGGTGCGGGCGCCGCCCGGCGGGGTCACCGTGCTCGTGCTCTCCGGCGGCAACACCGACCTGGGCAGGCTTGCCGCGCAATAATTTTGCGTGCGGGCGGTGAAACTTACAATCGGTAGTACCGAACATCGGCCTAGCGTGAGGTTGTCTTGATCAACCAACCGCGAAGGACGGTTCCCATGCAGGCCAACCCCGTTGACCTCGATCTCGATCCCGCCCGGATCGCCGAGGCGGCCACGGCGATCGACCCGGTGTTCCTGAACACCCCGCAGTTCGTCGACGAGCAGCTGTGCGCCGCCCTGGGCAGGACGGTGCTGGTGAAGGTCGAGACCTTGAACCCGATCCGCAGCTTCAAGGCCCGGGGTGCGGAGTGGCTGCTGGCGGGTCTGGCCGCCGATGCCGACCTGGTCTGCGCCTCCAGCGGGAACTTCGGCCAGGCGATCGCCTACGCGGCCGGCCGCAGGGGGATGACCGCCGAGGTCTTCGTGCCCGTGCACGTCAACCAGGGCAAGCTGGCCAGAATGCGCTCGCTCGGCTCCGTGGTGCACCAGGTCGAGGGCGACATCCGGGAGGCGGCACGGGACTACGCGCGGCAGCGGCCCGGCCGGATCTTCGTCGAGGACGGCCGTGAGCCCGCGGTGGCCGAGGGGGCGGGCACCATCGGCATGGAGCTGCTCGCGGCGGGCGGCATCGACACGGTGGTCGCCCCGGTCGGGGACGGCGCGCTGATCACCGGCGTGGCCAGGTGGATCAAGGAGTACTCGCCGGGGACCACCGTCGTCGGGGTGTGCTCTGCCGGCGCACCCGGGATGGCCCGGAGCTGGCGGTCCGGGCAGTCGGTGGCCGTCGAGGTGGACACCATCGCCGATGGGATCAACATCCGCGTGCCCATCCCCGAGTCACTGGCCCGGATGCGGGTACTGGTCGACGAGGTCGTGCTGGTCGACGACGAGGCCATGCTGGCGGCCATCCGGACCGCGGCGGAGACCCTGGGGCTGCTGCTCGAACCGGCCGGCGCGGCCGCGCTCGCGGCGATCGCCGAGCACGACCTGCCCGGCGGGACCGTGGCGGCGGTGCTGAGCGGGGCCAACCTCGACCGGGCGCTGCTCGAGCGGGTGCTCGGGCGCCGCTAACCTGACCGGCATGCCGAGTCCTCCCGTGATCGACAGCCTGGCCTGGATCCTTGTGCGCGACCGCAGGTTGCTGTCCGTGCGGACCGTCGGTAGGGAGCGGTTCTACCTGCCCGGCGGCAAACGTGAACCGGGGGAGAGCGACGTCGCCGGTCTGTGCCGGGAGATCGACGAGGAACTCGGTGTCCGGTTGGATCCGCCCAGTTTCAGCCTGTTCGCCGTGTTCGACGAGCGGGCCGACGGCTTCGCGGACGGGCGCAGGGTACATATGATCGCCTACACCGCCGAGTACCACGGCGAACCCGTGCCCGGCAGGGAGATCGCCGAGCTGGCCTGGCTGTCCTCGGCCGATGCCGGCCGCTGCCCGCCCGCCGGGCGGCGCGCGTTGCGCATGCTCGCCGAGGCCGGCCGGGTCGACTGAGCCGCAGCCAGGGCAACGCCGGCGAGGTCGCGGCGCTACCGCAGATGTGCGGTGTCGTTGAAGCGGCGCAGGATCCACCGGGTGCCGGCCACCACCAGCTCGGAGATGGACGCGTTGTCCGCACCGAGGAAGGCGAAGGGCCGCGAGTCGGTCGCCGCCGCGAGCGCCGCGCCGATCACTCCGCCGTGGGTGAACACCGCGACCCGTTCCCCCGGGTGGGCCGCGGCGAGCCGTTCGATACTCCCCCGCACCCGGGCGGCGAACTCCGCGGCGGGTTCCGCGCCGGGGATCACGTCCCAGCGCTGCTCGGCCCACACGCGCTGGGCCAGGGGATGGTTCTCGGCGACCCGCTTGCGCAGCACGCCGCCCTCCCATTCGCCGAGCAGCACCTCGCGCAGGTCGGCCTCGACCGCGGGGGTGAGGCCGAGCCGCCCGGCCAGCGGTTCGGCCGTCCGCACCGTGCGCCGCAGCGTGGTGACGTAGATGGCGTCGATGCGTTCCACCGCGAGCCGGTCACCGAGCCGCCGAGCCTGCTGCCTGCCTTCCGGCGCGAGGTCGGGGTCGCCGTGCCCTTCGAGCGTCGGGAAAGGGTGGCCGTCCACGGCGGGTGCCGACTCGCCGTGCCGGATGAGCAGGAGTTCGGTCGAGCCGGGTGGCGGTTCGAATCGGGCCTGCCGGTACTCGGCCGCGGGGGGTTCGCCGGAGGTCGACACGGCGGCAGCGTAACCCACGGGGCAGGATCGGAGGATGCCGAAGTCCTCGATCGTTCCGGGCCCGTCGCTGATCGCCGTGCTGGTGGTGCTCCTGCTGCTCGCGGCGGTGGTGGTGTGGCGCGGCGGGCTGGGGTCCGGCCGCGGGGTGGTGGTGGCCGGAGCGCGGGCGGCCGTCCAACTCGCCGCGGTCTCCCTCGTCATCGCCGCGGTCCTGCGGTCGGGCTGGTGGACGGCGGCGTTCGTGCTGCTGATGTTCACCGTGGCGACCATGACCTCCGCCCGCCGGATCGCCGCGCCGCGGGCCGTGGGGTACGTGGCCGCCGCGATCGGTTCCGGGGTGGCGCCGGTTCTCGGGCTGGTACTGGCATCCGGCGCGGTACCGCTGCGGCCGATCGCCGTGATGCCGATCGCGGGGATCGTGATCGGCGGCGCGATGAGCGCGACCTCGCAGGCCGCTCGCCGGGCCCTGGACGACCTGCGCACCCGGCACGGCGAGTACGAGGCCGCGCTCGCACTCGGGCTGCGTCGACGGCCGGCCGCACTGGAGATCTGTCGCCCGGCGGCGGGTCACGCGTTGATCCCGGCACTGGACCAGACCCGCACCGTCGGCCTGGTCACCCTGCCCGGCGCCTACGTGGGCGTACTGCTCGGCGGCGCGAGTCCGGTGCAGGCTGGGGTGACCCAGTTGCTGGTGCTGATCGGGTTGCTCGCCGCCGAGGCCGTGGCGGTGCTGGTGGCCGTGCACCTGGTGGCGGCGGGGCGCCTGCGCGGGAACCGGCCGGGTGATATCTGACAGATCTGCCCGCCGGGCGCCGAGCAACGCCCGTTCGCCGAGCCAGCCTAGCCAAACACGGCGGCATACGAGATGCTGATTTTGTCGTCTCGCCCCGGACCCCCGGCGATCAGTGTCCTGTTCGATCCGGAGTCGGGTGACCTGATGGGTGTAGTCAACGCCGGAGTAGATCTGCTGCTGCGGCCGTCGGCGCAGGTCGGTGTGTCCGATGTACGCCGCCTCGAGCTGCTGACCAGGACGCTCCGGGCAGCGGACCATCGCCACGGCGGCCGGGCCTGCCGGGGGGATGTGCTGGCCACGTTGTCGATGGGCAGACGCATGCTCGCCTCGGCGAGCACCCAGCGGGTGCATGCCGAGCTCTGCCCGGCGGTGGCCGACCTGCACAACCTCGCCGGATGGGTCAGCTTCGACTGCGGCCTCACCGCGACCGCGCTCGGACACTTCAACAGTGCGCTGGCCCTTGCCGCGGCCGAACGGAACCACGCGCTGATCGCGGATGTGCGGTACCGCATGGGGCATGTCTACCTGCACCAGGGCACGGCACACGAGGCTATCCGCCAGTTCGGGCTCGGCCAGCACGCCGCCAAGCAGAGCGGGGATCACGGTGTCACCCACGCCGTTCTGCTGGCACACCAGGCGCGGGCGCTGGCCCGGGTGGGCGACGGCCGGCAGGCGTTGAGCATGCTGGGCCGTTCCGTGGCGCATTTCTCCCAGGCCGATCCCGCAACGGCGCCGCCGTGGACCGAGCTGGTCGACTCCGCGGAGATCGCCGCCATGATCGGTACCGCGCACACCGAGCTGGCGCGGTACGTGGATGTCAGCTTCACCCGCTCGGCGATCGTGACGTTGAGTTCCGCGTTGACCGGCTACGGAAACACCAGGCATCGGAGCCGCTCGCTGACCGAGATCTCGCTGGCGATCAACCGGATACTCGCCGGGGACCTCGAGCAGGGACTCGCGACCGCGAGCCGCGCACTGGAGCTGTCCGCCGCGCTGCGCTCGACCCGGGTGCGGGACCGGTTCATCGTGCTGGAACGGGAGCTGGCCAAGCACCTCGGCAGCGTGGAGGTGCAACGGGTGGCCGGCCGGATCACCGAGTTCGTGGCGCGGCAGTCGGTACCGGACCGGCATGGACGTGGCCGACGGAAATGAGGCCGTGCCACATTCTCCGCTTGAGTGGCGGCATCCTCATGGCAGTCGGACAATGGTGATGATCGGTCGATCGCACTGTCCTTTTGTCGCTGGCTTCCGCTCGGTGTCGATCGACGGCGACTCACCGAAGAAACGGATGTCCGATGATCGAGGACCACGGTGTTGACTTTTCGTGTCCACCGAACACTGTTGATCTCGATGTGTTGTTGCTCCCGGGTACTGTGCACGAGGCGGCCGGAATGGTGAGTGTGCAGCTCGGGTCGACCATCGAGGAGGCGATCGAGGTGTTGCGCGATCGCGCGCGAAGATATGGTGTGGAGTTGGCGGATCTCGGTGAACGGGTGATCGCGGGTGAGATCCGCTTCGCGCCGCGGAGATGAATGACGCGGCACCGGACGGGAGGAGATCATGAAAGGCCGTCGGGGGGTCCATCGAGCGTTTGTCGAGATGGCCGACACCGTGACGAGCGATTTCGACCTGATCGAGTTTCTCGACACCGTCGTACACCGATCCGCGGAGCTGCTCGGAATCGCGGATTGCGGGTTGGTGCTGGAGGACGAGGCGGGTGAGCTGAGCCTGATCGCGGCGTCAACCGAGCGGGCCCGCCAGCTGGAGTTGCTCCAGGTAGGTAAGGGGGTGGGGCCGTGCCCGGACTGCCTGCACAGCGGGAGTTTGGTACAGCATGCCGACCTGGCCACGGGAACGAGTGGATGGTCCGAGTTCACCCCCGAGGCACTGGCGTCCGGGTTCTCCGCCGTGTACGCGGTGCCCCTGCGGCACCGGCAGCGCATCATCGGCGTGATCAACGCGTTCAGCCCGGCCGCACTGGACGGCGACAGTCTCGAGGTCTGGCAGTCGTTCGCCGAGGTCGCCGCCATCGGCCTGCTGCACGAACGCATCGTGCGGCACGGCAAAATCGTCAACGGCCAGTTGCAGGAAGCGCTCAACAGCCGGGTGTTGATCGAGCAGGCCAAGGGTGTGCTGGCCGAGCGGATGAGCATCCCGGTGGACGACGCGTTCTCCGCCCTGCGGGGGGACGCCCGCAAGAACCGGCACACCGTCCGGGAGCTGGCCGTCCGGGTGCTGCGCGGCCACGCCTTCCCGGACAACACCCCGTCGCCCGACGTGCCCTGAACGTGGCTCGTGCGACATCTGCCGTCGCGCGAGCCACGTTCAGGGCTTGGCCTGCGCGGGTTCAGTTCCAGGACCAGTGCCGGCGGTGGGCTTCGGCGGCCCATGCGGCGATCCGATCCACATCCGGCTCGGCGGCCAGCGGGGTGCGTCCCGCGTCGAGCATCTCCACGACCGCCGACCGGACCGCGTCGATCTCCCGCACCACGTCCTCGAGTGCCGCCACCTCGCCGCGCTTCACTCGCAGCACGCGGTTCCGCTCGCGCTCGGGCATCGGCAGGGTGAGCCTGGCGTCCCTGGCGACCTCCAGCCCCTGGTAGGCCAGCCGCAGCGCGTGCGAGGCGTACTTGACGTCGTAGCCGTACCTGGCCACCAGCTCCGGGCGGTTCGGCATCCTGCCCGGCTGCCCGCGGTCGAGCAGCCGCCCGCACTGCGAGTCCAGGTAGCCGAGAAACCGGTGCACGGCTCGCCGGGACAGCAACGCGGGAGCGAGCGCGCGCAGTTCCTCGCCGAGCGACCGCACGAGCACCAGTGCCTCGGCCGGCGCGTACAGCGGCAGCAGCATCGTCGGGTTCCCTTTCATCGCAAGGCGCAGGTACTTGCGCAGGGAGTACACCACCAGGTCGGTGTCCCCGGGGCCGGACCGCGCACCTTCCGGTTGGGTGCGGAAGACGTAGTGCTCGACCGGTGTGCGCATGCCGACGACACGCTCGGCCGGCTCGACGAACACACCCATCTCGTCGTGGTCGTCGGTGCCCTCGATGGCGATGCCGTGCACACCGGAACCGACGACCGTGCGCAGGATCTCCCCGCCCAGCGCGATATCGCGGTTGCCGTGTTCGGTGTGTCTCGCGGTAGCGATCATGCCGAGATTCTGGCACGCCGGCACCTTCGGGCGATACGCAATTTCCGGCATGGCAAGGCGGGGAGCCAGCATGTACACAGTGGACGTCAGCGCCGCGGCTCCAGCCATTCACGTAACGCCGCCGCCATGCGTTCGGGCTGATCCTCCGCGGTATAGGTGAACGAGTCGTCGACGGTGCGGGAGGATGCGCCGAGCCGTTCGGCGTAGCTCTTCCCGTGCTCCGGCGGGAAGACCCGGTCCTCGGCGGCCCACAGGCACAGCACCGGCCCGGGGAACGAGGTCGGGATCCGCTGGGCGGCCTGCCTGATGAACCGGGCGGAGACACCGCCGATGGCCTTGCGGCCGTCGAACCTGATCGGTCCGTTCTCCAGCACCGGTCGCACGTACCCGCGCATCACCCGATCCTCGATCGGGTACTTCGCAAGGCTGCCGTAGGTGTTGGGCAGCCGCCACGCGGAGCTGAGCCGCAACGGTTGGTAGAGGCAGCGGTGTGTGGCCGGGTGCCGCGCGGCCAGTTTGAGCAATCCGAACCCGCCCGGACCCGGCGGCCAGGAGCACCACGGCGTCTCGCAGGAGTTCAGCACCAGCCTGCCGATCCGCTCCGGGTGGTTCGCGGTGGCGAGCTGGCTGTACGCGCCGCCGGAGTCGTTGCCGATCAGGGTGACCCCCCGCAGGTCGAGCGCGTCCAGCAGGTCCGCGACAAGACGTGCGATGCCAGGGGGCGACAGATCGGCTTCGCGCCGCATGGGGGACACGTGCGAACCGAGCGGCCAGTCCGGGGTGATACACCGGAACCGGTCGGCGAGCAGCGGGACGAGTTCGCGCCAGATGTCGGCGTTCACCAGGTAACCGTGCACGAACACGAGCACGGGTCCATCCCCGATGTCGTGGTAGCGCACGGTTCCCGCCGGTAGCCGGACGTGCTTCGCCGGCCCCAGCCGCGGGTCCCGTCTGCCGAGGTCCTCGTCCATATGCCCTACTTCTGAGCAGCATTACCAGAGCAGTGCCGGTGCGCTAGCAGGCCGCGACGACTTCTTGCAATCGTTACAAGAGAGGGTGCGATGGACCCCCGCAAGGCGCGCACGATCGAGGCGCTGCTCCGCGCCGGGGAGGAGTTGTTCCGGCAGCGTTCCGCCGACGAGGTGACGGTCGAGGAACTCGCCGGCCGGGCCGGGGTGGCGGTGGGTTCGGTGTACAACCACTTCGGCTCCAAGGCGGGCCTGCACGCGGCCGTGCTGGAGCGGGCGGTGCGAGTCGACCGGGACCACATGGATCGTGCGTACGGTTCTCCTGGTTCACCGGTCGCACGTATCTACGCCGCTGCCGAGGAGTACCTGGCCTTCTACCTCGCGTACCCGGACCATTTCCGCATGCTGGCCTTCCCGAACACTCCCGGCCAGTACGCGGCGGGCCGGGAACTCGCCGAGCGGCTCGCCGACGCGGTGCGGGAGCAGAACGAGCGGCTGGTGCGGACGCTACGGCAGGGGATCGAAGCCGGTGAGTTGCGGGAGGTGGACCCGGAGGAGACCGCGACGGTGCTGTGGTCGGCGTGGAACGGGATCATCAGTCTGGGGTGGCGACCGGACGCCCTGCACCGGGACGAGGCCGGGTTGCGACGGCTGCTGTCCGCGGCCACCGAGATCGTGGCGCACGGCCTGCTGCGGCAGGACTAGTGTCCTGCACCGAGCTGTTTCGGACGGCATCCGCCCACGCTGCGGGAACCCAGCCCGAGCTGTCCTCGCCCGGGGCCCGGAGAGCCCGCGCGGTACTACTGTGCGTGCGCTCGGTCATTCATCCGAACGTGCCGAACAACGCTCAGCTGGACGTTGCAGCGGGATACGGCCGAATGCGAACGTCGTCCGACGAGTGCAGCCGTCGCAGTCGCCCCGAGGGAGTATGCGCCCATGCAGGCTTTCGCATTGCCCGACTTCTACGTGCCTTATCCGGCGAGGATCAATCCGCACCTGGAGCGCGCTCGCGAGCACAGCTCGGACTGGGCACGACGGATGGGCATGCTGGACGCGCCGAAACCGGGCGGTGGCGTGGTGTGGGACCAGGCCGCGCTGGACGAGATGGACTACGCCCTGATGTGCGCGTACACCCATCCGGACTGCGACGGGCCGGCCCTGGACCTGATCACCGACTGGTACGTATGGGTGTTCTTCTTCGACGACGATTTCCTCGAGCAGTTCAAGTACTCCCGTGATCTCGCCGGTGCGAAGGCCTATCTCGACCGGCTCGAACAGTTCATGACCCTGGAGGGTGAGACACCACCGGAACCGACGAACCCGGCCGAGGCGGGGCTGAAGGATCTGTGGGAACGCACCGTGCCGGCGATGTCGTCCGAATGGCGGCAGCGTTTTATCACCAGTACGCACAATCTGATGGTCGAGTCGATGTGGGAGTTGGACAACATCGACCGCGGCCGGATCGCTAACCCGATCGAGTATGTGCAGATGCGCCGCCGGGTGGGCGGGGCGCCCTGGTCGGCCAACCTGGTGGAGTACGCCGTCGGTGCCGAGGTTCCCGCGCAGCTCGCGGAAACCCGGCCGATGCAGGTGCTCGCCGACACCTTCGCCGACGCCGTGCACCTGCGTAACGACCTGTTCTCCTACCAGCGGGAGGTGCAGGAGGAGGGTGAGAACTCCAACGCGGTGCTGGTGTTCGAGCGGTTCTTCGACTGCGCGACGCAGGAGGCGGCCGAACTGGTCAACGACCTGCTCACCTCGCGGTTGCAGCAGTTCGAGACCACGGCGCTGGCCGATGTTCCCGCCCTCTGCGCCGATCGGGTGGTGCCGCCGCAGGAGCAGACCGCGATCGCCGCCTATACCAAGGGACTGCAGGATTGGCAGTCCGGCGGACACGAGTGGCATGTCCGCTCCAGCCGGTACATGAACGAGGGCGCGGCCGCCGGTGACCAGTCCGACCCGCTCGGCGGGCCCACCGGCCTGGGCACCTCCGCGAGCCGGATCGCCGCCACCCTGCGAATCGGGGCGCACTGTCGGTCCGAGCAGCATGCGCACGTGCCGTTCCAGCCGGTCGGCCCGTTGCCGTTGCCTGAGCTGTACATGCCCTTCCCGATCCGCACCAGCCCGCACCTGGACGCGGCCCGCCGCTACGCGGTGGAGTGGGCACGGAAGATGGGCATGCTGGACTCCGTGCCCGGCGTGGAGCACGGCGGGGTGTGGGACGAGCGCCGGTTCATCGGCCTCGACCTCCCGCATTGCGCCGCGATGATCCACGCCGACGCCGGCCTGGAGCAGCTCTACCTGTCCTCGGATTGGCTCGCCTGGGGAACCTACGGTGACGACTACTATCCGGTCGTGTTCGGGAGCAGCCGCGACCTGGCGGGCGCGCGGGCCAGCAACGCGCGGCTCGCCGAGTTCATGCCACTGGACCTCGGGCCGACGCCGGAACCGCTGAACCCGCTCGAGCGCGGCCTCGCGGACCTGTGGCAGCGCACCGCGGAACCGATGCCGAGGGAGAACAGGCAGAAGTTCCGACTCGCCGTCGAGGAAATGCTGGAAAGCTGGCTGTGGGAACTGTCCAATCAGGCCCAGAACCGCGTTCCGGACCCGATCGACTATGTGGAGATGCGGCGCAGGACCTTCGGTTCGGAGATGACGAAGAGCCTCGCCCGGCTCTCCTACGCCGACCGGGTGCCGAGCGAGCTGTACCGGACGCGGACGATGCACGAGCTGGACACCGCCACGCAGGACTACGCCTGCTTCGCCAACGATCTGTTCTCCTACCAGAAGGAGATCGAGTACGAGGGCGAGGTGCACAACATGGTGCTGGTGGTGGAGAACTTCCTGAACGTGGACCGGTTGCGCGCCCGGGACATCGTGGCCGACCTGATGGCGGCGCGGATGCACCAGTTCGAGCACATCATCGCCAACGAGCTGCCCACCCTGTTCGAGGAGTTCCAACTCGAGGGCGAGGCTCGCGAGATCGTCCAGCGGCACGCCGAGGAACTCAAGGAGTGGATGTCCGGGATCCTGGAATGGCACCGCAAATGCGTGCGCTACACCGAGCCGGAGCTGAAACGTAACCGGTTCCCGGGCGCGCCGCCGGAGTTCACCTTCCTGCCGACCGGCCTCGGCACTTCGGCGGCCAGGGTGAGTGCGGGCTTCGGCGGTCCACGCTGACCGGAAGCGAGCGATGCCCCCGCTGCCGTCGTTCGTACCGGCCACGGTAGCCAGGCGCGTAGCCGGAACTCGCCGGACGTCCTCGGGCGGTCGAGCCGCCCACCGGTGAGCCGCGCCCGCTCGGTCGGCCCGACTATGCCGGTTCCGGTGCCCGGCACTGTCGGCGGAGCGGGTCCGGCGTCCATCGGGTGGCGTACCTCGACCATCAGCCGGTCCCCGGCGTTGCCGTCCGGTGTGACGCTGACCGGTCGACCCGGGCAAACACCGAGAACCATCCGGACATCACCTTCGCCTCGACCACCGTGGACCGGGTCGACGGACGCTGGGTGCTGCCGGGGTCGCTGACCGTGCTGGGCCGCACCCGCGAGGTCGAGGTACCCGTGGACGACGTGCGCCTGGACGAGCGTGCGCCTCGGCGAGGGTGGACCGCTACGAGTTCGGCATCACCGTGATGAACGGGATGACCGGGCGCCACCTCGATCTGCGGCTGGAGGTCCGAGCGGGTCTGAGCCATCCGGTGCGTTCCTGCCTCGTTCCTGTGTCTCCGGGAAAATGGGAGGCCGTCCAAGGCCGGTTGTGCTAGCCAGTGGCTATGGACGTGCACGGGCGGGACCTGCGCTACGTCGTCGCGGAGGCGTGCCGCCGCGCGTCGGCGTTCGCCGTGCCGGAAAGGGTGGAGACCGATGAACGTCGACGGGGGTGACCGGGCCGCCATCCTGGTCGAAGGACCGAGTGACCGGCGCGCGATCGAGGCCGTTGCCCGGCGCCGCGGCCGGGACCTGCGGGCCGAAGGGATCGCGGTGGTGTCGATGGGCGGGGTGACGAACATCGGCCACTTTCTGGGACGGCTCGGCCAGGGTGGCCGCGGCCTGCGGCTGGCCGGGATGTGCGACGCTGCCGAGGAGCACTACTTCCGGCGTGGCCTTGAGCGGGCCGGATACGGTCACGTCCTGTCCCGGGTGGAGATGGCGGCACTCGGTTTCCACGTCTGTGTGGAGGACCTCGAGGACGAGCTGATTCGCGCACTGGGGACGGAGCGGGTCGAGCGCCTGCTCGCGGACGAGGGCGATCTCGCGTCCTTCCGCGTCCTGCAGAAGCAGCCCGCCCAGCGGGATCGGGAGCTCGGGCGGCAACTGCGCCGGTTCCTCGGCTCCCGTTCCGGCCGGAAGGCCCGGTACGCGGGACTGCTCGTCGAGGCGCTGGACCCTGCGCGGCTACCCGAGCCGTTGGAGCGCGTGCTCGGGCATGTCTGAGGCGTGCGGCCGGTCATGGTTGCGGGTCGGGTTCATGGCTGCCATGATCGTGGCCATGTCTGATGGAAAGGGCGGATACGCCCAGCCGCGTTGAGCGGGCGTCGCGGGCGAAAGTCCCGCCGGATCGCCGTCCCACCGGAACCCTCCGCAGAGCTCGACCGCTGGTGGCGTGCCATCGATATCCGCGGCGAATGGTTGCGCCACATCCTCCGTACCGGACCAGCCGACCGGCGCGCGGCCGAGGATGCCATAGCGGGCCTGTACACGCTGCTCGGCGAGTCCCGCCCGACGTTCGAATGGGTGGACTCACCCGCCGCGGCCGTGCGGTTACTCCCACCGGACCTCACGTTCCGGCCCGCCGGTCCCTGGCCGCTGGAAAGTCGGATGGCGACACTCGCGTCCAGATTGCGCAGACGGCTGGACCGGCGCGCTGGAACGGGCCGGGAACCGTTGACAAGCCCAGCCGAGCTACCCCCGGATCCGGTGCCGGCCTTGCGGTCGGGCACGAGAGTGGAGTCTCTTGTGGACGGAGGTGTCAGTGGGGTGCTGCGTCGGGTCGCAAGGCACTCCATCGCCGGCGTGCTCCGGGCCGAGCTGCCCGAGCGACTCGGCCTCGTCTGGTACGGCCAGCACGAAGCTGATTGGGTGGCGCATTACGACCTACATCGCCGCGTGTGCGGTGGTTGCTTCTCCGCTACGGATGCGGAGCAACTGGAGCTGTGGGCCACCCTCGCGCGTTCCTGCGGCTGGTGGTGGCCACGCGCGGGCAGGTGTGTGGTCGCCGAACGCCCTTCGGCGATTCGTACCGAACCTGCGCCGGGAAACGCCTACGGTGAGGTGCGATTGCACCATGCCGACGGTCCCGCCGTGGTCTTCCCGGACGGTTGGGCCGCGCATGCCTGGCACGGCACCTGGGTACCATCCTGGGTGATCGACGCGCCCACTGTGCGACGGATTACCGCCGAACGCAACGCCGAGGTGCGCCGTTGCGCGATCGAACGCATCGGTTGGTCGACCTTCATCGACCGGGCGGGCCTGGCGCTCGTCGGAAGGGCGGCCGATCCAGGTAACCCCGGTTGCGAGCTGAGCCTCTATGACCTCCCGCGGCACCGGGGAGTCACACCGACCCGCCTGTTGCACGCCGTCAACGGTTCGGTTGAGCGCGATGGCACCCGCCGCCAGTATGGGCTGCACGTGCCGCCCTGGTTCGACGATCCGATCGACGCGGCCGGCTGGTCATACGGGCTGAGGGGAGCCCAGTACGCCCAGCTGCGACGCCGTACCTGACCCTTCGCACTCTCCTAGGTGATCACAATGGACCTTGCCGAACTGCTCGACCGGACCGGCCTCGACGTGCTGGACCACCTGGAAAGGCAGACCACCATCCCGGTAGTCGATGGCCCGCAGGCCCAGGGCGACCTGATTGTCATCCCGTTGTCCATGCTCGGGCCAGTGGACGTGCCCGCCGGGGCGCGTTGGCGCCCGGTGCCACTGGAAGGCTTGGAGTTGGTCCGCGGGGTGGCGGGCAACAACCCGCACACCCTCGTCGCCGAATCCTTCACCTGCCAGTGGACGGCCGCGGTGGACGATCCGCTTGGGCTCGGGATCGTCGCTTTCGAGAACACCGCCCCGGCCTACCTGGTACACCCCGAGCATGGTGGCAGTGGGGTAGCGGCCGGATGTTGGCTGGTGCGCCGCCAGCAGGAACGGGGCATCGGCGCTCGAACACGCAACGTCCTCATCGCCGACTAGGAACAGTTTCATGCGGCCTCCTTTCCTTGGCGGTGGAGGAGGTTGCGCCTGGGTTTTCGTTCCGGGTCGAGGAAGGCGGGTGGGATGAATTCGGGGAGCCCGTTGCGCATCCGGGCTTCCCACTCCGTGTGGTGGATCAGGTTGTGGTGAAAAGGGCAGAGCAGTGCGAGGTTGTACAGTGCGGTAGGGCCGCCGTTGGCCCAGAAAACAACATGGTGCGCGTCGCATTGCTTCGGCTTTTTCCGGCAGCCGGGGAAGGCGCACCCTTTGTCTCGCAGGATCAGGGCCCGCCGGATGGCCAGGGGTACGGTGCGGCGCTTCTGCCCGATGTCCAGGATCTCGCCCTTGCTGCCGAGTACGGCGGGAACGATATAGGCATCGCAGGCCATCCGGCGGATCTGCGCCGCCGGACACGATTCCTGCCCGTTGATCAGCCCGTATCCGGTGCCGTGTTTCACGGTCGTCCAGGGTCACCGAGACCATGACGCTGAAGGGTTCCCCGGCCTCGGTGGGCCCGTCCTCCGGGCATCCTGCGGCCACCCGCAGCACCTCGGCGAACGCATCGCCCTGGCGCTGGTACTTGCCGCGCCGGTCGGGTTCCTCGTTGGTGCCGTGAGGTTTGGCGCGGGGTTCGATCAGCCCGGTCAGCAGGGCGGCCGTTTCGACGTCGAGTTCGACGTTGCCGCGGAGCCGCCCGTTACGGGTGTCGCGCCAGTCCAGAAACCGGGCGGGCCGCACCAGATCCTCGTCGGTGGGTGGGTTCCCGTCCTGGTCCAGGCGGGCCACGATTTCCCGCCCCAGCGCGGTCACGGTGTGCGGTTCGTACTCCCGCGCGGCCTTGGTCAGCAACTCCTCCGCGTGTTCCCGATCGGGCAGGCTCACCGGTTGCGGGAACCTGGCCACGGTGGCCCGGATGGCCTCCACATGTTCGGGCCCGATCGCGCCTTCCGCCAGAGCCGTGCCCACGTCGGGCAGGTCCGGCTCCAACGGGGCACCGGTCGGGGCGTAGCGGGCCACCACTGCCCGGGCGTGCGCCACCCGCTGCCGGGCGTCATAAGCGTTGATGCGCAGGATCTCCCGCGCCAGCGCCGCGACATCCCGGTAGCCCTTGCGTGCGGCGGTGGTGCGGCCGTCCAGCTCGGCCAGGACCGCCAGCTCCCGGGCATAGAGACCTCGCCGCTGCTGTTCGATCTCGCCCAGCGCGGCCAGTAGTTCCTCCTCGCCCATGCGGGAGGTGTCGATGCCGAAAGTCCTGCTCACAGCCTCACCATACCGTATACTCGACCGTATGTTCGAGCCACGATCAGGTGATTATCCGGGCGGTGTTCGCTTCACGTAGCGGTGTGCCGGGACCGGGATGAGGCCGGTGTCACTGGCGGCCGGGTAGTCGAAACGTCCCTCATCGGCCCACCCGTTGCGTTCGTAGAACCTGCGAGCCCGGGCATTGCCGGCAACAACGGCGAGCCAGGCGCGGTCGTGACCATTCGCCGCCACCAAGCGCTCCGCTTCGGTGAGTAGCACGGCGGCCACGCCGCTACCGCGGTGCGGTGTGGATACGTAGACCTGCTCCACCTCGTCCCCGACCACCATCACGAATCCCACCACCGCGCCGTCGACGGTCGCTACCACCGTGTCGCCGACCCGCTGCTCGGCG
Source organism: Amycolatopsis cihanbeyliensis (assembly GCF_006715045.1). Lineage (GTDB taxonomy): Bacteria > Actinomycetota > Actinomycetes > Mycobacteriales > Pseudonocardiaceae > Amycolatopsis > Amycolatopsis cihanbeyliensis. Next base: position 1,380,309 of record NZ_VFML01000001.1, on the reverse strand, counting down.
CGCACGGCGAAAGACTCCTCGGTTCGCACCGCGGCGAGCGCATCGGGAACGTGTCCGAGATGGCCGTCACGCCATCCGGCCTGCCAGATCTCGGCGATCGCCTGCGCGTCCTCGGGGTTGGCGGGACGCAGCGCCAGGGCTTCGTGCTCGCTTGCCATTCGTGCAGCGTAGCGCCGGATCGACTGTTCGAGGAGTTGCTTTGCCTTGACTCCCACGTCAAGGTTTACCGTCGAGTGCATGCGGATCGGGGAACTCGCCAGGCGCGCCGGGACGACGACCCGCGCATTGCGTTTTTACGAGGCCCAGGGGCTGCTCCCCGCGCGCCGCTCGGCGAACGGTTACCGGGAGTACGACGAGGAGGACCTCCGGCTCGTCAGTGAGATCCTGATGCTGCAGGCAGCGGGGCTCAGCCTGGATGACACCAGGCCGTTCGTCGAGTGCCTGCGTGCCGGCCACGACGCCGGGGATGCCTGCGCCGATTCGGTCGAGGTCTACCGGCGCAGGCTCGCGGAGGTCGATGCCTGCCTCGAGCGGCTCAACGCCGTACGGGCCGGCCTGCTGACCAAACTGGCCAGGGCGCTGGTGAGACAGCCAGGGCCGTGCCGGGTTACGGACCGGCCCATCGACGACGACGTGTACGAGGACAGGGAGTGTTGATGTCACCGACCAATCTGCGTGACGAGGTGTCCGCGGTCACCGATGACACCTTCGAGCGCGAGGTGTTGCTCCGGGATCACCCCGTGCTGGTGGAGTTCTGGGCACGGTGGTGCCCACCCTGCCGTATGATGGCCCCGGTGCTCGCGGAGATCGCGGGGGAGCGGGCGGGCTCGCTCGTCGTGTGCACGGTGAACACCGATGAGAACCCGCTGGTGACACGCGACTACCAGGTTATGTCGCTGCCGGCGGTACTGCTTTTCCGTGCCGGACACCCCCTGCGGACGATCGTCGGTGCCCGGGCGAAGGCGAAGCTGCTGTCCGAAGTGGACGAAGCGCTGCGCGGGTGAACGCGCGGCACTGGCCGGTTCGACAGCCGCTGACCGAAGGTCGTTGCCGAACGCCCGTGAGGCGACTTCGTGGGCCGCATCTTCGAACTACGATCTATTTTGATGGACGGCCGATACTCGAAGGAGCCTCCCATGTCCGGCATTGAAACCCGAGTCCTCGACGTACCAGGCGCGCGTCTGCGGTACGACATCCGTGGTGACCTGTCCGCTCCCGGCGCCGCCGAACGCACCGTGTTCCTGATCGGCTCGCCGATGGACGCGGCCGGGTTCGGCACGCTGGCCGGTTACCTCACCGACCGGCCGGTGGTGACTTACGATCCCCGGCACACCGGTCGCAGCGAACGGGCCGACGACTCCGAGATCACACCGGATGTGCACGCCGAGGACCTGCACCACGTGATCAACGATCTCGACGTGCCGATGGTGAACATCTTCGGCAGCAGCGGTGGGGCGATCAACGGGCTGGCCCTGGTCACCGCCCACCCCGAGCAGGTGCGGATCCTCGTCGCGCACGAGCCACCCACGGTGTCGGTGTTGCCAGACCGGGAGCCACTCGAGGAGGCCTGCCGCGACATCCACGACACGTACCAGCGCGACGGCATGGGCGCGGCCATGGCCAAGTTCATCGCCCTGACCCGCCACACCGGCGAGCTGCCCGAGGACTGGTCCCAGCGACCCGCACCGGAACCGGCCCAGTTCGGCCTGCCCGCCGAGGACGACGGCAACCGGGACGACCCTTTGCTCGGCACGGCCATGCTCACCGTTCCCAGCCACGAGCTCGACTTCGGCGCGCTGGCGGCAGCATCCACGATGATCCACCTGGCGCTGGGTATCGAGTCCGAAGGCCAGCTGACCGCGCGGGCCACGCGCGAGATCGCCGGCCGCCTCGGCTCCGCGCCGGTCGTGTTTCCCAGCCATCACGGCGGATTTCTCGGTGACGAGTACGGCATGCCGGGCCAGCCGGCCGCGTTCGCCGGGAAGCTCAAGGAGCTGCTGGACGTCGACTGAAGGCGACGCCGGTCGCGGTTGCCGATCGCGTCGCGGGGGGTCGATCGCGAAGCCGTCAGGCTCGTCCCACCGCGTGGTCGTGGAGCAGCGCGGTGGCCCGATCGTCGGGGTCACGGTGGGCGATGGTGACGAGCCCGTTCATGGCGACGGCGAGGACGGCGTCGAAGGTGTCGGTCCGGTCGCGGTTCCGGGCGTGTTCCTGCTGGACCGATCCGATCACCACCGTCAGGACGGTGTGCCAGGCGAGGTGGGCGACCGCACGCGAGACGCCCGCGGAGACCAGATGCTCGAGGAATCGATGCATGAGAGCGGGGCCGGCGGCGGTGTCGGGACCACGGGAGAGCGCCAGGTGCGTCAGTTCGGGCCGGGCGCGCAGGTGCCCGTGCAGCCTCGAGGCCACGGCGCGAATCCAACTCGGCCAGTGTTCGTCCGCGGCGGTGAGCTCGAACCCGGCGAGGAACCGGGCGGCAACCGCGTCCAGCAAGTCGTCCAGCCCTTCAACGTGGTTGTACAGGGCGGCCGGTCGTACGTTCAACTCCTTTGCCAGGGATCGCAGGCTGAATGCGGCGGCACCATCGCGCTCGATGAGCGCGGTCGCGCGGGTGATCACCGTGCCCCTGGTCAGCCGCTCCCCGGCCGGCGGCGCGCCACGTCGGGCGGGTCTTGTCATATGGTCACCGTTCATATAGAGTTCCGACTCTTAAATGTACAGTGTTCATTTGGTGTAGGGAGGTGCGGCGTGCCGAAACGTGACTTCCTGGCAGGCGCCCTGCTGGTCAATACGATCCCGCACGCGGTGATGGGCATTGCGGGGAAGCGCTGCCTGACCCCGCTGGGTGGCGAGGACTCCTCGGCTCGGCTGAACCTGGCGTGGGCGGCGATGAATCTCGCGGGGGCGGCGATGGCTCTGTCGTCCGGCGGGTGGCGCGCCACCACCCGGGCCGAGGCCGACGACCGGCGGGTGACGATGCAGTCCGGCATGCTCGCGATCACCCTCTTCGGCTTCGGCTACGAACTCACCGCAGGGCGGCGTAAACGCATACGGATGTCGTCGACCGGCTGACCGCTGGGCGCCCATCGGCAGGACGCGGGTACTGAGCGCACAATGGGATACGACGAGAGGGGACGCTCATGCCCGACGATGTCACGCCGTCTCCGGAAGGCGACTACACAGAGGCCGGCGTGCCGAGTTTCGACTACGTGCGTGACCGGATCGAGAACCGATTCACGACGGCGCTCGGTTCAACCGAGTTGGCCGGTGAGACGCCGGAAGCAAGGTCGTTCGACGACAAGCTCGCCGAACGCGACAAGACCGCCCACGACAGGCTGGAGGAGATCCGCCGCTCCCTGAAAGGCGACTGATCCCGCCATTCGGCACCGAGGATCATGGCGAGGACGATGAGTTGTGGGAGCGAAGCGGTGGCTGTGCGTCCCACAGGAGCCCGTGCCGCCGTCGTGAGGCTAGTGCGCTGACTCCGTATCCGGTTGGCGTGCGGGCGACCGTGGCGGCCATCTTGCTCGATGCCGCCTCGGCCAGGGTGCGTGCGCGGGCCGGTAGCTGGGCCTTGCCCGGTACGGCCTTGACGACCTGCGCGTTCTGCCAGGAATGGATCGCGTTCGCCGAGTTCGCTCGTACCCAAGCTCTGTCCGGCCTGGGCGCGCACCGCCGGGCCGGTGCACTGGCCCGGCGCGGGCTGGACATCGTGCCCGACGATTCCGCCGACGTACGGGGTGCGCTCACGCTCACCGCCGGGTTCGCGGACAGTGTGGTCGGCGGTGAACCGTCCGCCGCACTCGATGAGGCCGCTGGGCTGGCCGCGCACGTCGAGAACGGAAACCGGCACCATCTGCTGTTCTCCCCTGCCAACGTGGTGCTGTGGCGCATGTCCACCGCTCTGGAGAGTGGCGATCCTGCCACGGCGGCGGCCCTCGCCGAGACGATCGACCCCGTCGAGTTGGAGATCGACTCTCGCCGTACGACCTACCTGATCGACTCTGCCCGGGCGCTGTACGGGTTGGGTGAACCGGATGAAAAGGTCGTCGCGCTGCTGACCCACGCCGAACGGCTCGGCCCGGTGCGCGCACGGGGGAACGCTTTCGCCCGCGATATCGTCAGCACCATGCTCGCCAGTGCACGTCGGGAGGCCGTCGCCCGCGAGATCCGGGGACTCGCCGCACGCATGGGAATGGTCAGGACCGGCGCTTGATTGTCCCCGTTCGGGGCCTTGTTTCTGTTACCTGGCAATAAAACAGGGCCGCCTACTGGGTAGGCAGCCCCGTTTCGGAAACGTCGTCAGCTCACCAGCCGCGTTCGCGCCACTCGGCCAGTTTGGGGCGTTCGGTGCCGAGCGTGGAGTCGTCGCCGTGGCCGGGGTAGAACCAGGTGTCGTCCGGCAGGTCCGCGAACACCCGTTGCTCCACGTCGTCGATCAGCGACCGGAAGTTCTCCGGCGAGGTCGTCTTCCCGACACCGCCAGGGAACAGCGAGTCGCCGGTGAACAGGTGCGGGTGGCCGTTCGGGTCGCGGTAGAGCAGGGCGATGGAGCCTGGGGTGTGCCCGCGCAGGTGGATGACCTCGAGGATGCAGTCGCCGATCGGGACCGTGTCGCCGTGCGCGAGCAGCAGGTCCGGTGGCACGGGCAGGGGGCCGGCGTCCTCCGGATGCGCCGCGGTGTTGGAACCGTACGCCCCGGCCACGGCTCCCAGAGCCTGCCAGTGGTCGCCATGCTGGTGGGTGGTGATGATCGTGCGTAGGGCAGGGCGGTCGGTGCCGTGCCCGACCATGTCCGAGATCCGTTCCGGGTCGGCCGCGGCATCGATCAGCAACGCCTCGTTGTTCGCGCGGCACACGAGTAGGTAGGCGTTGTTGTCCATCGGCCCGACCGACAGTTTGGTGATGGTCAGCGCGTCCAGGGTGCGCCGGGCGGCATCCCCGCCGGGTTCGACGTGCCCGGTGTACTCATCTACGACGTTCACCCAACCCACCGTAGTCGTTCCACCCGTTCGAGCGCGCGCCCCCACGCGGCGTACGCTCGGGGTGCCGCATACCCGCTTGGCGCCCCGGCCGGAGCGGCCCACCAATTTTGTCGGTGGTGCGTCCTAGCATCGCGGCGGCCGGCTCTATCGGCACTCCAGACCAGTGAAAGGGACCTTCGGGTGGCTGATCGTCTCGTCGTTCGCGGAGCACGCGAACACAACCTCCGCGGGGTGGACATCGACCTGCCGCGGGACAGCATGATCGTGTTCACCGGGCTTTCCGGTTCGGGCAAGTCGAGCCTGGCCTTCGACACGATCTTCGCGGAGGGCCAGCGGCGCTACGTCGAGTCACTGTCCGCGTACGCTCGCCAGTTCCTCGGCCAGATGGACAAACCCGACGTCGACTTCATCGAGGGCCTCTCGCCCGCGGTGTCCATCGACCAGAAGTCCACCTCGCGTAACCCGCGCTCGACGGTGGGCACCATCACCGAGGTCTACGACTACCTCCGCCTGCTCTATGCCCGCGCCGGCAAGCCGCACTGCCCGCGGTGCGGCGAGCCGATCCGGAAGCAGACCCCGCAGCAGATCGTGGACCAGGTCCTCGAGATGGAGCAGGGCACCCGCTTCCAGGTGCTCGCCCCGGTGATCCGCGGCCGCAAGGGCGAGTACGTCGACCTCTTCGCCAACCTGCAACAACAAGGCTACTCCCGGGCCAGGGTGGACGGCACCGTCTACCCCCTGACCGAGCCACCCAAGCTGAAGAAACAGGAGAAGCACGACATCGGGGTGGTGGTCGACCGCCTCGCCGTGAAGTCCACCGCCAAGCAGCGGCTCACCGACTCGGTGGAGACCGCCCTGCGCCTCGCCGACGGTCTGGTCGAACTCGAGTTCGTCGACCTGCCGGAGGGCGACCCGCACCGCATCCGCGGCTTTTCCGAGAACCTCGCCTGCCCGAACGGCCACCCGCTGGCCATCGAGGACCTCGAGCCACGCTCCTTCTCCTTCAACTCCCCTTACGGCGCCTGCCCGGACTGCACCGGCATCGGCGTCCGCAAGGAGGTCGATCCCGAGCTCGTCGTGCCGGACGACGAACTCTCCCTCGCCGAGGGCGCCATCGCACCCTGGGCAGGTGGGCAGAGCGCGGACTACTTCCAGCGGCTGCTGGAATCCCTCGCCGCCACCATCGGCTTCCGGATGGACACCCCCTGGCGAAAGCTGCCGGCCAAGGCGCAGAAGGCGGTCCTGCACGGGGTGGACGAGCAGGTGCACGTCCGCTACCGCAACCGGTACGGGCGCCAGCGCTCCTACTACGCCAACTTCGAGGGTGTCATCCCCTTCCTGGAACGCCGCCAGGAGCAGACCGAGTCCGAGGCCATGCGCGAGCGCTACGAGGGCTACATGCGCGAGGTCCCCTGCCCGGTCTGCCAGGGCAGCAGGCTCAAGCCGGAGATCCTTGCCGTCACCCTCGAGCACGTCACCCAGGGCGCCCGATCCATCGCCGAGGTCTGCGCGCTCTCGGTCGGGGAGGCCTCCGAGTTCCTGGACGAACTGGTGCTCGGCAAGCGCGAGTCGATGATCGCCGGGGCGGTGCTCAAGGAGATCCAGGCCCGCCTGCACTTCCTGCTGGACGTCGGCCTCGACTACCTCTCCCTGGACCGGGCCGCGGGCACCCTGTCCGGCGGCGAGGCACAACGCATCCGGCTGGCCACCCAGATCGGCTCCGGCCTGGTCGGGGTGTTGTACGTGCTGGACGAGCCCTCCATCGGCCTGCACCAGCGGGACAACCACCGGCTGATCGAGACGCTGAGCCGGCTGCGCAGCCTTGGCAACACGCTGATCGTGGTCGAGCACGACGAGGACACCATCCGGGCCAGCGACTGGGTGGTCGACATCGGCCCCGGCGCGGGGGAGCACGGCGGCCAGATCGTGCACAGCGGCCCGTACAAGAAGCTCCTGCGCAACAAGGATTCGCTGACCGGTGACTACCTCGCGCGGCGGCGGGAGATCCCGGTGCCCGACATCCGCCGCCCCGCGGACCACAAGCGCCAGCTGACCGTGGTCGGCGCCCGCGAGCACAACCTGCGCGGGATCGACGTGTCCTTCCCGCTCGGCTGCCTGATCGCGGTCACCGGGGTCTCCGGATCGGGCAAGTCCACACTGGTCAACGACATCCTGGCCACCGTGCTGGCGAACAAGCTCAACAGCGCCCGCCAGGTGCCCGGCAGGCACACCCGGGTCCGCGGGCTGAATCTGGTGGACAAGCTGGTGCGGGTGGACCAGTCGCCGATCGGGCGCACCCCGCGCTCCAACCCGGCCACCTACACCGGGGTCTGGGATCACGTCCGGAAGCTGTTCGCGGCCACCACCGAGGCGAAGGTCCGTGGCTACCAGCCCGGCCGGTTCTCCTTCAACGTCAAGGGCGGCCGGTGCGAGGCGTGCGCGGGCGACGGCACGATCAAGATCGAGATGAACTTCCTGCCGGACGTCTACGTGCCCTGCGAGGTCTGCAAGGGTGCCCGCTACAACCGCGAAACCCTCGAGGTGCACTACAAGGGCAAGACCGTCGCCGAGGTCCTCGACATGCCGATCGAGGAGGCGGCCGAGTTCTTCGAGCCGATCAAGGCCATCCACCGGCACCTGCAGACCCTGGTCGACGTCGGCCTCGGCTACGTGCGCCTCGGCCAGCCGGCGCCGACGCTCTCCGGTGGCGAGGCGCAGCGCGTGAAGCTCGCCAGCGAGCTGCAGAAGCGCTCCACCGGCCAGACCGTCTACGTGCTGGACGAGCCGACCACCGGCCTGCACTTCGAGGACATCCGCAAGCTCCTCGGCGTGATCAACGGCCTGGTCGACAAGGGCAACACCGTGATCATCATCGAGCACAACCTGGACGTGGTCAAAACCTCCGACTGGGTCGTGGACATGGGGCCGGAGGGTGGCTCCGCGGGTGGCATGGTGGTCGCCGAGGGCACCCCGGAGGACGTCGCGGCCAACGAGGACAGCTACACCGGGCAGTTCCTCCAGCCGATCCTGGAGTGATCGTCCCGACGGTCCCGATCGGCGCGGGCGGGCGAGGCATACTGCGGAGGTGTCGCTGGTTCGCTACCGGTTCCGTACCACCTGGACGATCGGTGCGCCGCCGCCGATCGTGTTCGCCACGCTCGTCGATCTCGGCGGCTACCCCTCGTGGTGGCCGAACGTCCGCTCGGTGAGCCGGATCGACGACGAGACCGCCGAACTCGTCTGCCGGTCCGTGCTGCCGTTCGCGCTGACGGTCCACCTGACCCGGGTGGAGGAGAACCCGGGCGCCGGCCGGCTCGAGGTCGCCCTCGCGGGTGACCTCGAGGGCATGCTCAGCGGTCTGGTCCACCCGCACGGTGCGGGCACCAGGTTGGAGATCGCCCAGCACGTGGTGGCCAGGAAAAGGCTCCTGCGCTGGCTGTCGCCCCTGGCACACCCGGTGTTCCGCGCCAACCACGCCCTGATGATGCGCCGCGGCAGGCACGGGCTGTGCACCCGCCTCGCCGGACCGGGCGGCGACCCCGCCCGCGGGTGAGAGCCGCCGCCACGGGCCGAGGAACCTCCCGCCGCGAGCGGACCTCAGGCCGGGACCGCGTCCTTCGCGCGCTCGGGCTCGGGGTCCTTGTGCTCGTCGACGAGGGTGGCCTCGTTGAACGGGTCATGGCCCGCCAGCACCCTGCGGGACTGGGTCCGGTCGAGCTCCCCGGTCCAGGAACCGATGAGCACGGTGGCCACGGCGTTGCCCGCGAAGTTGGTCAGCGCCCGCGCCTCGGACATGAACCGGTCGATGCCCAGGATGAAGCCCACCCCGTCGACCAGCTCCGGCCGGTGCGACTGCAGCCCGCCCGCCAGCGTGGCGATCCCGGCTCCGCTCACCCCGGCCGCACCCTTCGAGGCGATGATCATAAAGACCAGCAGGGAGATCTGCTCGCCGACACCGAGCGGGCTGCCCTGCGCCGTGGCGATGAACAGGGTAGCCATGGTCAGGTAGATCGCGGTGCCGTCCAGGTTGAACGAGTACCCCGTCGGCACCGTGATCCCCACCACCGGCCTGCTCACTCCCAGGTGCTCCATCTTCGCGATCAACCTCGGCAGCGCCGACTCCGAGGACGAGGTGGACACGATCAGCAGGAACTCCCTGCCGAGGTAGCGCAGCAGGCTGAAGATGTTCACCCGCGCCCCGAGCCAGAGCACGGCGCCGAGCACGCCGAAGATGAACAGCAGGCAGGTCGCGTAGAAGCCGAGCATGATCACGGCGAGGCTCTTCAGCGCGGCCCAGCCGGTCTCGCCGACCACGGCGGCGATCGCCCCGAACGCGCCGACCGGCGCCACCCACATGATCATCGCGAGAATGCGGAACACCAGCCGCTGGATGTGCTCGATCCCGCGCAGGATCGGTTGCCCCGCCGCGCCCAGCTTCTGCAGCGCGAAACCGGCCAGCAGTGCCACCAGCAGGGTCTGCAGCACCGAGCCCTCGGTGAAGGCGGACAGCAGCGACTCCGGGATCACGCCGAGCAGGAAGTCGACCGTACCCTCGCCCTCGCCGGCCTGCTGCTGCACCGCGGCGGCGTCGGCCGGATCGAGTCGCAGCCCCGCACCCGGGTGCAGCACGTTGCCCACCACCAGGCCGATGGCCAGTGCGAAGGTGGACATGATGAGGAAGTAACCGAGGGCGAGCATCCCCACCCTGCCGACCTTCGCGGCCTTCGCCACCGACCCGATCCCGAGCACGATCGTGCAGAAGATGATCGGACTGATCATCATCTTGATCAGGCTGACGAAACCCGAGCCGAGCGGCTTGAGCCCGGCCGCGAAGTCGGGGGCCGCGAACCCCACGATCACCCCGAGGATGACCGCGGCGATCACCGCCAGGTACAGGTAGTGCATCCGATCGCGGGTCCGCCCGCGCTGGCCCGTTTCGGTCGCCGGCACCGTTGCCTCCCAGAGTCCGTGCGCCCTCGTTGGCGCGGTCCGGGGTGACTATCCGTGTGGCTATGACCTGGGTCACGGTTGTGTTCATTTCGTTCACCGGCACCGCGCCGCTGCGCAGGCCGGATGTGGTCGGATGAACCCATGTCGACCAGACGGTGGAGCCTCGCCCGGCAGTTGCTCGTGCTGCAGGTGGTGCTGGTGGCCGTGCTCGTCGTGGGCGGGACCGCGCTGGCCTACGTGGACGCGCGGCGGGCGACCGAGGACAGGGCGCGCGAGGAGGTCACCGCGGTGGCCGCCACCGTCGCCGGCTCGCCGTACGTCCGCACCGCACTGCGAACCGCGGAACCCAGCCGCGAGCTCCAGCCGTTCGCCGAGCGGGTACGCCAGGACACCGGGGTCGACTTCATCACCATCATGGATCCCGCCGGGGTGCGCTACACCCACCCGGACCCGGGCCGGATCGGCGGGCGGTTCCTCGGCAACACCGCACCCGCACTGGACGGCCGGATGTTCACCGAGACCTACACCGGAACGCTCGGCCCCTCGATCCGGGCGGTCGCCCCGGTCACCGAGGACGCCCACGTCACCGCGCTGGTCGCGGTCGGCATCACCGTCAGCGCCGTCTCGGCCGAGCTCGCCCGGCGGCTGCCGCCCCTGCTCCTCGTGGCGGGCTCGGTGCTCGGGGTGGGGTTGCTCGGCAGCTACCTGGTCAGCGTCCGCCTGCGGCGGCAGACACGCGGGGTCGCCCCGGCCGAGCTGAGCAGCATGTTCGAGTACCACCGAGCCATCCTGCGTTCCGTCCGGGAGGGCCTGGTGCTGGTCGGCAGGGACGGACGGGTGGCGCTGTGCAACCACGCCGCCCGTGAGCTCCTCGGCCTGTCAGGGGATCCGAAGGGCAGGCCCGCCGGCGAGCTTGGCCTGTCCCCCGAACTGGTCACCACCCTCGAGGCCACCGAGCCACGTACCGACGAGATACACGTGACCGACACCCGCGTGCTGCTGGTGAACACCGCGCCGGTCACCGCCAAGGACCGCGAGATGGGCAACGTGGTGACCCTGCGCGACCACACCGAGTTGCAGAGCCTCACCGGCGAGTTGGACACGGTACGCGGGTTCGCCGAGTCGCTGCGCTCGCAGGCGCACGAGTCGGCCAACCGCCTGCACGCGGTGGTGTCCCTGGTCGAGCTCGGCCGGGTCGAGGAGGCGCTGGACTTCGCCACCGCGGAACTGGAGACCGCGCAGCAGCTGACCGACAGGGTGATGGGTGCCGTCTCCGAGCCGGTGCTGGCGGCGTTGCTGCTCGGCAAGTCCGCGGATGCCGTCGAGCGGGGCGCGGAGCTCGCGCTCACCGAGGACACCGCCCTTCCGGACGCGGAGACCGGGTTCGAGTCCAGGGACCTGGTGACCATCCTGGGCAACCTGATCGACAACGCCATCGACGCCGCGATCGAGGACTCCAGGTCCCGGCGGGGGCGACCCCGGGTCACGGTTACCGTGCGGAGGGATCCGGACGCGCTGTTCCTGCGGGTCGCCGACACCGGCCCCGGAGTCGACCCGGCCACCGCGCGGGAGATGTTCCGGCGCGGTTGGTCGACCAAACCCGGCGGCGGAGCGGCCGGCCGTGGGCTCGGGCTGGCACTGGTCGGCCAGGCCGTGCGGCGTTATGACGGAACGATCGAGGTGGGCGGGGACGCCGGGGCCGTGTTCACGGTGTCCCTGCCTCGGGCAGGCACGGAGGGCGCCGGATGATCGCGGTACTCGTCGTGGAGGACGACCGACTCGCCGCCGAGGCGCATCAGCAGTACGTGGACCGGGTTCCCGGGTTCACCGTGGCGGGCGTCGCGCACTCCGGTGCCGAGGCGATCCGGTTCTGCGAGCGGGAGCCGGTAGACCTGGTACTGCTCGACTTCTACCTGCCGGACACCCACGGGCTCGCGGTCTGCCGGGCGCTGCGCGCGGCGGGCCGCACGGTGGACGTGATCGCCGTGACCTCGGCGCGCGACCTCGGCGTGGTGCGGGCGGCGGTGTCCGCGGGGATCGTGCAGTACCTGCTCAAGCCGTTCACCTTCGATGCCCTGCGGGACAAGCTGGAACGCTACGCCCGCTACCGCGGGCTGCTCGCCGGTTCCGGTGAGGTGAACGGCCAGGCCGAGGTGGACGGGATGCTGGCCACCCTGCGCGGCACCGACCACGCCAGCCTGCCCAAGGGGATGAGCGGGGAGACCCTGGACGCGATCAGTTCGGCACTGGCCGGTGCGGGGGAGGCGCTCTCGGCGGCGGCCGCGGCCGCCGGTACCGGGGTGTCCAGGGTGACCGCTCGCCGCTACCTGGAGTACCTCGCCGAGCACGGTCTCGCCGAGCGCAAGCCGCACTACGGCCAGGTGGGCAGGCCCGAGGTGCGTTACGAGTGGGTCAGCTGAGCGGTGGTCTCGCCCCCTGATGTCACTGCCTGTAAGAACCGGAAGAACGCGCGCGGCGTAGCCCACGACCGGGGAAGCGGGGCGACTGTGTCGTGGACGAGACGGTCGGGCTCATGCCCGAGCCCTGCCCGCCCGTCTCCCACCACCGCCCAAACGGTGGCGCTCCGCGCCGCTGTGCTGTTGACACCGATCGTGTCGCGCGTTCAGGAGTCAGATGCTGAGGTCCCTCGGCCTGCCGGGCACGCCGGGGCGGGTCTGCCACGGCAGCGGCCCGGCCAGTGGCCGGTACTCGACCCCGAGCGCGTCCAGCCGGGGCAGGTGGTGCTCGCGCAGTCGCGGCAGGAACTCCGCGAAGTCGCCGCCGCCGCTCCACGCCACCTCGGCGAAGGCGGCCAGCCGCGGGAAGGCCGCGTAGTCCACCCTGCGCGCGGTGTCCAGGTGTTCGGTCCAGACCTGGGCCTGCGCCCCGAGCAGCCGCTCGACCGGCATACCCTCCGGGCGGGGCCGGTAGTGGTAGACGTCCTCCAGGGTGCGCAGGAAGCCGACCGGGATCGGCTCCTCCGGATGCGCTGACTGCCGGTGGTCCAGGTACACCCACTGCTCGGGGCACATCACCACGTCGTGGCCCGCGGCGGCGGCCCGCAGGCCCGCCTCCTCTCCGCGCCAGGATCCGACCACCGTGGACGTTCCGGGATCGGTTCCCGCGTCCAGGACCTCGTCCCAGCCGAGCGCCCGCCGACCGCGTTCACGCAGGTGTTCCGCGATCCGGCCGAGGAACCAGCCGTGCAGGGCACCCGGGCTCGCCAGGCCGAGCTCGGCCGCGCGGGCCCTGCTGCGCGGATCGTTCTCCCACTGGGTGACCGGGACCTCGTCCCCGCCGATGCCGATCACCGGGGAGGGGAAGATCTCCAGCACCTCGTCGAACACGTTCCGGAAAAAGTCCACAGTGGACTCCTCGGCGTTCAGCACGTGCTCGCTGACCCCCCACGAGGTCCATACCTCCAGCCGGCGCTCCGGGTGCACACCGAGTTCGGGATAGGCCGCCAGCGCGGCCTGCACGTGCCCGGGAACGTCGATCTCGGGAACCACCCGCACCCCGCGCCGCTCCGCGTAGCCGACGATCTCGGCAAGGTCCTCGGCGGTGTAGAACCCGCCATGCGGGCGCCCGTCGGTCTGCGGGCCGCCGTGGCGGCCCACCATCGAGCCCGCGCGCCAACCACCGACCTCGGTGAGCCGGGGGTAGCGGTCGATCCGGATCCGCCAGCCCTGGTCGTCGGTGAGGTGCAGGTGCAGCACGTTCATCTTGTGCACGGCGAGCAGGTCGACGAACCGCAGCACCTCGGCCTTGGTCCGGAAGTGCCGCGCCACGTCCAGCAGGCAGCCCCGCCAGCGCAGCCACGGATGATCGGTCACCGTCCCACACGGCAACCGCCACGGTCCATCGTGGATCTGCGCGGCGCGGAACGCCTCCGGGCCGCGTAGCTGGCGCAGTGTCTGCCTGGCGTGGCCGGCGCCGGCCACGTCGGCGGCCACCGCCCGCACCCCGGTGGGCTCGACCTCCAGGCGGTAGCCCTCCGGGGGAAGCTCCGGGTCGAGGTGGACCTCGACGGCCGCCGCGTCGGCGAGCAGGCACTCGCCCCGGGAAGGTGCGACCCGCACCGGGCGGGGCAGCAGCGTGTCGAACCCACTCATCCCTTCACCGCCCCGGACAGCCCGGAGACCAGTCTGCGTTGTACCAGCACGAAGAAGATCAGCACCGGGATGGTCATCAGCGTGGAACCGGCCATGATCGCGCCCCAGTCGTTCTCCTCCGGTTTGAAGTACACCAGGATCGCCTGCGGCAGGGTCTGGTTCTCCGACTTGGAGATGATGAACGTCTTGGCGAACAGGAAGTCGTTCCAGGCATGGATGAACGCCAGTACGCTCACCGCGACCAGCCCGGGCAGCACCAGCGGGAACAGGATCTGCCAGGTGAACCGGAACCGGCTCGCACCGTCCAGCTTGGCCGCCTCCTCCAACTCGATCGGGACCGCCGCCACGAAGCCGCGCAGCATCCAGATCGCCAGCGGTAGCTGGAAGGCCAGGTGCACCAGCACCAGTGAGCCGAGCTCGTTCAGCCCGAAGGCCGGGGCCACGTCGCCGATCGAACGCATCAGGAAGAACAGCGGGATGGTGAGCGCCTCCACCGGGACCATCTGCGCCACCAGCAGCATCACCAGCAGCACCGTGCGGCCACGGAAGCGGAACCTGGTGAGTGCCACGGCGGAGAGGAAGGACAGCAGCAGCGAGAGCCCGACCACCACCACGGCGACGATCGTGCTGTTCAGGAAGTACCGCGCGAACCCCGCCGAGTCCAGCACCCGCTCGAAGTTCTCGAAGGTGGGGGAGAAGGTCCACGGGCGCGGGTTGGCCGACTGCACCTCGCTCGCGGGCTTCAGCGCGGACAGCACCATCCAGTACAGCGGGAACGCCACGATCCCGGCGATCACCACGGTGACCACCTCGGCGACCATCCGGCCCCGCCTGACCGGACGCCTGCGCCGCACCGGCAGCGTCCCGCCTCGCGCGACACCGGTCCCGCCGCGTGCCTTGTCACTGGTCAGCACGGTCATCTACAGCTCCACACTCTGCCGCTGCGAGCGCACGTACAAGCCCGTGATCGACAGCAGGATCAGGGTCATCACCACACCGATCGCCGCACCGAGGCCGTACTGCGATCCGGCGAAGGCCTCCTGGTAGGCGTAGACGTTCAGCACCAGGTTGCGCCCCGCGACCCCGCCACCGTTGGTCATCACGTAGATCTGGGTGAACACCTTGAAGTCCCAGATGATCGACTGGATGGTCGCGATCAGCAGCAGGGGACGCAGCATCGGCAGAATCACCGAGGTGGCGATCCGGGTCCAGGAGGCCCCGTCCAGCGCGGCCGACTCCAGGACCTCCTCCGAGATGCCCTTGATCCCCGCGTACATGGTCACCATGACGAACGGGAAGGAGCACCAGATCACCTCCATCGCGACCAGCCCGAACGCGCTGTAGGTGCCGTAGGTCCAGGAATGGTCGGACATGCCCTGCAGGCCGAGCCCGGCGAGTACCTCGTTCACCAGGCCGAAGTCCGCGTCGAACAGGAACAGCCAGACGTAGGAGCCCGCCATCGCCGGCGTGGCCCACGCCCCCAGCGCGGCCAGGAACAGCAGCATCCGTGGTACCGCCCGGACCCGGCTGGCCAGCACCGCGAGCGTGGTGCCGACCAGCAGGCTGCCCACCACGCAGACGGTGGCGAAGCCGATCGTCTTCGCCAGCACCACCCAGAACTTGATGCTCTCCAGCAGTTCCGCGTAGTTGTCGAAGCCGAGGAACACCAGCGGCGCCGCGCCGGCGGCCTCCGCACGCCCGTAGTCGTAGAACGAGATGAGCACGAGCTGGTAAAGCGGGTAGGCCAGCATGCCGAGCAGCAGCACGGCGGCCGGGGCCAGGTACAGCGCCGCGGCGCGACCGTCCCGCCGCCGGCGCGGGGTGCGCACCGGCGGCGGGACGGCGGAGGTGGTGTGCCGCGTTGCCGTCATCTCAACCGTTGAAGGCGTCGTTCATCTGCTGCGCGGCGTCGGCGAGCGCGGCATCCGGCTGCTGCTGGCCGGTGACGATCTGCTGCGCCGCGGTCGGCAGCACCTGCTGCGCGTCGATCAGTGACCACGCGGGAGTGCTGGGCACGAACTTGGTGCCCGACTGCAGCGTGGTCACGAACGGCTCGAGGAACTCCTCCGAAGCGGACAGCTCCCGCTGCAGGCTGCTCAACGTCGGCAGGTTGCCCATCGCCTCGTACATCTTGGACTGGTACTCGGCGCTGCCGAGCAGCTGGATGAACTCCACGGCCAGACTCCCGCGCTGGCTGGACTGGAACACGCCGAGCAGGTTGCCGCCCGCGAAGGCCGGGGCGATCGAGCCCTGCTCGGTCCCCGGAAGCGGGACCACGTCGTACTTGCCGGTGAGCCCTTCCTCGATGGCCTTGTGGTTGAAGTCGCCGCCGACGGTCATCGCGGCCTGTCCACCCGCGAAGGCCTGCACGCTCTGCGTGCCGGTCATGTCCGCGCACTGCTCCGGTGGGCAGATGTCCGGCTTGATCAGGTCGGTGTAGGCGGTCACCCCCGCCCTCGCCTCCTCCGAGTCCACTGTGGCCTGCCAGCGGTCACCCTGCTGCTCGGCGAGTTCGCCGCCGTGAGCCCACAGGAACGGCAGCATCGCGTAGGTGTACTTGCCACCCACCGAGATCCCGTACATCTCGGGCTTGGCCGCGCGGACCTCGCGGGCCGTCTCGGTCAGCTCGGCCAGCGTCCTCGGCGGTTGCAGGCCGAGCTCGTCGAACACGTCGGTGCGGTAGTACAGCGCGCGGATCCCGGTGAACCACGGCAACCCGTAGGTCTTGCCGTCCACCTTCGCGGTCTCCAGCACGCTGGGCAGCAGGTCCTCGCCCGCGGACCAGGACTCGATGTCGGCGGTGAGGTCGGCCAGCGCGCCGGTCTCGGCGTAGCTGGCGACATCGGTGTTACCGAACTCGGCCACGTCCGGAGCGTTGGCCGGGTCGTTGAAGGCACCGGAGAACTTGTCGGCCCGTGTCTCCACCGCGACCCACTGCACATCGACGGTGACGCCGTCGTGCGCGGCCTCGAACTCCTTGATCGCCTCCTGGACGACCGCCTCCTTGGGTGCCCGGTTGGCCTCGTCGAAGAGCCAGACGCGCAGCGGCCCGGTCTGCTGGTCGCCTCCCTCGGCGGCCGGATCCGACTGGGGTGGTGAACATGCGGCCGCGGCGAGTGCGGTCAGCATGACCGCCGCGATTGTTCGAGTGATTCTCATGGGCTGATTCCATTCAGGACATTGCATTGGACGCAACGTGCGTTTCGCTATTAGCAACGATCGTAGGACCGGGCGATGTGCCACACAAGGGGTCTAGACCACGAGGCGGCCTGCCTGTCAGCAGTGGAACGCGACGACGGCGACCGAGGGCACGGACACCTCACCCGCCACCGCGCCGGGTAGGCCGGTGCGCGGGTCGCGGGGCAGCCAGGTGACCGTTCCCGAGTTCTGGTTCGCCACGTAGAACCACCGCTGCGTGGGATCCAGGGTGAAGTGCCGGGGCCAGGCGCCCCCGGTCGGCACGTTCTCGCCGATCCGGTGCAGCTCCCGGCCGTAACCGCGCACCGCGAAGGTGGCGAGGGTGTCCTCGCCGCGGTTGGAGGCGTACACGAACCGGCCGTCCGCGGACACCGCGATCTCGGCCGGATACTGCGGTTCGGGTGCGCTGCCCGGCACGGTGGGTACGGTCGCGCCGAGGGTCAGCTTCCCGCGTGCCGCGTCCCAGGACGCCACGGTGATCTCCGGGCGCAGCTCGCCGAGGATATAGGCGAACCGGCCGTGCGGGTCGAAGGCGAGATGCCGAGGTCCGGCCCCCGAGGGCAGCCGTACCTGCTCGTGCGGCCGCAGCTTCCCGGACCAGGTGTCCAGCTTGTACACGTATACCGAGTCCGCGCCGAGGTCCACCGCGAGTACCCAGTTGCCACCGGGATCGGTGAGCACCTGGTGCGCATGGGGATCGCGCTCGGTCCCGGTGTGTCGCGCCAGGTCGGTGGGTTCGCCCAGCGCTCCGCCGGACAGGATCGGGTGCACCACCACGGTTCCGTCGGTGTAGTTCGCGGTGAGCAGGTGCCGCCCGCCGGGGTGCACCGAAAGGTGCGTCGGGCCCGCGCCGAGGGTGGTCCGGCTGCCGAGCACGCGCGGCCGCCGCGGGTCGCGCAGGTCGAGCGCGGTGACCGTGCCGTCCGGCACCAGCTCGTTGGTGACGTACAGGGTCCGCCTGCCGGGGGAGAAGGCGAAGAACGAGGCGTCCGGCACCCCGGGGACGGTGTGTTGCACGCTCAGCCCGGCACCCGACCTGCCGGCGACCTGCAGCCCGGCACCTGGCGGGGAGCCCCAGGTGGAGTAGCTGCCGAGGAAGACGGTCTGGCCGCGACGTCCGGTGGGTGCCGCGGTCGCGGCTCCCGCGCCAAGGACGCTGCCGACCCCGGCCACCCCGAGGGCGCCGAGAAACCTGCGACGATCGATCATCTGCCGTTCTCCTTATCCGTTTGCAGGGGACTACAGGATGGTCATCAGCGCGGCGGACACGGCGAAGCCGACCACCGAGAGAATGGTTTCCAGCACGGTCCAGGTCTTGAGCGTGTCCGAGACGGAGATCCCGAAGTACCGCGAGACGATCCAGAAGCCGCCGTCGTTGACATGCGAGGCGACGATCGAGCCGGAGGCGATCGCGATCACCAGCAGGGCCAGTTGCGGTTGCGAGTAGCCCAGCTGCGCCACGGTCGGCGCGATGATCCCGCTCGTGGTCACGATCGCCACCGTCGCCGAACCCTGCGCGATCCGCATCCCGCAGCTGATCACGTACGCGGCGAGGATCACCGGAAGCCCCGCGGACTCCAGCGAACCCGCGACCGCCTTGCCGATCCCGGTCGCGGCCAGCACCGAGCCGAAGAACGCGCCCGCCCCGACCACCAGGAGGATCATCGCCACCGGGCGCAGGGCCGTCGCGGACAGCTCGCTGAGCCGTTTCGCCGTCATCCCGCGCCGGGTACCGAGCAACCAGAACGCCAGCAGCACCGTGCCGGTCAGTGCCACCGCGGGGGTGCCGAGGAAGGCCGCGATCCCGGTGAGGGTGGAGCCCTCGGGCAGCCAGATGCTGCCGAAGGTGCCCGCGAGGATCAGCACCAGCGGGATGGCGATGATCGAGGACACCAGGCCGAGCGAGGGCGGGCGAGTGGTGGTACCGGGGCCCTCACCGTCCATCCTGGCCGCCGCCAGCATCTCCTCCGGCACCGGCACGTGGATCCGCTTGCCGATCCAGGAGGAGAACAGCACGCCGCCGACGAACCAGGCCGGGATCCCGCAGACCGCGCCCATCAGGATGACCCAGCCGAGGTCCACCCCGAGCAGGCCGGCCGCGGCCACCGGCCCGGGGTGCGGCGGCAGGAAGGCGTGCGTGACCGACAGCCCGGCGATCAGCGGGAGGCAGTACAGCAGGATTGACCGGCCGCCCTGCTTGGCCGCCACGTAGACCAGCGGGGCGAGCACGAAGATGCCGATGTCGAAGAACACCGGGATGCCGAAGATCAGGCCGGCGATCCCCATGGCCAGCGGGGCCCGCTTCTCGCCGAAGGCCCGCAGCAGCGCCGCGGTGAGCACCTGCGCTCCGCCTGACCGCTCCAGGATCGCCCCGAGCAGGGTGCCCAGCCCGATGATCGCGGCGATATGTCCCAGCACCCCGCCGAAGCCGTCCTCCAGCAGCGAGTCCGACGCCTGCTGCGCCGAGCCGACGATGGTGCCGACCGGCAGCCCCGCCGCGAGCGCGGTGAGCAGGCCGATCACGATCAGGGCGATGAACGGTTCCATCCGGAACCTGATGATCAGCAGGAGCAGGATGGCGATGGACACCGCGGCCAGCGTCAGCAGGCCGCTGGTGGAGTGGTGCAGCCAGTCGAGGAAGCCGGTCATCGTGCCGTCCCCGGTCTGCGCAGGGCGTGACCGGCGAGCGCGCCGGTGGGACGGCCGCCGTCGATGGCGGCGACCCCGTTGACGAACACGTACGGGATCCCGTCCGCCGGTTGCCGTGGTTGCTCGAAGGTGGCGGTGTCGGCCACCGCGTCCGGGTCGAACAGCACGAGGTCCGCGGCGTAGCCCTCGCGGACGAAGCCACGGTCCGGAAGGCGCAGCCGGGTCGCGGCTCGCCCGGTCAGGTGCGCGACGCAGTCGGCGAGCTCGAGCACGCCGAGTTCCCGCACGTACCGCGCCAGGTAGCGGGGGAACGTCCCCCATGCCCGCGGGTGCGGCCGATCCCCCACGAGCAGGCCGTCACTGCCGCCGGTGTGCGTGGGGTGCCGCATGATCGTCCGCACGTTCTCCTCGTGCCCGACGTGCATCAGGCACGAGGTGCCGAGCCGCTCGGCGACCAGCACGTCGAAGTACAGCTCCGCGGGCGCGATCCCGGCCACCCGCGCGGACTCGGCCACGCTGCGCCCCACCAGGTGCGCGTGCTCCGACCTGCGCACCCCGTTGATCTCGATCGCGGTCCAGTCGATCGGCACGCCGTGCGCCCCGTCCGATCCCGTCTCCTCGATCTCCGCCCTGATCCGTTCCCGAGTGTCCGTATCGGACAGTCGGGCCAGGGTGGTCTCCGGTCCGCCCTCGCTCGCCCAACTCGGCAGCAGGGCGGAAAGGTAGGTGGCACCCGGCAGGTACGGGTAGGTGTCCAGCGAGATGTCGCACCCGGCTTCGATCGCCTCGTCCAGCAGGGTGAGCAGTTCCGGGGCCCTGCCCTTGTTCACCGAGAAGTTCATCGTGGCGTGCGCGAGGTGCAGTGGGCAGCCGGCGCGCCGGGACACGGCCACCATCTCGGCGAACGCCTCCAGCGCGCCCGCGCCGTAACTGCGGTGGTGCGGGCAGTGATAGCCGCCCGCCGCACCGACCACCTCGCACAGCGCCACCAGTTCCTCGGTGTCCGCGTACATGCTCGGGGTGTAGGTCAGCCCGGAGGACATGCCGAAGGCGCCCTCGGCAAGCCCGGCGGCCACCAGGTTGCGCATCGTGTCCAGCTCGCCCGTCGTGGCCCGGCGGTCCTCCCACCCGACGGTGAGCATCCGTACCGCGCCCTGCGGCACCAGGTAGGCCGCGTTCACCGCGATGCCACGATCCAGCCGCGCGAGGTACTCGGCGACCGAGCGCCAGTTCCATTCGAACCCGGGCGGATCGTCGTTCCAGCCCGCGAGCTGCCCGCGCAGCACCTCGAGGGTGGCGTCGTTCACCGGGGCGTAGGAGAGCCCGTCCTGCCCGAGCACCTCGGTGGTGACGCCCTGCGAGACCTTGGCGAGGTGGTCCGGCTGAGCGAGTACCTGGAGGTCGGAATGCGAGTGCATGTCGATGAACCCCGGCGCGAGTACCAGCCCGGTGGCGTCGATGACCCGCGTGCCGGTGACCGAACCGGGCCGGCCGAGTGCCGCGATCCGGCCATCCTCGACCCCGACGTCACCGGGTCGCAGCGGTGCTCCGGAGCCATCGGCGATGCGCGCGCCGCGCAGGACCAGATCCATGGGGACTCCCTAGAAGTAGGTGCGGATGAAGTCGACGACGTTCTCCCCCTCGTCCACCACGGGGATCAGGGACCACTTGTCGAACACGGTGCACGGGTGGGACAGTCCGAGCCCGACCCAGTCGCCGACCTCCACCGGCGAGCCCGCGGGTAGGGCGAGGAAGGCATGCTGGTCGTTCAGCGCGGTGACGGTGTGCCCGGTGAGCTTCGCGGTGCCGCCACCCGCCGGGCGGTGCCACTGCGGTTCGGGCAGGCCCTGGTCGAAGGATGCGTCCCGCCTGCCCAGTGTCAGCAGCGCCAGTTCGGGCGACGGTTTCGAGCTCACCTGGGCCCAGGCCCGCAGTGCCGAGCGCAGCGGGGCGCCCTCGGTGCGCGGGGTCGCGCCGAGGGGTGAGATGCCACGGTAGAAGCCGTCGTCGTGGGTGAGGTAGGCGCCGCTACGCAGCACGGGCAGCACGTTCAGCCGGTCCGGCCAGCCGTTCGCGAGGCCCTCCGCGACCTGGTCGAAGAAGGCGCTGCCGCCCGCGGTGGCGATGATCCGCTGGCCGGGTTCGAAGAAACCCTTGTCCGCGAGTGAGATCGCCAGCGTGCGTAGCGTGTCGATATAGGACTCCACCGTCCTGCGGGAGTCCTCGGACGCGTCGTGGGCGAGCGCGCCCTCGTAGCCGCCGACCCCGGCGAGGCGCAGCGTGGGGCTGTCCCGCACCGCCTCGGCCACCTCCAGCGCCGTCGCGGAGTCCCGGACGCCGGTGCGGCCGCCGTCCGCGCCGAGCTCCACCAGCACCTCCACCTGGCGACGTGCTCCCGCGGCGGTCAGTGCCTCGGTCATCAGCCGGGCACCGGCGACCGAGTCGACCCAGCAACTGAACTCGAAACCGGGGTCGGCATCCAGCTCGCCGGCGAGCCAGCGCAGCCCCGCCGGGTCGACCAGCTGGTTCGCCAGCAGGATCCGGGATACCCCGAACGCGCGGTACACCCGTAGCTGCCCGGCGTTGGCGGCGGTGATGCCGACGGCTCCGTGCTCGATCTGCCTGGCGAACAGCTGGGGCGCCATGGTCGTCTTGCCGTGCGGGGCCAACGCCACCCCGTGTGCCGCGCACCAGGAGGCGAAGGTCGCCAGGTTGTGCTCGAGTGCCGCCGACTCCAGCACGACGATCGGGCCGACGAAACCGTCGTCGAACAACCGCGGCCGACCGGCGGTGGCCTCGGCGAGCGTTCTGCCCCAGAGTGCTGACGGTGCGGACTTGAAACGCCAGTCGAGCAGTTCCTGGTGGATCGCGTCCACCGCGGCGATGTCCATCCTGCACGGAGTGATCGTTTCGGAATCCATCACGCCGCTCCTATTGCGTAGGCTGCAACGAAGGTTGCGCAAAATGCATTAGAAAGGTGTAGCATCGCCGCGGCGGCCGGTCAACGGGGCGACACAGGAGGCGATAGGTGGCGGTCAGTGCGCGCGGCCCTGGGTGCTGGGAAACAGGCACCGAGGTGCTGTGCCTGGGTGAGTCGATGGCTCTCTTCGTGCCGGCGGAACCCGGTCCGGCTGGGGAAGTGCGGGTATGGCAGCGGACGGCAGGCGGGGCGGAGTCCAATGTGGCCTGTCATTTGGTCTCGCTCGGCGTTCGCGCGGCCTGGGTGAGCGCCCTGGGCCAGGACCCGTTCGGATACGCCCTGCTCGGCGAGATCGAGGCCGCGGGCGTGGACGTGACCCAGGTTCGGATGGACCCGGATCGACCGACCGGGGTGTACTTCAAGGAAACCGGGACCGACGGCGGCAGCCCGGTCCGTTACTACCGGCGCGGTTCGGCTGCTTCCGGGATGGGCCCGGACCTGCTGCACCGGCTCGAGCTCGACGGGGTGCGGCTGATCCATCTCAGCGGGATCACCCCCGCGCTGTCCGCGGGATGCGAGCAGCTCGTGCGTGCGCTGCTCACCTCCCCGCGGGCTGGCAGGCGGATTTCCTTCGACGTCAACTGGCGGCCCGCGCTGTGGCAGGACCGGGATCCAGCGGTGCTGTCCGAACTGGCCGCGCTGGCCGATATCGTGTTCGTGGGCGACGACGAGGCGGCCGAGATATGGGGGACCGGCGACGCCATGGCCTTGCGCGCGTTGCTGCCGCAGCCGTCGACGCTCGTGGTCAAGCACGGCGAGCGTGGGGCCACCGTCTTCGAAGGGGGCCGGGCCCCGGTGTTCGCGCCCGCGCTACAGGTGGAGGTCGTGGAGGCGGTCGGCGCGGGCGATGCCTTCGCCGCCGGCTTCCTCGCCGCCGCCCTGCGGCAGGAGCCGCCGGAGACTCGCCTGCGCTGCGGGCACCTGCAAGCGGCATCCACCCTGCTCACCCACAATGATGTGGGGGAACCCCTGCCGCCCGGTGTCGTCGCCGAACTGCTCGCGGCCGACGACCGGGCATGGGCGGCCGCCCGGCTCACCGGCACGGGCGTCGTCCGGGTATGACACCTTCCGGAGGAAGAGATGAGCCAGAGCCTGGATCGCGCGTTGACCCTGCTTGGCGGGCTCGCCAAGGACGCGCGCACCCTGGACCAACTCGCCGACGAGGTCGGCGTGCACAAGTCGACCGTGCTGCGACTGCTGCGCACGCTGGAAGCGCACCATTTCGTCCATCGTGAGGGAGCGCGGCACTACCGGCTGGGCAGCGCCCTGTTCGACCTCGCCAACCAGGCCCTGGAGCAGCGGGACGTGCGCCGCAGCTCCGAACCGGCACTGGCCGGACTGAACGAGCGCACCGGCCACACCGTCCACCTGGCCAGCTACGAGGACGGCGAGGTGGTCTACATCGACAAGTTCGAGGGCAGGCATGCGGTGCGGATGTACTCCAGGGTCGGCAAGCGGGCCGCGTTGCACTGCACGGCCGTGGGCAAGGTGCTGGTGGGGGCGGTCGCTCCGCAGCGGCGTGCGGAGATCGCCGCGAACCTGGAGTACCACCGGCTCACCGAGAACACCATCGGCAGCCCCGAGGAGTACCTTGCCGAACTGGAGCGGGTGAACGCGCGCGGCTACGCCGTGGACAATGCCGAGCACGAGGACTTCATCCACTGCGTCGCCGCGCCGATCCGGGGCGCGGGGGGCGACGTGCTCGCCGCGGTCTCGATCTCGGTGCCGAAGGTGCTGCTGGACTACGAGGGGCTGCTGGCGCTGGTTCCCGACCTGCTCGCCGCGGCCGAGGAAGCATCCGTCCTCAGTGGATGGACGAAGTGAACGAACCGATGGGAGATGGACACTCGATGGGCAAGATCGCGATCAGCACGGAGAACGCGCCCAAGCCGGTGGCTTCGTTCGCCCAGGCTTCGCGCAAGGGCAACATCCTGCAGGTCGCCGGGCAGGTCCCGTTCGACCCGAGTAGCGGCGAGGTCGTCGGCGCCACGGTCGCGGAGCAGACCAGGCAGACCTTCCGCAACATCGAGGCGGTGCTGGAGGCGGCCGGGTCGAGCATCGACGACCTGGTGATGGTCCGGGTGTACCTGACCGACACCGCGCATTTCGCCGAGCTGAACGAAACCTACAACCAACTCGTCCGCGAGCCCTACCCCGCACGCACCACGGTCTACGTCGGCCTCCCCGCCGGTCTCCTGGTCGAGATCGACGCGCTCGCCGTCCTCGACTGACCACCCGCCGCGTGCTTGCCCCGCGCAAGCGCAGCCGCGACACTCTCCGGCGTGACGGAATACCTGAACGAGACGGTCTTCACCTGGGGCGGCGTGCCCCTCAAGTTCGGTGCGGGCGCGGTCGACGAGATCGGTTACGACCTCGGGCAACAGGGCGCCGCCCGGGTGCTGATCATCACCGACCCCGGGGTCGCCGGCAGCGGCGTGCCGCAGCGGGTCGCCGACGCGGCCAAGGCGGCGGGACTGACCGTCGAGGTCTACGACCGAGTGCACGTCGAGCCGACCGACGAGAGCCTCGCCGAGGCCGTGGAGTTCGCCGGGCGGTCGGCGTGGGACGGGTTCATCGGTGTCGGCGGCGGTTCCGCCATCGACACCGCGAAGGCGGTCAACCTGCTCACCACCTACCCCGGTGAGCTGCACGACTACCTGAACAAACCGATCGGCCACGGCAGGACGCCCCCGGGGCCGCTCAAACCGCTGGTGGCGGTGCCGACCACCGCGGGTACCGGATCGGAGAGCACCCCGGTCTGCGTGCTGGACCTGCTCGGGCTCAAGGTCAAGACCGGGATCAGCCATCCGCGATTGCGCCCGACCCTGGCGGTCGCCGACCCGCTGCTGACCCTCGACCTCCCGCCCGTGGTGACCGCGGCCAGCGGGATGGACGTGCTCTGTCACGCGCTGGAGTCCTATACCGCCAAGCCGTACAGCGCGTTCCCGAGGCACAGCCCGGAGACCAGGGTCGCGTACTGCGGGTCGAACCCGATCTCCGACATGTGGGCCGAGCAGTCACTGCGGCTGATCGGCCGTGCCTTCCGCGCCGCCGTGCTCACCGGAGGAAACCTCGCCGCGCGCACCGACATGATGCTGGCGGCGACCTTCGCCGGGATGGGATTCGGCAACGCCGGGGTGCACATCCCGCACGCCTGCGGCTATCCCATCGCCGGGATGGTTCGCGACTACGTTCCGGACGGCTACCCGCCGGAGCCGTTGGTACCGCACGGCCAGTCGGTTTCGCTCACCGCTCCGGCCACGTTCCGGTTCACCTACCCGACCGACCCGGACCGGCACCTGCGGGCGGCCGAGTTGCTGGCCCCGAGTGCGGTACGGCGGTCCGACCCGAGGGAGCAGCTGCCCGCGGTGCTCGCGGAGCTGATGCGGGACATCGGCATCCCGAACGGCACCGCCGCGGTCGGCTACACCGAGACCGACACCGACCAGTTGGTGACCGGGGCGCTGAAACAGCAACGCTTGTTGAACGTGGCCCCGCGCGCCGTCGACGCCGAGGACCTCGCGGCGATCTTCCGGGAGTCCCGTACCAACTGGTGAGGCAGGTGAGTCGGCCGCGAGCGGTTGCGGGAGGCCCGGGTCAGTGCACCGGCCCGGTGTACTTCTCGCCGGGCCCCTGCCCCGGGGCGTCCGGGACCGCGGAGGCTTCCCGGAACGCCTTCTGCAGGGACTGCACCCCGTCCCGTAGCGGCGCCGCGTGCAGCCCGAGATACTCGGTGGAGGCGGTGACCAGTCCGGCGAGCGCGGTGATCAGCCTGCGCGCCTCGTCCAGGTCCCGGTGCGTGCTGGTGTCCGGCTCGTCGTCGGCCAGCCCGAGCCGCTCGGCCGCGGCGGACATGAGCATGACGGCGGCCCGGCTGATCACCTCGACGCTCGGGATCTCCGCCAGCCCGCGCACCTCGCTCGGGTCCGGAGCCGGGGAATTTTCGGGCTGCTCGGAAGCGTTGTCAACCACGTCTGGTACCCTTCCACGAGCGACCAGCCCCCGAGCGATCGGGGGCCGCAAGTGGAGCCCCGCTCCCACCCGCGTCGCCGCTGAACCGAGGCGGCCGGGTCCGGTCTCGCGAGACTGACGTCTCGTGGCGCGCCCGGTGGTCACCGGCGCACCGATCGGAGAGTGGGCCCCGCACCCAGGGTGGTGACGGGGCTTGTGGCATGTGGGCACCAGGTCGAAAACGGGTACATGGAGTAAACAGAGAGATACCTCGGACCAAGGAGGCCCCATCAGCTCCGAGACACGCATCAATGACCGTATCCGAGTTCCGGAGGTGCGGCTCGTCGGCCCGAACGGCGAGCAGGTCGGCATCGTCCGGATCGAGGATGCGCTTCGGCTCGCCCAGGAGTCGGATCTCGACCTCGTCGAGGTCGCCCCGCAGGCGCGGCCGCCGGTCTGCAAGCTCATGGACTTCGGCAAGTTCAAGTACGAAAGCGCGCAGAAGGCTCGCGAGTCACGCCGTAACCAGCAGCTGACCGTCATCAAGGAACAGAAGCTGCGTCCCAAGATCGATCAGCACGACTACGAGACGAAGAAGGGCCACGTGTCCCGCTTCCTCGCAGCCGGGAACAAGGTCAAGGTGACGATCATGTTCCGTGGGCGCGAGCAGTCCCGCCCCGAACTGGGCTTCCGACTGCTGCAGAAGCTGGCTGACGACGTCGCCGAACTCGGCTTCATCGAGTCGAACCCCAAGCAGGACGGCCGCAACATGATCATGGTGCTGGCCCCGCACAAGAACGTGAAGTCCAAGTCGAAGGCCAAGGAGACCGAGGCCGCGGAGTCCTGACCGGCAGGAACGCCCGCACGACCGCGGCACACCGGGATACTCGCGGTGTGCTGTCGAATGAGAAGAACGTAAGGACGAACAATGCCGAAGCACAAGACGCACAGCGGGACCGCCAAGCGAGTCCGGGTCACCGGCAGCGGCAAGCTCCGCAGGCAGCGGGCCGGCAGGCGGCACCTGATGGAGAAGCAGTCCAGCAAGGTGTCCCGCCGGCTGGAGGGCACGACGGACGTCGCCAAGGCCGACGTGCCGCGGGTCAAGCGACTGCTGGGCCGCTGACGCCGGTACCGCCGTCAGCGTCGCCGATCATACGAACTTTGCCGTAACCACCCGGGGCGGTCCACACATGGGCGGCCCCCCGAAATCGACAGGATGGACCCGTGGCACGCGTCAAGCGGGCGGTGAACGCCCAGAAGAAGCGTCGCGCAACGCTCGAGAACGCCAGCGGCTACCGTGGCCAGCGTTCGCGGTTGTACCGCAAGGCAAAGGAGCAGACGCTCCACTCGTTCAACTACGCCTACCGGGACCGCCGCGCCCGTAAGGGTGACTTCCGCCAGCTCTGGATCACCCGGATCAACGCCGCGGCGCGGCAGAACGGCGTCACCTACAACCGGTTCATCCAGGGCCTCAAGGCCGCCGGTGTCGAGGTGGACCGCAAGATCCTGGCCGAGCTCGCGGTGCACGACGCCGCCGCCTTCACGGCGCTGGCCGAGGTCGCCAAGCAGAACATCCCGGCGACGGTGAAGCCGGCCTGAGAGCCTGCTCCGGAACTGGAGCTGAGGAACCGGCACTGAACGCCAGCGTGACCTCGCAACGACCCGGGGACGACCGGTGCACGCACCGGACTCCCCGGGTCGTCGCTGCGCGCAGGCTCGCGACCCGCTCGGGCCGGGCCGAGGCGGGGCGCTTTCTCGCCGAGGGCGCGCAGGCCGTACGGGAGGCACTGCGGTACGCCCGGGTACACGAGTTGTTCGTCACCGAGCAGGCCGCGGCCCGGCACGGTGAGCTGGTGACCGAGGCGCGGCGCTCGGCTCGCGTGTCGGTGATCACCCGGCGAGCCGCCGAGTTGCTGTCCGAGACAGTCACCCCGCAGGGGCTCGTCGCCGTCTGTGACGTTGTGGAGGTGCCGGTCGAGCGGGCGCTGGCCGGCCGGCCGCGACTGGTGACCGTGCTCGCCGGCGTCGCGGACCCCGGCAACGCGGGCACCGTGCTGCGGGTGGCGGACGCGGCCGGTGCGGATGCCGTGCTCCTTGCCGGGGACACCGTGGACGTGCACAACGGAAAGTGCGTGCGTGCCTCCACCGGCAGCCTGTTCCATCTCCCGGTGGCCCGGTGCGCCTCGCCGGCCGAGGCGCTGGCCGCCTGCCGGCGCGCCGGACTGGTGGTGACCGCGGCCGATGGCGCCGCCG
This sequence comes from Amycolatopsis cihanbeyliensis, assembly GCF_006715045.1. Lineage (GTDB taxonomy): Bacteria > Actinomycetota > Actinomycetes > Mycobacteriales > Pseudonocardiaceae > Amycolatopsis > Amycolatopsis cihanbeyliensis. Next base: position 1,351,228 of record NZ_VFML01000001.1, on the reverse strand, counting down.
AGGACGACCTGCGGACCGCGCCGGACCTCGCCGCGCCCACCGCATGGTTGCTCGGGAACGAGGCTCACGGGCTCGCCCCGGAGCTGCTGGCCGCGGTCGACCGAGTCCTGCGGGTACCCATCTACGGTGGGGCGGAGAGCCTGAACCTGGCCACGGCGGCCGCGGTCTGTCTCTACGCCAGCGCGATGGCGGCACGCGGGGCACCCACCTGATACTGGGCGGCGCCGCCGGATCGCGATCACATAGAATCTGGCGGTCAGTCGCCAGATGCGCTCGCGCCCGCGGGGCGCTGCGGACCCCCGTCACACCGGACGCCGAGGAGTTATGTCCGAAGCCAACGACCAGGAGCAGAAGTCGGTCGCGACACTCGCTCCGGAGACCCTGCAGGCCGCCGTGCTGGCGGCCGAGGAGGAATTCGCGGCAGCGACGGACCTGGACGCGCTGGCCGCGGTCAAACCGGCACATCTCGGCGACCAAGCCCCGTTGCTGCTCGCCCGCAGGCAGATCGGTTCCCTGCCGAAGGGGGAGAAGGCCGAGGCAGGCAAGCGGGTGAACGAGGCCATGCAGGCCGCCCAGGCCGCCTTCGATGCCCGGCGTGCCGTGCTGCAGGCCGAGCGGGACGAGCGAGTGCTGCGCGACGAGGCCGTTGACGTCACTCTGCCGTGGGACAAGACGCCACGTGGTGCCCGGCACCCGATCACCACCATCGCCGAGCGGGTGGCGGACGCCTTCATGGCGATGGGCTACGAGGTCGCCGAGGGCCCCGAGGTCGAGGCCGAGTGGTTCAACTTCGATGCGCTGAACTTCGGCAAGGACCATCCTTCGCGGCAGATGCAGGACACGTTCTACATCGCGCCGGAGGGCTCCGGCCTGGTGCTGCGCACGCATACCTCGCCGGTGCAGGCCCGGACCCTGCTGGACAGGGAACTGCCGGTGTACGTGGTGGTGCCCGGGCGCACCTACCGGACGGATGAGCTGGACGCCACCCACACTCCCGTCTTCCATCAGGTCGAGGGCCTCGCGGTGGACAAGGGGCTCACCATGGCCCACCTGAAGGGCACGCTGGACGCCTTCGCCAGGTCGATCTTCGGCGAGTCCTCGGGAACCCGTTTCCGCCCGCACTTCTTCCCCTTCACCGAACCGTCGGCCGAGGTCGACGTGTGGTTCCCGGAGAAGAAAGGCGGCCCAGGCTGGGTCGAATGGGGCGGTTGCGGCATGGTCAATCCGAACGTGTTGCGTGCCTGCGGTGTCGACCCCGCCGTGTACTCGGGGTTCGCGTTCGGCATGGGGCTGGAGCGCACCCTGCAGTTCCGCAACGGGATTCCCGACATGCGCGACATGGTGGAGGGCGACGTCAGGTTCACCCTTCCCTTCGGAACGGAGGCGTGAGTGCGAGTCCCCGTCAGCTGGCTCACCGAACACCTCGAGCTCGATGAAGCGGTCGGGCCGGACGAGCTCGTCGAGGCGTTCGTCCGGATCGGTGTCGAGGTCGAGGACGTGCAACCACTCGGCCAGGTCGAGGGGCCGCTCGTGGTCGGCAGGGTCGTCGAGTTCGAGGAGCTGAGCGAGTTCAAGAAGCCCATCCGGTACTGCCGGGTGGAGGTCGGCGACGGCGTGCCGGACACCGCGGCCGAGGAACTCGCGCCGGAACCGGACGATCCGGATGACGGCGTGGCGGACTCCGAGGACGCCGTCCAGCAGGGCCACTCCGGGATCCAGACCAACGGCATCATCTGTGGCGCAGGCAATTTCGCCGAGGGCGATCTGGTGGTGGTCGCCCTGCCCGGTGCCGTGCTGCCAGGTGGGTTCGAGATCACCGCACGCAAGACCTACGGCCGGGTCAGCGAAGGCATGATCTGCTCCGCACGCGAGCTCGGGTTCGGAGATGACCACACCGGCATCCTGGTGTTGCCACCCGGCACGGCGAGCCCCGGCGACGAGGCCAGGGAGGTGCTCCGTGTCGACGACACGGTGCTGGAGCTCACGCCGACCCCCGACCGTGGCTACGCCCTTTCGATCCGGGGACTGGCCAGGGAACTGGCCTGCGCGCTGGACGCGCCCTTCGGCGACCCGGCGGATCCTGGCGCCGTCGGGCTGCCGGCCGGCGAGGGCGACGCCTGGCCGGTCACGATCGAGGACCCGGAGGGCTGCGGTCGGTTCGTCCTGCGCAGGGTCACCGGCCTGGACGCCGGAGCCCCGACACCGTGGTGGATGCGGCGCAGGCTGATGTTGGCCGGGATCCGGTCGATCTCGCTGGCCGTGGATGTCACCAACTACGTGATGCTCGAACTCGGCCACCCGATGCACGCCTGGGACACCACCACGGTGCGCGGTGGGCTCGTGGTGCGCCGGGCGCGCGCCGGCGAGAAGCTGACCACGCTGGACGATGTCGAGCGGGAGCTCGATCCGGACGACATCGTGATCGCCGACGACAGCGGGGTCACCTCGCTCGCCGGTGTCATGGGCGGCGCCGGCACCGAGATCGGCCTGGACAGCACCGATGTGTTGCTCGAGGCCGCGCACTGGGACCCGGCGTCGATCAGCAGGACGGCGCGCCGGCACAAGTTGTTCTCCGAGGCCGCCAAGCGGTTCGAGCGGTTCACCGACCCGCAGCTGTGCGCGGTGGCCGTCGAGCTGGCCGCGCGGCTGCTGCGCCAGTACGGCGACGGCAGTATTCAGCCCGGCCGTACCGACGAGGGCGAGGTCGAGCCGCCCCCCGCGGTCACCATGCCGATCAGCCTGCCCGATCAGGTCGCCGGGGTGTCCTACGAGCGGGGGGTGACCGTTCGCAGGCTCACCCAGATCGGCTGCAAAATCACGGTGAGCACCGGCGACGACGGCAAGGGAGTGGTGACGGCGGTTCCGCCCAGCTGGCGGGCCGACCTCGTGCAGCGGGCCGACCTGGTGGAGGAGGTGCTGCGGCTCGAGGGATACGACAGCATCCCCTCGGTGCTGCCCGCCGCGCCCGCCGGCCGTGGGCTCACCGAGACTCAGCGCCGGCGCCGCACCATCTCTCGTGCGCTCGCCGAGACCGGCTATGTCGAGGTACTGCCCTTCCCGTTCGTCGACAAGTCCGTATGGGATGCCTTCGGGCTGCCGGAGGACGACGACCGCAGGCACACCGTGACCCTGCTGAACCCGCTCGAGGCCGACAAGAGCGAGCTGGCGACGAGCTTGGTGCCCAGCATGCTGGAGACCCTGCAGCGCAACACGGCACGGGGTTTCCGGGATCTCGCCCTGTTCCACATCGGGCAGGTCGTGCTGCCCGGCGAGGGGCGGCCCGTCGTGCCCGAGCTCGACGTCGGCGGGAGGCCGAGCGAGGAGGACCTGGCCGCGCTGCGCGAGGCGGTGCCGCATCAGCCGACACATGTCGCCGTCGTGCTCAGCGGGCTGCGGGAGCGTTCCGGCTGGTGGGGTTCCGGCGCGCAGGCGGGCTGGGCGGACGCCGTGCAGGCCGCGCGTACCGTGGCCGCCGCGGCCGGGGTCGAGCTGCGGGTCGAGGCGGGGGATCTGCCGCCGTGGCACCCCGGTCGGTGCGCCCGGCTCAGTGTCGGCGAGCGGACCGTCGGGCATGCGGGGGAGCTGCATCCGAAGGTGGTCGAGGCACTCGGACTGCCCGCCCGGATGGCCGCGATGGAGCTCGACCTCGACGCGATCCCGCTGCCGGACGACCGGCCCGCGCCCTCGATCTCCGCGTACCCACCGGTGCTGCTGGACGTCGCGCTCGTCGTCGACGCCGAGGTGCCGTCCGCGGAGCTCGCCGAGGTGCTGCGCCACGGCGCCGGCGAGTTGCTGGAGGACGTCGCGCTGTTCGACGATTACCGGGGCGATCAGGTCGGCGAGGGCAAGCGGTCGCTGGCGTACAAGCTGCGGTTCCGCGCTCCCGACCGGACGCTGACCGCCGAGGAGGCCACCAAGGCGCGGGATGCCGCGGTATCGGCGGCGGCCGAGCGGTTCGGCGCTACCCTCCGCTGAGCGCCCGGCCGTCCGTGCCGTCCTCGTCGTGCCGCCGGTACCGATGAGTTTTTCGCGCTGGAGAGGTCTGATGGTGTATGACTCAGCGAACCGTGCGTACCGATGGCGTCGAACTGTGCCTGGAGACCTTCGGGGATCCCGCCGATCCGGCGCTGCTGCTGATCAGCGGCGCCGCCGGATCCATGGACCAGTGGGAGCCCGCGTTCTGCGCGCGACTCGCCGGCGAGGGCCGGTTCGTGATCCGGTACGACCACCGCGACACCGGCGGGTCCTCGACCTCGCCCGTGGGCGCGCCCTCGTACTCCGGTGACGACCTGGCCACCGACCCGGTGCGGATCCTCGACGCGCTGGGCATCGACCGCGCCCACCTCGTCGGGATTTCCATGGGCGGCGGGCTCGCGCAGTACCTGGCGGCCCGGCGGGCCGAACGGCTGCTCACGCTCACCCTGATCGCCACCAGCCCGGCGGGGGAGTGTTCCGAGCGGAGGAGCCTGCCCCCGAGCGAGCCGCGAATCCGTGCCGTGTTCGAGAATCCCGCTCCGGAACCGGCCTGGGACGATCGTTCGGCCGTGATCGACTATCTCGTCGAGGCCGAACGCCCCTTCGCCGGTTCGCTCGGTTTCGACGAGCAGCGGGCACGCCGGACGGCGACCGTCGTGGTCGACCGCACCCGGGACATCGCGGCGAGCGTGACGAACCACTGGGTCATCGACGGCGGCTCGACGGACCGGTTCCGGCTGGCCGACATCACCCTGCCGACCTTGGTGTTGCACGGCACCGACGATCCGCTCTTCCCGCTCGGCCACGGCGAGGCGCTCGCCGCCGAGATCCCGGGGGCCACGTTCGTCCCGCTGCACGGAATGGGACACGAGATGCCCCCGCGCCCGCTGTGGGACACCGCGGTATCCGCGATCGTGGGGCACACGGCGCAGCGGCGGACCTAAGGAGCTGGGGAAGAAGGTGCCTGCTAGCGGAAGCGGTTGACGAACCGGCGTTGCCAGGGCGTCTCGACGGCGCGCCGCGTGTAGTGCTTCCGGACGTAGCCGACCGCCTCGCGACCCGGCACGCCGTCCAGCACCGCGAGGCAGGCCAGTGCCGTGCCGGTCCGGCCGTGCCCGCCGGCGCAGGCGATCTCCACGCGGTCGTCTTCGGCGCGTGCCCATGCTTCGCGCAGTGCCGCCGCGGTGGCTTCGTGGTCGGCGGGCAACCGGAAGTCCGGCCAGCGCAGCCACCTGGTCTCCCAGGTCACCGGAGGAGGCTCGTGGCCAAGAAGGTACAGCGCGAAGGTGGGCTCCGGGCCCGCCGGAAGCGGGCGGCGGAGCCCCCGGCCGCGAACGAGCCGGCCGGAGGGCAGCCGCAGCACGCCGGCCGCCGTCGGCTCCCAGGCATCGAGCATGACGCGAGCGTAGCCGTCCGGTCAGGGCTCGGCAGACCCCAGCGGCTCGACGCGTTCGGTCGCGACCCGGGCGTGCGGGACGGGTGTGCCGAACGGCAGGAAGGGTGCCGCGGCCGGTAGCCGAGGAGTTCCACCGTTCGCGGCGCGCCCGGCCAGCGACACTCGATGGCAGGCACGCGTCGCCGCCTCCGCCGCGTGACCCTCCTACGGGTGTGCTCCATCGTTCCCCTCCAGATGTCTGAGCGCCTCCCGCCGGGACAGCGGGGACAAGCCGGGATGGGTGCGGACGAAGGCGCGCACCCAATCCGGATCCACCCGCGCGTACTGGCGCAGCGCCCAGCCGATGCCCTTGCGGAGGAAGAAGTCGGGATCGTCGATGTTCGCCTCGACGCAGTACTCCAGCAGCCTGGTCCTGGTGTCCTTTTTGGATCCGAGCTGGCAGATCACCGCGCCGCGGCGTTTCCACCGGTCGACCCCGTTCGCCCAGTCGCGGAGCACCGGGTCGACCGCTTCGGGCGACGCACGCAGGATGGGACCCACGCGGTGGGCCGCGATCTCGTCCACGAAGTCCCACCACGCGCCGGTGACGATCAGTTCCTCGTACAGCGGCAGCAACTCCGGTCCCTGCCAAGCGGAGTAGGAACGGTGGCCGGTCAGGTCCAGCGCCAGGTACCGTTCCTCGCGGTACCGCGCACCGCGCCAGAGCTCGAGTACGGTGGCCGTCCACGTCTCGACATCCGGCAGCGGGTGCTCGGCGAACACCTGCCGGCCCAGCCGCTGCCGGGCCGGCTTGGCCACCCCGCGAAACGGCAGCTCGGACTTCATGTACGCGCGCATGGCCGGTGCCTTCGCCGGGTCAGCCAGGTCGGCCAGCCCGGTGCGCACCGCCTCGATCAGGCTCATCGGGCGCGCCCGACCGGGAAGTCGTGCCGGATCAGCGGGCCGATGGGGTCGGCCTGTTCCGGCGGCAGGTGGCGGGCGGCCAGTTTCGGGAACCGCCGCCGCGCCGCCGCCAGGTCCTGCGGCGGCGGGTCACCGAGTGGCGGCCCGGCCGGCGGGATGCTGCCCACCACATCGTGCAGCCACTCGTCCTGCCACCGGCTGAGGGCCTCGCCTCCGCCGGGGACGAGCACCTCGTGCGTCAGGGTGGCCAGACCGCCCGAGCCGGACACCTCCATGGGACCGAGGTCCATCCCGGCGAGGGTGTCCGGATCGATCAGCACGCGGGCGAAGGCGCGTCTGCCCCGCAGGACCAGCCAGCAGATGCAGTCGTCGAAGCGGTCCTCGTCGGCTCCGCCGAGCGCGATCCCGAACGCCAGCCACAGATCCCACCGGTAGGCGCGGCGGTGGATCCGGATCAGCAGGTGCTGGAAGGCGACCACGTCGGCCAGCGGTCTGTCCTGGAGCGACTTGCCCAGGAAGGACAGTGCCGTCCAGCCGGAAACGGTGGGCAGGCAGCTGTGCCGGTCCCGGGTGCCGGCCAGGTGGTCGCGGGTGTCTCGCCTGGCCTGCCGGATCAGGCGCCAGACGTGGTGTTCCCTCATCGTTCCCCCTCGGGTCGTAGGTGTGACGAACAGCACGCTAGACCGGGGGTCCGACACCCGTCGCGAGATGACCGCGCCGTCAGGAGGTTCCCGAGCTGCGTTCACGGTGCCTGCGCACCTTGGCGATGGTGCCGCAGGCCCGCCCTTCCGGCCCGCCCGCGTACATCAGGCACCACCGCTTACTGCCGTTGCGCGTGTGGTCGTAGAACACCCACCGGCAGTCGGGACACGCCTTCAGCCTGCGTAGCCGGCCGTCCGCCGCCGCGGAGAGCACCGTCGCGAGCAGGTCCCCCGCGGGCCCGCCGTCGTGGGCGAAGGCCAGCCGCCCCTCCTCGAGTACCGGGCGCATCGCGGTTCTCGCGCTCCAGCCGGAGATCAGTTCGTCCGCGGCCGCCGGTTGCTCGATCGCGGCACGCAGGTCCCGGCGCAGCGCGCGGATGGTGCTCGTCTCCGCCTTGCCGAGCCCGTGTGCGGCGCAGAACTCGGTGAGGTTGTCGGCGGGCACGCGCGTGTCGTTGGGGACCAGCCAGGTGTTCAGCAACTCCCGCACCCGCTCGAGGTCCCCGGGCGCGGCCTGCCGGTGCCCCTCCGCGTTGACCATTCACCCAGTTTAGCGGTTTCTATGCTAACTTGCTAACTCAATAGACGGTTAACATGCGGAGGTGGGGTATGGAGGTCGCGTGGAGTTCACTCGACTGGCCGGGCGTCGAACACGTGCGCTGGTCGGACCACGAAGGGCTGCGTGTGGACAGCAACGCGGTGGTGGCGTTCCCGGACGGGGCGGCGCGGATCAGCTACCGGATCGAGACCGCGGCTGAGGGCGCCACGACCTGGGTGGAGGTGGAGATCGCCCGCCAGCATGCCGTGCGCAGGCTCGCCGTGTCGGGTGACGGCCTGGGTGCCTGGCAGGACGAGACCGGCGTGCCGATGCCGGAGCTCACCGGCTGTCTCGACGTGGACATCTCGAGCACGCCGTTCACCAACACCCTTCCCGTCCGCCGGCTCGGCCTGCGCCCGCACCAGGCCGCCGACCTGCGTGTGCTGTACATCAGGGTGCCGGAGCTGGAGCTGTCGGTCTCCGCGCAGCGCTACACCAGGCTGGACGCCGCCGATGGCCGCGAGACCTACCGGTACGAGTCCGCGGGGTTCCGCGCCGACCTGCCGATGGACGAGCACGAACTGGTCCTCGACTACCCGCGGGGGTGGCGGCGCGAGCGCGCCTGAACCACCGCAGAAACCAGTTTGATTGGCCTTTCATCTTCGTGCATAATCATTCGTATGACGGTGAAGGTTGCGGTGGCCGGGGCGAGTGGCTACGCGGGCGGGGAGCTGTTGCGCCTGCTGCTGGCGCACCCCGGGGTGGAGATCGGCGCGCTGACTGCCGCGAGCAGCGCCGGGACGCCGCTGGGGCAACACCAGCCCCACCTGGCGCCACTCGCCGACCGGATGCTGGTGGAGACCGGGCCGGACACGCTGGCCGGACATGACGTGGTCTTCCTCGCGCTGCCGCACGGGCACTCCGCCGAGCTCGCCGCCCTGCTGGGCCCGGACGTGTTGGTCGTCGATCTCGGCGCGGACCATCGGCTGTCCGACGCGGCGGACTGGCGGCGCTGGTACGGAGGCGACCACGCCGGTTCCTGGCCGTACGGCCTGCCGGAGCTACCCGGCGGCCGGGACAGGCTGCGCGGCACCAAGCGGGTGGCGGTGCCCGGGTGTTACCCGACCGGCGGCCTGCTGGCCCTCGCGCCGGCGCTGGCCGCCGGACTGGTGCGGCCCGAGGTGACGGTGGTGTCGGTCACCGGTACCTCCGGCGCCGGCAGGAGCCTGAAGCCGCATCTGCTCGGCTCGGAGGTCATGGGTTCGGCCAGCGCCTACGGGGTGGCCGGCGCGCATCGGCACACCCCGGAGTTCGTGCAGGGGCTCGGCGCGGTGGCCGGTGAACGGGTCACCGTGTCCTTCACCCCGGTGCTCGCCCCGATGCCCCGCGGCATCCTGACCACCGCGAGCGCCCGGCTCTCGCCCGGAGCGGACGGTGCCACCGCGCGCTCGGCCTACCTCGATGCCTACGCGAACGAGCCGTTCGTGCAGGTGCTCGCCCCCGGGTCCTGGCCGGCCACGGCGGCCACGATCGGCTCGAACAACGTGCAGCTGCAACTCGAGGTGGACGCCGACGCCGGGAGGCTGGTCGTGGTGGCCGCGATCGACAACCTCACCAAGGGCACCGCGGGAGCCGCGGTGCAATCCATGAACCTGGCCCTCGGTCTTCCCGAGGCCACCGGACTCACCACGGCAGGAGTAGCGCCATGAGGCCTTGGTCGAACCGCGGCATCCAAGATGACCACCGTGTGCGCGTCGGCCGCCAGGATGCGCACGAGGTCGCGAAGGAGTCAGCGCCATGAGCATTCGGGTCGACCGGGACACGGGGGTCACCGCTCCCAGCGGTTTCCGCGCGGCCGGTGTCGCCGCGGGCATCAAGAGTTCGGGTGGTCCCGACCTCGCCCTCGTGGTGAACGACGGTCCGGAGTTCACCGCGGCGGGTGTGTTCACCACCAACGCGGTGAAGGCCGCGCCCGTGCTGTGGTCGCAGGAGGTGCTGCGGCACCGCAGGTTGCGCGCCGTGGTGCTGAACTCCGGCGGAGCCAACGCCGCCACCGGTCCCGGCGGGTTCCAGGACACCCACGCGACCGCGGAGAAGGTCGCCGACCGCCTGGACACCGGTGCGATCGAGGTCGCCGTCTGCTCGACCGGACTGATCGGCGAACGGCTACCGATGGACGCCGTCCTTTCCGGTGTGGACTGTGCGATGAGCAGGCTCGATACGACGGCCACCGCCGGCCTCGCGGCCGCGGGCGCCGTGCTGACCACCGACACCCATGCCAAGCAGGCGGCCGCGCGCGCGAGCGGCTGGAGCGTCGGCGGGTTCGCCAAGGGCGCGGGGATGCTGGCCCCGAACCTGGCGACGATGCTCGCGGTGCTCACCACCGACGCGGTGCTCACCGGCGAGGTACTGGACACCGCGCTGCGCGCCGCGACCCGGGTCACCTTCGATCGGCTCGATGTGGACGGCGGCACCTCCACCAACGACACGGTGCTGCTGCTGTCCTCCGGCACGAGCGGGATCACGCCGGACGAGCGGGAGTTCACCGAGGCGCTCACCGCGGTGAGCCTCGATCTCGTGCACCAGCTGCGCGCCGACGCCGAGGGCGTGACCAAGGAGATCGACATCGTGGTCCGGGGCGCCGCCAGCGAGGCCGACGCGATCACGGTCGGCCGCACCGTCGCCGAGGACAACCTGGTCAAGACCGCGCTGTTCGGCTCGGACCCGAACTGGGGGCGGATCGCCATGGCGGCCGGTCGCTGCGGTGCGCGGGTCGATCCGGCGACGCTGTCCATCCACATCAACGGGGTGACGCTGTGCTCCGCCGGTGGCGCGGCCGCGGACCGCTCCGCGGCCGACCTGTCCGGCAAGGAGGTCGAGATCGTCATCGACCTCGGTGTGGGCGCGGCGGAGGCGACCATCCTCACCACCGACCTCTCGCACGGCTACGTCGACGAGAACAGCGCGTACTCCTCATGAGCCCGGCGGAAGCGATCGTGCCGCCGCGGGAGCGGCTGGCGACGGCGGCCGAGAAGGCGGGTGTGCTGGTGGAGGCGCTGCCCTGGCTGCAGCGGTTCCACGGCGCGGTCGTCGTGCTCAAGTACGGCGGCAACGCCATGGTGGACGAGGAGCTGAAGGCGGCGTTCGCCCAGGACATGGTGTTCCTGCGGCTGGCGGGGCTGCACCCGGTCGTGGTGCACGGCGGCGGCCCGCAGATCACCACGATGCTGGACCGACTCGGCATCGAGGGCGAGTTCCGCGGCGGGCTGCGCGTCACCACCCCGGAGACCATGGATGTGGTGCGCATGGTGCTGGTCGGGCAGGTCAGCCGCGAGCTGGTCGGTCTGATCAACGCGCACGGCCCGTACGCCGTGGGGATCTCCGGTGAGGACGCGCACCTGTTCACCGCGCAACGCAAGCAGGCCGTCGTGGACGGGGAGGCGGTGGACATCGGGCTGGTCGGCGAGGTCGTCGGGGTGAACCCGGACGCCGTGCTGGACATCGTGAACGCCGGCCGCATCCCGGTGGTGTCCACGGTCGCGCCCGATGTCGACGGGGTGGTGCACAACGTCAACGCGGACACGGCGGCGGGCGCGCTGGCCGCGGCGCTCGGCGCGGAGAAGCTCGTGGTACTCACCGATATCGAGGGGCTCTACGCGAACTGGCCGGACCGATCCTCGCTGATCAACCGAATTCGGGTGGACAAGCTGGAGGAGCTGCTGCCCTCGCTGTCCAGCGGCATGATCCCGAAGATGGAGGCCTGCGTGCGCGCGATACGGGGCGGGGTGCGCCGGGCGCACGTCATCGACGGGCGACTGGCCCATTCGGTGTTGTTGGAAGTGTTCACATCCGAGGGGATCGGCACCATGGTGCTGCCGGAGGAGGATTCGCCGTGAGCCGGATCGAGACCAACATGGACGGCCAGGGGCACTGGACCTCGGCCCTGATGGACAACTACGGCACCCCGGAGCTCACCCTGGTGCGCGGCGAGGGCGCCACGGTGTGGGATGCCGAGGGGAACGCGTATCTCGACCTGGTCGGCGGCATCGCGGTGAACGCGCTCGGCCACGCGCATCCGGCGGTGGTCGCCGCGGTCACCGAGCAGATCGGCAGGCTCGGCCACACCTCGAATCTCTACGTCAACCCGGTCACCGTCGAACTGGCGGAGGCCCTGCTGGACGTGGCCGGGTTCGCCGGAGCGGGGCGGGTGCTGTTCGTCAACTCCGGCGCCGAGGCCAACGAGGCGGCGTTGAAGATCAGCAGGCTGACCGGTCGCACCAAGGTCGTGGCCTGTGAACAGGCCTTCCACGGCCGCACGATGGGGGCGCTGGCGCTGACCGGGCAACCGACCAAGAAGGAGCCGTTCGAACCGCTGGTTCCCGGCGTCACCCATGTCCCCTTCGGCGACACCGCCGCGTTGCGGGAGGCCGTGGACGGGGAGACCGCCGCCGTGGTGCTCGAGCCCATGCTCGGTGAGGCAGGGGTGGTGCCCGCGCCGGACGGCTACCTGCAGGCGGCACGGGAGATCACCAGGCAGGCCGGTGCGCTGCTGGTCCTGGACGAGGTACAGACCGGCCTCGGCCGTACCGGCGGCTGGTTCGCCTTTCAGCACGCCGGGATCACCCCGGACCTCATCACCCTGGCCAAGGGCCTTGGTGGTGGCCTCCCGCTCGGCGCGGTGATCGGCGTCGGCGAGGCGGGTGAGCTGCTCAAGCCGGGCCAACACGGCACCACCTTCGGTGGTAACCCGGTGTGCTGCGCGGCGGGGCTGGCCGTGCTGCGCACCATCGCGGAGGAGGGCCTGAACGACCATGTCGCGGCGCTCGGCAAGGACATCGCCAGCGGGGTGGAGGAACTGGACCACCCGCTGGTGACCGGTGTCCGCGGTGCCGGGCTGCTGATCGGCATCACCCTGCGCGAGCCCGCCGCCCCCGCTGTGGCCAGGGCCGCGCAGGCCGCCGGCTACCTGGTCAACCCCGTCGCGCCGGACACCCTCCGGCTCGCACCCCCGCTGATCCTGAGTGAGGAGCAGGCCGCGGGCTTTCTCGCCGCGCTGCCCGACGCGCTCGACACCACCACGAAAGGCGCCTGACGATGCCGCGGCACTTCCTCCGTGACGACGACCTCGGCCCCGGGGAGCAACTCGCCGTCCTCGACCTCGCCGACGAGCTGAAGAAGCAGCCGCTCGGCGACGCACTCGCCGGCCCGAGGACCGTCGCGGCGATCTTCGAGAAGAGCTCCACCCGTACCCGGTTCTCCTTCGAGGCGGGCATCGTCCAGCTCGGCGGTCATCCGGTGATCGTGGACGGGCGCACCATGCAGCTCGGCCGCGAGGAGACGCTTGAGGACACCGCGCGGGTGCTGTCCAGGTACGTGGACGCCATCGTGTGGCGTACCTTCACGCACGCCCGGATCGAGGCGTTCGCCTCGGCCGCGGACGTGCCGGTGGTCAACGCCCTCACCGACGAGTTCCACCCCTGCCAGGTCCTCGCCGACCTGCAGACCGTGCGGCAACGTACGGGCACCCTCGCCGGGTTGACCCTGACCTATCTCGGTGACGGCGCGAACAACATGGCCCATTCGCTGCTGCTCGGTGGGGTCACCGCGGGCATGCATGTGCGGGTGGCGGCGCCGCCGGACTTCCACCCGCTGCCCTGGGTGCTCGACGCGGTGGCCGCCAGGGCGGCCGAGACCGGCGGCAGTGCGCGGGTGTTCACCGATCCGCTGGCCGCCGTGGACGGCGCGGATGTGGTGAGTACGGACTCCTGGACCTCGATGGGACAGGAGAACGACGGCAAGGACAGGGTGTCGCCGTTCTGGCCGTACCAGGTGAACACCGAGCTGCTCGGCCGCACCGGCAAGAACACCATCGTGCTGCACGACCTGCCCGCGCACCGGGGCAGGGAGATCACCGACGAGGTGATCGACGGTCCGGCGAGCGCGGTGTGGGACGAGGCGGAGAATCGTCTGCACGCGCAGAAGGCCCTGCTGGTGTGGCTGCTCGGGGCGGGGCAGGAGCGACGATGAGCAGGGCGTCCCGGCAGGCCAGGATCACCGAGCTGGTGTCTACCATGGCTATTCGCAGCCAGACCGAGTTGGCGAAACTGCTCGCCGCCGAGGGAATCGAGGTCACCCAGGCCACCCTGTCCAGGGATCTGGACGAACTCGGCGCGGTCAAGCTGCGCGGTGCCGACTCCGGGGCGCCGGTGTACGTGATCCCCGAGGACGGCAGCCCCGTTCGTGGCGTGCAGGGTGGCACCTCGCGGCTGTCCCGGCTGCTGGCCGAGCTGCTGGTCTCGGCGGACTACTCGGGCAACCTGACCGTGCTGCGTACCCCGCCGGGCGCCGCACAGTTCATGGCCAGCGCGATCGACCGGGCGGCGCTGGCCGAGGTCGTCGGCTCGATCGCGGGGGACGACACCATCGCGGTGATCGCCAGGGAACCGCTCACCGGAAAGGACCTGGCCGACCGCTTCGTCGCACTGGCGAGGCGATCATCTACTTTGGACGTTGAAGAAAGCGAAGGAGACTGAGGTGACTGAGCGGATCGTGCTCGCCTACTCGGGTGGGCTGGACACCTCCGTGGCGATCGGCTGGATCGCCGAGGAGACCGGGGCCGAGGTGGTGGCGGTGGCCGTCGACCTCGGGCAGGGCGGCGAAGACCTGGAGACCATCCGCAAGCGTGCGCTCGACTGCGGCGCGGTGGAGGCGGTGGTCGCCGACGCGCGCGACGAGTTCGCCGACCAGTACTGCCTGCCCGCGCTACGGGCCAACGCGCTCTACATGGACCGCTACCCGCTGGTCTCGGCGCTGTCCCGGCCGGTGATCGTCAAGCATCTCGCCGAGGCCGCCAAGTACCACGGTGCCTCCACGGTGGCGCACGGCTGCACCGGCAAGGGCAACGACCAGGTGCGGTTCGAGGTCGGTGTGGGCGCGCTCGCCCCGGACCTCAAGGTGATCGCTCCGGTCCGGGACTTCGCCTGGACCAGGGAGAAGGCCATCGCCTACGCGGAGGAGCGCGACCTGCCGATCGACGTCACCAAGAAGTCCCCGTTCTCGGTCGACCAGAACGTGTGGGGCCGCGCGGTGGAGACCGGCTTCCTCGAGGACCTGTGGAACGCCCCGACCAAGGACGTCTACTCCTACACCGAGGACCCGACGGTGCACTGGCAGGCGCCGGACGAGGTGGTCATCACCTTCGACAGGGGCGTTCCGGTGGCCATCGACGGCGAGACCGTCACCATGCTGGAGGCCATCCAGCAGCTCAACCGACGGGCCGGCGCGCACGGGATCGGGCGGCTGGACATGGTGGAGGACCGGCTCGTCGGCATCAAGAGCCGCGAGGTGTACGAGGCGCCGGGCGCGATTGCGCTGATCACCGCGCACCAGGAGCTGGAGAACGTCACGGTGGAGCGTGACCTGGCCCGGTTCAAGCGGCAGGTGGAGCAGCGCTGGGGCGAGCTGGTCTACGACGGCCTCTGGTTCTCCCCGCTCAAGGAGGCGCTGGACGGGTTCGTCGGTACCACCCAGGACCATGTCTCCGGCGACATCAGGATGGCGTTGCACGGCGGCAACGTCACCGTCAACGGCAGGCGCAGCGAGCAGTCGCTCTACGATTTCAACCTGGCCACCTACGACGAGGGCGACACCTTCGACCAGTCCCTGGCCAAGGGCTTCGTCCAGCTGTGGGGTCTGCCCAGCAAGATCGCGGCCAAGCGCGACCAGAAGGCCTAGCCGGACACGCGCGGGCCGGCGGCCCGCGGTCGCTGGGCCGTTCTGCACAACCCTCACGGATGGAAAGGTACGCAGGTGAGTGACAAGCAGCCGGTCGCGCTGTGGGGTGGGCGGTTCGCCAGCGGGCCCGACGCGGCGATGGCGGCGCTGAGCGCGTCCACGCACTTCGACTGGCGCCTGGCCCCCTACGACATCGCAGGCTCGCGGGCGCATGCCAGGGTGCTGCACCGGGCCGGTCTGCTGAGCGAGGACGAGCTCACCGGCATGCTGGCGGCACTGGACACCCTGGCCGCGGACGTCGAGTCCGGCGCGTTCACCCCCACGGTCGCCGACGAGGACGTGCACACGGCGCTGGAACGCGGGCTGCTGGAACGTGCCGGCGCCGAGCTCGGCGGCAAGCTGCGGGCCGGGCGTTCCCGCAACGACCAGGTGGCCACCCAGTTCCGGATGTGGCTCGCCGCCGCCGCCCGCCGCGTGGTGTCCGGCACCCTGGACGTGATCGACTCACTGCTGGCCCAGGCACGGCGGTACCCGGACGCGGTACTGCCCGGGCGCACACACCTGCAGCATGCCCAGCCGGTGCTGCTCGCCCACCATCTGCTCGCCCACGCGCAGGCGTTGCTGCGGGACGTCGGCAGGCTGCGGGACTGGGACACCCGCGCGGCCGAGTCACCGTACGGGTCGGGGGCACTGGCCGGCTCCTCGCTCGGGCTCGACCCCGACGCGGTCGCCGCTGAGCTGGGTTTCCCGACGTCGGTGGACAACTCCATCGACGGCACGGCGTCCAGGGACTTCGCCGCCGAGTTCGGCTTCGCCGTGGCGATGCTGGGGGTGAACCTGTCCAGGATCGCCGAAGAGGTGATCATCTGGAACACCGCGGAGTTCGGCTACGTGACCCTGGACGATGCCTGGGCCACCGGCAGCTCGATCATGCCGCAGAAGAAGAATCCGGACGTGGCCGAGCTGACGAGGGGCAAGTCGGGCCGGTTGATCGGCAACCTCACGGGTCTGCTGGCAACGCTCAAGGCACAGCCACTGGCATACAACCGGGACCTGCAGGAGGACAAGGAACCGGTCTTCGACTCCGTCGAACAGCTCGAGCTGCTGCTCCCCGCGATCGCGGGCATGCTCGACACCCTCACCTTCCACACCGACCGCCTCGCCGCCATGGCGCCGGCCGGATTCACCCTCGCCACCGACATCGCGGAGTGGTTGGTGCGTGCCGGTGTCCCGTTCCGGGTCGCACACGAGGCGGCGGGGGAATGCGTCCGGGTCGCCGAGCGGCGGAACGTCGGGCTGGACGAGCTCACCGACGAGGAACTGGGGACGATCCACCCCGCACTCACCCCGCGGGTGCGCGAGGTGCTCACCGTTCCGGGTTCGATAGCGTCCAGGGACGCGCGTGGCGGTACCGCCCCGGCCAGGGTCGCCGAGCAGCGGGAACGCCTGGCCGCCGCGGTGGCCGAGCACCGCGCCTGGACCGAGTAAAGGAGTCGCCGGATCGGACCCCGCGAACAGGTCTTCACCAGGGACGAGCTCGCCCGCGACCCGGTCGAGCTGGCCATCCGCCTGCTCGGCTGCGTGCTGGAGTCGCGCCTGGCCGACGGCGAGGTGCGGCTGCGGCTGACCGAGGTCGAGGCCTACCGGGGTCGGGATGACCCGGCCTCGCACTGCTACCGCGGCCGGACCCCACGCAACGAGGTGATGTGGGGTCCCGCCGGTCATCTGTACGTCTATTTCGTGTACGGGATGCACTTCTGCGCCAATGTGGTGGCGACCACCGAGGGCGAGGCGGGTGCCGTGCTGCTGCGCGCGGGCGAGGTCGTCGACGGCTCCGAGCTGGCGCGTTCCCGCAGGCCCACGGCGAAGGGCAAGGGCGAGTTCGCCAGTGGTCCGGCCGTCCTCACCTCGGTGCTCGGCCTCGGCCGGGAGCACAACGGCATCGATCTGACCGGTCCGGACTCACCGATCCGGCTGCTCGCCGGGCCACCGGTGCCCGCGGCGGAGATCCGCAGCGGGCCACGGGTCGGGGTGGCGGCGGCCATGGACGTTCCCTGGCGGTTCTGGCTGGCCGGATCGCCCTCGGTGTCGGCCTACCGCCGCGCCGGCCGGGCTCGGCCCCGGCGACAAGTCGGTTGACCTGGTGGGGGAATATCGATGCGTGAGCGAGCACATCCTTGACGAACTGTCCTGGCGCGGGCTGATCGCGCAGTCCACCGATCTGGAGGCGCTGCGGCGTGACCTCGACGACGGGCCGCTCACCGTCTATGCCGGCTTCGACCCGACCGCACCCAGCCTGCACGCCGGTCACCTGGTGCAGATGCTGGTGCTACGCCGGTTCCAGGATGCCGGCCACCGGCCGGTGTTACTCGCCGGCGGCGGTACCGGGCTGATCGGGGACCCCCGGGACGTGGGCGAGCGCACGCTGAACTCAGAGGACACCGTCCGGGAGTGGGCGGGAAGGCTGCGTGGACAGCTCGCCCGCTTCGTCGACTTCGACCACCCGACGGTTCCGCCGATCGAGGTGAACAACCTGGACTGGATCGGTCGGATGCCGGTGACCTCCTTCCTGCGGGACGTCGGCAAGCACTTCTCGATCAACACCATGCTGGCGCGGGACACGGTCAAGCGGAGGCTGGAAGGCGAGGGCATCTCCTACACCGAGTTCAGCTACATGCTGCTGCAGGCCAACGACTACCGGGAGCTCTTCGAGCGCCACGGGGTCCGACTGCAGATCGGCGGCTCCGACCAGTGGGGCAATATCCTGGCCGGGGTGGACCTGATCCGGCGGGTGCACGGCGCGCAGGTGCACGCGTTGACCGCGCCGCTGCTCACCGATGCCGAGGGCCGCAAGCTCGGCAAGTCCACCGGCGGCGGCAACGTGTGGCTGGACCCGGAGCTGACCTCGCCGTATGCCTGGTACCAGTACTTCGTCAACCTCGGTGATGCCGAGGTGGTCCCGTGCCTGCGGATGCTGACCTTCCTCGGCAGGGACGAGGTGGCCGAGCTGGAGACCGCGACCGCGGAACGGCCGGCCGCACGGCTCGCCCAGCGCAGGCTCGCCCAGGAACTCACCGACCTGGTGCACGGCCCGGAACAGACCCGGCAGGTGATCGCCGCCAGCCAGGCGTTGTTCGGCAGGGGAGAGCTGGCCGAGTTGGAACCGGCGACCCTGGACGCCGCGATGGCCGAGGTGCCCACCGGGGAGGTGCGGATGTCCGACGAGCCGACCATCGTGGACCTGCTGCTGGCGAGCGGCTTGGTGGAAAGCAAGGGCGCGGCCCGGCGCGCCGTGAAGGAAGGCGGCGCGTACGTGAACAACCTGAAGATCGCCGGGGACGACTGGCGGCCCGCCGCCGGCGACGCGTTGCATGGGCGCTGGCTCGTCGTGCGCCGGGGCAAGCGCAGCACGGCCGGGGTGAAGCTGCTCGGCTGATCCGGGTTTCCGGGCCGGAAGCAGGGTCTGACCTGGGGTTTCGGG